>CBDHYJ010000013.1:0-31674 GCA_965275905.1 Hyphomicrobiales bacterium | reverse complement strand
GGAAAACAGATCGACGCCAAGGCGTTGTTCAAATACCTTCAACTGATGGCTGACCGCGGGCGGGCCGATGCCCAGGGCCTGTGCGGCGGCGCTGAATGACCCGTGCCGTGCAATTGCGAGGAATACGTCAAGGCCATTGAGTGCAATGCGTTTCATTATTCGATTTTGCTCATGAATATCTTTCTAAAAATGAGCATATACAGATAATTCCAACAACTCTAGCGTCGGCCTCGAATGAACAGGAGGTGGCGCCATGGTGTCAGATGCGACGACGGTCCGGCGGGACCGGCCGCTATTCGGTGTGGCGATGATCGTTATCGCCGTTTTCCTGATGTCCCTGCAGGATGCGATCATCAAATACAGCAGCACCGACCTTTCGCTCTGGCAGATCTTCGTTCTTCGTTCCGCATTGGCGATACCCGTTCTCGGGGTCCTGGGCTTGAGGGCAGGTGGATCCGGTCGGTTGATACCCCGTCATCCCGGCTGGGCGGCGTTAAGGTCGCTCGCTCTCGTACTGATGTATGTCTGTATCTATGCGGCCGTGCCTGTGCTCAGTCTCGCGGTCGTCGCTGCCGCGTTTTACACCGGCCCGCTCTTTATCACTCTGTTGTCGGTGCTGACTGCCGGGGAGGTCGTCGGGCCACGGCGCTGGTTGGCCGTGTTCCTCGGCTTTCTTGGGGTTCTCGTTATCCTGCGGCCGGGCACGGATGGCTTCACGGCACTCGCCGTCCTGCCGGTGCTCTCCGGATTCTTTTATGCGGTTGCAGCGATCCTCACGCGGACGAAGTGTGTCCACGAGGCACCGATGTCGCTGGCGCTGATGCTCAACGTTGCGCTCCTGCTCGCCGGCCTGCTTGCCTCCGTTGTCATCGCTGTCTGGCAACCCGCTGTTGTCTATCCGTTCATGCTCGGCCCGTGGGTCCCCCTTGAACCCTCAGGCCTGCTTCTGATCGGAGTGCTTGCCATTCTCATCGTCGCAATTGGCATGACCCTGGCGCAGGCCTACCAGACGGCGTCGCCGGTCGTCGTGGCGACCTTCGACTACAGCTATCTCGTCTTCGCGGCGTTCTGGAGCCTTGTCATCTTTGCCGAGCCGCCCTCAGCGACGACACTGGCGGGAATGGTCCTGATTGCCGGTGCGGGGCTGATCGCCCTGAAGTCGTAATGTTTCCGGCTTCGGGAGGGCGGGCCGGGAAGGGATCGGCCACGTCCGGCCGTATCTCTCCTCACACCTTGCGGCCGACGGCAAGTGCCTGGCGGAAATCGTCGTCCTCGGCGACGAAGACCGCTTCCGGCGCAGCGCCAGTGGCATCGACATAGCGGGCGAAGAAACACCTGATCGAGGCGCAGAGTGCGATGTCGGCGATCTGAACATCCGTGAAACCGGCTTTGCGAAGTCCGTCAATGTCGTCCTCGGTCACTTTGGACGCGTCGGTGGCGACCTTGTCGGCGTAGGCAAGCATCGCAGTATCGCGTTCGTCCAGGCCGGCGGACCGGAAGTCGCGCCGCAGGGAATGAACCTTGTCCTGCGATCCGAAATCTTCAGCCAATTGCTTGCCGTAGACCAGAGAGCAGTAGGTTGACGGCACCTGTTTCGCGGCGACAAAGGTGATGAGGCGCCAGTCTCTCGAAGGCAGTGAGAAATTCCCTCTCACAGCGCCGTAGAATTCCTCCCACAAAGGCAGCATGTCAGGCCGCGTCGTCCAGCATTCCGTGGCCGACATGACGAAACCCAGTGCGGCCTTCTCTTCCGCGTAGATCTCCGCGACACGGCCGGTGGCCTCGCTTTCATCTATTGTTTTCAGGAACATGAAAATACCCTCCGCAGTTGACTGTGAATTCCGGTCATCAGGTGGCTTGTTGGAACTCCGGGCTTATCCTGGCCGCTGCCGGCTTTGACTGCTGTGGCAATTCTCTCATTCGGTTCGCCTGAGCCCGAGGGCTTTTCTTACTCGGAGCCGTCTCAGGCCAGCGCTTTCAGGTTCTCGCCTGGAAAGGTGGGGTAGACCGAGACGAAACCTGTCGCATCGGGATCGAGGGCCAGGAGCATGAATGCCGACCCGTTCGCTTCCAGGGCCGAGCCTATCACCGGTTCAGGCGGTGAAGTCAAAAATGCGGTGGGCAGCGATGGTCGTTGAACCGCACGTAAAATCGGTCCGGCGGAAGGCGGGACCGCGGCGGAATTCGGATACGTCTTCGACGAGAGGTGTGAACGAAACGGCCGGAGTCTACCTGGTCGACACCGTCAGCGTCGACGCAACCCGGCCCTCAACCGTGGACGACATCTGTGCGGTTTCGATTATCTGCCCGCCTGGACTTCCGAAAGCACCTCGATCGCGATCCGTCGTTCGAGCGCGGTGGTGGCGGTGTTCAGCCTTTCGATCACCGCGGCACCTGCAGCCTCGGGGTCCGCCTGCAGCAGGAGGCGCGCGGCATTCAGCCTGTCGACGCCGCCGTTGCCGAATGCAAGGTCGATCAGCGGGCCACAGGCATCCGCGCCGGTTCGCTCGACGAGAGCTTGCCCTGCACTCTGGCGGACAGTCATGTCGGCATCCTGAAGAAATGACCGGGGGTCGAACGCCTCTTCGCCACGCGACATGCCGATAACCGCCGCGGCACGTATGACCGGGTCATCGTCGTCCAGTCTTTCGCGGAGCGCTTCGAGCAGGGCGCTTGACCCGGCGCCGGCGGCTGCCCGGGTGAGCCAGAGCCTGACCGTCGCATCCTTGTCTCGGAGGTGCCGGATCAAATCGGGAATAGTCTCGTCGCGCAGGGTTCCGGCTGTGGCGAGTTGCGATGTCAGTGATGCAGCGGCCGCGTGCCTCAGTTCATCGTCGCTCTCATCCAGAGCTGCGACCAGAGCGTCAACGACTTCTTTCGAGGCAATATCGCCGAGCGTTCGTGCGGCCAGGACGCGGACGTCCGTATGGGCCGGCGTTGCCTTCTCCGGCGAAAGGATCCGCTTGCCTTTGCGTCCCTGCGCCAGCTCGAGAAAGCTGAGATCCTGTTCGGAAAGCTTCAGTCCGTCATCCGCCGCCTCTGCCGCCGGTCCGGAAAGGCCGTCCTGCAGGGAGTCGAGTGTCGACACCGGAAACGCGTCAGTCTCTTCGTCGTCCTCTTTCGCGATGCCAACGCCTTCTGCATCCTCGGCGTCGTCGCGGACCTCCTGCGGGACGATGTTTCCTTCGCGGTCGATCCGAATCCGTTTCGCGCTGGCTGCGTCGTCTTCCTTGGCGGCGCGCTGACCGAAGGGCTCCGCTGACGGGGTGTCCGCGTCTTCGTCTGCTTCTTCGCCATCTTCCTCGGGTGGCAGGACCAACGACCCGGCGAGGGCCGAGAGCAGAATGCGGCCGGCGGTTTTCCGATCTTCCGGTTCGGCGGACTTGGCGATCCGAGCCAAGCCGCCAACCGCCTCCAGCCGGATCGGCCGCAGCGGGTCCCGTGCGATCTTGACCAGTGTTTCGATCGTGATCTGAGGATCAAGCCTGGAGAGCGCCCTGATCGCCGCACGCCTGACCATGCCCTCCGCACCCCGGCGCGTAGCGAGCGTGCGAAGAGGTTCGACGGATTGCTCAGGCGCAATCTGCGGCAGCGCTTCGGCTATAGCCATCGCAAGTGCCGGAGAGCGATGATCGAGCCAGTCGCACAGCCTGTCGGCCAGACCGTCGACGGCCGGTCGATCGTCCGCGCCAGCGTAACACTTGATCGCGGCGGCACAGACCACGTCGCTGTCGTCTTCCAGAAACGTTTCGAGCCTTTCCGGACTGGCGGCCAGGAGCCTCGCTACCGCTTCCGCTCTGACGCTTTCATCAGTGTCATCAACGCAAGTCTCGAGAAGCGGGTCGTTGTCTTCCAGAGCCTCCAGGGCAATGAGTCGAACCTGCGGATCCGGGTCCTTCAAAAGTCGTGCCGCGACGCCGGCGAGCGCAGATCCGGCGCATCTGGACAGCACGGATGTCGCGATCCGTCTGTGCCGGTCAACGTCAGATTCGAGATAGGTCATGACGACAGCGAGTCCGTCCGGCCCCATGCCGGAAAGGGCCGTAAGGCCCTGTCTGATCAGGTCCTGGCCGAACTCGTCTGTCATCGCAGCGCTGATCTCGGTGACGGCTTCCGGGGCTCCGATACGCCCGAGGGCCTCGACGGCCTTGAGCTGAATCTCCAGCCAGTCGTCAGCGCCGCTCTCGGCCATCTCCTGTTCGTCCCAGGCGACATCGTCCTCCGCGAGACCCTCGACCAGTTTGCGCAGCAGGGGTGCGGCCTCATTCGCTCCGAGTTGGCCGACCGCCTCGATAACCGCAAGTTTCCCGTCGACTGTGGGGTCCTGTGCGATGTTCTCGATCATTACCGGCACGGCCGACCCGATACGGATCGCCGCGATTGCGGCCGCCGCATCGATGCGCACGTCTTCATCGGGATCGCGCAATGCGGCGGTCAGCGCATCTTCCGCCAAGGTTGAGCCGATTTTGCCAAGGCCTTGGGCAGCAAGGCATTTTTCAAGATCATTGCCGGATGCCAGGACGGAGGACAGTGCCCTGGCCACTTCCTCTCGCGTTGCCCTGCGAGTTGTCCCGGTTCGCGAGGTGCTTGGTTCAGGCGCGTTCATGGCAGTGCCAACCCTGTTTTCTGACGACGTGCGCGAGGGACCCGGCCGACTGCCGCGTCCCCCCCGGAGTTCACTTGTCAGGCGATATCGCGTCTGGCGAAGGACATGGAGCGGAAGTCATTCTTGTAAGGAGAGACCCCGATCTTCTTCACCTTGCCGATGCCCATCTTGTAGTTGTAGTTACCGCTGATCCAGTCGACGACGCGGCCTGCAAGGGCATTCGCCGGCTGGGACGTGTGCAGGAAGTCCATATAGGCCACACCCTTCTTGACGGCGGGCGTGACGATGACGACTGCCGTGATCGCGGCTCGAGACAGCTTGATGTGACCGTTCTCCAGCAGCTTGGTGAACTGGAAGTCGTCGCCTTCCACGCCGACAATGGTGTCCACCTGCTCTGGGATCCGGTCGGAGAACAGCATGACGTAGTCTCCCGACTCGATGCCCCGCGCCTTGGCGTCATCCGGGTGTATTTCGACCCAGTTTTCAGGCCACCGCTGCACGATGTAGGGACGCCGGCGGTCGTCATAGCCAGACTGCCACCGCTCATTGATGCGGCCTGACGTGACCCACAGTTCGTCGTCGCGCGGCTTGAGCCACTCCCAGTAGTCCGAGAACAGCGACCACGGCGCCTTCTGGATGTTGCACTTGCCGGTCTGCGACTTGAAACGCGTCAGGTTCTTGCCGAACACGTTGGCACCCGCCGGCCCGTCCTCAGGCAGCGTCGCCGTCGTGTCATGGAGACGTTTCCAGCCTTGCAGCGAACCGTCGGCCTTCATGAATACAGGTCCCTGGATACCGTCCGTGCCGAACTCGGCGAACTTCTGGTGCAGGGTCTTGCCCTCGCGCTGGGCGGCGACCTTGACCATGAAGAAGTCTTTTCGGCTGCCCCGTGAATTCCGCGCGGCTTCCTCGAGCACGTCGTTGGAATTCTCCCAGTCGAAGCCGTCGAAGCCCATTCGCTTGCCGAGTTGAGCCATGATCCACCAGTCGGGTTTTGCCTCGCCCGGCGCGTCGTAGAACTTCGGGTATAGCCGGAGGCGCCGCTCGCCGTTGGCGCGTGTGAACGTATCCTCGCCCCAGCCGGCGGCCGGGAAGACGATGTCGGCAAACCGGGCGCCGATCGGATCGACCAGGTAGATGTCCTGATCGAACACGACCATGCCGCCGGAATCGGTCCGCTTCTTCAGCGTGTCGATGATGTCATCCTTGTCGAACGACATGATCTGATGCGGGTTCTGAACGGTCAGTTCGTTGAAGCGCCGCGCAAGCCCCTGACTGCCGCACATGGATTGAATCCAGGTGTTGCCGATCACGTGGGCAAGGCGCGTATGGCCCGATATCAGATACCGGTCCGTGTCGAGTGCGCGCCGGCGGCGTCCGGGGAGCTTCTCGGGTGACTTGTTGCGCGGATACTTGCCGCCGCGCAGTCCGCCCCGCTGGTGGCCGCCGGCGCGGCCGATGACCTGTCCAGGACGCCCGCCGCAACCGCAGATGATCCCGAGTGCCGAAATCGCCTGGGTGTTGCCGGTGTTGTTGGACCAGTAGAAGCCTTTCTCGATCATGATCGAGGTCTTGGGGCGCTTGCCGCCGCGCGGTTTGGCCATCCATTCGGCGGCGGTCTTGATCTTGTTGACGTCGATCTGGGCGATTTCGGCGGCAACCTCCGGCTTGGAGTATTCCTGGGCCAGAAGCCACTTCTTCCAATCCTCGAAACCTGCGGTCTGGAACTTGCCCCACGTCGTGCGCCATTGCCACGGCGTGTTGCGCGTGCCCTGGCCGAAGCCCGAGGACGAGCCCCACTTGTCGTTGACCCAGTCCTTGATCCATTCGGCGTCTTCCCAGCCGTTCTCGACGATGATACGGGCAATCGCCAGTACGACCGGCAAATCCGTGCCGGGCAGGATGTCGAGCAGGAGGCCGCCGTTCTTTTCCGCGTAGGCGACGCCGCCTGTGCGGCGCGGCAGCAGGAAGATGGCCTTCTGGCCGTTCTGAATACCCGGCATGATCCAGTCGGTGAACAGGATCGTCTTGGACTCGTAGGGATCCGTGCCGCATATCAGAAGCGTCTCGGCATCACGCCAGTCTTCATACGCCGGACCGAAATTGTCGAAGCCCGCGTCGCGGAAGCCCGGCGTCGATGTCACGTCGGAAGGGGTGTCGTGGAACGTGAAGTTTGCCGTATTGATATGCCTGAGCGCGAATTTCGAGATTGCGTAGGTGTTCTCCATGTATCCGTACGAGAACGTCTTCATGCCGTAGGCATTGGTCCCGTGCACATCGATGACGTGCTTTATGGTTTCGGCTGCGATGTCGAGGGCGAAATCCCAGGGGACCGGCATAAGGACGCCGAACATCCGCACCATCGGCGACTTCAGGCGGTCGCGCGTCGGCGTTTGCGGGTTGTAGACCTTTTGCGCGATCGCGCCGCCGCGGATCGACGAGTTGCCGTCGATGTTGACGTGCTGTGCATCCTTGTCCGGGATGATGATGACGTGGTGCGGCTCATTGTTGTGAAGCACGATGTTGTACTGGTTCGGAGCCACCCACGGCCCCAGCGGATCGACCGGAAAGTCCGCGCCGAATGCGTTCTGGTCGGCTTTCGGACCGCCGACCTTGCCGCCGCGAACCGGCCACCGGTACACCTTGTAGCCGCAAGCGACGATGCAATAGTCGCAGGCCGTCGAGATGACATCCGCATCCTTGGGAGGAAGCGGAATATTTGTCCGCGGAATGTAATATGGCGTTGCCATTGAGCCCTCCCGTCAAGCTTGCAGATTGTCGAACCGGCCATAGATCAGGCCGAACATGCCGACGGCGTAGATGTCATCGCCATCGAGTTCCATCAGCACCTGCGGCAGGCTCTGGTAAGCCTGGCCGGAAATGAAGATGCCGAAGCGGGTAAGATCGAATGTCGTCAGGTGAAGCGGGCAGGGGCCAAGCGCCTTGTCCGCTGCCTGGTAGGTGCCCTGCAGCGGTCCGCCCTGGTGGGTGCAGGTGTAATTGAAGGCGACCACGTCCTTCTCGGGGCCGATGCCGCCGCCGGCTTCCGTCCCCAGTTTGACCAGGATCGATTCCGAATAGGCTTCGTCGTCCGGATAGTTGAAATCGACCGGCTCGTCGACCTTGAGCTCTGAAAGCTTACCGATAAGCTTGCGCGGATATGTGGCGACCACCGCAGGCGATGCGGCGGCCGGCAACCCCTTCACCGCGACCATTACGGTAAAGGTCGCTATGCCCGAAGTGAGCAGGAAGTCCCGGCGGTTCATGAGGCAGGACCGTTCGTGCCCGTTGTCCTTCGCCGGCGGTGCGGCCGGCGCTCGGGTCTGGAGATCATTGGTTGTCATTGCTTGTCACTCCCTGAAGCGAGACCGAAGAGCGGTCTAGTTGCTGGCGGGCGCCGGCAGCGGCGCGTAGTCCGGCAGATCGGGCTCTTCCATGGTGATCCTCGGTCCGCTGAGCGATTCCAGGAACGCCACCAGGTCGGATTGCTCCGAGGCACTGAGATTCAGCGGTTTGATGAGTTTCGTCTTGGTGGCTGACCAGTCGTTCTTGCCGCCGCCCTTGTTGTAGAAGGCAACGACATCTTCGAGCGTCGCCAGCATGCCGTTGTGCATGTAGGGCGCCGTGTACTTCGTGTACCGCAGGCTCGGAACCCGGAACTTGCCGACGTCGGCGTCCTGTTTGGTGCGGAAATAGAGGCCTGGATCGTCTTTCCACTTGCGGTATTTGGCCTGGGTCACGCCCTTGGCGTAAAGCTCAAAGCGGAACGTGATCTGGGCCTCGGCGTCGGTCTCCCAGCCGTCATAGGCGGGAACGCCGATATTGTAGTACCTCTCGTTGGAGAGCAGCGCGCCGTTGTGGCACTGGTCGCAGCCTGCCTTGCCCGTGAACAGCTTCAGTCCGCGCTTCTGCGTGTCATTGAGTGCGCTGTCGTCACCGCGCATGTAGTTGTCGAACGGTGTGTCCGTCTGGACGAGTGTCCGCTCAAACGCTGCGATGGCGCGGTAGGCGTTCCGGATGCGCGGCCAGCGATCGCCGAAGACCTCGCGGAACCGCTTGCGGTATTCCGGGACAAAGGCGAGGCGCGACTCCATCATGTCGTCTTCGCCGTTGCCGGCAACGCCGCCGCGTGCCGCCGAACGCGCCTGTCCTTCAAGCGACTTCGAGGCGCCCGCCCAGAACAGTTTCTTGTAGTAGGCGGAGTTGATTACGGTCTGGCTGTTGCGCCAGTGGGCCGTTCCCGGATAGCCGAGCGAGATTTTCTCCGGGAAGTCCCAGCCCGCATCGGGCAGGTGGCATGCCGAGCACGGCATTGCCCCGTTCCCGGACAGGCGCGGGTCGAAAAACAGCATCTTGCCGAGTTCGATCTTGGCGGGCGTGCCGACATTGTCCGGCGGCTCCGAAGGTTGCCCGAGCGGAGCAAGCGTCGATGGACGGTCGTTCGATTGCGCGCCCGCGATCGTGGTGAAGGAAAGTCCGCCAGCCAGCGCCAGAGCCAGGGTGACGGAACCGAGTTTCAGGTGTTTCATCGCCATGCTCCCTAGTTCTTGGTCTTGCGCCAGTTCTCGATGACCGGATAGTCGGCCGGGATTTCCTCCCGCCACACGTATTCATCCCGGTCAAAGCTGTCGCCGGAGAGCGCCTTCAGGAATTCCACCAGGTCCTTCTTCTCGCTGGCGATCAGGTTCAGCGGTTTGAGACGCTTGTCCTTGTTCGGATGATCGCCGCCGCCCCGGTCGTAGAATTCGACCACCTCTTCGAGGGTCTTGAACATGCCGTTGTGCATGTATGGCGCCGTATAGGTGAGCTCGCGCAGGGTCGGTGTCTTGAACTTGCCTTCAGATCCCTTCTGGTGGGTCCGGACGAAGGCACCGAGATCGCGGCGCACGTTCATGTAGTTCTCGACGCCCATGAATTTGGCGTAGGTCACATAGGTGATGTGCCGAAGCGGATCCGCCCAGATATCCGGGTTGTCCGGGACGCCGGTGTTATGCGGTGTGTCGTCCGTGAACCGGTTCCCCGTATGGCAGGTGATACAAGCCGCCTTGCCCTTGAACAGGCCGAAGCCTCTCTGGGCGGCGGCCGACATCTGCCCGGTGTCGAAGGGCGCGCCCTTCGACGTGATGGTTTTCAGGAAGTTCTGGATCGCCTTTCGCGCGCCGCCGTTCGAAGGTTCGCCCAGGCCGGCAGCCTTGAACATCTCGACGTATTTGGGATCCTGCTTGAGACGTTCCTGCATGATGCGCATGTCCATGTTCATCATGTAGGTCTCGGTGATCATCTCCCTGGTCACGTCATTCAGATTCGTGCCCAGCCGCCCGTCGTGCATCCACGCGGCGCGATGGCCGACATTGGCCAGCGTTGGCGTGTTCCGGAAATGCAGCGCCCCGCTATAGGCTTCGGAAAGCTGCAGGCCGTCGGTGAAGCCCTTGTCGGGCTGGTGACAGGAGCCGCAGGACATTGAAGTGTCGCCGGAGATCCTGGGATCGTAGAACAGGCGTTTGCCGAGCGCCGCAAGCTCCTCCTTGACCTCAATGGGTTTGACGGGGCCGAAGTCCTCGGCCTTCGCCGGCCCGGCTGTATAGGCGATTGTCAGCAAGGCGGACGCCAGCAGAGCAGCTGCGGTTTTGCGGCAGTCCGGCCTTGAAGGATTTATTGCCATGAGACATCCCCTCCTGCGTTCGGACACATTCGGACGGGCATGCCATTCCGGCCTGCGAGTTGATTCCACCGTCCATTGTCAGGCGGAGTATAGGAACGGGATGTAACGCCACTATTTCGCAGCAAGCGAAGAGGTATGAAGTTTTGTAACGGCGTGTAACGAATTGATTCAGGATGCGGCCCTGCGGTTGATAAGGCCGCTCACTGTGCGCGCAAGTTGTGACGGATCGATCGGCTTCTCAAGAAGCTGGATGGGTTCCCACCGGGCGAGGTCCAGGGTTGCCGGCTGATAGGCCGAATAAATGATGATTGGACACTCGGGCCGGAGGTCCCGTACCGCGCGGCAGACCTGTTCCCCGTTCATTCCGGGCATGACGAAATCGGTCATGACCAGTGAGAAGCGGTCGGGGTCGGCTTCGTATTCCTGAAGGGCGGCGAGGGGGTCGGTAAAGACATCAACTTCGCAATTGAGCCGGCGAAGGATCTTTGCGCAGGTCTTCACGACTTCGGGTTCGTCGTCGATCAGGAGCACTGTTCCCTCGGTCGTTACCGGCGCTTCGACCTCCCGGACGGGCTGTTCCGTGGCATCGACCTCCGGCAGGAGAACTTCAAATGTCGTTCCTTCGCCCGGACTGCTTTCGACCGAGATCTGCCCGTTCATGTCTGCAACCAGATTGGCCGCCACCGAGAGGCCCAGTCCGGTGCCTTTGCCGGCCTGCTTGGTTGTGAAGAAGGGGTCGAAGATCTGCTTCCGGATCTCTTCGGGAATACCCGGGCCGTCGTCAGCGACCGTCAGGCAGATCTGGTTGGTAGCACCGTTGCTTCCCTTTCTGCTGTAAGCCTGTACCGTGATCGTTCCCCCGTCCGCGCCGATCGCCTCGGCGGCGTTGGAACACAGGTTCATGATCACCTGATGCAGACGCGTCGGGTCGGCCAGAACAGACAGATCTTCGTTCTCGATCTTGGTATCGATCGCGATGCTCGGCAGGATCGAGGCCCGCATCATGCGCGACACCTCTTCAATGGCATCGGCGATGCGAAGGGGAACAGCATCGCCCGGACGGCGCCGGGCGAACGTCAGGACCTGGCCGACCAGATTGCGCGCGCGTTTTGATGCGATCTCGATCTGTTCGAGTTCGTCGGCGAAGTCGCCGGTTTCCGGAGCGTCGAGCCGGGCAAGGTGAACGTTGCCCAGTATCGTCGTCAGCACGTTGTTGAAGTCATGCGCCACGCCACTGGCCAGCAATCCGACAGCTTCCATCTTCTGGGCCCGGTGGATCTGGTCGCGCGCCTTGCGCCGCTCGGTGATGTCCTCGCCGAGGCCGATGAAATGCGTGATCGTGCCGGCATCGTCCCGTAGCGGCAGGATAGCCGTCTTGGCCCAGTACAGGTCCCCGTTCTTTTTCAGATTGCGGAAAGTGCCGCGCCACTCTTCGCCGCGCGCCAGTTGCTGGCGCAATCCCAGATAGGCGTCGGGAGGCGTATCGCCGGACTGGAGAAACTGCGGCGTCTTTCCGATCACCTCGGCGGGCGCATATCCGGTCAGGTTGCAGAACTTGTCGTTGACGTATTCGATCCGTCCCTGTGTGTCGGTGATGATGATTGTCGCCGGGCTTTGCTCGACCGCGCGTTGAAACTTCTTCACGACGTGCTCGGCGGCCCTGCGCTCGTTCAGCTCATTGGAAAGCAAGCCGATCGTTTGCCGGAGTTCGCGTTGGAGAATGTAGAAGAGCGCGTACAGCACGAGTGCGACAACGGCCAGCCCGCCGAGAAAGCGGAAGCCCGTCGTGACCAGGTCATCGCCTTCGGCAACCGCGCCCGCGATTGTCTCCGTCGCGACGCGGCGTCGGTCGCGCCAGTAGCGGTCAAGCGCCGCCAGGGCGTCGATCGCTTCGGTGTCGTCGACCTTCACCAATACGTCCGTCCGGGACGGCGGCCAATCTTCCCGGGCCGCCTGGAGAGCGATGGGAATCTTCGCACTATATGTTGAAACGGTGTTCTCGATCGCAGCCAGATGATTGAGTTCGACGGCGGTCGCCCCGCTTCGCCGGTACTCCGCGACCGTGGCTGAGAAGTCGTTCAACTGCTTCTGCAACGTGTTCAGGTAGACGGGATCCTTGCGCAGCACGTAGTTCTTGAAATTATGGATGATGCCGCCGTAGCCGAGGTGGCCCCGGATTCGGCTGAGCAGCTCGCCCCGCCGTTCGGCCTCGCCCGTATAGACGCGCCAGCTGTCGTCGATGTCCTTGAAGCGCTGCTGTGTCTGTCCGCCCAGATAGAGTCCCACGAGGACAGTTGCCGCCAGAAGCACTGCGGCGCCTATGCCCGGGAGCATGAGCCGCAGAGGCACGCGGGGCGATCTGGATTTAGGGTTCATGAGTCTATCTGGCCCCGGTCCGGCTCCGATGACAAGCGCCGCGGCCTCACTTTAACAGTCATCGCGCGTGCAATTCAGGTGTGTCAGGATGTCACCGTTTTTCAGAACAGCGATGCCCTGCGCTTGTTATCTTGCGGTCCGCGGGACATGATTGCCCGCGCTGTTGGGGTTGACGGTGTTGGAGAGATGAACGAACGCATACTCGTAGTTGATGACGATCCCCAGATTACGTCGTTCCTCAAACGTTATCTTGAGAAACAGGGTTTCGAGGCCCTGTGTGTGGCGACGGGCAGGGAGATGCGTGAAACGCTGGCCAGCCAAAAGGTCGACCTGTGCGTTCTGGACGTCGGGCTTCCCGATGCGGACGGTTTCGAGCTGACCCGCGAGGTCCGGGCCAGTTCCAGTCTGCCGATTATCGTGCTCAGTGTCCGCAACGAGACATTCGACCGGATTTTCGGTCTCGAATTCGGTGCTGACGATTACGTAACGAAACCGTTCGAGCCTCGCGAACTGGTGGCGCGCATCCGGTCGGTGCTGCGCCGGAGCAAGCTGGAGTCACTTGCGTTGCAGGAAGCGGGACCCGGCCATTCCCTTCTGCAGTTCGGCCCATGGGTCATGAACCTGACCGAACGCACGCTGACAAACGCAGAGTCGGGCGACGACGCGGGCCTGACCAGCATGGAATACGATCTGCTGAAGGCGTTTGCGGAACAGCCGAGGGTGGTGCTCAACCGCGATCAGCTGATTGACATGGCACGCGGTGAGGCGACCGTGGTCGGGGACAGGGCAATCGACGTCCACATCATGCGGATCCGCAAGAAGATCGAACCGGACCCCTCCGACCCAAGCTTCATCAAGACGGTCCATGGCATGGGGTACTGCCTGGCGGCCGACGTCACCCGGCTTCGACACGCAGTCTGACGCGTTCTTTCGTGTATGATCTGCGATGTCGGATGTACGCCTCGCGGCGCACTGCTGCAAACGTCGAATCCATTTTGCTGACTGACAAGTAACCGGATGTGATGGAGGATTCAGCCCACAATCGTGGACGGAAGTTTGGACGCCGGTGGTTTGCCGGCGACATCGCCGCGGCAGGTGATGACAGTGCCCGAAGGCGTGACGGCGACAGGCTGGCGAGAGCCGAGGCCACCGGTCTGCGGATTTCGATTGTCTGCCGGACAGTCGCTGTCCTCGCCTGCGGCGTTATGTTCGTGTCCTCCTATGGTTCGATCGACAGAATGCCCCGGGTCTGGGGCGGCGTGGGTCTCTCAATCATCTTCCTGATCGGCCTGATTTACCTCCCGGTTATCGGGTCGAGGTGGGACAGGTCATTCGTCAAATACCTCGTCTTCGCGATCGATATTCTCGTAGTCTGTGCCTTGTTTGTGCTGATCCCGGTCAGCCCGGCCGCCGAGGTGCCGCAGATCATCGCGTTCCGCGCCTACGGTATCTATTATCTTCTGCCATTTGTCGGTCTGGCCTGCCTCTCGCTGTCGTGGGGGCTGGTCGCGTGGACCGGACTGGTGATCGGCGCCGGCTGGTGGTCGGCCTACATCTATATCGTGTCCGGCATGGAGCGAACGCTCAGCTGGGGTGACCTGCCGCCAAAGCCGACGGCCGGGGACTACGAGAACATCTTTCTGTCACCGGACTTCATCGGTATTGGCAATCGGGTCGAGGAGACCGTTTTTGTTCTCATTCTTTCGCTGATCCTCGCGGTCGCCGTATACCGCGCACGGGAACTGTTTTTCGCGCAGCTGAGGGCGGAGCAGGCGCGGGAGGCGGAACGGATCGAGCGCGAACGCGCATCCCGGATCCTGGGCCAGTACGTCCCGGAAACAATCGCCCAGAGTCTGCTGGACCAGTCTTTCGTTGTCGAACCTCAGGTGCGGCGTGCTTCCATTCTTGTCGCCGATATTCAGGCGTTCTCGTCCTTCGCCGCAGACCGCGACGCCCGGGAGGTGATTGAGACGCTCAACGATTTTCTGGCCGAATGCGCAGACACGGTCAGCGCGCATGGCGGTGTTGTCATCAGCTATCTGGGGGACGGGCTTCTGGCCAGTTTCAACACGCCGCTCGAGGTCGAAAATCCGGCGGAGGCGGCATTGGACGCGGCGGGTGCGCTTCACCGGCTGAGTGCTGACCGGGCGTTCGGCGGTCAGCGCCTGTTGCTCAGGATCGGCGTCGCGACCGGAGACGTGGCTTCGGGCATTGTCGGGTCATCCGACCGTCAGGCCTTCACCGTTTATGGAGACACCGTCAACCGGGCGGCCCGGCTGGAGGAACTCAACAAGACAACCGGCACCAATATCCTGATGGACCAGGCAACCCGGGATCTCCTGCCGGGATCGCACTCCGTTGAATCGTCCGGCGAGCACGTGCTGCGCGGCCTTGCCGATCCCGTGACCGCGTGGCGGCTCGTTCCGGACTGATCTGCCGAGGCGCGCCGTCCTCTATTGGCTGTTGTCCAGTTCGGCCATGAGCTCGCGCATCCGCTTGCCGGCCCGGCCACCAGGCATGCCCTTGCGTGCCTGCGCGAGGTTCGACAGTTCTTCGCCGACCGCGATGAGCATGACCATGCCGAAGCGGCCGTGGACCTTGCAGGTCAGGCCGTAGACCCCCGGCTTGTTAAACGTGATATCGGCAGCGGTGAGGTTCGTCAGGTTGATGTGCGGTACGCCCTCCGGCCACATGCGCTTGATGGAAACGACGGAGTGCTGCCCCCGCGAATTCAGGAAGCGCACCTTCTGTCCGGGCTGTAGGCGCAACAACGAGGGCTTGAACTGGAACATGAGCGAAACGTCGCCGGCCGAGGGGTCGATGACCTGGTCGACCTCAATCGGTTTTGCATCCGTCTGCTGGTCGGTCGCATGCCCGATGCCGTGGCCCCCGGCGAGGACGATCATTGCCGCCAGAGCGACAGCGTAGGCCGGCGGGCGCCGGAAGGAACCAGGCAGTGAGGCGAGAGCGGCGAATGAGAAAAATCGCATGTACAGGTTCCGATCCCTAGTTGCGTTCCGGCGCCGACCATGGGGAAGGACCGGGCATGGCGCTTTGACCTGCGTCAGTTCGCGAGAACGTGCGTTCAGCCGTTCCGTTCCAGTCGGACACCGGTGGTCCGCGCCCGAATCTTTGCGATGACACAGGCGCCTGGGGTGCCCCTGAGGGGTGTCAGGCGGCGGCCTGGATAGCCTGCAGCGTGCTGAGGAACAGCGGCAGTTGAATGTTGCCGCCCGTCAGGATTAGCCCGACCCTCTTGCCGGCCATGCGCTCGCGTTCCTTCATAAGAGCGGCCAGAGGGCAGGCGCCCGCGCCGCAGGCGATATTGTGAGTCGACTGGTAATAGAGTTGCATGGCGTGTGCGATCTCGTCCTCGTCGACCTGTACGATACGGTCGGCGCCGTTCCGGATGATCTCGAACGGCTTTTCCATCGGTGAGCGGGTCGCGACACCGTCCGCCATCGTATTGACCTCGTTGGTCTGGACAATGTGGCCGGCTTCGAAGGAAAGGGCGAAGGCGGGAGCGCCGGCGGCGGCGACGCCGACAATCTTCGTGTCCAGTCCGAGCAGGTCGCGCGCTGTGATCAGGCCGCAGATTCCCGATCCCATGCCGATCGGCACGTAAACCGTGTCGAGATCCGCGACGGCGCGGAACAGTTCCAGCGCATATGTCGCCACGCCCCGCATCAGTTCGGGTTCGAACGGGGCAACCGAATGGAGACCCTTCTCCTCGGAGAGACGGACCGCGTACTGGCGTGCCTCTTCGAAGTCATCGCCGTGTTCGATCACCGTGGCGCCGAAGCCGCGCATGGCGGCGGTCGTTTCGGGATTGTTGCCGACCGGTGTCAGGATGGTCACCGGATATCCGGCCCGTGTTCCGGCGAATGCAATCGACTGTCCGTGATTGCCCATGGTCGCGGATATGAACCCGTTCGCGTGCCGTCCGCTCCGCTTCCACTCATCCATGTAGACGATGCCTCCGCGGACCTTGAAAGCGCCGGCGGGCGTGTGGTTTTCGTGCTTGACCCAGACTTCGGCGCCAACCCGTTCGGCAAGCAGCGGCCAGGCATACTGCGGCGTCGGCGGCATGACCCGGTAGACGGTTTCGGCGGCGGCTTCGAGGGCGGAGAGGTCGAACATTGGAGATGCTCCGGATCGGTCGGTTATGGAATTGACAAGACCATGCCGTGATCCGATTGTATGGGTCAATTGAAACATTGTATGGCAAACAAAACAATGACCACGCGGGACTGGATGCCGGACCTCAGCCGGTCCGCCGGCACGAAATACGGCGCCATTGTCGATGCGCTTGCCGCGGACATCGAAAGCGGCCGCCTGAGACCGGGCGACCGGTTGCCGCCGCAACGCGACCTGGCGTGGGCGCTCAGGGTCAACCTGTCGACGGTGACACAGGCCTACCGCGAGGCCACCCGTCGCCATCTCATTGCCGGCGAAGTGGGGCGTGGCACGTTCGTTCTTGCGGAGAGCGCCGAGGCCGCGCTGTTCGGTCTGAAGGATCATGGGCCCGCGGATGTCATCGACCTGTCGACCAACGTGCCCGCTGTCGATGGCGCCAATCGCGACCTTGAGGATGCCGTTTCAGCCATGGCCGCCGACGGCGGCATGAGTTTCGGGCAGGCCTATCATCAGCCCGATCTCGTCGAACTGGCGCGAATTGCCGGTGCGGACTGGTTGCAGGCGCGCGGCCTTGCCGTCCGGCCGCGCGACGTCGTGCCCTGTGCCGGTGCGCAAAACGCGCTGATGGCCGTCCTCATGCATCTCTGCAAGCCGGGAGACACCGTTCTCGTGGAAGAGCTGACCTTTCCCGGCATGAAGGCCGTCGCGCGCCAGATGGGACTCCGGCTGCACGGCGTGGCGATTGACGACGAAGGACTTGTACCGGATGCGCTCGGAGCCGCCTGCCGCCAGACCGGCGCAAGGGTCGTGGTCTGCGTGCCGACGCTTCAGAACCCGATGGCATCCGTGATGGGACGGGACAGGCGGCGTGCGATCGCGGACATCGCGCGACACCGTGGCATCATCGTCATCGAGGACGATGTCTATGGTGTGCTTGCCGACCTGCCGCCGCTGGCGCGCGAACTCCCCGAACTTGGTATCGTGGTGACAAGCCTGTCAAAATCCGTGGCCGCCGGCCTGCGCTTCGGGATGATCGCCGGCACCGCGCCCGCGGTGGAGGAAATCGCTGCCGAAATCCACACGACCACCTGGCCGATGAGTCCGCTGACCATCGATATTGCCCGCCGCTGGATCGCCGACGGCACGGCGCGGAGGCGTACCGACTGGCAGAAGCATGAGATCTCACGTCGCCAGCGTATCTTTGCGCGTCACTTCAGGGCCGCCGGATCGGTTCTTTCGCCTCACGTGGCAATTGCAGTGAAGAGGCCCGGCGGCGAAGTGGCCGAAGAGTGCCGGAAACTCGGCGTGGACGTCGTCGCGGGAAGCCTCTTTTCGGTTGACCGGGGAGACCGGAAGTTCATCCGTCTCAGTCTGACGGCATCGAAAAGCCGCAGCGATCTGGCGGCGGCGGTCGAGAGGCTGGCAGGACTGCTCGCCTGAGGGCGGATCCGCCCCGGCAGCGTCAATACTCCATTAACCACAACTTTCAACGCGTCCTTAACCATGGAGAGCGATCATAGGGTCAACGGTCAGTTAAGACCGAGGAGTAGTGGTTATGGTAACGGTATGCGTACCGGGTCGGGCGGGCACACGGTCTTTTCGTTTGCTTGCCTGCCTCGGAGTTTTCAGTGCGGTGAGCGCCTGTGCGGTCGACATCACCGAATACACACCTTTCGCCCAGGACAATCAGGAAGTCCGCGTCGCCCGGGAAACCAAGTCGGACCCGATCACGACGGCTTCCCTGGGCAAAAAGCCCGGGAAGGCATCTGCGGAACGGATCGCCTCGAAGCCCGCATTCGCGTCGGCGGAGAAGGTAACATTCACCGAGAGCTCAAAGATGAGCGATCGGATTTCCGACCCGCAGCCGGCTGTCGCGCGCGCGACGACGCCTGAAAGTGTTGTCGTCTCGAGGGGCGATACGCTCTACAGCATTGCACGCCGGTACCGCGTGAAGCTCACGGAACTCATGGCGCTCAACAACATCAGGCGCGCCAGCAGCCTTCGGGAAGGCCAGCGCCTGCAACTGCCGAACGGCCAGTCGTCGGCGAAACCTGTTGCGGTCAATTTCCGCCAGGCCGCGGGCCTCGGACGCGCTCCGTTGCGACCGGCGCGTGCTGCTGTTCTGACGCCTGTTTCCGGAACGGGCGGGCGCAAGGTCACGGTGACAAGCGGCACGACGCTCTACCGGATCGCCACACAGAACGGTGTCAGCGTTGAGGAGCTTGCGCGCGCCAACGGCATTACGGACCCCACGCGCGTCCGTGTCGGCACGGTTCTTGTCATTCCCGAGCCGGGAGCAGCCCGGGCCTCGGTCCCGACGCCCTCTCCGGCACCGGCCCGATCCGTGGCAACCCGGGAGCCGCAGTTCATTATCGAGGAAGACGAACCGATCCGGTCGAGCGCAGTGCCGGCATCAGAGCGTGACCTCAGTCAGCAGGCCCGGCAGCGGGCACGCAGGCGGGCAGCGGCGATTGCGGCCTACAAGCGGACGGCCAATGAATATCGTCTGACACCCGGCCAGACCGTTCTGGTCCCGTTCTGAGAACCGGCCAAATCCTCTGAGTTTGCTCGAATTGACAGGCGCAAGGGTCTGAAACGACTCGTTTAATGCGGGGCGCGGGTCTGTGGCCTTGATCAGTTGATCGCGGCGGCGCGTGCCTTGTCGATGGCGCCGACCAGCGTTGTGTGATCGACGGACATGATCTCCGCGTCGCGCTCGTGGACAAACCGGAAGGACTCGGTGCCCGCCGGATCGTGCACGACAAGTGTCGGGATCCTGTCGACGCCGCCAAACGCATCCCGGATCGCCTTGTCGCCCTCGATTACGGAAATACCCTGATCGGCACGTTTGAGGAAACGCTTCAGCCGCAGCGCATCATTGCCGGCGCCGAGTTCCTCGAAAACGTTTATGGCCACCAGAGTGACGTCTTTGGGGTCGTACTGCGCGCGCACCTGCTTCAGCACCTTGAATTCGTGTACACACGGCGGGCACCACGACGCGAAAAATGTCACGACCACGGTCTTGCCCTTGAGCGCTTCACCGTTGAGGGCGGGGCCCTGTATCGGATTTGCCGCGAGAATCCGGCCGTGACGGTCGGTAACGGCTTCCGACGCCGTGGCCGGGAGCGCCAGCAGGCCGAGGAAAAGTGCAAAGCTGATGATCAGTGCGCGCATGGCGGTCAGTCAATCACCGGCGCCTGCTGCCCGCAAATCACAGTTCGGCGAGGCGCCGTGAGGATCATTGGTATAAGCTTCCGCCCGGTTGAATTGCCTGAGAAAGCCGCCGCCGATGACTGACCGCCGCGATAACCGAACAGCCCTCCATCCGGAGACTTTGGCCGTCCATGCCGGGGAAGAACCTCCGACGGGATCGTCATCCGTTTCGCCCGACATCGTCCTTTCGACGAACTTCCTCGTCGATCCGGACGATATCGGCTTCTCCGCGGAAAGCCTGGAAGAGGAGAGCCCTTACTTTTATTCGCGATGGGCGACGCCCACGGTCGACGCCCTGGAGCGCAAGCTCTCGGCGCTGGAGGCGTCGGAGGCAGCGGTCGCCTTCGCCAGCGGCATGGCCGCCGTGAGCGCTCTCTTTTTCCACCTGCTCAAGTCGGGCGACCACGTGATCGTTTCCGACATCTGTTATGCAGGCGTTGCGGAACTGGCGCGCGACAAACTTCCGTCGCTCGGTGTCGAGGTAAGCTTCGTCGATTGCAGCTTCCCGGAGGACGTCGCAGCGGCGATGCGACCCGAAACGCGGCTCGTGCACATCGAAACGCCGTGCAATCCGATCCTGCGCCTGACGGACATCCGTGCTATCGCGGACATCGCGCACGACGGGGGTGCCGAACTTTCCGTTGACTCGACCATAGCCACACCGCTGGGAACCCGGCCTCTGGATCTCGGAGCCGACTATGTCATCCATTCGCTGACAAAGTATCTTTGCGGCCATGGCGATGCGCTGGGCGGTGCGGTGCTCGGAAATGCTGACGCAATGGCCGCACTCCGGCAGGATTCCCTGATCCATGTCGGCGGTGCGCTCAATCCGTTCGCTGCCTGGGCCATCATGCGCGGCATGAACACCTTTGCCCTGCGCATGGCCAAACACGAGGAGAACGCGCTCGCGGTGGCCGGCTTTCTGGAGGGTCACCCGCGCGTCAGGCGGGTCTATTATCCGGGCCTCGAAAGCCATCCGCAGCACGACCTGGCCAAGCGGCAGATGGCCAATTTCTCTGGGTTGATGGCATTCGTACCCGATGACGGTCCTGCCATGTCGAGGGCGTTCTTTGAACACTGCGAGATCGTCCGCAGCGCCATTTCGCTCGGCAAGCAGAAGAGCCTCATCTTCTATATGCCGACGGATGAGTTGCTGAAGACGTCTTTCCGGCCCGAAGGTGAGGCCCTGGACCGGTTCCGGGACTGGGCCGGGGAGGGCATCTTCCGGTTTTCCATTGGCCTTGAGAACGCTGAGGACCTATGCGCCGATCTGGACCGTGCGTTGAAGTGAGGGCCGCATGATCGAAGGGCTGAGCCACATCACGTTTGTGTCCACCGACCTTGACCGGATGAAGGGCTTTCTTGAAGCGATCTTCGGTGCGCGGGAGGTCTACTCAAGCGGCGACGAAACCTTTTCCGTTTCCCGCGAGAAGTTCTTCCTCATCGGCGACGTCTGGGTCGCTGTGATGGAAGGCGATGCGCTGCAGGAACGCACCTACAATCATGTCGCCTTCAAGGTGGACGAGGCGGAGTTCGACCAATATGTCGCGCGGATCGAGCGTTACGGTGCGGACATCAAGCCGGCCCGGTCCCGGGTCGAGGGCGAGGGGCGGTCGGTCTATTTCTGGGACCACGACAACCACCTGTTCGAGATCCATACCGGCACACTCGAGCAGCGGCTGCAGAGATACTGTTCCGCTCCGCCTGAGTGACGCCGAACACTCTGCTGACGTGCGGCGGGCCCCAGTTCCTCGATCGTCATCCCCGCGCAGGCGGGGATCCAGGAATGTCAATCGAGGGCCGTGCCGCTTCGTTCTGGTTTCCCGCCGGAGCCGGTCCCCGACTGGATCGGGGACGGCAATGACAGTGAGAAGGTGCGTCGATGTTGATGCTCCCGCTGCGGGAATTGGGGGCGCCGGCTCAGAACAGCATCTTTGCGCCGAAACGGCCTGTGGCGTGGAACGCGTCGTCGGTGCCGTAGCCGGCCTCGACGTTGCCGTAGAGCGTGACATCGTTGTGCATGGCATAGGAGAAGGCCGCCCCCGCAAAGCCCGTGAGCACCTCATCGTCTCCGCCGGAATCGAAGTTGAGGCTCTGGCCCAGCAATGAGGCGTTGACGTTGCTGCCGGAGACCGTCGTGCGGCCGTCGACACCGACCCGGATCTCAGTGTTGAGTACCCCGTTCTCGTCCTGCGCCATGGTCATGGGGATGGCGACCTGGGCGCGGGCGGAGAGCACGTGCACGTCGCGGCTCTTGACCGAGAGATTGGCCGCCGACCCGCTTTCGGTGTAGCCGTCGAGGAACAGGCCTGTATAGCGCAGCGTCAGGGAGGGCTTGACCCGCATGGAATTGGCGACGGCCATGGCGGTCGAGAAGGTGATCTCCGGGCTTACGAACACGCCGTCAAAATCGGCCTTGGCCTTCTGAATGCCGCCGGCAACCGTGTTGTTGGCGACCCGGCGCACGGAGTCATAGTCGACATATCCAAAGGTCAGCGCGGTATCGATGTCGATGCTGTTGGCGGCAAAGCTGGCATAGAGCCCGCCGAAGATGCTGTCGGCGTCGATGTCCTGGTTGTTGAAGTCGACGTCGACCTCGCTGACGGATCCACCGACGAACAGACCGACCCGGCCGCCGTGGACGGTGGTCAGCGTGTCGACGCCGGCGACAATGCCGCCGAACACGTTGGTGGACCCGACCGTGGCGCCATCGCTGCCCTGGTCGCGGACACCGCCGAACACTTCGGCCCAGGCGCGATAGGCCTTGCCGACGCCGCCCGCGGGCGCCACGACCGCGCTCGCGCCGTTGCCGGAGGCGACGACCGTGGCGCCATTGGCGCGTGCGGCATCCATCTGGCCGGTCAGCACGCCGGAGATGCCGGTCGTCACGTCGGTGATGTTGTCGTCGATCTGGGAGAAGCCCGTCGGGTCAACGACCACGACCGTATTGCCCAGCGCAACAAAGGGTGCCCCATTGGTATCGACAACGTCGATCGAACGGTTGAAGGTCTTGGCCACATTGAGGCCGTTCCCGACCCTGAGGATGTTGGTGCCGGGCGAGAGGTTGATCCGGCCAATAATCTTCGATCCAGGCAACAGAACGAGCGTCAGATCGGATGAGCCGCCGACGACATTGATCGCGATGCCGCCCGGTCCGTTCAGATTTTCAATTGTGCCGCTGTTGTAGACGGTGTTCCGCGCGAACAGTGATAGGGCATCCTCACCTCCGGCGATCCGGCCCTTGTTGATGACCATGCTGTCGTCGTTTACGTAAACGCCGTCACTAAGCTCGCTGACCACGGAGCCGTAATTCATCACCGTGCTGTTGTTGAAGGCGGTGATTCCCCGGTTGCTGCCTCCGGCGGAGATACTTCCTTTGTTGATGACGGTGGCTCTGTTGTCCGCAGTTATGCCCCTGTCATTCGTGGCGTTGATGCGGCCATTGTTGGTGATGTGGACGTCATTGCCGCCATTTATCCCTCGACCGTTGACCGTATTGATTGAGCCGTCATTGGTAATGCGACTTCCATTGGAGCTGTTGATCCCGGCCCCTTCCTGCGAACGGATTGTGCCGGTGTTCTTAATGGTGGAGTTTTCACCAGTCTGAATGGCATTGTCGATCGCCTCGATCGTGCCGCTGTTGTGAACCGTGGAGTCAATGCTTGTGATAATGCCGGTTCCGAATGCCCCGGTGGTCGTGATTGAGCCGGCGTTGTTCACCGTGTTGCCGGTACCCTGCACGTCGATGGCATCGTCATTGTTGGTATTGACCTGGGCACCGGATTGGACGTTGACCGTGAGATTGTTGTCGGAATCCTCGAAGCCGTCATTGTCCACGTCCGAGCAGGTAACGGTGCCGCCTGCGTCCGGATTGTCCGGGTCACAGGCGGCATGAGCAGGTGAAACCACTAACGTGGCAACAACCATCACGATTCCAATTACAAACAGACTTGAAACCTTAGCCCGACTGAGCCAGATGATTGATGGGTTGGGGTAAACTGTGGTGGTCATCCTCTCCCCCGCAACGTCTCGGTTGTCCCGCTACTCTGAGTTCATTTTCGCGAAAGGCCGTTCGCGATCATGACCGGAGCGATTAAGCGCGGCAGGAAAAGGCCGGTCAATCAACGATGTAGCACAATCGATGTGCGGAATCGGACACCGGTATAAGGGCGGGAAATGGGACGATGAATTGGGACGATTTCAAGTATGTGCTCGCGGTATCCAGGGCCCGGTCCTTCCTGGGGGCGGCGAAGCTTTTGCGGGTTTCCCACACCACGGTGAGCCGGCGGATTACCGCCCTTGAGTCCGATCTCGATGTGCGTCTGTTCGACCGCAATGACAAATCATGCGCGCCGACCATGGCGTGCCGGCGGATCATCGACACGGCCATCCAGATGGAATCAGTCGTGCATTCCGTCGGTCAGACCTTGCGCGAAGTGGGTGACGCGCCGGAGGGAGCGATCCAGGTCACCACCCAACCATGGATCATCAGCCGGTTTCTGATTCCGGCCTTCCCCCGTTTCATGTCGGAGTTTCCGGGCGTCCAGGTCTTTTTCGTCGGAGACGTCTTCGACCACGCGGCCTATGACGGCGTGCCCCGTATTTCGTTGAGGTTTGACCAGAAGCCCGGAAAGAAAGCGATGGCCCACGCCCTGGCCCATTTCGGATATGCGGTCTATGCCCCTGCAGGGCAGGGCGCCGAGGACCTTCAGTGGGTCAGCTTCAACGGCGGTCCCATCGCGCTCGCGCCGTCCGACTGGCTCAATGAGCAGGGCGTGCCGCAACACGAGGTTCCCCTGCTCGCCAATGACGCAAGCCTTGTTCGTGAGGCCATCCGGACCGGCGTGGGCAAGGGTCTCATCCCGGAATGTTTGGGCGCCGAAGACCCGCTGCTGGATCGCGTTTCCGGAGGCGATGCCGAATTAGACCGCACGCTGTGTGCGATTATTGAGCCGGAGGTTCTCGCCCTGCCGCGAACCCGTGCCGTGATGCAATGGCTGCGCACGGTGTTTCCGGAACCCGCGGAAACGGAACAACAGGACGGGTTGTGCCGGCCCAGGTCAGTCGAGATGTCCGACTGAGACCCAATCCCCCCGGGATGCGATCTCGGCCGGTCTCATATCCGGCGCTTACGCTGTTTGGTTGGGAAGATGAAGTGGAGCAGCCGCCAGGCCAAGTCTCTGCCGGCCGCTCCGCACCGAGAGCGAATTAGCCTGCACGCATCGCACCTTGCTCAAGGCGACCGCAGATCGTCTCGGGTATCCAGCAATTCCGAGGTCGAATTCGAGAACGATCGTTCACGAATATGACTGGACGGATTAAGCGCGGCAGTTGAAGATTGGTCAATTAACGATCTGGCACGGTCGGCGTGCAAATTTGCACAGCGCTCATATTGCAGGGAATGGCCAATGAACTGGGATGATTTCAAGTATGTTCTTGCCGTATCCCGGGCGCGGTCCTTCATGGGCGCCGCGAAGCTGCTCAGGGTCTCTCACACCACGGTAAGCCGCAGAGTCTCGGCCCTCGAGACCAGTCTCGACACCCGCCTTTTCGATCGCACGGAGAACTCCTGCACGCCGACTCCGGCGTGCCGGCGGATCATCGAAACGGCAATCCGCATGGAATCGGACATTCATTCTGTTGGCCAGTTGTTGCGAGAAGTCGGCGATGCGCCGGGCGGCCCGATCCGAATCACGACAATGACCTGGATCATCAACCGTTTTCTGCTCCCGGCCTTTCCGAGATTCATGGCCGCCTATCCCGGTATCCAGGTTTATTTCGTCGGCGACCTTTTTGAGCAGGAGGCCTATGACGGGGTGCCGGGAATGGCCCTGCGCTTCGACCTCAAGCCCGGGAAGAAAGCCCTGGCGCATGCCCTGGCGCACTTCGGCTACGCGGTTTATGCGCCAGCCGAAACTGCGCATGATCAGCTCAAGTGGGTCAGTTTCAACGGCGGGCCTATCGCGCTGGCTCCGTCCGACTGGCTGAATGATCACGGCGTGCCGCAGCACGAGGTGCCGGCGCTTGCGAATGACGGGGGCATTGTGTGCGAGGCCATAAAGGCGGGTATCGGGAAGGGGCTGATTCCCGAATGTCTCGCTGCCGGCGAATCGTCACTTGTCCGTCTTTCCGGCCCGGAGCCGGAGATAAATCGAATCCTGTGCGCCATCATCGAGCCGGACGTGCTTGCTCTGCCGAGAACCCGGGCCGTGCTGCAATGGTTGCGGACTGTCTTCCCGGAACCTGTGGACACCGACCCGCTTGACCGCGCAAGCCGGCCTGACGTCACCGCAATGACCGACTAGTCTCGACACTTGCCGATTGGGTCCGCAAGGGTAACCCCGCGATGAGGGCCTCAGCGCCCGCGTCGTCTGCCGCGCCGGCGTTCCGCTTTCTTGTCGCCTGAGCCCGTATCCTCGAGCAGGTCCGCGGTCGAACCGGTCAGTGGGCCGAGCTTTTCAACGACATCGTGGATCGTGGGCGGATCGCCCGGCGGCGTCGTGTCGATCGCCTCGCGCATGGCGCGGACGTGTTCCGGCGTCGTGCCGCAGCAGCCGCCGACGATACGCACACCGGAATTCCTGGCGAGGATTACGTACTCGGCCATCAGTTCCTTGGTGCCGCTATATTTGATTTCACCGTCGACGAATTCCGGGATGCCGCAATTGGCCTTGGCGACCAGAACATCGTCCGCGTTGAGGGTGCCGCGCATGCTTATGATCCCGGTCAGGAGATCGGACGCGCCCGTGCCGCAATTGCCGCCGAACGCGACCGGCCGGTGTTCAAGCCCGTGGATCGTCTCCGCGAAGGCTTCGGGCGTGATGCCCATCATGGTCCGGCCGTTGGTGTCGAAGGAAAGCGTGCAGACGGCCGGCATGTCTTCGAGATGCGCAGCAGCCAGCGCGGACTTGAACTCGTCCTCGGACGACATCGTCTCGATCCAGGCAATGTCCGCGCCGCCGGCCTTGAGACCGGCAATCTGCGCCCGGAATGCCGCGACGCCGTCGTCGAACGTGAGCGGGCCGATCGGCTCGAACAGATCTCCTGTGGGACCGACGGAACCGGCACACACGACCTCGCGCCCGGACGCCGCAATCTCCTTGCACAGCAGTTCCGCTGCCGCCTGGTTGATTTCATGAACCCTGTCGTCGGCGCCATGCAGCTTGAGCCGGTTCGCCGTGCCGCCGAACGTGTTCGTCAACACGATGTCGGAACCGGCCTCGATGAATGAGCGGTAATGAGCCCGGACTTTTTCCGGTTCCTCCAGGTTCCAGATCTCCGGTGCATCGCCGTGCTGCAGTCCCAGGGCGAACAGGTTCGTGCCTGTGGCGCCGTCGGTCAGCAAGACATCGCGATCATTGAGCAGTTTCCGAAGCAGGTCGGACATTGAACGTTTCCTTGGAAATGCGGGAGCGGGGAACAGCCTGATTAATCCAAATGCGGTTCGTCCGCAACGGCCGCGTTTCGCTCTCGGACTCTCGAATTCAACAGCCTAGCCGGCGATCATGGCCTCAAGCGTTTCGAGCCGGTCCGCCTCGTGGATCGGCTTGTCCCAGCGGATCCGGTGGATGCGCGGAAACCGCATGGCAACGCCGGATTTATGCCGCTTTGACGGGTGTACCGCGTCGAATGCCACTTCGAACACCAGCCCGGCTTCCACCTCCCGCACCGGTCCGTACCGGTTCACGGTATTGTTTCTGACCCAGCGGTCGAGTCTGTTGAGTTCGTCGTCGGTAAATCCCGAATAGGCCTTGCCGACCGGAACCAGCTCGTCGCCGCCGTCCTCAGCCGTCCGCCAGGCGCCGAACGTGTAGTCGGAATAGAAGGACGACCGCTTGCCGCTTCCGCGCTGGGCATACATGAGCACCGCGTCGATCGTCAGCGGGTTGCGTTTCCACTTGAACCACGGGCCCCGCGGACGGCCGGCAACGTAGGGGCTGTCCTTGCGCTTGAGCATGAGACCTTCGTAGTTGCGGGCCCGGGCCTCGTCGCGCAGCGCGCTCAGTTCCGCAAGATCGGAAAACGCGATGATCTCCGAAAGGTCAGTGCGAGCCGGTGCGGCGGCCTTGTGCCAGGCCTCCAGGCGCTGCCGGCGCTCGGTAAGACCGCGGTCTCGCAGATCCTCGTTTCCGTCGAACAGAATGTCATAGAGCCTGACGTGCGCCGGATAGTCCTTCATCATCCTGGCTGAGACGGTCTTGCGGTTCAGCCGCTGTTGCAGGTCATTGAACGGCGCCACTTCGCCGTCCCTGACGACCAGCAGTTCGCCGTCTAGAACAGCGTCGAAAGAGAAGGCATCGACAAGATCTCCGAAAGCGGCGGTGATCTCGTCGCCGGTGCGCGAGAACACGCGCGCTTCGCCATCGCGCGCGACGATCTGGACGCGAATGCCGTCCCACTTCCATTCCGCCAGATAGTCTTTCGGATCGATCGACTCCAGGTCCCGGTCTTCTATCGGGTTGGCCAGCATGAGCGGCCTGAAGGCAAGACTGTCATCAATACTCGGCTGCTCCGCGTTCCCCTCCAGCCACGCAAACAGCGCTTCGTACGGCGGCTCGAGCCCATGCCAAAGTTCCTCGATCTGCGCCACGTCTACCGATCCGAATTGAGCTACAGCCTGTTTGGCGAGACGCGCCGATACGCCGACCCGCAATCCGCCGGTGACGAGCTTGAGCAATGCCCAGCGTTCTTTCGGATCCAGTGTGTCCAGCCAGCGCGCCAGGAGCGGGATGGCCTCGGTCCGCTTGAGTTGCCGCAGCTCGTCGACAACATGGCTCAATCTCGGTGCGGCTTCGCCGTTGGTTTCGGCTCGCCATATGAGGGCCGCGGTCTCTGCCGTATCGCCGACGTAGTCCCGCGAAAGCCGGAACAGCACAGGATCGATGCGTGTCTCGATGAGTTCGATGATGGCGCTGCGCTTGACGTTCGCGAAGTCGAGCCCGCCGGTGAGCGATGCCAGCGCGTAGCCGCGATCGGGATCCGGCGTCGCCGCGAAATAGTCGGCAAGCAAGGAGAGCTTGCCGTTCCGCGACGGCATATAGACCAGCCGGTCCAGCAGCTCGCCGAAGGCCTTCATTCCTCGTCCTCGTCGTCACGGCCGATCAGCGCCAGTGCGCGCCCGCGTACTCCGACGGTGCTGAGATAGTGAACCAGCGCGTCCTCACGGCCATGGGTGACCCAGACTTCCTCGGCGCCGGTTTCCGAAATAGTGGCGAGCAGCTCGTCCCAGTCGGCATGATCGGAAATGACAAGCGGCAATTCCACGCCGCGTTGCCGTGCGCGTCCGCGGATCCGCATCCAGCCGGACGCAAAGACAGTGACCGGGTTTCGCATGCGTCTCGACCAGCGGTCATTGAGCGCCGACGGAGGAGCCATGACAATCTCGCCATTCAGGGCGTCCTTTTCGGCTCCGGCAACCGGTCGAAGTTCGCCCAGGCGGATGCCCTCGGACTCATACAGTCCGCAGAGCGACTCCACGGCGCCGTGCGTCCAGATAGGCCGGTCGTACCCCGCGGCTCGCAGGAGGCTGATCAGGCGCTGGCATTTGCCGAGACCGTATGCGCCGACGAGATGCGGGCGCTCCGGAAACAGACGGAGCGAGGCAAGCAACCGTTCGATTTCGCGTTCCGCGGGTTCATGCCGGAAGACCGGCAATCCGAACGTGGCTTCGGTGATGAAGACATCGCATTCAATCGGCGCGAACGCCTCGCACGTCGGATCCGCGGCGCGCTTGTAGTCTCCCGACGCCACCACGCGGACGCCGTTCCACTCGAGCACGACCTGTGCCGAGCCCAGGACATGGCCGGCAGGTTCGAAGCGGAGAGTGACGCCATTCACATTGAGCGGTTCGCCCAGGTCGGCCGGTTGCAGCGATGCGCCCGCGTTCTCTCCGTAGCGGGCTTTCATGATCGCCAGCGTCTGGGCGGTCGCAAGAACGTTGCGGTTGTTCGGGCGTGCATGATCGGCGTGACCGTGCGTAACGACGGCGTTCTCAACCGCCCGATGCGGGTCGATATAAAAGCCGCCCGGTTCGCAGAACAGGCCGTTGTCCGTGACCTTGAGCCAGCTTTCCGGCAGTGCCGAAAGAGTCATGTATCCTTTCCCGGAATCGGAGCGGTCGCCCAGCCTATCCATGCGCGCGCCGGAACGCACGCCCTGGAGAAAAGATAGATCGGAAGAGCGATCCGGGCACCCATTGCCGGGATGCGAATACAGTGCGGCTTATGCAGTCTGGGTCTGGATTCTGTCTTGGTGGGCGCTGATGTCCGTGACGTCGGCCGCGCGCATTTCCGTGGCGATCCTCTCCAACTGCTGGCTCATGACAGCAGGCAGGTCTTCCAACGGCACCGGGCGGCTCAGGAGATAGCCCTGTATCTCGTCGCAGTTCTCCGCCGTGAGCACTTCCAGTTCGGCAGCCGTTTCCACGCCTTCGGCAATAACGCTCAATCCCAGAGCGTCGCCAAGCCCGGTCACGGCCCTGATGATGGCTCTCGACCCGGCATTCTGGTCGACGCCGGTCACGAAGGCGCGGTCAATCTTGATCTTGTCGAACGGAAAGCGTTGCAGATAGCTCAGGCTCGAATAGCCTGTACCGAAGTCGTCCATTGCGATCCGGACGCCGAGTGATTTCAGCTTGTGCAGGGTCACCAGCGCGGTCTCCGCATCCTCGATGAGGACCGTCTCGGTTATTTCAAGCTCCAGACGCGACGGTGCGAGGTCGTAGCTTTGCAAGGCTTCCTTGACCGTCCTGGCCACATCCTCACGCTTAAACTGCTCTGCCGACAGGTTCACGCTGACGCGAATATTCGACGGCCACGTCGAGGCATCCGCACAGGCGCGGCGCAGAACCCATTCGCTCAGGCTTACGATGAGGTTGGATTCCTCCGCGATGGGTATGAATTCATTGGGGGGGATCCAGCCGCGCTCCGGATGGTTCCAGCGCAGCAGGGCTTCGAAACCGGTCACCTGGCCGGTCTTGATGTCCGCTTGCGCCTGGTAATGCAGTTCAAGTTCATTGCTGGCCAGCGCAGCCCGGAGGTCCTGTTCGAGGCTGTGCCTGAGGCGAAGCTTGGCGTCCATCGTCGCTTCATAGAAGTGATAGCGCCCGCCACCTTCGTCGCGCGCGCGGTTGAGACCCATGTCGGCGCGCAGCAGCAGTTCCTCGGCGGTCTTGCCATTCTCCGGATACAGGGAAATGCCGATGCTGAGGTCGATGTCGACGTCCTGGCCGTCAGGCCCGAAGTTTTCCTTGAATGCGGACAGCAGACGGTTGGCGCAATCCGCGGCGGATTCCGGTTGTGCCTTGGCCGGCTGGATGATTGCGAATTCATCGCCGCCCATGCGAGCCAGAGTGTCGGTGCTGCCGATCGATTTGGACAGCGCGATTGCGACATCGTGCAGAAGCGTGTCGCCTGCGGAGTGGCCGAACACGTCGTTAATTCGTTTGAAGCGATCGATATTGACTGCCAGTACCGCAACCTGTTCGGACTGTTCGTACGCCCTGACGAGAACCTGGTTCAGGCGATCCTGAAACAGGGCTCGGTTGGGCAGGCCGGTCAGCGCATCGTGGTGCGCCAGATAGCGGATTTGTTCCTCGGCGATCTTCTTTGATGACAGATCGCGGATCACCACGGCGCGCGCAGTGCGGCCATGAAAATCGATCGTCTTCCCGCGCAACTCT
>CBDHYJ010000012.1:0-14338 GCA_965275905.1 Hyphomicrobiales bacterium | reverse complement strand
GGCCGGATGCTGCCCGATGCCGCCCGGCAAACGGTTTTCGTTCAGTGAACGGGCACGGCGCGGTCGAGGATTGCCCCGATGTCCATCGCTGTCGCCTGCGTGCCGTAAAGACGACCGGACTCCGCGCCCAGGCGCGTGGCGATAAATCCGTCAGATACCGCGTCGGGCGCGTGCTCGATAAGAACGCATCCCGCGGCAATCCGCACCAGCCGTTCGACAAAGAGCCGCGCGCGGCTTTCGAGCGCGGAAGGATCGGACGCCATATCCTTGAGCACATCCAGGGCCTTGCCGAGTGACTTTGAACCCTTGGCCGCGCCTTCAAGCTCCTGAATGATGATGTCCAGATCGGCGGGCTGCTTCGACATCGCGCGCAGCACATCGAGGCACATGACGTTGCCCGAGCCCTCCCATATGCTGTTGACGGGCAATTCGCGGTAGATCCGGCCCATGGGCCCGTCCTCGACATAGCCATTGCCTCCGAGCGTCTCCATGGCCTCGTAAGCGAAACCGGGCGCGGTCTTGCAGACCCAGTATTTGATGGCCGGCGTCATGATGCGCTTGTAGGCGGCTTGCGCCTCATCCGGCTCACGGCCCGGCAGGGCGTGGTCATAGGCGCGCATGAGGCGCATCACCAAGGCCGTCGCGGCCTCGCTCTCGACGCCCATGTCGGCCAGCACGGCACGCATCAGCGGCTGATCGATGAGCTTTTTCTGGAACACGGTGCGGTGCGCGGTGTGATGCAGCGCCTGCGCCAGCGCCGACCTCATCATGCCGGAGGACGACAGGGCGCAGTCGGCCCGCGTATAGGTCGCCATCTCGATCATGTTGGGCACCCCCCTGCCCTCATCGCCGATCAGCCATCCCGCCGTATCCTCGAACTCGACTTCCGAGGACGCATTGGACCGGTTGCCCACCTTGGATTTGAGCCGCTGCAGCCTGAGACCGTTGACCGATCCGTCGTCTCGCAGCCGGGGCACAAGGAAACACGACAGGCCTCCCGGAGCCTGCGCCAGCATCAGGAAGGCGTCGCACATGGGGGCTGACATGAACCATTTGTGGCCGCTGAGCCGGTACTCCCCGCCCGGTCCGCCGCCCGACACGGGCTCGGCCCGCGACGTATTTGTACGCACGTCCGTACCACCCTGCCGTTCCGTCATGCCCATGCCGATCGTGATGCCGGACTTTAGAGAAGACGGTTCAGGATCCGGGTCATAGGTCCTTGAAAGGACTCGCGGAATCCATGTTTCCGCAAGGTCCGGCTGTTGCATCAGGGCCGGCACGGCCGCATGGGTCATGGTGACCGGGCAGCAATGTCCCGCTTCCGCCTGCGCGGCCATGAAGAACCCCGCGCCCCGGGCAACGCAGGCTCCGGGCTTCGGCGCCTTTCGCCCGGCCAGAAAATCCCAGCTCGATGCGTGGAGACCGGCGCCCAGCGATATGTCCATCATCGCGTGATAACTCGGATGATAGTCGACCTGCTCGACGCGATTACCCTTGGCATCCACTGCCTTAAGGACCGGCGGGAACTCGTTTGCCAGCCGGCTATGCTCAGCAGTCTCCGATCGTCCGAACCGCTCTCCCAATGCAGTCAGGTCCTCATCCGCCCAGTCCGCGCCTTCCCGGCCGGCCGCTTCGCGCAGGGCTTTGTCGCTCGTGAAGAGGTTGAAGTTCTCGAACACCGGGGACTGGTTGAAGACGTCACCGGCGGTCGCATTGCTGTGAACAGCCATCACGCGCCTCGTTCGTCTGAAAATGCCTTGTGGATGGTGGTATTCAACGCTTGCCGCCGTCAAGGGTTACGCCTATACAGTCGCCTTTGATGACATCGACAGCGTCTCCCGACCAGCCCATCCTGACCCGTAGGCATCTCCTGGGTATCGAAGGGCTTTCCCAATTCGAAATCAATGACTTGCTTGATCTGGCCGACACCTATGTCGCGCAGAACCAGCAGGTCGACAAGAAACGCGACACGCTGCGCGGGCGCACGCAGATCAATCTCTTCTTCGAAGCCTCCACCCGGACACAAAGCTCGTTCGAACTGGCCGGCAAGCGGCTTGGTGCCGACGTCATGAACATGTCGGTGAAGACATCGTCCATCAAGAAGGGCGAAACCCTGCTCGACACGGCGATGACGCTCAACGCCATGCGGCCCGATCTCATTGTTGTCAGGCACAATGCCGCCGGCGCAGTGGAGCTCCTGTCGCAAAAGGTCGGCTGCTCAGTCATCAATGCCGGCGACGGCAGCCACGAGCACCCGACCCAGGCGCTTCTGGACGCGCTGACAATCCGCCGCCGCAAGGGCCGCATCGAGGGACTGACCGTCGCGATCTGCGGCGACATCCTGCACAGCCGCGTCGCGCGCTCCAATATCCTGCTCCTGAACACGCTCGGCGCACGGGTGCGCATCGTCGCCCCGACCACGTTGCTGCCGGTTGCAGCGGACCGGCTCGGCGTCGAGGTCTTCAGCGACATGGCGGAAGGCCTCAAAGACTGCGACATCGTCATGATGCTTAGGCTCCAGATGGAGCGCATGAACGGATCATTCGTGCCGTCGACGCGGGAGTACTACCGGTTCTTCGGCCTCGACGAGGAGAAACTGGCGCGCGCCCGGCCGGACGCACTGGTCATGCATCCCGGCCCGATGAACCGCGGTGTCGAGATCGACAGCGTGATCGCCGACGACAACCGCAGCGTGATCCGCGAACAGGTCGAGATGGGGGTCGCAGTGCGCATGGCCGTGCTCGACGCCCTGTCGCGCAACCTGCCGAACGAACTGGAGCCGGTCTGATGGCCGCCACCAAGACGGAGCGCAGGCGATCGGGCCGGCGAACAATCTTCACCAACGCCAGGCTTGTCGATCCGGCAACCGGGCTTGACGAGACCGGCGGCCTGGTTGTCGAGGCCGGAACGATCGAGTCCATAGGCGCGGTTGAACGCCCGGAAGCCGGCGAAGACACCGAGATCGTCGACTGCCAGGGGCATGTCCTATGCCCCGGCCTCATCGATATGCGGGTTTTCACGGGCGAACCGGGCAACGAACATCGCGAAACCCTGGCCACGGCGAGCGAGGCCGCTGCCGCGGGCGGCGTCACGACCTTCATCTGCATGCCCAACACGGATCCCGTCATCGACGATGTCTCGCTTGTCGACTTCATCGAGCGGCGGGCCCGCGATACCGCGATCGTCAACGTTCACCCGATGGCGGCACTGACCAAGGGCCTGGAAGGCCGGGAAATGACCGAAATCGGACTGCTCGCCGACGCCGGCGCGCTGGCCTTCACCGACGGCACGCACAGCGTGACCAACAGCCAGGTGCTGCGCCGCACGTTAAACTATGCACGGGATTTCGGAGTCCTCGTCGTACAGCACCTCGAAGATCCGGATCTCGCGGCAACCGGCGTCATGAACGAGGGCGAAGTGGCAACAAGGCTCGGATTAAGCGGCATCCCGTCTGCGGCTGAGACGATTGTGCTGGAGCGGGACATCCGCCTGGTCGAACTGACCGGAGCGAGATACCACGCGTCGCAGATCTCCTGCCGTGCTTCGCTTGATGCCGTACGTGCCGCGAAAGCCCGCGGCCTGCCTGTCAGCTGCGGCGTGTCGGTCAACCATCTGTCCCTGAACGAGAACGACATCGGCCCGTACCGCACATTCTTCAAGATCTCGCCCCCGCTGCGCTCCGAGGACGACCGGCTCGCCATGGTGGAAGGGCTGACCGACGGAACGATCGACGTGGTTGTCTCCGGGCACGATCCGCAGGACGCGGAGACGAAGCGCCACCCCTTCGCGGAGGCCGCCTACGGGGCGGCCGGGCTGGAGACGATGCTGTCGGCATGCCTGAACCTCGTCCACAATGATCACATCTCGCTGTCCGCCATGCTCGCAGCAATGACCTCGCGGCCCGCAGATCTTATGGGTCTGAATGCCGGCCGGCTGGAAGTGGGTGCTCCGGCCGATCTGATCTTGCTCGACACCGGCATGCCCTGGGTGCTGGATACCAAGGACCTGCGCTCGAAGTCGAAGAACACGCCTTTTGAGGACCAGCGCCTCCAGGGGCGGGTGTTGCGCACGCTCGTTGCCGGCCGCACAGTTCACGAATTCAGCGACAGCTAGACGCTGTCGGGACCGAATGGCTCGAAACCATGCCTGATCCGATCAACTGGAGCCTTGCCCTTCCCTATTTCGCGATGGCCCTTGCCTTCGGCTATCTCTGCGGCTCGATCCCGTTCGGATTGATTTTCACCAGACTTGCCGGACTGGGCGACGTCCGCAGCATCGGTTCGGGCAATATCGGTGCAACGAACGTGCTGCGCACCGGCAACAAGGGTGTGGCGGCGGCCACGCTGCTCGGCGATCTTCTGAAAGGCACTGTCGCGGCCGTTGTGGGTCTTATGTGGGGTCCGGACACCGGTGTCCTCGCCGGGCTTGGCGCGTTTCTCGGACACATTTTCCCGGTGTGGCTGAAATTCCGTGGCGGCAAGGGTGTGGCGACGTTCATCGGCGTGCTGCTCGGACTGTTCTGGCCGGCGGCGCTCGTGTTCGGCGCAATCTGGCTCACCGTCGCGGCCATCACCCGCTATTCGTCTCTCTCCGCCCTGATCGCGTCCGCTGCCACGCCGGGCGTCCTCGCGTGGTTCGGCCAATGGCAGTTCGCCGAACTCTTCCTGCTGATGGCGGCAATCATCATCTTCGCCCACCGGGCCAATATCGGCCGGCTTCTGCGTGGTGAAGAATCGAGAATTCGCGGCAAGTCCTGAACGCAGCCATGGAGATCAGATCTCTCAGCGAACAGGAAAAGATCGACTGGCTGAGGCTCGCGCGGTGCGCCAATGTGGGGCCGCGGACGTTCGATGATCTCATCGGCGCATTCGAATCACCGGCACGTGCGCTTGAGGCCCTGCCCGATCTCGCCCGCAAAGGCGGTGTCGCCGGACGGATCGGCGTTTACCCGGCTAACGCCGCTGAGCGCGAGATCCACCGGATGACGCAACTTGGCGCAAGGCACATTGCCCGTTGTGAGCCCGACTATCCGGCGTTGCTCCGCCATATTGGCTCATGCCCGCCAGTCCTGGCGGTCGCTGGCGACACGGCTCTTCTCGAACGCCCGTGCGTCGCCATCGTCGGTTCTCGAAATGCGTCAGCAGCAGGCCTCCGGTTCGCCCGGACACTCGCAGGCGATCTGGCCGATAACGGTTGCGTCGTGGTCTCGGGCCTCGCCAGGGGCATCGACACAGCCGCCCACTCCGCGGCCCTTGATGGCGGCACGGCCGCGGTCATCGCCGGCGGAATAGATATCGTCTACCCGCCGGAGAACACAGACCTTCAACACGAAATTGCCGAGCGGGGCGTTCTCCTGACCGAAATGCCGCCTGGCGTGCACCCGAAGGCCAAGCATTTTCCGAGGCGCAACAGGCTGATTTCCGGCCTCAGCCTCGGTGTTGTGGTCATCGAGGCCGCAGAACGTTCAGGCTCGCTCATCACTGCCCGCAATGCGCTCGAACAGAACCGGGACGTATTCGCCGTTCCGGGATCGCCGCTCGATCCCAGAGCCGCCGGGACCAACAGACTGATCCGCGACGGCGCGGTCCTGATCCGTTCCGCCGAAGATGTGCTCGAAGAGTTGTCTCTCGAACGCCCGCGGCAGACATATTATGCTCTTCGCGAGTCGATCCCTGTTTCGGCTGATGGAGCCTCTCCGAACGTTGTGGACGGAGAACGAAGGCAGGTGATGGACCTGCTCGGTACGGCACCGGTTTCGATAGATGATCTGATTCACGAAAGCGGTGTGGGCGCATCTTCAATGCAGACGATCCTCCTCGAATTGGACCTTGCCGGACGCCTTCAGCGTCACGGCAATGCCACGGTTTCGCTATTGCATTGACCACAACAGAAACGAAGCCATTTGACAGGGGGCGTCCTTTTCATCATTTTCTTGCGCCGATCACATCGCAATAATCAGACAGCGAATCTTCGGAGCGCCGCAACCTGTCGCGATCGCGGATTGTGTGGGGAACGGACGAAACCGGTTGCGAACGGAATTGGAATTAAGAGCAGGCATTGATGAACGTCGTCATTGTTGAGTCGCCGGCAAAGGCCAAGACAATCAATAAATACCTGGGATCGGACTACACGGTTCTGGCATCGTATGGCCATGTTCGCGACCTGCCGTCCAAGGACGGCTCGGTGCGTCCCGATGAAGACTTCGAGATGACCTGGGACGTGGACACGAAGTCGCGCAAGAGGCTGAACGATATCGCTGCAGCCGTGAAGGATGCCGACAAGCTGATCCTCGCCACCGACCCGGACCGCGAGGGCGAAGCCATTTCCTGGCACGTGCTCGAAGTCCTGGCGCAGAAGAAGGCGCTGAAGGAGAAGGCGATCGAGCGGGTGGTGTTCAATGCCATCACAAAGTCGGCCATTCTCGAGGCAATGGCCCATCCGCGCGAGATCGACGGCGCCCTGGTGGAGGCCTATCTCGCCCGCCGCGCGCTCGACTACCTCGTGGGCTTCACGCTGTCTCCGGTACTGTGGCGCAAGCTGCCCGGCGCCCGCTCGGCGGGACGGGTGCAGTCCGTTGCGTTGCGCCTTATCTGCGACCGCGAGCTCGAAATCGAGGCCTTCAAGTCCGAGGAATACTGGACCATCGAAGCCGACATGAAGACAGGCGCTGGCGAGCCCTTCAGCGCAAACCTCACGGCAATCGGCGGCCAGAAGCTCGGCAAGTTCGATGTGCCGAACGAAGAGAAGGCAACCACGATCGTCGACGCAATGCGTCAGGGACACTTCACCGTCGACTCCGTCGAGAGCCGCCCGCAGAAACGCAACCCTAAACCGCCCTTCACGACGTCGACCCTGCAGCAGGAAGCCTCGCGCAAGCTCGGGTTCTCGTCATCGCGCACGATGCAGGTCGCCCAGCGGCTCTATGAGGGCATAGACATTGGCGGCGAGACCCAGGGTCTCATCACCTATATGCGGACCGACGGCGTCCAGATTGCCGACGAAGCGGTTGCAGAGTGCCGCAACGTCGTCGCCGGCGAGTTCGGCGAGGCCTACGTTCCGGGTGCGCCCAGGGTCTACAAGACCAAGGCGAAGAATGCCCAGGAAGCGCACGAAGCCATCCGCCCGACCAGCCTGGCGAGACTGCCGGCGTCGGTGGCAGGCTTCCTCGATGATGACCAGCGCCGTCTGTACGAGCTGGTCTGGAAACGGACGATCGCAAGCCAGATGGAAAGCGCTGATATCGAGCGGACCACGGCGGACATCACCACACAAGGCAGCGATGGGGAGCGATACACCCTGCGCGCCACCGGGTCGGTGATTCGTTTTGATGGCTTCCTGAAGCTCTATCAGGAAGGCCGGGACGACGAGGAAGACAAGGAAGACGGCAAGCGTCTGCCCAAACTGTCGAAAGCCGATGTTGTCGGCCTGCAGGAGCTGAAGCCCGTTCAGCATTTCACCGAGCCGCCGCCGCGCTTCACGGAAGCCACGCTGATCAAGCGCATGGAGGAACTCGGCATCGGGCGTCCGTCGACTTACACGTCCACCTTGAGCGTGCTCCAGAGCCGCGACTACGTCAGGCTCGACAAGAAGCGTCTGATACCGGAGGACAAGGGCCGGCTCGTGACCGCGTTTCTGGAGAGCTTCTTTGCCCGTTACGTGCAGTACGACTTCACGGCGACGCTCGAAGAGAAGCTCGACCGGATCTCGAACGGAGACATCAACTGGAAGGATGTTCTGCGCGACTTCTGGACCGAGTTTACCGCATCCGTGGGCGAGATTGCCGACCTCCGCGTATCGGAAGTGCTCGATGCCCTGAATGAAATCCTCGGACCCCATGTCTTCCCCGATCCGGGCGATGGCACGGACCCGCGCAAGTGCCCGTCCTGCGATGACGGCCGGATCAGCCTCAAGGTCGGCCGCTACGGTGCCTTCATCGGCTGCTCCAACTATCCGGACTGCAAATACACCCGCCAGTTGTCGAACGGCGGCGACGACGCCCAGGCGCAGATCGGCGCTGAGGGCAAGATCCTGGGGATCGATCCGGAAAGCGGCCTTGAGGTGACGCTCCGGTCTGGCCGTTTCGGGCCCTATGTGCAGCTCGGCGAAGCCCAGGAAGGCGAAAAGCCGAAACGCTCGGGTTTGCCGAAAGGCCTGGCCATCGACGATGTGGACCTTGACCGCGCCCTGCAGCTCCTGTGCCTGCCCCGGCTCGTCGGTCCGCATCCGGAAACCGGCAAGCCGATCACGGCCGGCATCGGCCGCTATGGTCCGTTCGTCCTGCATGATGGCATCTACGCCAATCTCGAGAACTTCGAGGACGTCTTTACGATCGGCGAGAACCACGCCGTTACCCTGCTTGCGGAAAAGGCATCGAAGTCCAGACGGACTCGGGCCGCCGCGCTCAAGGAACTGGGCGATCACCCCGACGAGGGCGGTGCCGTCCAGGTCATGGATGGCCGTTACGGGCCTTACGTCAAGCACGGCAAGATCAACGCAACCTTGCCGAAGGACGTCGATCCGAATGATGTGACGATGGAAATGGCAGTCACGCTGATCGCCGAAAAAGCGGCAAAGGGCGGCAAGAAGAAAAAGGCTCCGGCAAAGAAAAAGAAGAAGACGTCCTCAACCGAGACCGCGGGCTGAACCGGAGCGATCTTGGCCAAGAAGGCAACAAAGAGCAAAGCGGCCAAGTCCGGATCCCGCCTGCCGACCCCTGCGGAAATTGTCGAATTCGTCAACGAACAGCCCGGCCGCGTCGGCAAGCGCGAAATCGCGCGCGCCTTCGGGATCAAGGGTGCCGATCGCATCGAGTTGAAGCGTATCCTCCGCCGCATGATCGACGAGGGTCAGCTTGAAAAGCAGTCGCGCACTCTGACGAAACCGGGCGAACTGCCGCCGGTCGGCATCATCGAGGTGACCGGCCAGGATATCGACGGTGAATTGCAGGCCAAGCCGGTCAACTGGGACAGCGACGCGGCGGGCCCTGCCCCGAGCATCGTGATAGTGTCGGAACGCCGTGAACGGGACGGTCCGCCGGGAACCGGTGAACGCCTGCTCGCCCGTCTCCAGAAGACCGGGGAGACCGGTCCGGACACTTATCAGTACGAAGCGCGCATCATCCGGAGGCTTTCCGCCAACCGGCAGACGGTGCTCGGTGTTTTCCGCAAGTCGCCAAAAGGCGACAGCCGCATCGTTCCCGTCGACAAGAAGGCCCGCAACGAACTGACCGTGAAGGATGGCGATGAAGGCGGTGCCGTATCGGGCGAACTCGTGGCCGCCGAAATCCTTCGCGATCGGGGCCGCGGCCTCGTTCATGCCCGCGTGCGCGAACGCCTCGGCGACGTCAAGGACCAGCGCTCCATAAGCCTCATCGCGGTCCACGCCCACGGCATTCCGAACCGTTTTTCCGACGAAGCGCTGGGCGAAGCGGACGGGGCAAAACCCGTCACGGCCCGCGGCCGCCAGGACCTCCGCAAGGTCCCGCTGATCACGATCGACCCGCCCGACGCGCGTGACCATGACGATGCGGTCTGGGCAGAAAATGATAGCGATCCGGCCAACAAGGGCGGTTTCCGCGTGATCGTCGCCATCGCCGACGTCGCGCACTACGTCAGGCCTGGCTCCGCTCTGGACCGGGACGCCCTCGAACGCGGCAATTCGGTCTATTTCCCGGACCGCGTCGTGCCGATGCTGCCGGAACGGATCTCCACGGATCTGTGTTCGTTGCGCCCCGAAGAAGACCGTCCCGCCATGGCGGTCACCATGGTGTTCGACCGCAGCGGGCGCAAGAAATCGCATCAGTTTGCCCGCATTCTGATGCGTTCCGCCGCCAAACTCTCCTATGTCCAGGCACAGGCCGCCATCGACGGCAATCCGGACGAGATCACCGGTCCCCTCCTCGACCCCATCCTCAAACCCATGTGGCAGGCCTATGCGGCCGTATCAAAGGCGCGGGCCGCCCGCGCGCCGCTTGAACTCGACCTGCCGGAGCGCAAGATCATCCTGGACGATGCCGGCCACGTTGACCGCATTGTGGTTCCCGACCGCCTCGACGCCCACCGGCTGATCGAGGAATTCATGATCCAGGCCAATGTCGCCGCGGCCGAGACGCTTGAGCAGCACAGCTCTCCCCTGCTCTACCGGGTCCATGATTCCCCGTCGCGGGAAAAACTGCAGAGTCTCGGGGAGTTCCTACAGACCCTCGACATCAAGCTCGCCAAGGGCAGTTCGCTGCGCCCGAAGGATTTCAATGCGATCCTGTCCAGAGTCGACGGTACGGAACATCAGCAACTGGTCAACGACGTTGTCCTGCGCACCCAGGCCCAGGCGATCTACGACCCCGATAACCGGGGCCATTTCGGCCTCAATCTGAGACGCTACGCGCATTTCACGTCGCCAATCCGGCGCTACGCAGATCTCATAGTGCACCGCGCGCTGATCCGCGTTCTCGGTCTCGGCAAGGACGGCCTGGACGACAAGACGATGACCAGACTCGGCGAGATCGGCGAGCAGGTGTCGAACACGGAGCGCCGCGCCATGGCGGCGGAGCGCGACACCGTCGACCGCCTGATCTCTTCACACCTCTCGGGACGGGTTGGCGCGACCTTCAAGGCCCGCATATCGGGCGTAACAAGATCCGGACTGTTCGTCAGGCTCGCGGAGACCGGCGCGGACGGGTTCGTCCCGGCGGCAAGCCTGACCCGGGATTACTTTTTCCATGACGAGAGCCGCCATGCGCTGGTCGGCGAACACACCGGCGAGACGTTCACGCTCGGCGATCCGATCGACGTGCGTCTCGTCGAGGTCACCCCGCTCGCCGGCGGCCTGCGTTTCGAGGTGTTGAGCGAAGGCCGGCAGGGCAAACCCGCCAGGGGTCGCAAGCCGTCGAAGCGGACCGCCAAGAAACGGCGCGCGCCGGCGCGGCGGGGCCGTCGCTAGAGTGAGTTTGGGTCAGATTGAAGCAGTTCTGTTGAATGAAATCGACCATCCACGGCGTCAGGTCTTTCGACCGTAGCCCCGGTATGGCTTTCGCCAAAACCCTCGATCCTGACAAAAACGCAATCCGGCAGAACGATTCAATCTGACCCAAACTCACTCTGGATGTCCGCGGCGGCGTAGACGTCCCGCACGAGACGCAGGACCTCCAGATTGTCGGCAGCCTCTGTTTCAAAGGCTCGCTGTTCGATCAGCCCGGCAACGAACTCAGCTATCGCCCCTTCAAAGGCGCTCGCGTAAATCTCGTCAAAATCCCAGTCTACAGATCCATTCTCCGCGCCTTCGACCGACACGGTTGCGTCGGCAAGCCTGATTGTGCCCTTCGAGCCTGCGATCTCGGCGTGATCGCTTATGTGCAGCGGCGTACCGGCCTCCGCCAGGCAACCTTCGAGGGTTACGGTTTCACCGTGGCCCCCGGCAAATGTGATTGTGCCGGTGTCTTCTCCCTTCACCGCGTCCGTCACTCGCGACAGATGCGCGGCATTGACCGTCAGCCCGGCGCACAGCCAGCGCAGCACGTCGATATGATGAATGAGCACCTCGAAAACAAGCAGGCGCTCCAGATCCGCGAGAAACGGCTGACGCTCCAGTGCCGGAATGCGACCCTGGTGATCCGGAATCAGCCCCGAAGACCGGACGGATATCCGCACGGATTCGACATCACCGATCAGGCCGCGGGCAAGCCAGGATCCGATCTGACGGTAGGTCTTCCGGAACCGCCAGTTTTCATGAACCATGAAACGAACGCGGTCGCCGACGTCATCGACAATCGCCTCCGCCTCTTCGACCGAACCGGCAAGCGGCTTCTGGCAAAGGATCGCGATGCCCTCATCCGCGGCAAGACGGCAAAGCTCGCCATGCCGGTCGACAGGCGCGGCGATATCCAGTGCGTCGGGCGAGGCCTCGGCAATCAGCTCTTCCGCGCTCGCATAGACCGATTCTACGCTGAAGGCGCGCGCTCGTTCGCCGGCCCGCTCTCGGTCCGGATCGGCGATTGCCACCACATGTGCGCCTGTCGTCTTTTGCCAGGCGGCAAGGTGGTGGGCACTGACCATGCCCGCACCGACCAGACCGACGCGGAGAGGATCGGGATGAGGCGGCATCTCAGGCGCCAAACCCGTAGAGCCGGCTCGGCGTCTCCCAGAGAATCTTGCCGAGCGCCTGCTCGTCATCGACCCACCGATCGAGTGCGGCGCGGGCCGGCCCGTAATCGAGCCGTCGGTCCATGCGAACAAACGGCCAGTCCGATCCCCAGACGCAACGGTCCGGGCCGAATGCGTTCAACACGGCACGGGCATACGGATCGGCATCACCATACGGGTGCGCCTCATGCGAAAACCGGAACGGCCCGGACAGCTTGACCGCAGCGTCGGCGTGGTCCGCCATTCTCAGGAGCGCCCGGAATCCGGGCTGGTCGATCCCCGACCGGGGATCGGGCCGTCCCATATGATCGAACACAACCGTTCCCGCTTCGGCGGCAAGCATGTCCGCGACACCGTCGAGCAGATCGCCTTCGGTCTGGATCTGCAGGATCATGCCCAGTTCGCGCAGCAGGCCTACAATCCGGACGCCGCCGCCTTGAAGCGCTCCCGCCCCTCTCGTGACCAGATCCATGCGGATCCCGCAGATGCCGGCCGCCTTGAGCGTCAGCAGATCGTCTTCGATCACATCGTTTTCGATAACACCGATACCGCCCAGTCTGTCGGGATACCGCTTCAGCGCATCCACGACCGGGGAATTGTCCGCCCGGTACCCCGCAGTGGGTGTGACAAGCAGGGCGTGCGAGATCCCGTTGGCATCCATGACCGCGATCAATTGCTCCACGGGTGCAGTCTCGTTGGGAACGGGACGGTAGTCCGTGTCATCTACGTAAGGAAACCGTTCAGGGTCGAAGATGTGGACGTGACAGTCCGCGACGGGTGATCCAGAAGCTTGCCCGATCATGGAAAGGTCACCTGGTTTCTGAGTTCGCCGGTTTCGAAGAATCGCTTCAGGTTCGCGAACACCGCTTCCATCTTCTGCGTCATGGCATCGCTGGTTCCGGCTGAAATATGCGGCGTGAGAACGACATTGGCCATACCAAGCAACGGGTTATCGGGCGCCGGCGGCTCTTGTGCGAAGACGTCGAGCCCGGCGGCGAGAACGCGCCCGGACTCAAGCGCTGCCGCCAGTGCCGCCTCGTCAAGTATGCCGCCGCGCGCGGTGTTGATGACAATCGCGCCAGGCTTGATGCGCACCAACGCGTCGGCTCCGATCAGACCTCTCGTCTCGTCCGTCAGCGGGACATGGACCGTCAGAAAGTCCGCAGCGCACAGAACGTCATCAAGCGTCCCGCTGCGCAATCCCAGCGCGGCCCCCTGTTCCTCCGGAAGCGGCCCGGCCGGATCGCAGTAGATGCCGCTGCAGCCGAACACCTTGAGCCTTTCAGCGACGGCCTGCGCAATACGCCCCATGCCCACATATCCAATCGTCTTGCCGAACAATTGCCGCGATACGGGCCGGAGACCGTTCACATGCCACGCACCGCGCCGGATCTCCGCATCGGCGTAAGGCAGTCGTTTGGCCGCTGCCAGCATCAGCAGGATCGTGTGCTCCGCAACGCCCACAGTGGTCCCCTCGGGCGTCAATGCCAGAGGGATTCCGCGGCGTTTGATCTCGTGCCAGTCGGTCGTGTCCTGCCAGCCGACGCCCTGGTGATGAATGACCCTGAGCCGATGAGCGGCTTCGAGATGTTTTGCGGTGAGCCTTGTCGCCGCGCAGATGACGGCCTCACATTCGGCGATCTTGCGGCACCGCTCGCCGTCGTCATCAGCGTCGAGAAACCGGACATCAAAGTCGGCGCCGGCAGCGGCGCGGATGATGCCGTAGACATCATCGCTCGCATGGCTGAGATACAGAACTCTGACGCGGTCTTGAGTCATCGGCAATTCCGGTCAATCCACGAACCGCACGGCATCAGAGCCCAGAATGTCGTCCAGCCACGGGGGCTGGGTCGCCCCCTGCTCGACCGCCTTTTCCATCGACGCCTCCTTCCCGGCGATCGCCGTCAGCGCTTCAGCCGCCGCCTCAAGCCGCATCTGCGGCACGACGACCACCCCGTCGTCGTCGCCCACAACGAGATCGCCTGCCGCGACCGCGATACCGCCGAGCGTGACAGGCAGGCCGATGCTGCCCGGTCCGTCCTTGAACGGCGAATTGGGTGTCAGGCCGCGCGCGAATGTGGGGATGCCCACGTCGTTGATACCACCGACATCGCGAACCATTCCGTCGGTAACGGCGGCAACAATCCCCGCGTTCCGCGCCATCCCGAGGAGAATGTCACCCAGCACCGCTGCCGTTTCCG
>CBDHYJ010000011.1:0-66560 GCA_965275905.1 Hyphomicrobiales bacterium | reverse complement strand
CTCGATCTCGTCGCCGACCTTCACGATACCGCGCTCAACGCGGCCCGTCGCAACCGTACCGCGGCCTGAAATCGAGAACACGTCCTCCACAGGCATCAGGAACGGCTGGTCGACCGGACGCTCGGGCTGCGGAATGTAGTCGTCAACCGCTGCCATAAGCTCCATGATCGAGTCCTTGCCCGTCGCGGCATCCCCGTCCTCAAGGGCGGCAAGAGCCGAACCCTTCACGATCGGAATGTCGTCGCCCGGGAAGTCGTAGGAACTCAGAAGCTCGCGGATCTCCATCTCGACAAGCTCGAGAAGCTCCTCGTCGTCAACCTGGTCGACCTTGTTCAAGTAACACCACAAGCGCCGGAACACCAACCTGACGGGCCAGAAGAATGTGCTCGCGCGTCTGCGGCATCGGACCGTCGGCTGAAGTTCACAACCAGGATCGCGCCGTCCATCTGAGCCGCACCCGTGATCATGTTCTTCACATAGTCCGCATGACCCGGACAATCGACATGCGCGTAGTGACGGTTGTCCGTCTCATACTCAACATGCGCCGTCGAAATCGTAATCCCTCGAGCCTTCTCCTCAGGCGCCTTGTCAATGTCGTCATAGGCCGAAAACTCAGCCCCGCCAGACTCCGCAAGAACCTTCGTGATCGCCGCAGTCAACGTCGTCTTGCCATGATCAACATGGCCAATCGTCCCGATGTTGCACATGCGGCTTCGTCCGCTCGAATTTCTCCTTGGCCATGCTCGGCACTCCGTCCTTATTCGCGTTGCTTTCGGCGCGTAGTCAGCTGGGGCCAGACGTCCCTTAATTCGATCCCTGGTTACGTCAGGCGAGTTGGCGCGATCACTTCGTCAGACACCGCCTGCGGCACCTGCTCGTAGTGATCGAACTGCATCGTGAATTGCGCCCGCCCCTGGCTCATCGAGCGGAAGCTGGCTCACATAGCCAAACATGTTGGCAAGCGGCACCATGGCATTGATGACAGTGGCGTTGCCCCGCGGCTCAGTGCCAGCTGATCTGGCCTCGCCGGCTGAATTCAGGTCGCCAATGACATCGCCCATATAGTCTTCCGGCGTCACCACCTCGACCTTCATGACCGGCTCGAGCAGCTTCGGACCGGCCTTCTGAGCATCGCCTCGCGGAACGCGGCACGGCCGGCGATCTCGAACGCCATGACGGAAGAGTCGACGTCGTGGTAGGCACCGTCGGTCAGGGTTGACCTTGATGTCGAGCATCGGGAAGCCGGCGAGCACGCCGGTTTCCAGAACGCTCTGGATACCCTTCTCACACGCCGGGGATGTATTCCTTCGGAACCGTTACCGCCGACGATCTTGCTCTCGAACTCGTAACCCGATCCCGGCTCAAGCCGGCTCGATGCTCGATCTTGACGCGGGCAAACTGACCCGAACCACCGGTCTGCTTCTTGTGGGTGTAATCCACCTCGGCGGCACGGGTGATCGTCTCACGGTAGGCCACCTGCGGTGCGCCGACATTGGCATCGACCTTGAATTCGCGCTTCATGCGGTCGACGATGATGTCGAGGTGCAGCTCGCCCATGCCCTTGATGATGGTCTGACCGGATTCCTCATCGCTGGTGACGCGGAAGGACGGATCTTCCTGCAGCCAGACGGCTCAGGGCCACACCCATCTTTTCCTGGTCGCCCTTGGTCTTCGGCTCGACGGCGATCTCGAAATGACCGGCTCCGGGAACTCCATGCGCTCGAGGATCACCGGCCTTGTTCGGATCGCACAGCGTGTCGCCGGTGGTCGTGTCCTTCAGAGACCTGCGATGGCGACGATGTCGCCGGCACGGGCCTCTTTGACGTCTTCACGGCTGGTTGGAGTGCATCTGCAGCATGCGGCCGACGCGCTCGCGCTTGTCCTTCACGGTTGAGCACCCCGGAGCCGCTTTCCACGACACCGGAGTAGACACGGCAGAAGGTCAGGGAGCCGACGAACGGGTCGTTCATAATCTTGAAGGCCAGCGCGAGAACGGCTCGTCGTCGGAGGATTTGCGCTCGACCTCTTCTTCGGTCTTCACGTCAATGCCCTTGATCGCCGGCGACTTCGATCGGCGACGGCAGATAGTCGACGACGGCGTCGAGCAGCGGCTGTACGCCCTTGTTCTTGAACGCGGAGCCGTTCAGCACCGGCACGAACGCCTGGCTCAGGGTGCCGATGCGGATCAGGCGCTTGAGGGTCGGCTTCGTCCGGCTCATTGCCTTCCAGATAGGCTTCCATGGCCGTCTCATCGACTTCCACCGCGGTCTCGACCAGCGCTGGAGCGATACTCCTCGGCCTGGTCCTTGAGGTCGGCCGGAATGTCGACATATTCGAACTCGGCGCCGAGCGACTCGTCCTTCCAGACGATCGCCTTCATCTTCAGCAGATCGACGACACCAGCTTGTAATCGCTCTCCGCGCCGATCGGGCAGCTGCAGAACAGAGGCTTCGATCCCAGCCGGTCGACGATCATGTCGACGCAGCGGTAGAAGTCCGCGCCGATGCTTGTCCATCTTGTTGACGAAACATCATCCGCGGCACGTTGTATTTGTCGGCCTGGCGCCACACCGTCTCGGACTGCGGCTCGACACCGGCGACAGAATCAAAAACGGCCACCGCACCGTCCAAAACGCGCAATGACCGCTCAACCTCAATCGTGAAATCCACGTGGCCCGGCGTGTCGATGATGTTGACGCGTTTGTCGTTCCAGAAGCACGTGGTCGCAGCCGACGTGATCGTGATGCCACGCTCCTGCTCCTGCTCCATCCAGTCCATCGTCGCGGCGCCATCATGCACTTCGCCGATCTTGTGGCTTACGCCGGTGTAATAGAGGATGCGCTCGGTGGTCGTGGTCTTACCGGCATCGATGTGGGCCATGATGCCGATGTTGCGATAGTCCTCGATGCGGTGTTGTGCGTGCCATGGGTCTAAGCCTTTGTCCCGTGAATGGGTGTCCGTTGGATTACCAGCGATAGTGCGAGAAGGCCCGGTTGGCTTCGGCCATCCGGTGCGTGTCTTCGCGCTTCTTGACTGCTGTGCCGCGATTGTTCGACGCGTCCAGCAACTCCCCGACAAACGATCGACCATTGTGTTCTCGTTGCGCGCCCGCGCGGCGGCTGATCATCCAGCGGATGGCCAGCGCCTGCGCGGCGATCGGGCCGCACTTCGACCGGAACCTGATAGGTTGCGCCGCCAACCCGGCGCGAGCGCACCTCGATGGCCGGCATGACGTTTTCCAGAGCCTGATGGAAAGGCCCCACCGGGTCCTGGCGGGTCTTGTTTTCAATGAATGTCGAAAGCGCCGTAAACGATGCGCTCGGCGACCGATTTCTTGCCGTCGACCATGAGGCTGTTCATGAACTTGGTGACGAACGACATCGCCGAATTTGGGTCCGGGGATAATTCGCGTTTTTCTGCGCGGTGACGACGTGACATGACTCTGTCGCTCCCGTTACTTCGGCCGCTTGGCGCCGTATTTCGAACGGCGCTGGCGACGGTCCTTGACACCCTGGGTGTCGAGCACGCCGCGAATAATGTGATAGCGCACGCCCGGCAGGTCCTTGACGCGGCCACCGCGGATCATGACCACCGAGTGCTCCTGCAGGTTGTGACCCTCACCGGGAATGTAGCTGGTCACCTCGAAACCGTTGGTCAGGCGCACACGCGCGACCTTGCGCAAGCGCCGAGTTCGGCTTCTTCGGCGTCGTCGTGTAGACGCGCGTGCACACGCCGCGCTTCTGCGGGCATGCTTCCATCGCCGGAACCTTGTTCCGCTTCAGCTGCGCCGTGCGCGGCTTGCGGATCAACTGATTGATCGTCGGCATCGTCGCAGCCTTAATCCATTCAACAGCACTGGTCGAACAGCCCTGTGGATCGCGCATGTCCGGATGCACACGCGCGGCAAGCAACTGCGTTGCCGCATATGGCGCTGCCAGACCAAAGCGCTTGCTGTTCATAAACAGAGGCTTGCACGGCTCATTCTGCCGCCAAGATCATGATCCATTTCCGACTTCGCTTTCTTCGGCAGTGTTTAGGCTCGAGAGGTCCTACCACCTGCCGCCGAAAGAGCGCGCAAGCATACTTACGGCCCCTTGGTTGCGTCGTCAACCCCGAGAATTGGGTAATTTTTCTGCGATATCGGCGAGGGCTTGGACGAATATTTCTGACCGCCCAAGCAGCGGCGAAATTATTGCAATTTTATTACGGCCGCTGAAATGACCCGAAACACGGGAATCATGCGGAATGCAGGGGACAGGCCGCCCCGGTTTCACGGGACGGCCCTGCCCTTTTGCTTGTGCGGCGGCGTCAGGCCGGGGCTTCAGGCACCGGCTCGCCGGCCGCGTTCCTCGGCGGGAGGCGCATCGGCAGCAGGCGACTCGGCCGCTGCGATCTCTCCGGCCTTGAGCATCGCCCTTTGCGCCGTCCAGAATCAGCTGATCGCGATGCTCGGCGATGCCCTTGAGATCGGATTGATCATGCCGCCCGTACCGGCCGGGATCAGGCGGCCGACGATGACGTTCTCCTTCAGCCCTTCGAGCATATCGCTCTTGCCGTTCACGGCAGCCTCGGTCAGGACACGCGTGGTTTCCTGGAACGATGCGGCCGAGATGAAGCTGCGCGTCTGCAGGGAGGCCTTGGTGATGCCCAGCAGAACCGGGCTGCCGGTCTCGGCTTCGGCTTGCCGCCGTCTTCCCTGATCTTGTCGTTGATCTCCTCGAAGTCGACGCGGTCGACCTGCTCGCCGTTCAGGAACGGCGCGTCGCCCGGATTGTCGATCTCCACCTTCTGCAGCATCTGCCGGACGATCACTTCGATGTGCTTGTCGTTGATGTTCACGCCCTGCAGCCGGTAGACCTCCTGGATCTCGTTGACGAGATAGGCCGCCAGTTCCTCGACGCCCTTGATCGCAAGGATGTCGTGCGGAGCCGGGTGACCATCGAGCAGGTAATCGCCCTTTTCGATGAAGTCGCCTTCCTGGACCTGAAGGTGCTTGCCCTTCGGGATCAGGTACTCGGCGGGATCCGCGCTCTCATCCTCCGGCACGATCCGGATCCGCCGCTTGTTCTTGTAGTCGCGCCCGAACTCGATGTGACCGTCGATCTCGGCGATGATGGCGTGATCCTTCGGACGCCGCGCCTCGAACAGTTCCGCCACGCGCGGCAGACCGCCCGTGATGTCGCGGGTCTTGGCGCCTTCCGTCGGGATACGCGCCAGCACGTCGCCGGCCTTGATCTTGGATCCCGGCTCGACCGAGAGAACCGCGTCCACCGACATCAGGTAGCGGGCGTCACCGCCGGAGGCGAGCTTTTCGATCGCGCCCTTCTTGCCCTTGATCGTGATCGCGGGCTTGAGGTCGCTTCCGCGCGGGCTGGCACGCCAGTCCATGACGACACGGTTGGTGATACCGGTCGCCTCGTCGGCCACCTCGTTGATCGAGACGCCTTCGACCAGATCCTCGAGATCCACCGGAACCGTCGACTTCGCGGTGATGATCGGGCGGGTATAGGGGTCCCACTCGGCGAGACGCTCGCCGCGCTTGACCTTGTCGCCGTCGTCAACGCGCAGCCGCGTGCCGTAGGTGACCTTGTGAACCGCACGCTCGTTGCCTTCGTCGTCGAGAATGACAACAGCCGAGTTCCGGTTCATCACGATCAGGCGACCGTCGGAGTCCTTCACCGACTTGCGGTTGCGGATCTTGATGGTGCCGTCGTGATTGGACTCGATGAACGACTGGTCCATGACCTGCGCGGTACCGCCGATGTGGAAGGTCCGCATGGTCAGCTGGGTACCCGGCTCGCCGATCGACTGGGCCGCGATCACGCCGACCGCCTCGCCGATGTTGACCGGCGTTCCGCGCGCCAGGTCGCGGCCGTAGCACTTGCGCCGCAGACGCCGATCCGGCTTTCGCAGGTCAGCACCGAGCGGACGGATCAGGATTTCCTGCACGTTGGCCGACTCGATCAGCTCGATGCCTCTTCGTCGATCTCCTGACCTTGCCGCGGTACGATGACATCACCGCTCGCCGGGATCCTTGATGTCCTCGGCGCAGCGGTGCGGCCGAGCACGCGCGTCCGAGCGAGACGATGCACTTCACCGGCATCGATGACGGCCTGACACGGTGATGCCCTTGTCGGTTCCGCAGTCCGCTCGACGATGATGCAGTCCTGCGCAACGTCGACCAGACGGCGGGTCAGATAGCCGGAGTTGGCCGTCTTCAAGGCGGTGTCCGCCAGGCCCTTGCGGGCACCGTGCGTGGAGTTGAAGTACTCGAGCACCGACAGACCTTCCTTGAAGTTGGAGATGATCGGCGTCTCGATGATCTCGCCGGACGGCTTGGCCATCAGGCCGCGCATGCCGGCAAGCTGCTTCATCTGCGCCGGCGAACCACGGGCACCGGAATGCGCCATCATGTAGATCGAGTTGATCGGCACCTCGCGGCCGCTTTCCTCGTCGATCTGCACCGCGAGATGCGCGCCATCATCTCGTCGGCGACCCGATCCGTGCACTTTCGCCCAGGCATCGACGACCTTGTTGTACTTTCTCGCCCTGGGTGATCAGGCCGTCGATGTACTGCTGCTCGTACTCCTTGGCGAGCGTCTGGTCTCATCGACGAAGCTTCTCCTTGGTGTCCGGAATGACCATGTCGTCCTTGCCGAACGAGATGCCGGCCTTGCAGGCGTGGTTGAACCCGAGCGCCATGATCTGGTCGCAGAAGATGACCGTCTCCTTCTGACCGCAGTGGCGGTAGACCACGTCGATCATCGCGGAGATTTCCCGCTTGGTCAGGAGCTTGTTCACCAGGTCGAACGAAACGTTCTCGCCGAATCTCGGCAGCAGCTCGCCGACCAGCATCCGGCCCGGCGTCGTCTCGAATACGCGCGACACCAGATTGCCCTCTTCGTCGACGACGTCGGTGCGGGCCTTGATCTTGGTGTGCAGCGTCACGCCACGATGCCTTTGTCCAGCGCATGCTGGATCTCGGACATGTTGCCGAACGCCATGCCCTCGCCCGGCTCGTTCTCCTTCATCATGCTCACAGTAGTAGAGGCCGAGAACGATGTCCTGGCTGGGCACGATGATCGGCGAGCCGTTGGCCGGGTGCAGGATGTTGTTGGTCGACATCATCAGCACGCGGGCTTCGAGCTGCGCTTCCAGCGACAAGCGGCACGTGAACGGCCATCTGGTCGCCGTCGAAGTCGGCGTTGAAGGCGGCGCAGACCAGCGGGTGCAAGCTGGATCGCCTTGCCCTCGATCAGCACCGGCTCGAACGCCTGGATGCCGAGACGGTGCAGCGTCGGCGCGCGGTTCAGCAGCACCGGATGCTCGCGGATCACCTCGTCCAGGATGTCCCAGACTTCCGGCTTTTCCTTCTCGACCAGCTTCTTCGCCTGCTTGACGGTCGAGGCCAGCCCCTTGGCGTCGAGCCGCGAGTAGATGAACGGCTTGAACAGCTCGAGCGCCATCTTCTTCGGCAGGCCGCACTGGTGCAGCTTGAGCTCGGGACCCACCACGATCACCGAACGGCCGGAATAGTCGACGCGCTTGCCGAGCAGGTTCTGGCGGAACCGGCCCTGCTTGCCCTTGAGCATGTCGGCCAGCGACTTCAGCGGACGCTTGTTGGCGCCGGTGATGACGCGGCCGCGGCGGCCGTTGTCGAACAGCGCGTCGACCGCTTCCTGCAGCATCCGCTTCTCGTTGCGGATGATGATGTCCGGCGCGCGCAGCTCCATCAGCCGCTTCAGGCGGTTGTTCCGGTTGATGACGCGGCGGTAGAGGTCGTTCAGGTCGGACGTCGCGAACCGGCCGCCGTCGAGCGGCACCAGCGGACGCAGTTCCGGCGGGATGACCGGAACGACGGTCAGGATCATCCATTCGGGCCGGTTGCCCGACTCGATGAACGCCTCGACCAGCTTCAGCCGCTTGGCCAGCTTCTTCGGCTTGAGTTCAGACGTCGACTCGGCGATCTCGACGCGCAGGTCGTCGCGGATCTTCTCAAGATCGAGGCTCATGAGCAGTTCGCGGATCGCTTCCGCGCCGATGCCGGCGGTGAAGCTGTCCTCGCCGAACTCGTCCTGGGCCTGGAGATACTCGTCTTCGCTGAGCAGCTGACGCTCCTTGAGCGGCGTCAGCCCCGGCTCCAGCACGATGAAGTTCTCGAAATAGAGCACCCGCTCCAGCTCCTTGAGCGTCATGTCGAGCAGCAGGCCGATGCGGCTCGGCAGCGACTTCAGGAACCAGATATGCGCGACCGGCGCGGCCAGCTCGATATGGCCCATGCGCTCGCGGCGCACCTTCGAGAGCGTGACTTCGACGCCGCACTTCTCGCAGATGACGCCCTTGTACTTCATCCGCTTGTACTTGCCGCACAGGCACTCGTAGTCCTTGATCGGACCGAAGATCCGGGCGCAGAACAGGCCGTCGCGCTCCGGCTTGAAGGTCCGGTAGTTGATGGTCTCCGGCTTCTTGATCTCGCCGAACGACCACGACAGGATCTTCTCCGGGCTCGCCAGCGAGATCCGGATCCGATCGAACGTCTGCGGCTGTCCGACGGGGTTGAAAAGGTTCATGACCTCTTGGTTCATGAGCTACGCTCCTATTCCGGCGGCCTGGCCTTGCCGCCTTAAGCCGGGACGACGGGAATGCGCCCCTTTGGTATCGATCTCGTGTCTGCCCCCGGGCGCCAGTGCGCCCGGGCGGCGGAATTTGCGCTGTCGCGCTATTGCTGTGCCTGTGTGTTGGACAGGTCGACGTTGAGACCCAGCGAACGCATTTCCTTGACAAGCACATTGAACGATTCGGGGATACCCGCTTCGAACGTGTCGTCACCGCGCACGATGGCCTCGTAGACCTTGGTCCGTCCGGCCACGTCGTCCGACTTGACCGTCAGCATTTCCTGCAGCGTGTAGGCGGCGCCGTAGGCTTCCAGGGCCCAGACCTCCATCTCGCCGAAGCGCTGGCCGCCGAACTGCGCCTTGCCGCCCAGCGGCTGCTGGGTCACCAGGCTGTACGGGCCGATCGACCGGGCGTGGATCTTGTCGTCCACCAGGTGGTGCAGCTTGAGCATGTAGATGTAGCCCGACGGTCACCTTGCGGTCGAAGATCTCGCCCGTCCGGCCGTCGAACAGCTCAACCTGCCCTGACGTATCCAGACCGGCCATGCCCAGCATTTCGTTGATGTCCGCTTCGTGGGCACCGTCGAACACCGGCGTCGCAATCGGCACGCCGTTGCGCAGGTTGTCGCCCATTTCGGCAAGCTGATCGTCATCCAGCGACGCAATGGTCTCGTTGGTTCCGTAGACCTTTTTCAGCGTATCCTTGAGGTCTTTCGCCTTCGCCGAGCGCCGGTAGACATCCACGGCATCGCCGATCTGGCGTCCGAGGCCGTGACAGGCCCAGCCGAGATGGGTCTCGAGGATCTGCCCGACGTTCATCCGGCTCGGCACGCCGAGCGGATTGAGCACGATGTCGACGGCGGTGCCGTCTTCCAGGTGCGGCATGTCCTCCATCGGCACGATCTTCGAGATAACGCCCTTGTTGCCGTGACGGCCGGCCATCTTGTCGCCGGGCTGCAGCTTGCGCTTCACGGCCACGAACACCTTGACCATCTTCATGACGCCGGGCGGCAGCTCGTCGCCACGCTGCAGCTTGTCGACCTTGTCGACGAAACGCTGCTCGAGACGGCTCTTGGACTCGTCGTACTGGCCGCGCATGGCTTCCATCTCGCCCATCGCCTTCTCGTTCTTGAGGGCGATCTGCCACCACTGGCTGCGCGGGATGTCGTCAAGCAGGGCCTGCGTGATCTTGGTGTCGTTCTTCATGCCCTTCGGGCCGCCGGACGCGATCTTGCCCAGCAGGAACTCGGACAGACGCCCGTAGGAGTTGCGATCCAGGATCGCAAGTTCGTCGTCACGGTCCTTGGCGAGGCGCTCGATCTCTTCACGCTCGATTGCCATCGCGCGCTCGTCCTTGTCGATGCCGTGGCGGTTGAACACCCGCACCTCGACAACCGTACCGGCAACGCCGGGCGGCAGCTTGAGCGAGGTGTCGCGGACGTCGGACGCCTTTTCGCCGAAGATGGCACGCAGCAGCTTCTCTTCCGGCGTCATCGGAGACTCGCCCTTCGGCGTGATCTTGCCGACCAGAATGTCACCCGGGTTCACTTCAGCGCCGATATAGACGATGCCCGCCTCGTCGAGGTTCTTCAGCGCCTCTTCGCCGACGTTCGGGATGTCGCGCGTGATCTCCTCCGGCCCGAGCTTGGTATCGCGGGCCATGACCTCGAACTCCTCGATGTGGATCGAGGTGAAGACGTCGTCACGCACGATGCGCTCGGAAATCAGGATCGAGTCCTCGAAGTTGTAGCCGTTCCACGGCATGAACGCGACGAGCACGTTGCGGCCGAGCGCCAGGTCGCCGAGATCCGTCGACGGGCCGTCGGCGACGATGTCGCCGGCCTCGACCCGGTCACCGACACGGACCAGCGGACGCTGGTTGATGCAGGTGTTCTGGTTCGAGCGCTGGAACTTGAGCAGGTTGTAGATGTCGACGCCCGACTTCGACGGGTCCGTTTCCTCGGTCGCCCGGATGACGATACGGGTTGCATCCACCTGGTCGACAACGCCCGCCCGCCGTGCCGCGATCGCGGCACCGGAGTCGCGTGCCACCACCGATTCCATGCCGGTACCGACCAGCGGCGCTTCGGCTTTCACCAGCGGGACCGCCTGACGCTGCATGTTCGAGCCCATGAGCGCGCGGTTGGCGTCATCGTTCTCGAGGAACGGGATCAGCGCCGCGGCGACGGACACAAGCTGCTTCGGCGAAACGTCGACGAAGTCCACGCGCTCGGCCGGTGCCATATGCACGTCACCGGAGTGCCGGCAGAGGATCAGGTCTTCCTCGAACTCGTTCTTGGTGGTCAGGCTGACATTGGCCTGCGCGATGTTGTACTTGGCTTCCTCCATCGCCGACAGGTAGACGGTCTCGTCGGAGACCTTCCCCTTCACCACGCGCCGGTACGGGCTCTCGATGAAGCCGTACTTGTTGACGCGGGCATAGGTCGCGAGCGAGTTGATGAGGCCGATGTTCGGGCCTTCCGGCGTCTCGATCGGACAGATGCGGCCGTAGTGCGTCGGGTGCACGTCGCGCACCTCGAAGCCGGCGCGCTCGCGGGTCAGGCCGCCCGGGCCGAGCGCCGACAGACGGCGCTTGTGGGTGATCTCCGAAAGCGGGTTGGTCTGGTCCATGAACTGCGAGAGCTGCGACGAGCCGAAGAACTCGCGCACGGCGGCCGCGACCGGCTTTGCGTTGATCAGGTCATGCGGCATGACCGTGTCGATATCGACCGAGCTCATGCGCTCCTTGATCGCGCGCTCCATGCGCAGCAGGCCGACGCGGTACTGGTTTTCCATCAGTTCGCCGACCGACCGCACGCGCCGGTTGCCGAGGTGGTCGATATCATCGATCTCACCGCGGCCGTCGCGCAGGTCAACAAGCGTCTTGATGACCGCAAGAATGTCCTCGCGACGCAGTGTCCGCACCGTGTCCTCGGCGTCGAGGTCGAGGCGCATGTTCATCTTCACGCGGCCGACGGCGGACAGGTCATAGCGCTCCGCATCGAAGAACAGGCCGTTGAACAGGGCTTCGGCGGTCTCGCGCGTCGGCGGCTCGCCGGGGCGCATCACGCGGTAGATGTCGAGCAGCGCCTGCTCATGGCTGTCGCACTTGTCGACGGAGAGCGTGTTGCGGATGAACGCGCCGACATTGACGTGGTCGATGTCCAGCAGGTTGATTTCCTTGTAGCCGGCCTCGCGCAGCAACGCGAGGTTGTCCGCGTTGATCTCGTCGCCGGCCTCGGCGAAGATCTCGCCGGTTTTCATGTCGACCATTTCCTCGGCGAGGAAGTGGCCGTAGAGGTCCTCGTCCTGAACCAGCAGTTCCTTGAGGCCTTCCTCGGCGAGCTTGCGCGCCAGACGCGGCGTGATCTTCTTGCCGGCCTCGATCGCGACCTTGCCCGTATCGGCATCGATCAGGTCCGTCGCCGGCTTGACGCCGCGCAGGCGCTCGGCAACGAACGGCGTGCGCCAGCCGTCGTCTTTCAGCTTGTAGGCAACCTTGTTGTAGAAAATATCCAGAATGTCTTCCGCGTCGTAGCCCAGACCCTGCAGCAGCGTGGTCACCGGCAGCTTGCGGCGGCGGTCGATACGGACATAGACGATATCCTTGGCATCGAATTCGAAGTCGAGCCAGGAACCGCGGTACGGAATGATGCGGGCGGCAAACAGGAGCTTGCCGCTCGAGTGGGTCTTGCCCTTGTCGTGATCGAAGAACACGCCCGGGCTGCGGTGCATCTGGGAGACGATGACGCGCTCGGTGCCGTTGATGACGAATGTGCCGTTGAGCGTCATGAACGGGATGTCGCCCATGTAGACATCCTGCTCCTTGATGTCCTTGACGGAGCGCGCGCCGGTATCCTCGTCGACCTCGAACACGATCAGGCGCAGGGTTACCTTGAGCGGCGCCGCGAAGGTCATGCCCCGCTGCTGGCACTCCTCGACATCGTATTTGGGATCCTCGAACTCGAAATCGACGAATTCGAGTGTCGCCGTTCCGGCGAAGTCATTGATCGGAAAGACCGAACTGAAGACAGCCTGAAGGCCCTGGTCCTCGCGGCCCTCTTCAGGCTTGTCAACCTGCAGGAACTGATCGTAGGAATACTTCTGCACCTCGATCAGATTCGGCATTTCGGCGACTTCCCGAATGCTGCCGAAATATTTCCGAACCCGCTTGCGACCGATGAAAGATTGCGACATTTCCGCTCCTTGTAGGATCCGTGACGGCTTGCTTCAGGGCCCGCTGCGCGGGCTCTCGAGAAAGCCGTGACCTGTGTTTACCTGTAATCGCCTGCACCGCGGAACCGGGCGGTTGGCCCGGTTCCGCCGCGCGGCGTAACACAAACTGTTACTTGAGCTCGACGGTCGCGCCAGCGCCTTCGAGCTGCTCCTTGATCTTCTCGGCTTCGTCCTTCGCGACGTCGCCCTTGACTTCCTTCGGAGCGCCTTCGACGAGATCCTTGGCTTCCTTGAGGCCAAGACCCGTGATGGCACGGACTTCCTTGATGACGTTGATCTTCTTGTCACCAACGGAGGCCAGCACCACGGAGAAGCTGTCCTTCTCCTCTTCAGCAGCAGCTTCGCCGCCACCGCCTGCTACAGCGGCAACCGCAACCGGAGCGGCTGCGGAAACGCCCCACTTCTCTTCGAGAAGCTTGGAAAGCTCGGCGGCTTCCAGGACGGTAAGGTTGGACAGATCGTCCGCAATTTTTTCGAGATCAGCCATTTCTACACTCGTTTCTCAATCAGTTTGACCATTTCGACTTCGGCGGCCGTCAAGCGGCTTCGCCCTTGGAACTGTAGGCACCGATGACGCGGGCCACCTGCCCTGCCGGAGCCTGGAGAACACCCGCGATCCGCGTTGCCGGCGTCTGGATCATGCCGACAAGTTTCGCACGCAGTTCATCAAGCGACGGCAGGTCGGACAACGCCTTGACGCCACCGGCGTCAAGAACGGTGCTGCCCATGGCTCCGCCCAGCACAACGAGGTTTTCGTTGGACTTGGCAAAGTTGACCGCGACCTTCGGAGCGGCAACCGGATCATCCGAATAGGCGATCGCGGTCGGCCCCTCGAACAGCTCGGCAATGCCGGCTGCTTCGGTACCCTCAAGAGCGAGCTTGACGAGACGGTTCTTCGTCACCTTGAAGGACGCGCCCGCCTCGGCCATCCGGACGCGCAGATCTGTCATCTCCGCGACTGTCAGGCCGGAATAGTGGGTCACGACAATCACGCCGGCATTCGAAAACACCTGGTTGAACGTCGTAACGAGCTCTGCTTTCTGGGCTCTATCCACTTGCTCTCTCCGTTCAAGCGGTTGCAATGCAACCGCCGTTGGCATTTGCCGCCAACCGAACTCCTCAGACCGACAGGCGAGAAGCCGGGAGACGGCGCTCACGTGCCTGTCCTGCCGCCTCGGCAAAACCGCGCCGATGCGACATACACGAGGGTCAAACCGATCGATGCGGACCGTACGGTCCGGTTTCGATCCATTTGTCTCCCGTCTGTGCAGGCCAACCTCTCGTTTAAGTCGCCGTTGCCGGCGACACCTGCAGTCTCGGACAGGTTGGGACCCTCCGGCGAACCGTCAGGTCCCGACCACCGGCCGCGCAAGCGGCCGGCGGAAACTCTTGAACTCTAGCTGCTCAGCACGCTCGACGGCTCGATCCGGACCCCCGGACCCATCGTCGAACTGAGCGCAACCTTTTTCACGAACGTGCCTTTCGCACCGCTCGGCTTGGCTTTCTGGACGGCGTCCACGAACGCCTTCACGTTGCCGGCGATCTGCTCTTCGGTGAAGCTCGCCTTGCCGACGCCGGCATGCACGATGCCGGCCTTCTCGACACGGAACTCCACGGCGCCGCCCTTGGCGGCCTCGATCGCGGCCGCGACGTCCGGCGTCACGGTGCCCACCTTCGGGTTCGGCATCATGCCGCGCGGACCCAGCACTTTGCCGAGCTTGCCGACGATCGGCATCATGTCCGGCGTCGCGATGCAGCGGTCGAAATCGATCTCGCCTTTCTCGACGGTCTGCGCCAGATCCTCGGCTCCGACCACGTCGGCACCGGCTGCCTTTGCTTCCTCGGCCTTGTCACCACGGGCAAACACGGCGACGCGCACCGCACGGCCCGAGCCGTTCGGCAGATTGCAGACGCCGCGCACCATCTGGTCGGCATGGCGCGGATCAACACCCAGGTTCATCGCAACTTCGACGGTTTCGTCAAACTTGGCGCTGGCGTTGCCTTTGACCAGCTTTACAGCCTCGTCGAGCGTATAGAGCGCCTTGCGGTCGATACCATCGCGCGCTGCCTTCAGTCTCTTTCCGGAGTTCGCCATCGCCGTTACCCCTTCACCTCAAAGCCCATCGAACGGGCCGAGCCGGCAATGATGTTTGCCGCGGCATCGATATCGTTCGCATTCAGGTCTTTCATCTTCAGTTCCGCGATCTCGCGCACCTGGTCCATCGTGACCGAGCCGGCGACCTCGCGGCCCGGCTCCTGGCCGCCCTTGCCGAGGCCTGCCGCCTTCTTCAGGTAGTACGACGCCGGCGGAGTCTTGGTTTCGAACGTGAACGACTTGTCCTGGAAGATCGTGATCACGGTCGGAATCGGTGCACCGTTGTCGAGTTCCTGCGTGGCGGCATTGAACGCCTTGCAGAATTCCATGATGTTGAGGCCACGCTGGCCGAGCGCCGGTCCGATCGGCGGCGACGGCGATGCCGACCCTGCCGGCACCTGCAATTTGAGATAACCTTCGATTTTCTTTGCCATCTATAATCCCCTTCCGGCTTCGACCCATCGCGAAGCGGAAATTGAAGGGTTAGTGGTCCGGCTTTGCCCCGCCAAAGAATACGGGGGTCGGCCTCCCACCGAATGACCCTGCCGTTAAGCCCTAGAGCTTTTCGACCTGGCCGTACTCAAGCTCGACCGGCGTCGCCCGGCCGAAAATGGACACGGCGACCTTGAGCCGCGCCCGTTCCTCGTCAACTTCCTCGACATGCCCGTTGAACGACGCAAACGGGCCGTCCGAAACACGCACCTGCTCGCCGACCTCGAACGTGACCGACGGCTTCGGACGCTCGATGCCTTCCTGAACCTGATGCAGGATCCGGTTGGCCTCGGCGTCGGTGATCGGCACCGGTTTGGACTCAGTCCCCAGAAAACCGGTCACCTTGGGCGTATTCTTGATCAGGTGATACGCCTCATCGGTCAGTTCCATCTTCACCAGAACGTAGCCCGGAAAAAACTTGCGCTCGGACGACACCTTGCGGCCCCGACGCATTTCCACGACCTCTTCGGTCGGCACGAGCACTTCTTCGAAAAGTTCCTCAAGCCCCTTGGCCGCCGCCTGTTCCTTAATCGCCTCCGCGACCTTCTTCTCGAAGTTCGAGTAGGCGTGGACGATATACCAGCGCTTCGTCATAAACGGTCCGTCTTGCCTCTATTGGCCAATACCCAGTGCCAGCGTCACGATCCAGCTCAGAATCTGATCGGCGATCAGGAAGAACACCGATGCGAGCGCGACCATGATGAACACCATCACTGTCGTGACCGCAGTCTCTTTCCGCGTCGGCCAGGTGACTTTGCTGCCCTCGGCCCGGACTTGCTGTATGAACTCGAACGGATTGGTTTTGGCCATACCTAAATACCTGTTTACCGCATCCCTGTTCTGACGGCGCACATACTGTGCGGAGCATGTTTTGCTGCTCTTGATACGCTGGCAGGAGTGGAGGGACTCGAACCCCCAACCCCCGGTTTTGGAGACCGGTGCTCTGCCAGTTGAGCTACACTCCTAATTCTTCGCGCCTCATCAGTTTCTCAACGACCCGGCATTTTCTGCGCCAAAGGGTGCGGCGGATTTCTCCGCGCACCCTGAGGCCAGAACGCTTGTCGAGCCGGCTACTCGATAATGTTAGCGACGACGCCTGCGCCGACGGTACGACCGCCCTCACGGATGGCGAAGCGCAGCTTCTCTTCCATCGCGATCGGAACGATCAGTTCCACTTCCATTTCCACATTGTCGCCCGGCATAACCATTTCCGTGCCGCTCGGAAGCGAGACAACGCCCGTCACGTCTGTCGTCCGGAAATAGAACTGCGGACGGTAGTTCGTGAAGAACGGCGTGTGACGCCCGCCCTCTTCCTTCGTCAGGATGTAGGCTTCAGCCTTGAACTTCGTGTGCGGCGTAACCGAACCCGGCTTGCAAAGAACTTGGCCGCGCTCGATCTCGTCGCGCTTCGTGCCGCGAAGCAGAACGCCAACGTTGTCGCCCGCCTGACCCTGGTCCAGCAGCTTGCGGAACATCTCCACGCCCGTGCACGTCGTCTTCTGCGTGTCCCGGATGCCGACAATCTCGATCTCGTCGCCGACCTTAACGATACCGCGCTCAACGCGGCCCGTGGCAACCGTGCCGCGGCCTGAAATCGAGAACACGTCCTCCACAGGCATCAGGAACGGCTGGTCGACCGGACGCTCGGGCTGCGGAATGTAGTCGTCAACCGCTGCCATCAGCTCCATGATCGAGTCCTTGCCCGTCGTGGCATCCCCGTCCTCAAGGGCGGCAAGAGCCGAACCCTTGACGATCGGAATGTCGTCGCCCGGGAAGTCGTAGGAACTCAGAAGCTCGCGGATCTCCATCTCGACAAGCTCGAGAAGCTCCTCGTCGTCAACCTGGTCGACCTTGTTCATGTAAACGACAAGCGCCGGAACACCGACCTGGCGGGCCAGAAGAATGTGCTCGCGCGTCTGCGGCATCGGGCCGTCGGCAGAAGACACCACGAGAATGGCGCCGTCCATCTGCGCCGCACCCGTGATCATGTTCTTCACGTAGTCCGCGTGACCCGGGCAGTCAACGTGAGCGTAGTGACGGTTGTCCGTCTCGTACTCAACGTGAGCCGTCGAAATCGTGATCCCGCGCGCCTTCTCCTCCGGTGCCTTGTCAATCTCGTCATAGGCCGAAAACTCAGCACCGCCGGCCTCGGCAAGAACCTTCGTAATCGCAGCCGTCAGCGTCGTCTTGCCGTGATCAACATGCCCGATCGTTCCGATGTTGCAATGCGGCTTAGTACGCTCAAACTTCTCTTTGGCCATTGCCGTCTTCTTCCTCTTGCTTTAGTTCCGCCGCCAACCTGCGTCTTGGACGGTGATCCGGCAATCTCCGGACCGAATTTTCAATCATCGACCGGACCTCGCCCGATCCGGTGTTTTCGTCTGCTTCTGTAATCCGTATCTGCCGGCACCTATCAAGCGTCTGGAGCGGGTGAAGGGAATCGAACCCTCGTCGTCAGCTTGGAAGGCTGCTGCTCTACCATTGAGCTACACCCGCACAAGCCCAGACTGCTTGTATGCAACAGCCATTGGTGGAGGAGGTTGGATTCGAACCAACGTAGGCATAGCCAACGGGTTTACAGCCCGTCCCCTTTAACCACTCGGGCACTCCTCCGGATCACAATCAAGCTGTGACTCACGCGCCTGCTTTATGTGAAGGTGGTGCGGCCGTGTCAACTGGAAATCACAATAAAAACCAAAAAAACGCCCCGACGCAGAGCCTTACCGGCTGCATCAAGGTGAATCGGGCACTACCATGGCATTTGCCGCCTCCCGACTAACCGAATATAAGCAGTGGTATGAGAAAGCGCAAGCAACGCTCGAAATTCGGTCAGCCGGACGTCGAAATCATATACGGCGTGCATGCGGTTCTGGCCGCACTGGCCAATCCGAAGCGCGAAACCGTCGAGTTGACCGTGTCCGACAACGCGGCGGAACGCTTCGGCACGGAGCTCGCCGCCGTCAAGGCCAGCCCGACAGTCATGCCCAATGCGGAGCTGTCGCGAAATCTGCCGCGTGACGCCGTGCATCAGGGCCTCGTGCTCAAAACCACGCAACTGCCGGACGTGGGTCTCGACGACATCCCCGAAGGCGGCATCGTGGTCGTGCTCGATCAACTCACCGATCCACACAATGTCGGGGCGATCATGCGGTCCTGCGCCGCCTTCGGGATCGACGCGGTGGTGACCACCTTTCGCAACAGCCCGAACTCGAGCGGCGTGCTGGCCAAGGCTGCGTCGGGCGCAGTTGAACATGTCCCCATGATCCGCGTCGCGAACCTCGCCCGGACGCTCGATCAACTGGCCGATCGCGGTTTCCAGCGTCTTGGGCTCGACAGCGAGGCCGAGGAAAGCATCTCGGGCAATGACTTCTCGGGCGGCATCGCGGTCGTGCTGGGAGCCGAGGGCAAGGGGCTGCGCCGTCTCACCCGCGAATATTGCGACCGTCTCGTCCGCCTCGACGTGCCCGGACCGATCAAGAGCCTGAATGTTTCGAACGCCGCGGCTGTGACGCTTTATGCGATTTCGCAAGGCCGGCCGAAAACGCAACAGGCCGGTTAGAACGGCCCCCTGCCCGTCATTTGCAGGTCTCGGTCGGCTCGAGAAGCTTCGCCCACCTGTTCGCCGTGACGGCTACCGAAAACCGTCCCTGTATGACCCCGGACATGGCAGCCACCATTCTGTAGTCATCGCCGCTGCGGACAAGCACAGGCCCGCCCGAACCGCCGTGATTGGTATCGCAGTCGGTAAACATAAGCCCGCGCTTGGCGCCTTTCGGCCGGCAGGCGCGATGGGCCAGCAAACGGTATTTGTCGTCGCGGCCGTAGCCGGGATGAATCAGCTCCGACGCCGCCACCGGCACGTAATCTCCGTCTACTGAGACCGGCTTCAGCGTCATCGGCTTTTCAAGCGCAATGATCGCAACGTCCGTTAGGAAGGATTCGAGCGTCGGCAGCCGGTTGAATTCGGGTTTACCCAGAAAGCGCATGCAGCGCGCCCGGGAGTGCGCCAGGTAATTGTCGCCCTTCACACCCGCGACAAAGTGCACTGAACCCGGCTGAAACGGTCGTCCGGAAACCTCGTTGACGAGACAATGCGCTGCGGTCACGACGAGGTCGGGCGCAACGAGCGTCCCGGTGCAGAACCGAACCTTCCGATAGCCCGCGACATTCACCCGGCCGACCGAACTCCACGGCGCCTTCCGGCTGTCGACGGGCTTCCTGTCATCCTTGCCGAATACGCCGGGATAGGGATCATCAGTGCCGGTCGCGGCCGAAACCGGCAATGCCGCAAAAAAGCAGGTCGCCAGTCCCAGCAATCCGTTTCGCAACAGTCCTGAACCGTCAGCTTTCGTCGCCATCGAATTCTTGCCGACTATCTCGGTGTCACCGCCACATGATCACGGGCCGCCCTGCTGGGCGGCCCGATTCAAATTTAACGTTGGTTGCTGAGTCTGCAACAATCACTTTTCTGGCAAGCCTAGCGGCCGGTTCCCGCCCGTGACTGACCGGGATAGCCATAGCGCCGCGGCAAATGATGACGTGGCCTGTGATCCCGATACCGCCGGTAGTACCGTCGCTTGCCGTAACGCCGCTTCCTGTAATAGCGGCGCTTCTTGTAATACGGCCGGTAGTAGTATCCGCCGTAGTACGGACGATAATAATACGGCCGGTGGTACCCGAACCCGAACGAGAAGAACGGACCACCATAATAGCCGCGACGGCGTTTCCTGTGGTGGACCGTCGAAGCCTTGTCCGTCACTACGCCAGCCGGAACCGCGCGCGTTGGCGATAACGCCCCGCTAGCGGATGCTTTAGTAGAAACGGTTGCCATTAGCGCAATTGAAAAAAACGCCGCAAAAACGGTAAGAGCCAACTGCCTCATACCCTGTCCTTTCGCGAATTGCGCCCCTCTTGCGGGTAAGTATGGGCCACCGGACATGTTTTGACCAGTGTTCGCTCACCGCAGCGATGACAGCGCCGCACACCAAACCGGCCGGAATGTGCAGAAATTTGGGAGTTGGCAGCGCCGATCAAATATCCGGGAATCGGGCTTGCTGAAGACTGCCGGCCTCAATATCGACGCAATGCGGCCCGTTCTGACCCGGTTCGGATTTGGGTCCCGCCGCGCAGCTAAACGCTGACACCTGCTGCGCGGCGGGACTGCGGGGTCAGATCACTTCTGACCGCCATGGAAACCGCGGAAACCGAAGCGGCCGTAATAGCGCGGGCCGTAGTGGCCTCTGCCGTAATAGAAGCGGGGACCGTAAAAACGCCGCCCATAGTGCCTGCGTCCGTGATAACGACGACCGAAATGTTTGCGGCCGAAGTGACGCCGGTGATAGCGGTGCCGCTTGAAGTGTACCGGAGCGACGGCGTTGACGGTGGAGCCCGCCTGGATGTTCCCGGACTGCGACAGCAGGCCCGAGGCCGAAGCGGTTGACGAGTTTGCAGCCGTTAGCGCAATTGCAAAAAACGCAGCGACTACCGGGAGAGCTATCTGTTTCATGCCCTGTCCTTTCGCGAATTGCGCCCCTCTTATTCGGATATGGATCGGCTGGTCCGCCATTTCGAAACAACACGGTGTCACTTCGGTGTGACCGATCTTGTGAACTGGCGGCACTCCCGGCCGCGATCATTTGCCAACTGTCTTTTCTGAGGCTTGCACGCTAGCTGGACTCATTGTCGCCTTATGACTTCGACAGTCGTAGTACCCACAAGACGGCAGATTGAGGTGGAACGCATGACGCGCACGGTTGTTGGTCTTTTCACTCTCATGGCATCGGCAACAATTGCGTTCGCCGATGCTGTCCCGTGGAAGTCAAAGCATCACCTCGATCATCCTCTGGTCGGCCAGATCTGGTCTGTGAGCGAGGCCAAACCCGTTTCAAAGGCGGACCTTGCCCAGCAGATTCGCGAAGCGGATTTTCTGCTGCTCGGTGAAATCCATCCCAATCCTGATCACCACATCCTCCAGGCCTGGGCGGTTGACACGGCGTCGGAGAACGACCGGAACGCCGCCGTGGTGTTTGAAATGATCCCGTTCTCGAAGCAGTCGGCCCTCGACGCACATTTGAAATCCCGCCCTCAGGACGCGGCAGGCATTGGCCGTGCTGTGGATTGGGGCAAAAGCGGATGGCCGGCCTGGTCGCTGTATCAGCCGATTGCCGAGGCCGCGCTCCGCAACGGCCTGCCCGTCCTCGCCGGCAATCTTGACCGCGCGACCACGCGAAAGGTCGCCAAAGCCGGATCCAAGGTCCTTTCCGAAGACCAGCGCAGGCGGTACGGGATTGAAGAACCGCTGGACCAGAAGATCACAGCCGTCATGGACAAGAACCTTGCGGACTCCCATTGCGGCCTACTGCCGAAACGTGCGCTTGCATCGATGGCCGTGATCCAGAGGTCCCGTGACGGGGCAATGGCCAGCACCATGCTCGACGCGGCGCGCGACCACGGCGCTGCCATCCTTGTGGCGGGCAGCGGTCATGTCAGGCGTGACTGGGCGGTGCCCGCGATAATAGAGCGGAACAATGCCGGCGCGAAGATACTGACAATCGCTTTCATGGAAGTTCTGCCCGAGTGGAAGAACCCTTCTGACTACCTGCCGGAGAGCCCGCTTGAGGCGCCGGTCTACGACGTCCTGTATTTTACCCCGCGCTCGGAGATCAAGGACTATTGCGCCGAATTGAAGAAGAAGTTCGGTAACCGGGAAAACAAGAAAAGCAACTGACGGCCGCCATCGGTTCCACCGGCGCAACCGTACCAAATAGATCACAATCTGCGAAAACCTGGCTCGGGCAATTGTGCGCGGCCTTCTCCTGGATATAAGCTCTAGTTTCGTGAGTTTGTTCAGGTTGGGAGGGCCAGTTATGAGAGTATTTGGTGCGTTTGTCGTTGCCGTTTCTGCGATCGTTTTCTCATTCATCTCAACAACACCATCGGAAGCCGGAGCCCGGGTCGTCGCAAAGATCGACCTCAGCCAGCAGCGGATGCGCGTCTACGTCAACGGCCGGCGCGCCTATACGTGGCGCGTTTCAACGGCACGGCGCGGATATCGCACGCCGGTCGGCACCTGGCGTCCGAAGTTCCTCAAGCGGATGCACTATTCACGCAAATACTACAACTCGCCGATGCCGCACTCGATCTTCTATTACGGCGGCTATGCGATCCACGGCACCAACGCCATCCGGCGGCTGGGCCGCCCGGCAAGCCACGGCTGCGTAAGGCTGCACCCAAGCGCCGCCAGGACGCTCTTCTACCTGGTGAAGCGTTACGGCAAGCGCAACAGCCGGATCGTCGTCACCCGCTGAGCGAAAACGGATCCCCGCGCGGATCGGGGCTATTTCGCGCGGGCTTCCCGATGGGCGATGTAAAGCCCGGACAGGGCGATGATCGCCGCGCCGGTCCACACTATGAGCGGCGGCTCCTCCTGCCAGAGGATCCAGCCGAACAACGCCCCCCAGATCAGCGCGGTATAGTCGAATGGCGCGATCAGGGCAGCCGGTGCGTTGCGGTATGCGACGATCATCAGGTAGGCGGCGATGCCGCCGACAATCCCGAGCCCGAAAAAGACCCAGAGATGCTCGCTCTCGGGCGTCGTCCACACCGCCGCCATGAATGGAATGCTTGCCAGCCCGGCACCGACCGTCGAATAGGTGAACATGGCTGTGTTGGTTTCCGTGACCGACATCCGGCGGGTCAGAAGCATCGCAAAGGCGAAGAACAGCGCCGAAGCGATCACGATGAATGCTTCGGGCCTGAACGCGTCCGTTCCCGGCTGCAGCATCACCACTGCCCCGACGAACCCGATCAGGACGGCAGCCCAACGGCGCGGCCCGACGGTCTCACCAAGGATGGGGACCGACAGCGCGGTCACGAAGAGTGGTGCCGTAAAGGCCACGGCGATGGCCTCGGCGAGCGGCATCAGACGCAATCCCGTGAAGAACAGGACCAGTGCGGAGAACAGCAACAGCGCCCGCAGCACGTGCAGCATCGGCTTTTGCGTCCGCAGGGAACCCCACCCCGCGCTCCAGACAACCACGGCGACCGGCAACAGGCCGAACAGGTAGCGGAAGAACACCACCTGAGGCGAGGCGTAGCCGGCGTGGCCGAGCCATTTCGCAGTCGCGTCAGCGACCGAAAAGAAGGCCACGGCGGCAGCGACGGCGGCAATACCGCGCCCGGCATTGTTGCCGAATTCGCTCGGGGTAGACGACATGGGCGACCGTCCGTTGCGGAATTTCCGGGTTTCAGGGACGCGCGCCTGCCTTCTCCAGCACAGACGCCATTTCGCTATACCCCCTCCGCCGCGCCAAGGTCAAAGGCGTAATGCCGGACGAGTCGGCAAGATTGACGTCGGCCCCTGCCCGCACCAGCGCCGCGAGGACGGCCTGGTGGTTGGCGCCACCGTCGCCAAGGACGATGGATTCAATCAGGGCCGTCCACCCGATATTGTTGACATGATCGATCGGCGCCCCCGCCGCGATCAGCGCTTCGACAACATCGACATGGCCGAGGTGGGCCGCGGCGATCAGTGCCGTGCCGTCGTACGGACTCGTGATCAGACCGGCGTCGGCGCCGGCACCGAGCGCGAATTTCAACATATCGACGTCGTCAAGGACGGCGGAAATCGTCAGGACGTCATAACGCTGGTTGTCCAGCGCGTTGAGATCGGCGCCGGCGTCGACGAGCAGCTTGGCGATTGCGACGTTGCCCCTGTAAGCCGCCAGCATCAATGGCGTCCGGCCCCGTCCGTCGCGCACATTGAGATCCGCACCCGACGCGATTTCCCTGCGGACCGCCCGTTCGTTGCCTTTCCAGACCGCGGCCAGTAGCCCCTGATATGCGGCGAACTCCGCCCCGCCCGGCGCCGTCTGGATCTGCAGGACGTACCCGCTGTGTGAATTCCGTTCCGGCGCTCCGGTACCGGGAACAAATCCCGCGTCCGCAACAGCCGGGGGAAACCCCAGCACGGCGGCAGCCAATACGGCCATCCTGATTTCCGTCCAAGCCGTCATGCGTCCGACTCCTGACATTTGCGCCAGAGTGTAGCGTATTTGCCGACCGGCATCGCGCTCCCTTTACCGTCCCGGCTCCATCGTGCCGACCGGTGACCGCCCGCGCAGGCATTGGAGGATGACAGTTGTGACAGCCGTCACGAACGTGTAAAAGACGCCGCCTTTTGCGGATTGCCGACGCAGGCCCCGTAACGGGCGGGGTTCATTTCATCCGGCAGGAACCGGCGCCGAACGACATGTCTGTATTACTGGGAATCGATACCGGCGGCACCTATACCGACGCGGTCCTGTTCGACGAAGACGCCGGTGTGATCGCAGCGGCCAAGTCCCTGACAACCAAGGCCGACCTGTCGCTCGGGATCGGAGCCGCGATCGACGAGGTTCTGGAAGCCGGCCGGGCCGATCCGGCCGATGTGGCGCTGGTTTCGCTCTCGACCACGCTGGCGACCAATGCCCTGGTCGAAGGCCAGGGTGGCCGTGTCTGTCTCGTGCTGATCGGTTTCGAGCAGGACGTGCTGGCCCGCGCCGGCCTGGCCGATGCGCTCTCGGGCGACCCGCATATTCTGGTGCCCGGCGGCCATGACGCCGGCGGCAAGCAGGTCGCGCCTTTTGACACAGAAGACCTGCTGGCCAGGATCGACGGGCTGGACGGTGACGTGTCTGGATTTGCCGTCGCCGGGCGTTTCGCGGTCCGCAACGCCGAGCATGAGATCGCGGCGCGCAATGCCATTCTGGAGACATCGGGTCTTCCGGTCACCTGCAGCCATGAGCTTTCGAACAAGCTGGACGGCCCGCGCCGCGCCCTCACCTGCGTCCTCAACGCCAAGCTCATCAGCATGATCTACCACCTGATCGACGCGGCGGAGGGTTTGTTCGAGAGCCGCGGCATCGACGCGCCGCTGATGGTGGTGCGTGGTGACGGCGCGCTTATTTCCGCTGACGTTGCGCGGGTGAAACCGATCGAGACCATTCTCTCCGGCCCGGCCGCCAGCATTGTCGGCGCTGCCCATCTGACCGGAGCGGCGGACGCGATCGTATCCGACATCGGCGGCACGACGACCGACTATGCAACGCTGCAGTCGGGCCTTCCCCGCCTCAATGCCGAAGGCGCGACGGTCGGCGGTTGGCGGACAATGGTCGAGGCGGTCGACATGCAAACCGTCGGACTGGGCGGCGACAGCGAAATTCACGTCCTGCCGGAAGGCCTGGATGCCGCCCTGAAACTCGGGCCCCGCAGGCTTGTTCCGGTGAGCCTTCTGGCCACCACTCATGCAGAGACGGTGCATGCCCAGCTGGATCGCCAGCTCAAGCAGGCACGGCACAATGAGCATTACGGCCGGTTCGCCGTACCCGTCGGCAGGCAGAGCGCCCACCTTTCGGCTCTGAGCCGGCCGGAAGCGGCGATGCTCGAGCAGATCGAGCCCGGCCCGATCGCGCTTGACCTGCTGATCAAGGGCCGCCCCCAGTTTTCAACGCTCAACCGCCTTGTGGCCCGCGGCCTCGTCGCCATCAGCGGCTTCACACCGTCTGACGCCGCGCATGTACTCGGCAGACATTCCACCTGGGACTCGGATGCGGCGTCGAAGGCCGCTGCGTTGTTTGCCCGGCAGAAGAGCGCGCGCGGCGAACCCATTCGCGCGGACGCGGTCGCAATGAGCGAGTGGGTCTTCGAGACGCTCGTCTGGCAATCCGCCACCTGCCTGATGGAGGCCGCGGTGGCCGAGGACGGCAGGCTGCCTCAGACGTTCGCCCGGCAGCTGCTGGCCGCCACCCACGAATCCGACGGCACGCAACTCGTCTCCATCGGGCTGTCCATGGCGCGTCCCGTTGTCGGCCTCGGGGCCTCGGCCTCGACCTATTATCCGGAAATCGCAAGGATCATGGGAACCGAAGCCATAATCCCCGAACATGCCGGTGTCGCCAACGCGGTGGGCGCGGTCGTCGGCAATGTGCGGGTGTTTGCGCAGGCTTCGATTTCCCAGCCTGAGCAGGGCGTGTTCCAGGTGTTCGGAACCGGGCTGAGTGAACGGTTCACCGAAATCGACAAGGCATTTGCCCATGTCGAGGACACGTTGCGCGCGGAAGCGCACCGGAAGGCGGTGGAGGCCGGTGCCGGAGAGATCAAGATAAGGGTCGAGCGCAAGGACAAGACGGCGAATGTCGAGGGACAGGATGTCCTGATCGAATCCGTGGTAACGGCCACGGCATCGGGACGGCCGCGCATCGCCGTATAGAATCACGGCGACGTACGGCGCAAGGTCTTGAACCACTGGGAAAGTGGCGGGGAGACTAGCCGACCGGGGGCGATTCTAACTAGTCTCTAAGGGTGTCCCGCCCCACCCGTACGAAACAGTTCATGTGGATGAAATCGGATCGGAAGCCCCTGATTTGTTACGCAACTGAACGCGAACCCACTCACCCACCCGCATCTGATGGACCGTTTACTCGCCACTGACACGGTGAACGGCCATTTAATCATGATATACGGTCAGGAATACAACTATTTGTCGCCGATGGTTAACCGCACACCTTATGGGGCTGCGGCTTGTATTAAAACGGCATATGGCGGTTAACCGAAGTGCCGGATTGCCGCTGCCCGGGGCGCGGGCCCGAGAGCGGCAATGCCGGTAAAATCAGCTCATTTCCGCGTCAACTGCGGACGACGACACGCGTGCCGAGAGGAACCCGGTTGAAGAGATCGACAATGTCCTTGTTCAGGAGCCTTATGCACCCGGACGACATGGCCCGGCCGATCGACCAGGGCTCGTTCGTTCCGTGAATGCGGTACAGCGTATCGACGCCGCCCTCGTAGAGATAGAGCGCTCTTGCACCGAGCGGATTGCGCACGCCGCCTTCCATGCCCTTGGCCCATTTCGCCAGCCGCGGCTCGCGTTTGATCATGTCTTTCGTGGGCGTCCAGCGCGGCCACTTGGCCTTGCGTTTGATCACGGCCCTGCCTGACCATTCGAAGCCCTGACGCCCGACACCGACGCCATAGCGCATGGCCTTGCCCCGCCTCATCACGAGATAGAGATAGCGGGCATTCGGATCGACCACGATTGTGCCCGGAGCCGCACCGGTCGGGTCCTGCACGATCTGCCGGCGGAAGCGGCGCGGTATGCCTCTTGGCGAAAATCCGCCGCCACCGAATTGTTGATTGTTTTCATAGGCCTCGTCGCGTGCCTCGGCCCCCGCAACATCTGCCGTGGCCACGAAACCGCCCAGACCCAGCAGCATTGTTCGACGATCTATCATCGAAATTTCTCCCAAAAATAACTGAACGTGGATGTTCGGGGCAGTTGCCAAGAACTGCCGTCAGGAGTGACGTCTGGGGGGCTCGTCCGCCGTTGCAGGAGCACGCGCGTCCGGAATGACACTGTGGCTCAGGGACAATGCGGTGCTCAGGCCGCCGGGGATGAACGATACCGGCGCGGCGTCAACGGTAAAGGCCGTACAGGTGAAGGAGGCACAAGACGCGATGCCCTCCTTGCAGGGCGAGTTGCTCTCAGGCTTCGTGTCAGCAACCGCGAATGCCGCCGCATCTGCTTCAGCGCCATCGCCGTCTGTTTCCGACGCGGCCTCCGCGTGGGCGGCACTGCCGTCGATCCCTTTCGCAGACGCGATGACGCCCGTTGTCAAAGTCAGCGCCAGGATCGCGCTGAGAGCCCATATGGACAGCGTATGCAAGCCCCGCAACATGCCCACTTGTATACACCGGAATCGGGACCCGCATGACTGTGCGGCGGTTGCAACATCGATAACAAATTCGTGATCGACCGGAGCCGCCCGGGCGAATTTCCTATGCGGCAGCAACCCTGGCGAGGAAACCGTCTATGGCCTCCCGCAACTCGTCGGAATGCCGGCCCACGTTTTGCGCCGCCTTGAGCACGTCGCCTGCCGAGGTCTTGGTTGTGTCCACCTGTTCGTGGACACCGGCTATCGTCTCGGCGACCGACCGACTGCCTTCAGCCGCCATGGTGACGTTCTGCGAGATCTCCGCGGTCGCAACCCCCTGCTCCTGCATCGAAGCGCCGACGGCGGTCGTATAGGCCTGAACATCCTTCATGATGTCGGCGATCGATTTCACGGTGGCTACGGCGTCGCCGGTTGACTCCTGAATGTTCGAGATATGCGCGGTGATTTCCTCTGTCGCGCGGGCGGTCTCGCTGGCCAGCGTTTTCACCTCCGACGCGACGACGGCAAATCCCTTGCCGGCATCACCAGCCCTCGCCGCCTCGATGGTCGCGTTGAGGGCCAGAAGATTGGTCTGCTCCGCGATATCCGTGATCAGGGTGACCACCTCGCCGATCTTCTGGGCAGCTTGCGCGAGGCCCTCGATCTTGGCGTTCGCGTCTGCCGTATTGGCGCTGGCCTGTTCGATGATCCGGCCGGATTCATCGACTTTATGCGAAATCTCGCTGATCGAAACAGACAGCTCTTCGGCCGCCGAAGCCACGGCCTGGACGTTGCCCGACGTCTCGGTCGACTGGTTCTCGCAGGCATCGACCTGCCTGGACGCAGCGTCCGCCATCGCCGACATGGACTGGGACGACTCCCGCATGCTGCTCGAGTCCGCAGCGACCATCTCGAGCAACCCGCGGCTCTGGCCCTTGAACTCCTCAATCAGGGCACCGACGGTTTTTTCGCGATCCGAGCGGGCCTGCATCTCCTTGTCACGCTCGATATGCAGTACGCGGCGCTCCAGCATGCCGTCCTGAAAGACCTTCACCGCGCGGCTGACATCCCCGACTTCGTCACCGCGATCCAGATCGGCAAGTTCGAAGTCGACGTCGCCGCCCGAGAGACGCGTGACATCATCGACCACGGCACGGATGGGGCGGACGATCGACCGCGAGAACCAGAGGCCGGCAACCGCGGCAAGTCCCAGCACACCGAGCGCGATGAACGTCATCCAGTTGCGCATTGATGTCAGCGCCGCGAAGACCTCGTCCTTGTCGACAAGGGCAGCGAGAACCCAGGTCGTGCCGTACACCGGCACCGAGGTCAGCACGGCCTCCGCCTCGATACCACGGTAGCCGGATATAACGCCGCTGACGGTCTCGCCGCCGCGGGCCTCATCGATCAGGGCCGAGTCGATGGTGACGGCAAGCCGGTCGTCGTCAGCGGTATGGCTGGAATCCGACAGCAGCAGATTGGCCCCATTGAGCAGCACTACCTCGCCGGTCTCCCCCAGGCCCTCGCGCGCCGAAACAATGGCGTTAATCCGACCGTAGGGAAGCCGCATCACGACGGCGCCTAGACGCTTGTCGTCGCGGAAAACGGGCATGGACAGAAACGCCGTGGGCGTGCCTTCCGTCGCCGCGTAGGTCTCGACATCAATGAAGGCCGGCCCGTCCCGCGCGGATGTTTTCATCGCCGCAGCGTAGGCGCGCCCGAGGCCGGACGCGGACCACTCGCCATCGGCCGCATTGGTCGCGAAATCTACGTTCTTGTAGACGGAGTAGACGACATTGCCGTTCTCGTCGAGCAGCAGCACGTCGTCATAACCGTATTCGACCGCAAGCGAGCGGAAGTACGGATGGTACTCGGCATGCAGATTGTCGTAGACGTCGACATTCGGGTTGATCAGTTCATCCCGCTTGCCCGGCGGATTGGGATTGTCTCCGATATAGCGTTTCTGGAACGTCGCCTTGGCCTTTTTCTCGGCGAGAATGAACTCGTAGGCAAAATTCTCAAGCGCCGTCTGTGTGCGCTCGCCGCGCGCCAGCGTCGTGAGGTCCTTTTCGACACCCGTCAGAAACTGGCCCAGCTCGTTTTTCTTGCCGGCGGCAATGGCCACCAGACGGCTTCCGATCTCCGACCGGCTTGTGTCCGCCGCGATCTTGAGTCCGGCAAGACTGGTCGCACCGACCGCGAACAGCGCGAGAACCATGACCCCGATGGGCAATTTGTGAGCAATACGCATAGGCTGACGATCCCCTGAATGTGCCCCGGGCAGACGAAATTCGCCGCAACCGACACTCACTCCTAGCCTATGAGCGGGTTATGACTGGTGTTCGGAAAACCTAGCGCCGCTATGGTTTACAACTGGTGAATCGCCCCGTGTCCGCCCGGTTCGTTAACGTATCCGCGAGGATATGCGCGCCGCCGGTTTCAATATCCGCCGTGTTGTTCTAGCATCACGTTCACCACGAGGGGGCACCCCGGTTCGGAGTGTACCCATGCCGCCCATTTCCCGCCTGCTCGCCGCTATCATGATCGCTGCGGCCGGCTTCGTGCTTTCGGACCGCGCTGAAGCCACCTGCCTGCTTCAGGGCGCATCCGAAACGTCCAACGCCGCACCGGAACTTGCCGGCGGCCCGGATGAGTTGCCGACATGCAGCAATTCGACTTACATAACGTCGGTCAAGCCTCCGGCACATGGTAGCGACTCTCGTGTCATTTCGGTCGCACACTACAGATCGCATCGGCACACCCGATCCCGCCGCGACCGCGACCTCGCGCGCGCGTTCGGCACCCGCTATCCGGGCTTCGTCAAGGTCTACAGCAATACGCGCTACACCACGCCGGGCGCGGTCTACCGCGGCCAGCGCTACACCGGCTTCCGCAAGGTCTATTCCGGACCGCGTTATGCGGGCGAGACAGATGTTCTCACGGCCAACCGCTACCCCGGCTTTTCAAAGCGTTATTCCGGACAGCGATACAGCGGCTTCAGGCGCGGCTACCGGGGTCCGCGTTACATCGGCGAATTCGGGACGACGCGGCGCGCACGGTGGTGATGCCGGCGACATTAATTCGATTCCCGCCGGGATGGTCTTGACCGTCATCTCCCACTAAACTGATCGCTCATCAGGGGAGCGTGATGGATAGAGCTGTTTGCATACGCTGCGGCGCGCTGAAGCCCATGGCGCTGGGGAAATGTCCGCAGTGTCATTTCCTGCCGCGCAGTGAGGAAGATCTGGTCAGCTCTCTAGCCTTGTCGGACCGTCATCACGATTCCGACACGCTCAAGCTGCTCGGCCTGAAGATCGCCCAGGGCGGCGGCCCGCCGGAGCTTCCCGAGGATAGCGGCGAAGCGATCCGCGGGGCCGCACGCGACTACAGCACCCGGTTCGGTCCCCTGCTCGAACGAATGGAATCCGAAAACGGCGATCAGGATGAAGGCACCCCGGCCAATGCGGAGGAAATGCGCGCCCGGTTTGCCGACAACGAATGGGCGGTTGTTCGCACGCTGCCCATTCAGGTATTCGGATTCATCGCCGGGGCCGACGGCAAGATCGATCGCGACGAGATCAACGATCTGATCGACCAGATCGCGGAAGCCGACCGCCTGCCCAGTCCGTTGCATCGCGCGATCATGCAATCGATCTCGCGGGAAAAGGACTTCTGGTCGCTGCTGCAGCTTGCCGAGAGCTATGCCGAGACGATGGAGAAATCTCGCGAAATCAAGCGAATCCTGAAAAATGCTCTCAGTCCGGATGAATACGACGCCTTCATGCGCAGCCTGTTCTGGTCGGGGCTCGAAATCGCCCAGGCCTCCGGCGGCGGTCCGTTTGGTCTCATGAGCCCGGTCAGCAAGTCCGAGCAGAGCAATCTCGACGCCTTCGCCGAGCTCTACGAGTTCGAGCCGAACGCCTGATCGACAAAGAGAATTCCGTAAAAATCCGGGCTTTTGCCTCAATCGGAAGATTGTATTGAACCTTTTTGCGTCCCCCGGCGACCAAAGGGTCAAGGGCCGTGTGGTGCGGCCGCACATTCCGGAGGAAAGAACGATGACAACCCAGACGACAGTCCGCAAAGCGATCACCGCCGCCATTGCCTTCGCCATGCTCGGCACGGCCACCCTGTCCACCTTCGACAGCGCTGAGGCCGGCAACTGGCAGCATCGCAATCACGGCCATCACGGCTACCACGACAACGGCACGGCCTTCGCCATCGGCGCCGGCGTCGCCCTGTTCGGCGCGATCATGCAGAACGCCCAGCGCAACGCCGACCCCCGTCCCCGCTGCCGTCAGGCAAAGGAATGGATCAAGCTGGCGCTTGCCGCCGAGCGCATGGCCGAGCGCGATGCAGCCCGCGGCGACCATCGCGGTGCCAGGTTCATGCGCGCCGAAGCCCGCCGCCGCTGGGCCAAGTCCAAGCGTGCACGCCGGGACTGCAACGAGTGGTACCGCAACTGATGACCCTGACGGCTGACGCCGTTACCCCACCTCCCTGCATACTCTCTCTGTCTCCTCTGCGGCCGTCCCGGATCTTCCGGGGCGGCTGTTCCGCATTCGGGGCTTCGATCAGGTCTTGCACAATAGGGCGCGCGGGATTAGACAGAGCGCGCGTCGATCGGATCATCGCACGCGCCTTGGCCGGCTTAGCTCAGTTGGTAGAGCACCTGATTTGTAATCAGGGGGTCGGGGGTTCAAGTCCCTCAGCCGGCACCAGCTTTTTCAATCAGTTGGCGTTGACACCAGTCTGACGCGGTCTGCTCAGCAAGCGCATAGCGTGCACCGCAGGAAGGTCACGCAATCCAATCCCGGACTGACAGCACGGCTTCCACCTCAGTCACGCGCATCATGGTCCCGCTGATTGCCAGTTCGCGTCGACGGCAACCTGGACATCGGTCGGGAGTTGATCGGGAAGAACGCCGCTGGCATCCGTGCCATCATTCGGCTGGAAGGCTGCCATTGCGGACACCAGTTGCTGTACATCCGCGGCGTTCAGGATCTTGCCGTCCCCGCTCTGGAATTGGTCGAGCTGATTGTCCGCACTGTCAAACCAGTCATCGACGGTGACCTTGTCCAGTGTGCCCAAAACCGACACAACAAGATCATTATCAGCTTGGGCGAACCACAGATCGTTACTGTCGATCGAGCCGCCAAATGCGAGCAGATCGATAGATCCAGCATCCGTATCCACGTTATTTATGGTGTCTGTTCCGTCACCGAGACTGAACTGGTAGGTGTCGCTTCCAGCCCCACCGTCCAGGATGTCGGCACCTGCCCCACCGGTCAGGGTGTCGTCACCAGCCCCGCCGGAAAGAACATTGGCGCCGCTGTCGCCCGTCAGGACATCGGCGTGCGCCGAACCCGTAACACCCTCGATATTGCTCAGAACGTCGCCCTCGGCATCACCGCCAACACCCGTCCCCGCAACAAGGTCGACCGTCACACCTGAAGACGAACCGCTGTAATCCGCAATATCAACACCGCGACCGCCATCAAGCGTGTCGGCGCCGGCACCGCCCGTCAGTGTGTCATCGCCATCGTGTCCGGACAATGCGTCGTCGCCGGGACCACCGACAAGGTCTTCGCCGGCTACAGTGAAAACCCGCGTGAAGACACCGTCGCCACTGCCGTCCTGTCCCTCGGAACGCCAGGCCAATACAATCCGCCCATCTGACAGAGTGACCGCTGACACGCCGTCTTGATCCAGATTGGTCGTTTCGTTGATCTGGAATTCCGCCCCAAAGGCAACCCCGTCGGGGTCGTAGTGTTGGCCATACACACCATAGCCGCTTCCATCTTGACCATCTGACATCCAGGCGATCACAAAGCCGCCGTTCGGCATGCCCGTCACGACCGGGTAGGATTGATCGCTTGCGGTATATGTATTGGCGCGGAAATTTCCACCGACCGCAGCGCCAGAGGCATCGTAGCGCTGACCATAGACCCCATAGCCGCTGCCATCCTCACCGTTCGACATCCATACGATTACCACGCCGCCGTCGGCGAGCAGTCCCATCGAGGGAACCTGCTGGTGATTGGAATCGTAACTGTTGACACGAAACTCCGAACTGATCCTTGCGCCGGTTGAAGAGAAGCGCTGTGAATAGATTCCGGAATCAACGTCGTTGTGAAAACTCTGCCAGACGGCCCAGAAACCGCCATCAGGTGTGCCGATGACTCTGGCATTGTATTGGGCGTTGTGAGCAGTCTGGTTTACCCGGAAATTCGACCCTACCGCAACACCCGCCGAATCATAGATCTGGCCGTAGCTTCCCCAATGGCTGCCGTCCTGATTGGCTGAGCGCCATGTGACAACGAAGCCGCCACCCTCCAGTGCAGCGACGGACGGCGTGTTTTGTTCGCCGGTAGTGTAGGAGTTGGCACGGAATTCGGAACCGACTGCGGCGCCCGCTGAGTCATATCGCTGCCCGTATATTCCATAACTGCTGCCGTCCTGGCCGTTCGACGCCCAGGTTACGACAAATCCGCCGTCGTCGAGGGCAGCAACCGACGGGACGTATTGATTGGAACTTGTGTAGGTATTGACCTGGAACTCGGCACCCACGGCCGCATCGTCAGCACCATACCGCTGGCCGTAGATTCCGTATCCACTGCCATCCTGGCCGTCTGAACTCCAAACGACGAGGTAGCCACCGTCAGCCAAAGCCGCGAGGGCCGGATCGTATTGCTGGTTCGCTGTGAAGGTGTTGACCTGAGATTCTTCGCCGCCAGAAATTTCCGCGAGTGACCTGACGTCGATCGTTACTTCAACAATATCCGAGTATCCATCGCCGTCTGTGACACGGAACTTGAATCCATCCGCGCCGGTATATCCAGTTCCAGGCGTGTAGCTGTATGTCCCGTCTGTATTGACTGTCACAGAGCCATGTTCGGCATCACGTTCAAGGCTATAGACCAGGGAGCCCGCTGCCGTTTGTCCGTCGTCACCGGCCACCCGGCCGAAGACGGTTTGGCCAGCCAGAAGGACGGCGATCCCGTCACGTCCGGCAGGAAGCGCCGTCGCGACGTCAACATCCTCGACCGTGCCCGCGCCGTCATCGAACCGCAGCGTCTCGATGCCCGTCAGGATATTGACATCGCCGGAACTGTCGGTCCGCGAGACGTGGATCTCGGTACCTTCGCGCACGACCGTGTAGTCCGAACGCACACCGGCAAACACCGCAACATCGGTGCCCTCACCACCGACGATCAGGTCAGAGCCCGCACCGCCCGTCAGTGTGTCGTCACCGCCACCGCCTGACAGCAGATTTGACCCGCCGTCGCCTGTCAGGACATCGGCGTGCGCCGAGCCCGTGACACCCTCGATATTGCTGAGAACATCACCCTCGGCATCACCGCCGAGGCCCGTGCCGGCAACAAGATCGACGGTCACGCCAGAAGACGAGCCGCTGTAATCCGCTATGTCGGCGCCCAAACCGCCATCAAGCGTGTCCGCACCGGCACCGCCCGTCAGAGTGTCGTGGCCGGAGCCACCGTGCAGAGTGTCAATGCCGTCCGTGCCGACCAAAGTCTGGCCGTCGGAACTATACATCTTCCGATAGATACCTGTCCCGCTACCGTCCTGTCCGTCGGACACCCACGTCACCACAAAGCCGCCGTTAGAAAGAGCCGTGACGAAAGGCGCGTTTTGCGCTCCCGATGTCGTCGCGTTGATCAGGAACTCCGATCCGACAGCGCCTCCATTTGCATCGTACCGCTGGCCGTAGACACCATCGCCGTCCCCGTCCTGGCCGGTGGACGTCCAGGTCACGACAAAGCCGCCATCGTCTAGAGCTGTCACTGACGAATCCTGCTGCGCGCCGCTCGTAGTGGTGTTGACCTGGAACTCCGACCCGGCCGCTATTCCATTTGCTTCATAGCGCTGGCCAAACACACCGTAGGAATCGCCATCCTGTGCCGATTCGTTGTGCCACACGACCACAAAACCGCCGCCGGAAAGCGAGGTAACGACGGGCTCACGCTGGTGGCCGCTGGTATAGGTGCTGATCTGGAACTCGGCACCGGCCGCTGCACCCGCCGCGTCATAGCGTTGCCCGTAAATGCCCTTTCCGCTGCCGTCCTGATCATCGGATACCCACGCCACGATAAACCCGCCATCGGACAGACCCGAAACGATCGTGTCGCGCTGATGGGAACTCATATAAGTGTTGATCCGGAACTCGGACCCAACCGCGACACCGTTCGCGTCGTAGCGCTGGCCGTAGACATCGTCGTCATTGCCATACTGGCCCCATGACGTCCAAGTCACGACAAACCCGCCATTCGAAAGGGCTGTCACCGAAGAGGTGTGCTGCCAGAGATTCGTAGCGGTATTGACCTGAAACTCGGATCCGGCCGCGGCACCCGTCGCATCATAGCGCTGCCCAAAAACCCCTCTGGCATTGCCGTCCTGGCCGTCGGAACTCCAGGTCACAACGAAACCGCCACCAGACAGGCCGGTCACCGCGGCATCATACTGCAGGCTCGACGTGTAGGTGTTGACCTGGAACTCGGACCCTGCGGCGGTCCCGTCCACACCGTAACGCTGGCCGTAGATGCCTTCCACACTGCCGTCCTGGCCGTATGACGTCCACACGACCACATGGCCGCCGCCGGAAAGACCCGACACTGAAGGCTGGTACTGCGCGCCAGACGTATAGGTGTTGACCTGGCTCTCGGACGTTCCCGTCACGCTGCCGCCGACAACCTCGATGGCAACCTCGCCGATATCGACAAAGCCGTCACCGTCCGTCGCGCGGAACCGGAACACGTCCGTCCCCGTAAAGCCTGCCTGCGCCGTGTAGCTGTACGTCCCGTCCGCATTGACCGTCACCGCGCCGTGACCGGCTGATCCCTCAAGACCGTAGACCAGGGAACCCGACGCGGTCTGAGCGTCGCTGCCGGCAACATGGCCCGCAACCGTGCCCGACTGCTGCAGAACCGCACTGCCGTCCGCTGCAACGGGAAGCGCCGTCGCGACGTCAACGTCCTCGACCGTGCCCGCACCGTCATCGAACCGCAGCGTCTCGATGCCCGTCAGGATATCGACATCGCCGGAACTGTCGGTCCGCGACACGCGGATCTCGGTACCTTCGCGCACGACCGTGTAGTCCGAACGCACACCGGCGAACACCGCAACGTCGGTGCCCTCGCCACCGGCGATCAGGTCAGACCCCGCTCCACCCGTCAGCGTGTCGTCGCCGGCCCCGCCGGACAGCGCATTGGCCCCGCCGTCGCCCGTCAGGACATCGGCGTGCGCCGAGCCCGTGACACTCTCGATATTGCTGAGAACGTCGCCCTCGGCATCACCGCCGAGGCCCGTGCCCGCAACAAGGTCGACCGTCACACCGGAAGACGAAGCACTGTAATCCGCAACATCCGTACCCAAACCGCCATCGAGCGTGTCCGCACCGGCACCGCCCGTCAGAGTGTCGTGGCCGGAACCACCGTGCAGAGTGTCAATGCCGTCCGTGCCGGACACAACCTGGCCGTCAGCACTGAACACCTTGCGGTAGACCCCTTCCGCATTGCCGTCCAGACCACTCTCGTCAACCCAAACGACAACAAACCCTCCGTTCGGCAGAGCCGAGATCGAGGGATGTTCCTGATCCCCCGACGTACTGTCGTTGATCTGGAACTCCGAACCGACTGCGCCTCCATTTGCATCGTAGCGTTGGCCATAGATGCCGTAGATACTGCCGTCCTGCGCATAGGAAGACCACGTCACCACAAACCCGCCGTCATCCAGGCCCGTTACCACGGGCTGGTACTGCGTGCTCGACGTATACGTGTTGACCTGGAACTCAGAGCCAAGCGCCACACCATCGGCACCATAGCGCTGGCCGTAGATCCCGTAGTCGCTGCCGTCCTGGGCAGACTCGTCCTGCCAGATGACCACAAAACCACCATCCGACAGGGAACTGATCGAGGGCTCGCGCTGTGCACCACTCGTATAGGTGTTGATCTGGAACTCGGCACCAACCGCGGCACCGGCCGCGTCATACCGCTGGCCGAACACGCTATAATGGCTGCCGTCCTGAATGTGCGACGGCCAGGTCACAACAAACCCGCCATCGTTCAGACCCGTCACGGAAGGCTGATACTGATGGGAGCTTGTGTAGGTCGTGACCTGGAACTCGGCACCAACCGCCACGCCAGCAGAATCGAAGCGCTGCCCAAAGACACCCCAATGGCTGCCGTCCTGTCCCGACTCATCGTGCCACACGACCACAAAACCGCCGCCGGAAAGCGAAGCGATCGAAGGCTCACGCTGCTCGCCGCTCGTATAGGTGTTGATCTGGAACTCGGCACCAACCGCGGCACCGGCCGCGTCATACCGCTGGCCGTAGATTCCGTAGGTGCTGCTCTGAGCATAGGACGCCCAGGCAACGACAAACCCGCCGTCATCAAGACCCGTCACAACAGGCTGGTACTGCGTGCTCGACGTATAGGTGTTGACCTGGAACTCAGCGCCAACCGCGGTCCCGTCCACACCGTAACGCTGGCCGTAGATGCCTTCCACACTGCCGTCCTGGCCGTATGACGTCCACACGACCACATGGCCGCCGCCGGAAAGACCCGACACTGAAGGCTGGTACTGCGCGCCAGACGTATAGCTGTTGACCTGGCTCTCGGACGTTCCCGTCACGCTGCCGCCGACAACCTCGATGGCAACCTCGCCGATATCGACAAAGCCGTCACCGTCCGTCACGCGGAACCGGAACACGTCCGTCCCCGTAAAGCCTGCCTGCGCCGTGTAGCTGTACGTCCCGTCGGCGTTCACCGTCACCGTGCCGTGACCGGCCGTCCCCTCAAGCCCGTAGACCAGGGAGCCCGACGCCGTCTGCACATCACCACCTGCGACATGACCCGCAACCGTGCCCGACTGCTGCAGAACCGCGCTGCCGTCCGCCGCAACGGGAAGCGCTGAAGCAACATCAACGTCCTCGACCGTGCCCGCACCGTCATCGAACCGCAGCGTCTCGATGCCCGTCAGGATATTGACATCGCCGGAACTGTCGGTCCGCGACACGCGGATCTCGGTACCTTCGCGCACGACCGTGTAGTCCGAACGCACACCCGCGAACACCGCAATGTCGGTGCCCTCGCCACCGGCAATCAGGTCAGAGCCCGCTCCACCCGTCAGCGTGTCGTCACCGCCACCGCCTGACAGCGCATTGGCCCCGCCGTCGCCCGTCAGGACATCGGCATATGCCGAGCCCGTGACACTCTCGATATTGCTGAGAACGTCGCCCTCGGCATCACCGCCGAGGCCCGTGCCCGCAACAAGGTCGACCGTCACACCGGAAGACGAAGCACCGTAATCCGCAACATCCGTACCCAAACCACCATCGAGCGTGTCCGCACCGGCACCGCCCGTCAGAGTGTCGTGGCCGGAACCACCGTGCAGAGTGTCAATGCCGTCCGTGCCGGACACAACCTGGCCGTCAGCACTGAACACCTTGCGGTAGACCCCTTCCGCATTGCCGTCCAGACCACTCTCGTCAACCCAAACGACAACAAACCCTCCGTTCGGCAGAGCCGAGATCGAGGGATGTTCCTGATCCCCCGACGTACTGTCGTTGATCTGGAACTCCGAACCGACTGCGCCTCCATTTGCATCGTAGCGTTGGCCATAGATACCGTAGGTACTGCCGTCCTGCGCATAGGACGACCACGTCACCACAAACCCGCCGTCATCCAGACCCGTTACCACGGGCTGGTACTGCGTGCTCGACGTATACGTGTTGACCTGGAACTCAGAGCCAAGCGCCACACCATCGGCACCATAGCGCTGGCCGTAGATCCCGTAGTCGCTGCCGTCCTGGGCAGACTCGTCCTGCCAGATGACCACAAAACCACCATCCGACAGGGAACTGATCGAGGGCTCGCGCTGTGCACCACTCGTATAGGTGTTGATCTGGAACTCGGCACCAACCGCGGCACCGGCCGCGTCATACCGCTGGCCGAACACGCTATAATGGCTGCCGTCCTGAATGTGCGACGGCCAGGTCACAACAAACCCGCCATCGTTCAGACCCGTCACGGAAGGCTGATACTGATGGGAGCTTGTGTAGGTCGTGACCTGGAACTCGGCACCAACCGCCACGCCAGCAGAATCGAAGCGCTGCCCAAAGACACCCCAATGGCTGCCGTCCTGTCCCGACTCATCGTGCCACACGACCACAAAACCGCCGCCGGAAAGCGAAGCGATCGAAGGCTCACGCTGCTCGCCGCTCGTATAGGTGTTGATCTGGAACTCGGCACCAACCGCGGCACCGGCCGCGTCATACCGCTGGCCGTAGATTCCGTAGGTGCTGCTCTGAGCATAGGACGCCCAGGCAACGACAAAACCGCCGTCATCAAGACCCGTTACCACAGGCTGGTACTGCGTGCTCGACGTATAGGTGTTGACCTGGAACTCGGACCCTGCGGCGGTCCCGTCCACACCGTAACGCTGGCCGTAGATGCCTTCCACACTGCCGTCCTGGCCGTATGACGTCCACACGACCACATGGCCGCCGCCGGAAAGACCCGACACTGAAGGCTGGTACTGCGCGCCCGACGTATAGGTGTTGACCTGGCTCTCCGACGTCCCCGTCACGCTGCCGCCGACAACCTCGATGGCAACCTCGCCGATATCGACAAAGCCGTCACCGTCCGTCACGCGGAACCGGAACACGTCCGTGCCCGTATAGCCTGCATCCGCCGTATAGCTGTACGTCCCGTCGGCGTTCACCATCACCGCGCCGTGACCGGCTGATCCCTCAAGACCGTAGACCAGGGAACCCGACGCCGTCTGCACATCACCACCTGCGACATGACCCGCAACCGTGCCCGACTGCTGCAGAACCGCGCTGCCGTCAGCCGCAACGGGAAGCGCTGAAGCAACATCAACGTCCTCGACCGTGCCCGCACCGTCATCGAACCGCAGCGTCTCGATGCCCGTCAGGATATCGACATCGCCGGAACTGTCGGTCCGCGACACGCGGATCTCGGTACCTTCGCGCACGACCGTGTAGTCCGAACGCACACCCGCGAACACCGCAACGTCGGTGCCCTCGCCACCGGCGATCAGGTCAGAGCCCGCTCCACCCGTCAGCGTGTCGTCGCCGGCCCCGCCGGACAGCGCATTGGCCCCGCCGTCGCCCGTCAGGACATCGGCGTGCGCCGAGCCCGTGACACTCTCGATATTGCTGAGAACGTCGCCCTCGGCATCACCGCCGAGGCCCGTGCCCGCAACAAGGTCGACCGTCACACCGGAAGACGAAGCACCGTAATCCGCAACATCCGTACCCAAACCGCCATCGAGCGTATTGGCGCTCTCGTTACCGCTGATCACATTGTCATATGCGTTGCCGGTGGCATTGATGGCCCCTGCACCGCTGGCAAGACGCAAATTTTCGACGCCATCGCCCAACACGTAGCTGATCGAGGAAATGACCGTATCCTGCTCGTCTCCGAGCGGCCCGGCGCCCGCCTCCACCACCGTGTCATTGACATCGTCGACGATATAAGTGTCGCTGCCTTCACCACCATCGAGCGTATCTGCGCCGACACCGCCGTCGAGCGTATCGTTGCCCGCGCGCCCGATCAGCGTATCGCCGTCCTCTCCGCCGATGAGCACATTATCGAATTCGTCACCCTTGAGCGTGTCGGCGTATGCCGAACCGATCAGGTTCTCGATGCTGATGAACTGGTCGCCGTCTTCGTCCTTCGCGCCGGCGCTGCCGGTTCCCTGAGCCGCAAGCTCCAGATCGACCGTGACCCCTTGCGCCGACCCGGAGTAAGACGCAAAATCCGCGCCCTCGCCGCCGTCAAGCACGTCGGCACCGGAATCGCCGGCAAGAACATCGCTACCGCCTTTTCCGTTGAGTGTATCGTTGCCGCTGCCGCCATAGATGGAATTATCGAGCTCGTCACCGTCGATAACGTCGTCAAACGCGGTGCCGAGAAACTCATCGAGAAACTCGGAAATCGTGAGCTCCGTTCCATCCGCAAACCTGAACGTCTCGATGAGACTGCTCTCAACCCGGTAATCCGGGATCACGATCGACCCCAGAACAGTCGCGCCGCCAGGCGCATCGAGGATTTCGATACGCAGATCGACGCCGGACTGCTCATCGGTGAAAACCGCCGGATTGCCGCTCGCCGCGGGAACGTAAGTTCCCCGCCTGATGTTCAGTTGGTCCCGCGAAATACCGCCACCGAAAACCAGCGTATCCGCGCCGCCAGCGTCCTCGATGACGTCATGGCCGTCACCGATCCGGTACACATACTGGTCGCCTCCCAGGCCACCCTGCAGACTGTCGTCGTCGGCGCCGCCAACGAGGATATCGTCGTCGGAGGAGCCGACAAGAACATCGTCGCCCGCAAACCCATTCAGCCAGACCGATGCATCGTCAACCGGCGGCGCAAACAGGTCAGCCACGCCGGTGCCTTCGGTAAAGGCCGCAAGCTCCTTGAGCTCGACCAGCGTCCCGTCGGCGAACTCCAGACGCTCGACACGGCCGTTCTCATCGCGCCAGTTGACGAGCGTTACCCGGTCATCGAGTTCATCGAACGTCTTGCCCGGATTGGCCGTCTCCTTGAGCGCGATCTGCAGGTCGTCGCCGTTGAACCGAAGCATAAGGTCATCGAAACCGATACCGTCACCAAGCTTCAGGACATCCAGCCCCGCATTGACAGCTTCATCATATTCGACGGTCCGGGTCGCCGTGTAGGGTCTCTGGACCGGCAGCCATCGGCAATCTTCCCGCTCGCCGTAGCCTGTGCAGACCCATTCGTTGACGGTTCTATAGGCTGTGTATTGTTCCTGCCGATACGCGACGACCGTCTTGTGGTCGACGACGCTGTCATGGCCGAAACCGCGGCCGAACACGTAGACGTCGTCACCGTCACGGCCTTCCAGAGCATCGGTTCCCGCGCCGCCGCTCAGGATATTTGTACCGTCATCGCCCTTGAGAACGTCGTCATGCGCCGAGCCGATCAGATTTTCGATGCTGGTGAACTGGTCGCCATCTTCGTCCTTTGCGCCGGCGCTGCCGGTTCCCTGAACCGCAAGCTCCAGATCGACCGTGACCCCCTGCGCCGACCCGGAGTAAGACGCGAAATCCGCTCCCCCGCCGCCGTCAAGCACGTCGGCACCGGAACCGCCGGAAAGAACATCGCTACCGCCTTTTCCGTTGAGTGTATCGTTGCCGCCGCCGCCATAGATGGAATTATCGAGCTCGTCACCGTCGATAACGTCGTCAAACGCGGTGCCGAGAAACTCATCGAGAAACTCGGAAATCGTGAGCTCCGTTCCATCCGCAAACCTGAACGTCTCGATAAGACTGCTCTCAACCCGGTAATCCGGGATCACGATCGACCCCAGAACAGTCGCGCCGCCAGGCGCATCGAGGATTTCGATACGCAGATCGACGCCGGACTGCTCATCGGTGAAAACCGCCGGATTGCCGCTCGCCGCGGGAACGTAAGTTCCCCGCCTGATGTTCAGTTGGTCCCGCGAAATACCGCCACCGAAAACCAGCGTATCCGCGCCGCCAGCGTCCTCGATGACGTCATGGCCGTCACCGATCCGGTACACATACTGGTCGCCTCCCAGGCCACCCTGCAGACTGTCGTCGTCGGCGCCGCCAACGAGGATATCGTCGTCGGAGGAGCCGACAAGAACATCGTCGCCCGCAAACCCATTCAGCCAGACCGATGCATCGTCAACCGGCGGCGCGAACAGGTCAGCCACGCCGGTGCCTTCGGTAAAGGCCGCAAGCTCCTTGAGCTCGACCAGCGTCCCGTCGGCGAACTCCAGACGCTCGACACGGCCGTTCTCATCGCGCCAGTTGACGAGCGTTACCCGGTCATCGAGTTCATCGAACGTCTTGCCCGGATTGGCCGTCTCCTTGAGCGCGATCTGCAGGTCGTCGCCGTTGAACCGAAGCATAAGGTCATCGAAACCGATACCATCACCAAGCTTCAGGACATCCAGCCCCGCATTGACAGCTTCATCATATTCGACGGTCCGGGTCGCCGTGTAGGGTCTCTGGACCGGCAGCCACCGGCAATCTTCCCGTTCGCCGGTACCAGTACAGACCCATTCGTTGACGGTTCTATAGGCTGTGTATTGTTCCTGCCGATACGCGACGACCGTCTTGTGGTCAACGACACTGTCATGGCCGAAACCGCGGCCGAACACGTAAATGTCGTCACCGCCACCGCCTTCCAGCGCGTCGGTTCCCACGCCGCCGCTCAGGATGTTTGTGCCGTCATCGCCCTTGAGAACGTCGTCATGCGCCGAGCCGCGCAGGTTCTCGATCCCGCTCAGCGTGTCGCCGGCGGCGTCGCCGCCGCTCGCGGTACCGGCCGCCAGGTCGACAGTCACTCCCGCTGACGACGTGTCGTAAGTCGCCGTATCCGTGCCGTCGCCGCCGGCAAGAATATCCGCGCCGAGGCCGCCCTCAAGCACGTCGTCACCCGCACCGCCTTCAAGCGTATCGTCGCCGCCTGCGCCGGCAAGGCTGTCGTCGCCCTCGCTGCCGTACAGGATGTCGGCCTGCGTCGATCCGACCATGATGTCGCTGTGGAGCGAGCCGATCACCGCCTCGATGCTGATCAGCGTATCGGTTTCCGTAACGGTCTCGTCCACGTCGGCGGTTGCGGGGTCATCCGCGACAATCGTGCGCGTGACGGTTCCGGCGCCAAGATCGGCAACGATTGCCTGCGCCGACTCTGTGTAATCCACAGTGTCGGTGCCCGCCCGGCCGTCAATGGTGTCGTCTCCGCCAAGGCCGACAAAGACGTTGTCGGCAGCATCGCCCGATAATGCATCGCCGAACACGGTTCCGACCGCATTCTCGATGGAGACAAGCGTGTCTGTCTCCGTGACCGACTCGTCAATGCTCGTTGTGGCAGGATCGTCTTCAACGACGGTGCGGACCGCCGTACCGGCGGCAAGGTCCGCCGTCACGCCGGATGTGAGATCGGAGAAGCTGGCCGTATCGTTGCCCGCACCGCCATCGATGATATCGGCGCCGTCACCGCCCTTGAGGAAATCGTTATCCGCATCGCCGTAGAGAGCATCCGCGTCCGCGCCGCCTGAAATCCAGTCGTCGCCGTCATTGCCGTGGATCGTGTCAGTGCCGGCCTCGCCGATCAGCACGTCATGATCCGCGCCGCCGCTCAGCGTGTCGGAACCGCCGCCGCCGTTGATCCAGTCGCGGCCCGCGCCGCCATTGATGGTGTCGTCGCCGGTGCTGCCGATCAGGATATCGTCGCCGCCCGCACCGCCGGTAAAGCTGCTCGCCACGCCGTCGGCGGCCACCCAGATGTCATCGTCCGCGGTGCCTGTTACGGCCGCGCCATCGGCAAGTGCCGCGACCAGGGCGTAGCCGATCTTGTTCTCGAAATCGGCGATCTCGATACGGTTCGCCTCGTCACCGTCGCGCGTGATGACAAGCGTGGTGCCATAGACGGATACCGAGATGTTGTCGTAGTCGGTATCATCCATGCGGAAGCCGGCGAGGAAACCTTTCAGCCCGCCGTGGAAATCGCTCTGCTGCCAGTCCGTGATACCAAGCTCCTCGGCGCGCAGGAGCGTGATGATCCAGCCGGCTGCAAATGCGCTCTCTGGATCTATAAGGATGATGGCATCAATGACGCCCTTATTCTGCAGGTAGGCCGCATAGTCACCTGCAATGGCGACATCGCCCGCGAGTTCTTGTGCGGTTGTAGCCTGCGATCCCGCGAGTGCACGCTTGATGTAGAGGTTGCCACCGGCAATCTCCATGCGTTGCAGAAGCTGCAAAGTCACGAATTCCAGCACATCGACCGGCGCCTGATTGCCGCGCCCGTCCGCATGCGATTCACGCCTCGCCAGACGCGCGCCCGTGGGGCTGAAATAGTCCCCGATGAACAGCCCTTCCTGATGCTCTACCTGTACGTAATATCCGCCGTTGAGCAATTCTCCATTGATGAGATCGAGATAGGCGTTGGCCGTGTCGCGCACGGTATAGGACATGTTCTCGATCAGCGCGCGGTTGCCACCGTCGTGCCGCTCGACATGCGTGACCGCGAACTCACCGCTGGAACTCAGGAATTGGATGCGTCCGAGGGCTCGTGGGTCAGGGTCATCACCGAACAGGTCGCCGACCAGGCTGCCCAGCAATTTGCCGAGGAATGTCCCGATTCCAGTGCCAATCACAGGCAGGATGAATGACCCTATCGTTCCGCCGATTGCAGCGCCAAGTGCGCCGCCAATCTGCCCCTCGGTCGTTTCTGCCGAATAAATGACATCGGCCAGCTTAGATCCGAGGAAGCCCGCAATCGGACCGCCGATACCGCCTCCGGGCAAATTCAAGGCGTAAGACAGGGACGTGCTGATTTCCGCGTTGATCACCACACTTATGAGTTGATCACCGAAGCTGTCGCCCAGCCCGATGATGTCACTCAGTTCGGCGGTCAACAGTGAGCTGACGATATTGACGCCCGCCGCCTTGACGTTGGTAACGAAGTCTTCGCTGATATTGCCGAAGGCGGCTTCGGAGGCTGTGGAGACGCTACCTCCTTCGATCACGCCTCCGACGAATTCCCCAAGGTTGCGCCCGATGGTGGCGATCACCGAATTCGATGCAAGTCTCAGGAAAGGATCGTCGCCGGCAATGAGATTGCCGATCTGGGAGCCCAGAGTGCTGCCTATGTTTCCGGCAAACTGAACACCAACACTCTTCCGCAGTTCTATGACGCCATCGCCGACGCGTTCGCCGTTCTGTACTTTGAATTGCTTTACTATGGCTGCTTTTGATGGTGCTCCGTCCGGATTCGCATCACCATTGACGACTATGACGTCTGCGTCGCTGATGCGCTCGCCACTCGGTCCAAAACGATCGATGCGATTTACATCGCCGCCAGCATCAAACCAGTATGCTGTCGATGAGCCGTCCTCGGAGAACTCTTCGAGCCTAGTTAGCGTGCCATCTGTGTCATAGCTTTGCAGATATCTTTGTGTGCCATCCGGATTGTAAGTTGCCACATTAAAGGCGCCGCCCGGAAACTTTGCGATACTTTGATAGAGGCCACCATTCTGATCTCTTATTTCGGTTATGCCGGCGGCAATTGTAACTTCTGTTGGCAGGCGATTTTCTGAGAAATTTGGCTCAAAATAGCGGTCAAATCCAAGTTGGGACGACAGATAGTTGTATGTTTGGTCGACAGCTTCTTCGCCAATGATCGACCCAACGATGCCCAAACCAACTCCACCAAGTAAGCTACCCCAAGGGCCGACAAATGCGCCCAATACGACCCCGGCTTCTGCGCCCGCCACGCCTCCTGCGAGGCTTCCGGCAAATTTGGCCCACTCGCCGGCGGCACCGACATGATCCCCCTGGGACGCAAGCTCATCGGCCTTTGCTGCTGTGATGAAGAATTCAAAAGCATCGCCAGCTACGCCCAATGCCCCCAAAAGTCGACCGGTCTGCTTCCAATTAAACAGGTCGCCGGATTGTGGCATCGCAGGTTGCGTTGCCGGCGTCCCATCTGACAGCTCCGGATAGTCAGTGAGATCGAGCAGTTCAACGCCATGAGCCTCGACAAATTCCGGCGAAAAACTGACAACACGGATGGCCTCTTCGGGGGTGCTATCTACTCCAACCCGAACGAATCCATTGTCGACAGTGTCAATCAGAATCATGCGGGCTGCGTCGTCAACGGTCTGTCGCGTCGCGGCTAACTCCTCAGCCGGCGCAATGGTCGGATCTGTCCTAACCTGATCTAATAAACCCTGCCGATTTATGCCGTTAATCGTGTCGACGTCGGCATTGTTAATGAGCGTCTCAAATTCAGTCGTCGCCCAGATGCCATCATTTCGTGCAAATGGGGTAAGTGCGATTACGTTTCCGGAGGCTGTGGTTCCGTAGCGACTCGATGCTTCGCCCCACAGGGAATCTGGGCCAATGAATAGTCGGGAATTGAAGAGATCAGTATCAAAATCTGAAACCTGCCGAAGTGCAGCAGTCAGCTCGTCGTGAGCGAGAAACTGGGCCACATGCGTATTATCGATAATGCCGACTGACGATGATTGTTGTGCCAATGACAGCGCCGCATCATGTGCATTAATCGCGTCTGTATCTAGGTAATTGCCCGAATAAAATACAAAGGTATCAACAGAGGCAGGTAAATCGACACTAAGACTATTCGCAATATTCTTGATGCTCTCAAATGACGCTTCACCACTGCTCAATTGGTCAGCAAGCAAATCAAGAGCAGCTCGCACTTCTGGGGCGACATCCTGTGTCACTGTTCACCCCCTTGTCCAAGCGCCTTTCGCACATGCGGTGAGAAATCAACTGTAACAACTTCGAAATTATCGCCAGCTCCATACCCATCGTATTGATACAGAGCTTCCTGTATTATTTCTGCAACCTGCTTCAGTTCTGATATATCTTTAAATTTGTAAGTTGGAATTTGCATATGAACGCCCGATAACGTTCTAATTGTCCAATATACAAATAGTTTTTTCGTCTTTTTGTCCTGTTGATACTCAGGTATTGCATCAAATAGAATCTTTTTATCATTCCAATTAAATAATATCTTTATTACCCTCTCTCTTGTATGCATTATTGGCTTGAGGAATATATTGGGATCGTCACTTTTTAATAAACGCTCTTTAAAATCAAATTTAAAGTTCATGACAAATCCTGTTTTTACATATGGTTTAAAACCAATAGCGCCATATATTGGGTAATATACTAATCCTTCGCAACTCGCATCTTCGGCTTCTCCTCACCGAACACGTTCGCCTGCAGGTCCTTGAGCATCTCCTCCTGGCCGCCGAACGGGGCGATCAGCTCGACGACCCAGAGCCGGTCGCCGGACCGCCAGTCGTTAGGCGCCATGCGTGCGCCGCCGGCCTCTAGCCGCGTCTCAACCTCCTCGCTGACGCGCGCCCAGAGCGCGACACCGACGGGCCGGTCGCCGGAATAAAAGATGCGGAACTGTTCCAGCACGATCGGCGTCATCACCATCCACTCGAGATCGCCGATGAAGAACGTCTTGTGCAGCGGCGATTGCGACATGAGCCACGTGATTTCGCCAAGCACCGACGATATCGTGCGCTTGCCGCCCGGCGCGGCTTCGGAGACGGGTGCATCCGCCGCGGCCCCGGCCACACTTGCTGCTGCGTCATTGCCGCTGGCGGACTGCGCATTCGTGTCCGACGTCTTTGACGCCTTGGCGGCAGCCTTTTTCCTGGTCGTTGTGGATTTGGAAGATTTGGATGTCTTGCTCGGCATGACGGGCACCTCGTCTGAGTTTCCGGTACCGCGGCCAGCCGCATCCGCGCGCGATTTGACCGGGCTTTGAGATGCGCCAAGAGTATCGCTTGTTCCGCCGGTTGCCCTATTCTTTTTGACCAGTGTCCGATCTCGCCCCGGGTCACCGGCGGCCTGCCCGGGCTCGACAAACTCCGACGTCGTCATTCGTAATTCTCCAACTACCCTGGCGGCAAAGTGTTGTTCTTCGCCGCCCTGAAATCAGCCGCACTACAATGGCGCGCGCGCGCCGTCGTAAAGCATTCGCGTACACACGAATACTTTAGTCCGGCCCACGCATACCGGATGATCTCAATCGGTTATTGGGATGAAGTGACCCGCCTCGCCACATCGCAACAGATTTATTATTGTTAACAACTATGCATAACGATTTTGCGAGGTCAATACGCTTCCCTACGACTCCCCGTCAATTCTTGAAACAGTACTCAATCCTGTCGGTCTATCATGAAAATTTTATCACTTGGACCGGCTGTTTCTTTGATCGGAAGCCTATAAGGGAGAGTCAAATTCACCGGATCTCACTCGAGACTAATTCACATCGACGCGCATTCATTGAGTACTGAATGACCGGTGATTTGATTGGCTCCTCCGCCGGAAATCCGCCGGGAATGAGAATCAGGACGTGCGTTATCGCGCCAGGCCCCCATGCCTCCGGAGCGGCCGCCGCCCGGCTCACCTTTCCTTCAGCGCCTCGTCGCGGTAGCGCAACAGTGGCGTCAGCAGGAATTCGATGACGCGCCGGTCTCCCGTGCGCACTTCCGTCTGCACGCTCATGCCCGGCGTCAGGTTGACCACGCGGCCGTCCGCCCGGATCCGGTCGCGCGCCAGCGAGACGCGCACCGGGAAGACCAGCGGACCGTTTTCCTGAGCCTTGTTCTGCGGAACCGCGTCGTTGGAAACGTCCAGGACCTCGCCTTCGATGATGCCGTATTTCGTGAACGGAAGTGCTTCGACCTTGATCCGCGCCGTCTGGCCTTTGCGCACGAAGCCCTTGTCCTTGTTCGGCAGCATGGCCTCGACTTCCAGCCGGCTGTCTTTCGGAACGACGATCATCAACTGCTGGCCTGTCTGGACAACGTCGCCCACGGTATGCACGTCGAGTTGCTGGACAGTCCCCGCAAGCGGCGCCTGCAGACGGCTCTGGCGTTCGCGCAGTTCGGCCTTGCGCAGTTCCTGGCGCACCTGCGCGATGCGGCGTTCGTTCTCCGCGAGTTCGCTCGTGGCCTTCTCCAGAAACGTCGCGCGACGCCCGTCGCGCTGGCGTTCGAGCGCGTGAACCGCGGCATCGACCTCTGCAAGTTTGCCTTCGTCAGTCGCCAGATCGGCCCTTTGCTCATAGAGCAGTTGCGCGCCTTCCAGGTATTGCGCTCTCGAGCTTGCCCCGCTTTCCGAAAGGCTTTTCAACATGCCGACGCGCTCGGTCATTACTCTGACCAGATCGCGGCGTTCACGCACCGTCGACTCCGTCCGCTTGCGCTCCATGGCCCGCTGCGCGATCTCGGCGTCTATGCTCTGCCGTTCGGCCTCGTAGGCCGACAGCGCGCGGAAAAGCACCCGCTGCTGGAGCGCGAGGACCGCTGTGGGCGTTCCCGCGGGGGCCTTGAGGACCGCTTCTTCGGCGGGCTCGCCCTTGACGACAGCGTCTATGCCGCGGCGCAGCCGGGTCGACACGATTTCGGATGCCTTGAGTTCCTGTTCAAGCTTGGTCCGCTCGGCGACCTGCTCAGTCGGATCGAGTTCGACGAGAACGTCACCGACCTCGACATGCTGACCGGGCCTGACATGAATGGCCCGGACAGTGCCCGTGAACAGCGGCTCGATGACCTGGACCCGGTCCGTCGGGATGATCTTGCCCTGCAGCGTGGCATGAATGTCGATCCGGCCGATGAACGACCAGACAACGGCGATCAGGGTGAAGCCGACCAGAAGCGCGGCGAGGCCCCTGCCGACCGGCGACGCCGGCGATTCCAGGATCTCGATCGCGGCCGCCCGGAACTCACGCTCGTTGCGGTTCAGCTTCTGGCGTTTTTCGGCGTTGCGTTCCGCCCAGGCAATCTTGATGACATCCCAGTAGTGTCCCATGACGTCTATTCCGCCGCGCTCTGCGCCGAGAACTGGAGGGCGTAAAGCTGGGCGTAGCGCCCGTTCTTCTCCAGCAGTTCGGCATGCGTGCCCTGTTCCGTAATGCGGCCCTCCTCGATCGTGACGATGCGCGTGGCATCGCGGATCGCCGCCAGCCGGTGGGCGATGATGAACACGGTGCGGCCTTCCGTGATGCGCCGCATGTTCTGCTGGATGATGTATTCCGACTCGTAGTCGAGCGCGCTTGTCGCCTCGTCGAAGATCAGGATCCGGGGGTTGGTCACGAGCGCCCGGGCGATCGCGACCCGCTGCCGCTGTCCGCCCGAGAGATTGCTGCCGCGCTCCTCGAGCACCGTGTCGTATCCATGCGTGAGTTCGAGGATGAAATCATGAGCGCCGGCAAGCTTGGCGGCGGCAACCACGCGCTCGAGCGGCATGGCCGGATCGGCCAGGGCAATGTTCTCCCGGACCGTGCGGTTGAACAGCACGTTCTCCTGAAGCACGACGCCGATCTGCCGCCTGAGCCAGCTAGGATCGGCCATGGCGAGGTCGACGCCGTCGACAAGAACGCGCCCCCTTTCCGGCACGTGAAGGCGCTGGATCAGCTTGGTAAGCGTGCTCTTGCCGGATCCGGAAGGCCCCACGATGCCGACCACCTCGCCCGGCTCCACGGTGAGCGACAGATCGGTCAGGATTTCCGGCTCGCCGGGGCGGTAGCGGAAGGTGACATGCTCGAAGGCGACATTGCCGCAAACCGCCTGCAGGGTTCCGGCGCCGGCGCTGTTCCGTGTCTCGGCCGGGGCGTTCAGAATATCGCCAAGACGGTCGACGGATACCCGAACCTGCTGAAAGTCCTGCCAGAGCTGGGCCAGCCTGAGGATCGGACCGCTGACGCGGCCCGACAGAATATTGAAGGCGACGAGTTGACCGACGGTCAGCCCGCCGTCGATGACAAGATGCGCGCCATACCACAGGGTGCCGGCCACGACGGCCTTGTTGATGAACTGAGCAATGTGCCCGGCGATGTTGCCGAGATTTGCCGCCCTGAAATTCGCCGAGACATATCCTGCAAGCTGGTCCTCCCAGCGCCTCTGCATCTGGGGTTCCACGGCCATCGCCTTGAGCGTTTCCACGCCGACAATGGACTCGACCAGGAATGTCTGGTTCTCGGCACCGCGGGCAAACTTCTCCTCGATCCGCTTGCGCAGTACCGGCGTCACGACGAATGACAAGAGGACATACGCCGGTACCGACGCCAGAACGATCAGGGTCAACGCCGGGCTGTAGATCCACATGACGATGAAAAAGATGATCGTGAAGAAGACATCGAGAACGAGCGTCAGGGCCGAACCGGTCAGGAAAGCGCGGACATTTTCCAGCTCGCGGACCCTGGCAACCGACTGGCCGGTCTGGCGAGCCTCGAAATAGCTTATCGGCAGAGACAGCAGGTGATTGAACAGGCGCGACCCGAGCGCGACATCGATGCGGCTCGTCGTATGGGTCATGACATAGGATCGCAATCCGCTCAGCAGCACTTCGAATACGGAGACGACGCCAAGTCCGATCGCAAGCACATGGAGCGTGGTCAGACCGTGGTGAACCAGGACCTTGTCGATCACGAGCTGGAAGAAGATCGGCGTGATCAGGGCGAAGATCTGCACGAAAAAAGACGCCACCAGAATCTCGCCGAACATCCTCCGGTAGCGAATGATCTCCGGGATGAACCAGCTGAAATCGAAACGCCGCATGACGCCGGCGACGGACGTCCGCGTGGTGAGCTGGATCAGGTATCCGCTCCAGCCGGCTTCGAAGTCCGCGCGCGGCATCTTGGTTGCCGCGTCCTGTTGCGGGTCTCGAAGCAGAACCTCTTCCTCGCCAACGCCGGCGAGAATGCAGTAGGTGCCGTCGGCCATCTCGACAATCGTCGGCAGCGGAGCGTATTCGAGGCGTTTCGGCTTGCACCTCGACCGCCGCGCGCGGAACCCCAGCCGCTTCGCCGAGCGCAGGATTTCTTCCGATGTCAGAACGCCTTCGATCCGGCCGAGATCGTGCCGGACCTGTGCGGGATCGACCGCAACCCGGAAGAACGCCGCCATCATGACGAGGCAATTCAGGCCGCTATCAAATGAACTCGTGCCGGTTTTTTCTTCTGCGGTATTCTTGCTATTCACGGAAATTACCGACGCTACAAGCCAAGCCCGCACTCCGCACAATGCGAGCAATGAATAACTCTTCCTAGCAAACGAAAAAATTGCCCCGAGCTCTAAGGCGAGTTGGAGATTACGACCAGGGTGCGCACGAAATCAATATAATTAGGATTTTCATTGCGCAGGAAATGAATATTTACCCAGAACTCATTGAGTTTCTTGGGAAAACAATTTTCTGCGACTGTCATACAATGACGCCGCGAGTAAATGTGGCACGCCTGGTTGCCTTTATCATGACCACTAGTTTTCGCGGACAGCCCACGGCGGCGGCTTCAAAACAATCGCCAAGTCAACACTAACCCGATCATCGCGTTGCCCATCCGCGAAAAGTCGTTGCCATTCCGTCCAAATCGAACCGGTTGATTGCTGTGGGAGGAAGTGATGAAGCGAAACACAGGAGACGCTCATCCTTTCGCAAAAATGCGTGATGAAGTCGGTTCAATGCTTCTTGCCAAGACTCAACTTTGAACCAGCCTGATACAAAGCATTGCCGACCCTATTGCCGATCGGGTTGCCCGCGGCTTTCAGGGGATGCAGATGAATGCGCGTATCGCGCCGTCATCTGCGGTTGCGAATGGCCTAAGAGGGCCAGCGGTAACCGAGCAGGCGGCTCATCGGATAGGACGACAGGTTGACACTGTTCGCCTGATTGCCGCCGAGGACGACAATGTGATTACCACTGAGGCGTTCGAAGAATCCGACGTGACCGGATCTCGGACCCCGCGAGCTGCTGAACACCACGACACATCCCTTACGCGGCTCGGTCAGGCTTTTGCCCCAGCGAAGCCACGAGCGGGCCGCCGCGCTCCTGGTGCCTTCCGTATGTACCTGCTTGAAGCACCAGTTGACGAACGAGGAGCACCAGGGCACCTCATCGGTCGTTGCCGCGAGAGTAGTGGTGGCATGGTATTCAATGATCCGGGGATTATGATCCGAGCCTCTGATTTCGGTCTCGCCCAATTCCCTCTCCGCTATGCCGTACCATCCGGGTTCGACTGCACCGGCTGCGGCCGCAGCGCCTGCCCAGCCAGGGCCGTCGGACGGCACATTGATCGGTTCGCCGACGAAGATTGCATTGGGATCATCGACCTGCGGATTGAGCTTCAGAAGTTTCTTTACCGAAGTGTTATGAGCTGCGGCGATCCCGTTAATCGTATCTCCGCTGCGAATGGTGTAGATCCGGGTCACGGCATGCTCCTTTGATGTGGCGCTCAGGAAAATCTGTGTTTGACCGAAATCGGCGCTTCACTCTTTCAGGCTGCCCATTGCCTTCTGATAGGGCAGCAGCCGCTTGGCAAAGCCTTCGATGAAATCGGTCGCGCTGTAGCCAACGGCCATCAGCCCGAAGAGCGCCTGCTGATTCACTTCTTGCACCTTCATCTTGTTCTTTTCGACGGTTTCGATGACGCTGATGTCCAGGATCAGAATGGCGATCGCGCCGGCGATGAAGCCCAAGAGAAGGCTGGTGAAAAATCCGCTCGTGCTGAATTCGGACGAAAAAGTGGACCTCTTCTCTGCAACACCATCGTGAAGTTTTTTAAAGCCGACGGTCGACCGGACACCCTGGCCAATCAAACCCATCAGGCCGCCAAAGAAAATCGTGAGTAACAAATGTTCCAACGTCATTTTCTGATCCTCTGTTCAGTCAAACCCGTCCGTCTTGACATTGCGTGCGGTGTGGCCCGGCGCACTGCAGTCGACAGACCCGCAAAACGGTTCTCGCGAGAATGCTTCAGTCGCCGAATCCGAGCTTGAGATTGATGAGACCGAAGCCCTCTTCCTCGAACTTGCCGTTCGAAACGGCGCCGGCGGTTGCTTCGACCCAGACGCCTTCCCGGACCTTCACGGAGACCGTTCCGGAGTAGCGCAGGAAGTCGTCATCGCCGAGCGCCGGGCTGTCATAGTCCTTGTAGTTGTAGGACAGCGTCGCATCGAACTTGAGGTCCTCGGATTGGTAGACGCCGGAGACCGCGAACAGCAGAGCATCCGCCTCCCCCGTGCCGCCATTCTTCAGTTTGAAGTCGCGGTCGAGGTCACCCCTGGCAAAGAACGTGAAGGCGCCAGTGCCATCCCCCGTGATCGGAAGCTTGTACGTCGACCAGAATGACGCGCCGCCATAGGCCACATCCTCGAGCTTTCCGTTGTCGGAGACCGCGGCCAGCCCGCCGCCCACGACCCAGGACGGTGCGGCATTGAAGCGGTCTTTCGCCTGCTCAAGACAGGCTGCCTTTTCCTTCTTGAAGTCGGCTACTTTGAGCTTCTCCAACTCCTCGTCGTAGAGCTCAATGAACTTCTTCCTGTACAGAGCGAGTTTTTCCAATCGGGTGGCATTTGGGGGAATGACCGCTTCCTGCTTTGCGCGGCGGCTAAGATTGGTTTCGAGTGTGGGAACAAGTTGCGGTTCGATCCGGCTTTGCCAGACACCATGGATACAGTTGGACGTCGCCTTTTGAAATTTCTGGTCCTGGCTGTCGAGCAGTTGAGTGCTCACGCCGAAGCCGATCTTGGCGCCGTTCTTGTTGTTACCACCCTTGAATTCAGCGGTACCAAGACTGACCTGGGTGCGCGCCCAAAGCCGTTCAAACCTGGTGGTTTCGTTCCGATAGTAGTCAATCGTTTTGACCGATCCTTCACCGTCTCCATCAAACAGGGACCACCAGTACGGCGTTCCGCTCAGTGCAATTCCGGGCTTGATGCTTCCGCCGTCGGCGAGGCTCGCAAGATCGACCGAGAAGTCTTTCAGGTTGCCCGGATCTGCGGCGTCCTTCGGCGAAATACCAACCATGACCAATCCTGGCGCCGTCGGCGTTTCGAGGTCGAGATCGAGCTTGTCCGCGCTTTTTGCGTTTGCTTCGATCGCGGCCTTGTCTTCTGGTGTGGGTCCGGTTGCTTGGGCATTCGCTTCAGTGACCAATGGAATCGTTGCCAAACATGCAATGAGGGACCGGATGGCGACAGACGATTGCGTACCGGCTTTGGGAGCGGCTGTCTTATTGCAGGTCAACACTTGGCACCCCCCGCCTGAAGGCATCTTGCTTCAGTTCAGTCTTGAACTTCTTCCATTTGGTGTTTGCACCCTGAGTTACCGTGAGAAGGAGGCTCGTCTTGTCGTCCCCTTGCGTTATCAAAGTGGGAAAAATGTAAAAAGTCGGCTCCTTCGGCTTTACTTTGAATACGTATGTCGCGTCGCCTGACGATTTGGGGGCAACCGGCTTATCGGTTTCAAAATTTATGCACTTGCACCTTTCAATTTGCGGTGCTGTCGATGCGCTCGCGCCCACCTCCACTTTCATCCTGACCGGACCGCCGAGGGGGTCGACGTCAAAAACCATAATGCTCATGATTGCTCCTCCGTCTGATTGGTTTTGAAGTTATCCGTCTCCCGAAAATGCGCCCGCCCGGGCGCCGCGGTTGCCTGCGGTCCCGAGGCGGGCGAAAGGTGGGGAGGAGGGATTTCGGGGCCGGATAGATTCACGGCCGATGGTTCGTGATCCGCGCGTCCGCTGCCTGCGCACGGGCCGGATTGGGCGGCGTCTGGACGAAAGCGGACAGCGACTGCCGAACGGCTGGTGGGCATTCCTGAAATCGACTGGTGATTGAAAATCATCGTTCGAGCCGTCCCTGTCCGCGATCGCCCCCCAGCAAGATGCCGGTGTGATGGAAGACCGGCTCTCGCGTCCTGCGATCTGTTGAGGACAGCCTGGGCTGCTGCCCGTAAGCGAGCTGTGAAATGAACGCAAATGAATCGGGAATTCGGCCGGCCAGGACAAAAAAGAATGGCCGGAGAAAACTCCGGCCATTCGGTTCAGCTCAGACCGCTCCCGGCAAGAGCGGCTGGTCGCTTGGCTATCCGCCGGCCTTGGCGGCCGCGACGGCCGCATCGGCGTCGACAAGCCCCGCGCCGAATTCATTCTCAACGGACGATCCGGGATCCGGATGCAAGCCGCCGGCCTGCGCGGTGCCGTCGAGAATCTCCTTCACTCTGTGAGGCTCAAGGCCCGGATTCTCGCCAAGCATCAGCGCCACGACACCCGCCACCTGGGCGGCCGCCGCAGACGTTCCCCCGAACATGTCGTCGGAATGGGCATAGTGATCGAGTTGGCTGTTGAAACCGGATCGCGCGAAGATGTCGGTTGTGGCAATCGACGGCACAAGCAGTTTCTTCCTGATGTTGCCGTTGCCCACCTTCCTTCCGGCGCGTTTGGCAATTCCTTTCTTGATCATCAACTCCAGTTCGGCTTCCGTCGGGTCTTCATCGTCGCTCGGCGCGACAAGCGTGAGACCCGTGCCATACTGGCTGTAACGGGACCTGCGGCCCAGGGAATTGCATGCACCGACGGTTATGAAGCCTGATTTGCTGTCATCAATGACCGCTTTCCAGAGTTGTTCAATCGAATTGAAGGCACCCTCGCCGAAGCGCTTCAGGAACGCTTCCTCGGACGTTTCGCCGAAGGCCTTGAGGATCAGATTCCGGATCCCGCCGTTCTTCTTGCCCACTTTCCTGTACCACTTCTTGAACCGTGCCCGGTCCGCGAGATAGGAAAGCTCGCCGCGGCCGTCATTGCCGCTCGGAATAATGACGGGCATCTTCGTCGCCGCATAGGCGAGCGCAAACGGCAGCGGGTCACGTTCGACATAGCCTTTAAGGTGCTTGACGTCCTTATCCGACCCCAGTGCCTTGAAGGGGAGCGGACAGAGCAGGCAATTGCCGACCTCCTTGGACACCATGTCGAGGATCGCCTTGGCGAGGAACCTGCGCTTTTCGATACTCCGGTCCGTCAGCGTCATCGCGCGGTACGGGACGATCGTGCAACCGGGTGCGACCCCGAGCGCCCAGCCGTTCGGCGCGCCATCGGGATGTTCGTGCGTGGCCGCGATAACGCCGGCACAGGCCGTCCCGTGCGACGACACCTTGCTGGAGAACATCCGCTTCAGCCACTGGGAGCGCTCACTTGAGTCCTGATCATCGGCATCGAGCGGGCCGATCGGCGGATAGCTGTCACGGGCCTGCAGGTCGATACCGTCTTTAGGATCCTCCTGCCGCAGATCGGGATAGTCGAGGTTCCGCGCATCGTCCGTATCAAGACAGCTGCCGAGGCTCGGATGGTCGAGATCGACTGCCGTGTCGAGCAGAATGACACGCGCTCCGCCGCCCCCGCCGCCGGAATCCTCGTCGGCTTCCGGATCGACCGTCAGATTGATGGAGACTTTGGGCTCGGCCAGATACCAGATGATATCGGGCGCTTCGGGCACGCCGTTTGCGTACTTTTCTTTCATTATCGCGAGCCATTGGTCATGGAATTTCGCGTTCAGGTGCCAGTGCTCACCCAGAAGATTGTTGCCCGGGCCGTCGCCCTTTCTCCGTTTGTCATTCGCCCGCGGCCCTTCGCCTGGGGTCTCCGGTATCAGTCCCAGGTCACCGGTCAGTTCGTGCCACTCCACAACCGCCTGCTCCAGCAGGTCGCTTTCACCCTTGTTCTTCTTTTCATCGTCGAACGTGGCCTCGATGACCGGGAACAGTCCCCGAGCCAGATTCTCACCAGCCGTCGTGTCGCTCGCGTAGTGGACACCGGCCCACTCCCTGTTTTCAGCGACGTCCCGGGCAATCTCGAAGACTTCCGCGATCAGTTCGACGTCATCGCCGATAACCTCGCTCAGGGCGTGTGCGATCAGGAAGTTCTGTGTCGAATGACCGCTGGGATATGCCGGATGGCCGGGCACCTCGATCAGCGGCTCGATCGACGTCTCGACCTGATTGGGTCGCGGCCGGCTGTACTTCTTCTTCGCCGGCATCACGGCGAGCAGAGCCAGCTCGTTCATGGCTTCGATCAGTTCGTTGAACCGGGGATGCGAACTGCGTCCAGCCAGCAGGGCGTTGAAAAACTTGTTGGTGATGTTGTCGCGTTCGAACTCGATGTCATGCATTCGCCGTTTACGTTCGGCATGATCGTGCTGCATTCTCAGCAGCGTATCGAGTTCCTCCCGCAGTTTTTCGCCCCCGCGGACCGGCTCACCGAGGTCCAGCTTGAGGATGTAATCCATTTTGCCGAAAATCGTGTCCAGGTAGGTGTACACCTTGAAGTTCGGGTTCCAGTAGGAATCCGGAAACGACAGTGATTTCGACTTTGATTTCGACTTCGACTTGGATTTGGATTTCGACTTGGACTTTGACATTTATCAACCCCCTCCATTGAATCAGACGATCAAATTGATTTCAGAATTTTCACGCCTCCGCCCGCCCAGAGGACAATAAACACTCAGGACTCAAACTGACTTGACGCCTATAATAGACTGAATATTGGGTCTTCTACTGTGTGAAATCGGCGTGAAAAAGGTAAAAACTGCACAATTGTGCGCGCCGAACGATCATTACAAAGATATAACTAATTCAAAGGAACCCCGGCCTTCTTGAGACCCGCAAAATAGCGATCGATCTGATCGCCCTGAATTGGCGGATAGACGGTTTTCATCCAATCAATGCTGAAATGCGGCTCGTTGGCGAGAAGCACATCCAGATAGGATCGCGCCTCCTCGACCCTGCCGACATTGCCCAGACTGGATATGAGCGGACGGTAGGCTGCGTAGTAATGGGGATTCCCGCCGATCGCAGTCTTGCCGGCCTGAATGGCGGCTGCATAGTCTCCGGAGAACGCGTAGGCGAGACAGTATGCGGTTTCGAAATAGAAGGAATGAGGATCCGTCGGGGAAAGAATGCTGTACCGGTTGAGACGCTGGATGGCTTCGGTCGTGTTACCCAGATAGGAATGTGTGACGGCGCTGAATGCCCAGGCCACCGGATCATTCCTGTTGACCTTGAGCGCCCGGTCGAAGCATGCGTGCGCCTGCTCGAAATCGTGATAGACGAATGACTCCACGTGCCCCCTGAGCGCCCGGGCCATCGAGTTGTCCGGGTCGAGGTGTATTGCAGTGCGCGTCAGCCAGTTCAGTCTCTCGATCGCAGACGGCCGGTCGTCCACCCATCCCTGCCCGACCTTGATCAGCTCGAGAAACGCGTTCCAGGCGAAAGCGTTCGAACTGGTCGGCTCCAGATCCACCGCGGTATCCATCAGAGTACCCGCTTCCTCGACCGACCTGCCGGTCATCTTGTAGATCAGCGGTGTCGCCCGCATCACCATCATCTGCGGAGTCAGCTCCTGCAGCGACCGCCTGCGTGCCAGATCGGCCTGATGGAGGCGGATCTGGTTCTCTATCGCGCTGGCGATCACAGATGCGATCTCCTCGAGCGAAAGCAGATCGTCAGCGACGTCACACGGCACGTTATCCGCCCACACCGTGTGCGCGCTCGCGCAATGGATCAACTCGACAGCAATCCGCAGGCCCTGGCCGGTGCAGATGATCGACCCGTCGACCATATACTCGATTTTGAGCGTGCGGCTGAGGTCGAGCACGTCCGCGTGCTCGCGCAGCAGGTTCCGGGCGGCGAATTGCCCAAGGACGGACAACCATCGGAACCGGGACAGGGCGTTGACCAGGGTCTGTCCGAGATAGTCGGCCGGAAGCTCGGTCGACGCATCGCGCACGCAAGTCTCGAGGGGAAGGACGGCGACCCGGGTCTCGGCGCTTTCGAGTACGGCTACGGGCGAGTGTGTCCTGACAGGCACGACTTCGCGCTGACTGGACTGCTCTGCGGCACCGTTGTCGCCGGCGGGCGTGCCGCGCTTTATCGCCTCAAACAGGCGAATGCTCTCCGACGACGGCTCGACGTCCAATTCCTCCCGGAGGATTTCCTTGAGTGTCTGGAATTGCCGGACGGCGGCGGCATTGTCGCCCCTGGATGAGTGGATCCGGATAAGCTGGCGGTGGACCTCTTCGTTGCTGCTGTCGAGCGTCAACAGGAACTGCGCCGTTTTCGCCGCAAATTCCAGGTCCCCGGCTTCAGTCTTTCCCCGCAGCACGCCGACGAGACGGAGTTCGACTTCGCTCCTCAGGCGTTCGCGCTCTTCGGCGATCCAGTGCTCGAATCCGGGGTCGTTGATGTACAGCATGTCGAGCAGTTCGCCACGACAGAGATCCATGACGCGCGCGCAGTCCTCGTCAAGGTCGGAGGCGACGAGCTTCCGGACTTCGTGCACATCGACCCAGACCTTTTCGAGGTCGATCGATACCGACTCGCCATTACCTAAATCGAGCCATGAATGATTGTTTTCTTTTTGATTTCTTCTGAGTGATGACAGGGTTTGGCGTAGACTATCGCGCGCCTGCTTTTCGCCCCGGGTGCTCCACGCGATCGCCGCAAGTTTTTCGCGCGACGCAGATCCATATTCGCTCAGTGCAAGGTAAGCTATTAATGCTCTTGATTTTTTGCTGGTGGGCGTAACGTCTTCGCCGGACGAGTTCTCAATACGGAATCCGCCAAACAAAAAGATGCGGACTTCAAAAGTTGCTTCCGCCATCACTTATACGCCAGCCACGCAGTCGACTTCAGGATGGCCAATATTGTTGTCGAAAGTTCATATTCTTATCAAGAGAATTCTAAATAAAGTTGATTCACAGAATTGATTGAAAACCTGTGAGTCAGGTGCGTTATCAAGTTCTAACCATCACGGCCCGCCATTGCCGCTACGGCATATATTTTTCACAGCTTTCTCACAGCCCGCGGCCGGTATTTCGGTGCAGTGTCGTTGCTGTTGGGCATGGAGAGAGACGACGCCCAGTCCGCAGACACAGACGTGCTTTGCGGAAGCAAGCATCGAAAGTACAGCAGGCCGCATAGGGATGACGGAAAACGAAAGCGAACGACGAAAGCCCTGGCTCGACATCGCGAGTTACGAGCCTTTGGAGGATTGGCAGATCAAAGACCTTCTGCTGCAAGAGGGGATCAGGCCGAGAACGGTGAATTACAGAATGTTCCAGGTCGTTCAATACGGCAAGGAACCCGGCCTCAACGGGCTGGTTGATGTTCCCAGCACAACACAGGTCGCCTTCAGTCCGGCGGACGCCAGAGAGTTGTTTCGCCGACGGCTGGTGCCAGGACAATGGCTTGTTCGAATGGCCTCTATCGCAGCCTACGATGATGACAGAGAACAAACCAGCCCAGTATCTTGAGACCAGCCCCACGCTTTCCTCCGAGATTTGCAGTCAGGGGGCTGGGGGCCAAAGCGCCTCAGCCAGCACCATCCCATTTCGCGCTCCGGCCTGCCGATATCACAGCCGGTCACAATGCCGTGTGGCCGATTGAATTCCGGTAACAACTCCAGCAATTTGACGGCTGGAGTAACAGGTGTGGGAGTTGCCCGACGTGGCTCGACCGCCATCACGGCTCGCGAACTGGGACTATTTCCGGTTCTTCCTGGCTGTCGCCGAGACAGGAAGCCTCTCGGCGGCTTCACAGGTCCTGGGCGTCAGCCATCCGACGGTGCGCCGCCAGATCCGCGACCTTGAATCGTCGCTTTCGGCAAAGCTGTTCAACAGGACGCCGGACGGCTATGTCCTGACAGCTGAAGGCGAGCGCATGGTCGATCTGGCAAAGACCATGGAGATCACGGCGCACGCCATCGAGCGCTGCACCAATGCCGAAGAGTCGAAGTGCGAGGGCCGCGTTACGTTGGCCGCCGCTGCAGGCATCGGCACACATTGGCTTGCGCCAAAGGTCGCCGAGTTTCGCCGGCTGCACCCTGCCGTCGAAGTCGAACTCAACATTTCCAGATCTCAACTGGATCTCATGCGGCTGGAGGCCGATATCGCGCTGCGCATGGGTGACCCGGGAGGTCAGGATCTGGTCGGACGCCGCGTCGGCGCTGTCAGCTTCGGGCTCTACGCCGCCAGAACCTACCTCGATGAGCATGGCACGCCGCAGACGGCGGACGAACTCAAGAACCACGAAGTCATCGATTCAACCGGAGAGATCGCGGGGCTGGCTCAGGCGCAGCGCCTGCGCGACATCGCCAGCGAAGCGGCGACCCCCTTCAGCAGCAACAATCTGCTGACGCAGTTCGCCGCCATGCAGGCCGGCGGTGGAATTCTGCCGGTCCCGATTTACATGACAACGAACCTTCACGACGTCGTCCGTGTCTTGCCGGACGCCTTCAACGTCGAACTGGATCTCTGGCTGCTCACGCATGAGGACCTCATCCGAACGGCGCGTGTGCGCACGCTCATGGACTTCCTGATCGACAGCATCCGCGCCGATCCCTGCTTTGGCGGTACGGACACCTCTACCCCGTCCGATGCACCGGACGGGGAAGATGGGCTGCACGCGCCTTAGAGTGAATCGTCAACGCCCGGAATGGTGACGATCCCGCTTTTGCCCGCGCTCGCACTGCCTGATGAGGCATTCCACCAACGGTGAAAACGGGCTGCTTACGAAAACACCACTGCCGCAGCGCCTCAACTCCTCGCTGATAGCCTTGAGATCCTGATCCTGCATCGGTCTGCTCCTCATGGTGGTCAGCTCTCGCTGAAGGCGCGCGTCAGGCTGTCGCTGAGCGGCTTCAGGAGATAGCTGAGCGCCGTGCGTTCGCCGGTCTGGATGAACACCTCGGCCGGCATGCCCGGCGTCAGGTTTGCATCGTCGAGACCCGATATCGTTTCCGGGTCCATGCGGATGCGCGCGAGATAGTGCGGCGGCCGGTTACCCTGCGTTTCCGTGATGCGGTCTGCGGACAGCCAGGCGACCTTGCCCTGCACTTCGGGCGTGGTCTTCAGGTTGAGCGCCGACAGCCTTACCAGCGACGTCTGGCCGACCGCGATCTTGTCGACCTCCTGGGCCGGCACCTGAACCTCCACAACAAGACTGTCTCCTGCGGGAACGATATCGAGGATCGGTTCGCCCGCGCGCACCACACCGCCGATCGTATGGGTTTTGAGCCCCAGGACCGTTCCGTTTTCCGGGGCGGTTATGTCTACCCTGCCCAGCCGAGCCGCCGCCGCCACGCGGCGCTCCCTGAGCACGGCGATATCGGCTTCTGCCTTGCGCAGATCTTCGGCAACCTGCTGGCGAAATTCGCGTTTCCCCTGAATCATCTGCAGGTCCACTTCGCCGATGCCGTTCCGCGCACGGGCTATGCCGGTCTGGTCCGTCGCCATCTCGCCGATCAGACGCTCGGATTCGCGTTCGAGCGCAAGAATTCGGGTCACCGGCGCATAACCCTGCTTATGCAATTTGCGCAGCCCCTTCAGTTCCTTGCTCAGGAGCGCGATCTGCCGCTTTTTGGACTTGTGCCGGGTCTCGAGACCGGAGATCTCTTCGTGGAACCGGTCCTTGCGTTGTTTCAGGATCCGGGCTTGTGAAGCCCGGGTGTCGAGCCCGGCCTTGAACAGCGCGACCTGACCGGCGATCACCGCCTTGATGTCCGGATCCTGCTTGCGATCCCTGATGTCGTCCGGGAGCCGGATCTTCGTGCGGCCTCCATACTCCGCGACAAGCCGCGCGCGACGCACCCGCAGTTCATCGAGCTGACCGTCAACGATCGCCAGATTTGCCCGATCCACGGTGGCATCGAGGCGCAGCAGCACCTGCCCCCGCTTCACGACGTCGCCGTCACGCACCAGCAGGTCCTTCACGATACCGCCGTCCAGATGCTGGACCGTTCGCCTGTTCGACTCCACGGTCACGGTCCCTTGCGTGATGATGGCGCCGCTCAGCTTCGCCATGACCGACCAGCTTCCAAGTCCGCCGGCCAGAAGCAGGACCATGAACAAGCCAAGCACCAGATAGGGTTTAGGGTTGTCGGCACGTCTGGCCGATGCGGCCGGGCCGGCTTCGAGGCGGATCAGGGCCTTGCTCATTGTGCGCTCCTCTTCGGAAGTTCAGCGACGTTTTCCTCTCGGGCCGGCAGGTCCCTGGCCGCAGGGCGGAGGACTTCCTCCTTCGTCCCGAAGCCATGCTGATGCCCGGCGTTGATCACCAGGATCTTGTCGACCGCGTCGATCGCGCTCGGCCGGTGGGTCATCACGATGACAATCTGACCGCGCTCCTTCATGCCCCGGATCGCTTCAGTCAGCGACTGGTCACCCTCTGCGTCGAGGTTCGAGTTCGGCTCATCGAGCACGACCAGGATCGGATTACGGTAGAGCGCACGGGCAAGCCCCAGGCGCTGCCGCTGCCCGCCGGAGAGATTGACACCGCCCTCCCCGATCTCTGTCTCGTAGCCGTCCGGCAGATGCAGGATCATGTCGTGAACCCCGGCGGCCCGGGCCGCGGCAATCACCGCATCGGCATCCGCGTCCTCGTCGAAGCGCGCGATATTCTCAGCGATCGTACCGGCGAACAGTTCGACGTCCTGGGGCAGATAGCCGACTTGCCGACCCAGTGTCTCGGCGTCCCATTGATCGAGCGATGCGCCGTCGAGGCGGACGGAGCCGCGCTGCGGCGGCCAGACACCCACCAAAAGACGCGCCAGGGTCGATTTACCGGCAGCGCTCGGACCGATCACGCCGAGCGCCTCGCCGGCCTCGAGCGAAAACGAAATGCCGGAAACAACGGGCCGGGTCGCGCCGGGCGGCCCGGCGAAAATGCTGTCGACATCGAGCCGCTTCTCGGCAAGCGGCAGCGCCAGTGGCTGGGGTGGCAACGGTACTTCGTGCAGAAGTGCATCGAGCCGTCTGTACGCCGCCCGCGCGCCGATGAAGCCCCGCCAGTTGCCGATCGCCTGCTCGACCGGTGCCAGTGCCCGGCCCATGATGATGGATGCCGCGATCATGGCGCCCGCGGAGACCGCCTGCTCGATGACGAGTGCCGCGCCGACACCGAGGATCGCGGACTGCAGGATCAGCCGGAGCGTCTTTGACATGGCCGTCATCGTCCCGGCCCTGTCGCTCGCCCGCGCGAGCTGCACCAGCGCCAGGTCGTTCCGGG
>CBDHYJ010000010.1:0-42852 GCA_965275905.1 Hyphomicrobiales bacterium | reverse complement strand
CCGGAACGGCAGCGGTGCTCAGCCGCGGCGCTTCGATCTCTCCGGAACTCCGGTACACATTCCTTGCCGGATTCCTGCTGGTTCCGGCCTGGGCGTTTTTATGGCTGCGGGCGGCCGCCGTCCGGGCCTACGGCGGTGTTATCCTCGCACTGGCACCCGAACGGCTCATGCGTGACGGCCTACTGCTTGCAGCGGTGCTGTTCATGCACATGGTCTTTGGAAAGGCGCTTCAGGCACAAGACGTCATGATCACGACAGTGGTCAGTTCCGTCATCGGGTTGGGGCTGGCAAGCTGGGCAATGTCGAAGCTGCAGCCGGCGGCGGTGACTGACGCCATACCCGAATACGACGCGGTCGCGTGGCGCAACGCCGCCCTCCCCCTCCTCGTAGCCGGCGCCATGGACGCACTGTTCAACCGGACGGGCGTCCTTTTGCTCGGCTGGCTGGGCGAGACCAGAAACGCCGGGATCTACGGCATAGCCTTCAGTGTCGCCTTTCTCGTCGTCCTTCCGCGCACCGCGATAGACACCCTGTTCGCGCCGGCCATCTCCAGACTCTACGCGCAGGAAAGATTCGGCGAATTGCAGGCCCTGATGATCCGCGCCGCATCGTGGTCGCTCGTCGCGGCCGGCGGCATCGCCCTCTTTCTCGCCGTCCTGGCGGAGTATCTGCTGTCCTGGTTCGGTCCGGAATACGTCGCCGGAGCAAATGTGCTGCGCGTCCTTCTTGTCGGCCAGGTCATTTCGGCAAGCGCCGGTTCGCAGACTTTCGTTCTGGCCATGACAGGCCATGAGCGCCAGTCGGCACTGATCCTGACCCTCTGCGCGGCGGTAAACGGCGTTATCTCCGTTATGATGATCTACCGGTTCGGCATCATCGGCGCCGCCCTTGGAACCGCTGTTTCACTGGTCATCTGGCAGGCCGCCATGGCCGCATTCATCTGGCGCAGGCTTGACCTTTGGCCCGGTGTCTATGGGATCTTCCGGAAACAGCCATAACACTCACCTGCCCAGGTGACTGACTTCGGATCAGCGGGACACGGTGACTTCGACCACGTCGCCCGGCTGGATCTCGAAAGCCTCATCGGCAATCAGTCGCTGCCAGCCCTTCAGATCCTTGCGGTGGATGGTGACGACAGGGCTCTTCGCGCCGTCTCCTTCGGTAATCTGCGCCTTGGCGACCGCCGAATACTGAAGTTTCTCGCCGATGCCCTGGAGTTTCGTCCGGATGTCTCCGAGGCGCACCGTCGCCGCTTCCAGGTCCTGGAGTATGGCGATCCGCCGCTCGTCGGCGAAGCGGTCAAGCTGGCGAACGAGATTCGTCTTCTGCTGACGAATCTGCATGAGTTCCGCGGTCGTCTCCAGTCTGCGTGTCGTTGACAGCAGCACATTGCGGCGGGCCTCGATCACCCTGCTGTTGACCAGGGTGCCCTGCTTGTGGAGCGCAATAGTGCGTTCCAGGTCCTTGACGTCATCTTCCGCGCCCCTGGCTTCGCGTCGCTCGCGCAGCGACACCGTCTCTATGCGGCGATTCATCTGCTCGATACTGTTCTGCAGAAATGCCTTCTGGCGCGAGTAATCGGCCTGGCGTGCCTTGTACTGATCGGTCGCGAGGGTCACGATCTTGGCGATCATGGACCGCGAGATCGGCGCATCGATCGGAATAGCTCTGGCGACAGTGTCCCTGTCGGCGCGTGACACACTCGCCTTCCGGCTTTCGAGTTCCGCCTTCAGCCGCCAGATTCTGGCTTGTTCCTTCGCGAACTCGAGCCAGAGCGACTCGTATTCGCTGCGGAATTCGGCCGCTGCGAGATACGGGTTACTGACCTTGACCGGCAGGATGTCGTAGCCGCCGGCAAGGGCAACCACCTCACGCACCGTCATTGCCGGCCGGTAGGTGTACTCGCCGGCTCTCGCTACCCCGCCCTTCACGTAGACCGGCCGGTATTCGACGATTGCGACCGTGATTTCGTTCAACCCGATCGCATACGCCTGCACCGAACCGTCGGAAGACTTCGTACGATAGATCTTCGAGGCCAGACCCGCCGTGATCCTCGCCCGCGTTTCAGACAGCGAAAGTCCCGCGACCGATAACGTTCCCAGCAACGGGAACGAAATCGTGCCGTCGGCCTCGACGACCGTCCTGCGCTGCAGTTCCGAAATCCCGACGACCGAAATCTCAAGCTTGTCTCCGGCTCCGATGCGGAACTCAGCGCGAAGCTTCGAGGGCGCGATCAGGACAAACGCGACGACCGCGGCACACAGCATAAACCTTCCAAATCGGCCGGCCAGCATGCTGGTTCGTGATTTGAACCGGGTGTCAGTTGACCGTGTTTCGCTTTGCATTGACGGACTCCGATTGTGAACTCTTTCCGTGCGCCCCGGCCGTGTCGCCCGGCCACGACAGGCGCGTGACATAGTCAGCCACAGGCCCCCCGGCACGCCCCCAGTTGCTCGACCAGATGACCTGGGTACCGTCCGGCGACGGCGAGGCGTGCGTTTCGCTCCAGTAGTCGTGAAGTGCGTTGCGGTTCTGGGCGATACGGCGGATTTCGCCACTGCCGTCGATCTTGATCGCAACGACTTCCTGATAGAACGGAGCCCAGCTTTCCCGGCCCGATATTTCGAAAAAGCGGCTGCTGTAACTGACGAACACCCAGCCAGGCAGGTGGATATTGCGGGCCGAAACGTGATTGCCGTCGCCATAAGGCGCGAGGTCCGTCACCTTGCCGTCGATGAGGCGCCGCTTGATGATGTGGTACTTGTCCGGATCCGACTTGCTCACGCCGACATAGACATCGTGCCCGTCGGCATCGATCGTCATGTCGCCGTGGCCCGGCCTGTGATGTTCGGTCCAGTGCTGGATCTGTGCACCGCCGACGGTATAGACATAGCCCTGTTCGACGCCGTTCTTCAGTTCCTGAAACAGGAAGATGTAACGGCCGGAGGGCGATATCGTGGCATAACTGTTTTCGCCTCGGAGGTCGCCAAGCCTGATATCCGGAAATTTCCGCTTTGCCGCGATATCGACCGCAAAGACAACGCGGGCTCCTGATTTGTCGTGTGCCCTCACCGCGACGCGATTGCCGTCGAAAGATGGATTGCCTGCTCCCGGCCCGAATTCGAATCCGGAATAGTCGCCGGATTCCCAAACCGTCTGGATCGTATTGCTGCGCGGCGCCCAGGTCAGGATACGATTGCGATGGACGCAGATCATCACTGCCGGGTCTCGGGGATGCCATTCGCACGCGCTCGGCATCCGCCGGCTGAACAGCGGCTGATAGGTCTGCCCGTCGAGAAAGCAGGCGCCGTTGCAGCCATTCGCGATAAGTAGAAGGCTCTGATCCGCGTTCCAGGCCTGGGCGCTGGAGTACCGGTGAGTGCAATAGGCCAGATCGCAGACTACGCCTGACTTGTGAGGCTTGCCGGGATTGGTAACTCTGGTGAACCGCGTCCGGAAAACCGGATCGACTGCGGGTTCCAGATATCCTGGCTGCGGCATCGCGGGCGTAACGATAACCGTCGCCGTCGCAAGGTTGGTCTGCTGAAGTGTGGCACCCAGTCCGGAAGATACGAGCATCGCCGGAAGCGCCAGAGCGAAGATGAATGAACGCCAAGGGCCATCCGCCCGATTGCCGCCGGACCGCATTTCCGTTGTCATGGGAGCACAGCGCTTTTTCGTATCCGTTCGCATCTTGTCAGCCGGCATCCGGGGCAAGATTGATGTCAGATTTGCGATCCGCATCGCCGGGCCGCCGATTGCCGCCGTCACCGCAACGGCCCGCGGCGGCAGATGCCGCCAGTGCTTGTGATGACCCGATCCGAAACTGCCCGCCGGTCGGCGAAGGGATGGCCGGCTGCCGGGCATTCGGCCACACGAGCGATCTGTTGTTCAGCGCCCAGATCGCGGCCTGCGTCCGGTTCCTGACCCGGATTTTTCTGAGAATCGCCTTCACATGCACTTTGACCGTACCCTCGGCGATATCGCATTCCCTCGCGATCACCTTGTTGGAACTTCCTTCGGTCAGGCAGCGCAGAATGTACAGTTCGCGATCCGAGAATCGTGGTGCGGAGCGATCTCCGCTCTTGTGCGCTTCCGGCACAGCTTCAGTGCGAAGAGTCGCATCGATTGAAGGCAACTCCACCTCGCGCTCCAGCGCGGTGGCAATGCCCTCCGAAGGAAGAATGGTCTGGCCCTGCATCACCAGGTCGAGCGATTTGACGAAGTCTTCGCACGTCGCGATGGTCGCGAAATACGCATTCGCGCCCGAACGGAACACGGCGATCATGTCGTCGGGCCGGCAACGATTGGCCAGTACAACGATGCGGCCGCGGGCGTGGCGCTTCCTGAATGCCTCGATCTGCCCGGCTGCCTCGCGCGGATTGTCGCCGGCATCTATGATCAGCAGCGCAGGCTTCTCCTGCGGAAACACACTCAGCGAGAGGAAGTCTACATGTGCTGCGAGGTCGACGGTCTTGAACGCGGTCTTGTCAAGAATCCGTGACAGCCCTTCGCACAGCACCGGATTCGGCCCGACAATTGCGGTAGGCACGTGGTCCATGTCCATGGCGGGCTCCATCACACCAACAGGCCCCCTGCCCCGGGAGATCCGCCGTTGGAAAGCGGTCCGCAAGCCCAGCGATGATGCGCGCGATGACCGGTGAATCCGGCAAGGAGAAACAGTTCGGGCAAGCTCACCCGCTCCAAACATGTGCATTCGTCGGCTGGTTTCGGACCGCCTCAGGGAAGGCAGATCACTAGCATCGATTCAACGTGAATCATGTCTAGGCGTCAATTGTCTTATCCGTACCCAACCGGACTAAGTCTCTGAAATTGCGAGACTCCACGACGAATGCCGACAGGATATGGCCCGTCAGAATGATCCACCGTCGTCGCTCCCCTACCTCTTTCGGGGTAGTCCGGAAAACGGACCCGCTGCCCCTTCAACGCAATTCCGCCTGCATTGCGCGCACGGCACAATTCACGGGCGATCAAGTTGACCGACATTGCATGCGGAAACGTGCATTGCTTGCGGCCGGCGGCAGAAAACGGACAGACAGCAGAGCTGATGAAATTTGTGGAACTGGATCCGGCAGCGGTCTGCTGGGACATTCTCGACGCCTACCCTGATCGGATCTTTTCCCAGCGCAGGGCGTGGCTCGAATTCGTCGCGGAAATTTCGGGCGGCCGGATTGTCATCGCCGCGCTGAAGGATGCAGGCGAGATCCGCGGATACTTCTCGGGCATATTGTTTCGTCGCCTGGGTCTGCAGATTCTCGGCAGCCCGTTCAAGGGATGGACCACGACCTACATGGGGTTCAACCTGTCGGAGGGCGTATCCCGAATCGAAGCTCTGAAGGCGTTAAGAGCGTTCGCGTTCGAAGATCTCGGCTGCGTTCATCTGGAAGTTCTGGATCGCCATCTGACAATGCAGGACGTGGCGGAACTCGAACTCGACGTCACCTCCGAGCCGACCTTCGTGACGCCGCTCGACAGAAGCGAAGAGGAGATCTTCGCCGGTATGAAGAGCGCGTGCCGACGCTGTATCAGAAAGGCCGAACGGAACGGCTTGATCATTGAAGAAGCATCGCCTGAGGGCTTCGCGTCCGAGTATCACGAGCAGCTCATCGACGTGTTTGCCAAGCAGAAGCTGACGCCACCTTACTCCCGGGAATATGTCCAGAACCTGATCGACAGGATTTATCCGTCAGGCGACGCACTCCTGCTCAGAGCCGTTACATCCGACGGCGAACGGATCGCCAGCGCCATCTATTTCGGACACGGTGATCACTCGCTGTTCTGGGGCAATGGCAGTTTCCGCAGCCACCAGATCCACCGGCCCAATGAAGCGCTGCATTGGTACGCCCTGAAATACTGGAAGCGCAGGGGTGTCAGGTTCCACGACTGGTGCGGCCCCAACCAGTACAAAGTGAAGTTCGGGCCACAGCCGCTGGACGTGCCGCGCATCCGCATGTCGCGCCATCGCGCCATCAAATGGGGCCGCGACGCGGCACTGCATCTGTACACCCTGCCCCGCGCAATCAGGCGGAACCGGTTCACGGCAAAGCTGGCCCAGGACAAAGCCGCCGCAACCGCAAGTCATGGACGCAACGAAAGCCGGCGCGCCGGCTGAATGGACAGGCACGGTCCGGTGCGGGCGTCCGCTGCAAATCAGCGACAGGGTTCGCGCCGAGGTTATATGACGGCATATGCATCTTCACCCACGGTCTGGCACGTCGGCGGCGACGATGTGCACAAGCGCATTCCCCTGCTCCAGGCATTGCAAGACCGGGGATTCCGTGTCGGCGCCGCCGGGTCGGAGGACGGCGGGGTGTTTCGGCAACACGACATCCCGTATTACCGATACACACTGCAACGCAAGCTGACACCGCTGGCGGACCTGCGCAGTTGCAGGGAATTCTCGTCCCTGCTGAAGCGGCGCGCGCCCGACATCGTGCACGGCTTCGACCCGAAGCCCGCGATCGCGGTGCCGCTTCTCGGGCGAAACGCCGGCATCCGTGCGCGCGTGCGCACAATCACCGGGCTCGGCTTCGTATTCGCGTCTGACACAGCGGTCGCGCTAACCCTCCGGCCGGTCTACCGCAATCTCCAGAAGTGGGCGTCGGCCGCCTCCTACACGGTCTTCCAGAACAGGGACGACCGGGATTACTTCCTTCAAAACGGCATGGTGGAACGGGGCCGGGAGGAAATCGTGTTGAGCTCGGGCGTCGACGTGGAACGCCTGAGGGCCGAAGCACCAGGTCGCAAAGCGCTGACAGACCTGAGGGAGCAACTGGGGACCGACGGGAAAAAGGTCGTCACCATGATCTCCAGAATTGACGAGAACAAGGGCATCCGTGAATTCGCCGAGGCCGCCGAGATCGTCGCCGGGCAACGGACCGATACCGTGTTTCTCCTGATCGGACCCTTTGCTTCGGAAGGAGAGGCCGCAGCCCGCTTTGTCGACCAACTTCCGGACCGGTACGGATCAGTGCTTTATCTCGGGCCAAGGCCCGACATCCCGGCGCTTTTGTCCCTCAGCGACCTTTGCGTTCTGCCGAGCTACCGGGAAGGCCTGCCGCGTGTTCTGGTCGAGGCTGGCGCGATGCAGGTGCCCTGCGTGACCACCGACGTGCCCGGTTGTCGCGATGTGGTCCGGGACGGCTGGAACGGCAGGCTTGTCCCGTCCAGGGATGCGCCGGCGCTCGCGGCAGCTATTACCGGGCTTCTGGATGACGTGGACGCGCGGCTTTCCATGGGCCGGCGGGGGTACCGGCATGTAAAGGAAAACTTCGATCTGAGCTACGTCGCCGATGCCTATGCAGACATATATGAGCGAGCCCTTGCCGGAAGCATCTGAAGCGGCAACGCAGCCGTCTGCGTCGCTGTGCATTTCGCTCGACTTCGAGCTGATGTGGGGTGTCAGGGACAAACGGGATATCGCCGCGTACGGCGCAAACATCATGGGCGGCCGCAACGCGATCCCGCGCATGCTGGACCTTTTCAACGCGCATGATGTTCGCGCGACCTGGGCCACTGTGGGCCTGCTGTTTTGCGAAACAAAAGATGAGATGCTCGACAGCATGCCGGAGGTGCTCCCGACTTACGAGGACCCCGTTCTCTCGAACTATTCCTATCTGCGGGAGGTCGGCGAGAATGAAACACGGGATCCCTACTGGTTCGGAGCCAGCCTGCTCAAGATGATCCGGAACCGTCCCGGCCAGGAGATCGCGACCCACACTTTCTCCCACTATTACTGTCTCGAACCGGGCCAGACGCAGCTACAGTTCGAAGCGGACCTGGATGCAGCGGTCAGTATTGCAAAACGGCACGGCGTCACTTTCCGGAGCATTGTCTTCCCGCGCAACCAGAACACGGACGCGGCAATCGCCTATTGCAGGCGACAGGGCATCGGGGTCTATCGCGGAAACGAAACAAGCTGGATGTATCGCCCGGGCGGCCGTGCCGACCAGACGCTGCCGAAACGGGCGGTTCGCCTGGCGGACACATATCTCAATCTGAGCGGAGCAAACACATCGGCCGTCGGGCGCGAAGAGCAAACCGCCAATGTCCGCTCAAGCCGGTTTCTGCGTCCCTATTCTCGTCGCCTGCGACACCTGGAACCGCTGCGCCTCGCTCGCATCACGCGCGCGATGACGGCGGCGGCCCGTCGCAACGAAACGTTTCACTTCTGGTGGCACCCGCACAATTTCGGTTCGGATCTGAATGAGAACCTGGCCACGCTGCAACGAATTCTCGATCACTTCGAGACGCTTCGTTCCGAGTACGGCATGCGGTCACTCGCAATGGAGGACTTCGCCACAAACGGCGTTTCCCCCTCCGAGAAATAATCAAGATACCAGGGCATTGCGAGTTCAATACCTTCCCCCACCTCGTACTCCGGGTCGTAGCCGAGCAAACGCCGGGCCTTGTTGATGTCGGCCAGCGAGTGCCGGACATCACCTACGCGGAACGGCCGATGGGCCGGTTCGCCGCGGATCGCGACGCCGTGACCCTCAAGCGCGGTCCGGATTGTCTTCAGCAGCGTGTTCAGAGTGGTGCGCTGCCCGACCGCCACATTGAACACCTCGCCCAGAGCTTCCGGTCGGGCAACCGCAGCAAGCAGATTGGCCTGCACAGCGTTCTCGACATAACAGAAATCGCGGCTCGTCTCGCCATCGCCGTTGATGGTCACAGGGTCGCCCTTCAGCATCGCCGCCACCCATGCCGGAATCACGGCGGCATAGGCGCCCTGCGGATCCTGCCGGGGCCCGAACACGTTGAAATAGCGCAAGCCCACCGGCGTGAAGCCGTACGTTCTGCAGAACACGTCCGCATAGAGTTCGTCGACATACTTCGTAATGGCGTAGGGCGAAAGCGGACGCCCGATCTGATGCTCAACCTTCGGCAGGGCGTTCTGGTCACCGTAAGTCGACGAAGACGCGGCATAGACGAAGCGGTTGACGCCCTCGTCCCGAGCAGCAACCAGCATGTTGAGAAAGCCGCCAACATTTACGCCGTTCGTGGTAATCGGATCGTCGATCGATCTCGGCACGGAGCCGAGGGCCGCCTGATGCAGGACGCAGTCGCATCCGGCAACGGCGGTGCGGCACGTATCCAGGTCTCTGATATCACCCTCGATGAACATGAAGCGCCCCCAGGAATCAGAGCCCACCGCGGCCTCCACTTCGCGCAGGTTGCTGCGGTGTCCGGTTGCAAAGTTGTCCAGACCGATCACGTTCTGACCAAGGTTCAGAAGGGCTTCAACGAGGTTCGATCCGATGAAGCCGGCGGCACCGGTCACCAGCCACTTGCTGGGTGCGCGGCGAAGAACCTGCCTGGCAATTCTGTACGCGTCCTGCATCGGGTTACCCTTCGCCGGTCCCGGCCGTCAGAGACTCCAGTAAGCGAGATCGTCGCGAACCTGCGACGGTTGGAACGCCGACTTGAGGTCCACGAAGACGCCGCCCTGTCGCAGCATGGCGAATAACCTGCCCGGGTCCGCGATATAGACATCGTGCGTGACGGCAAGAATCAGGGCATCGAGATCCTCGAACTGTTCCATCGAAACGAGCTTGAGCCCGAGTGCGTCGGTCACCGTGCCGGGATCGCAGACCGGGTCATGGACGATCGGACTGACACCGAAACTCTCCAGTTCGGCGACCACATCCGGCACCCGCGAATTTCGCAGGTCCGGCACGTTTTCCTTGAAGGTCAGTCCAAGCAGGCCGACCCGCGCGGTCCCGGGCAACGTGCCGTGCGACGCCAGCAGCTTGAGCGTCTTCTGCGCGGCGAACCGTCCGACACCGTCATTGATGCGCCGCCCCGCTAGAATGACTTCGGGGTGATAGCCGACCGCCTCTGCCTTGGCTGTGAGATAATAGGGATCGACGCCAATGCAGTGCCCGCCGACCAGACCCGGCTTGAAATTGAGGAAATTCCACTTCGTGCCGGCGGCGTCCAGGACATCGCGCGTTCGCAGGCCGACGCGGTCGAAGATGATCGCAAGTTCGTTCATCAGTGCGATGTTGAGATCACGCTGGGTGTTCTCGATCACCTTCGCGGCCTCCGCGACCTTGATCGATGTCGCCCGGTATACGCCCGCGTCCACGATCGCCCCATAGACCGAGGCCACACGGTCGAGGGTCTCGGCGTCCTGCCCGGAGACGATTTTCACTATGGAGTTAAGCGTGTGGACGTGATCGCCGGGATTGATGCGTTCCGGCGAGTATCCAAGTTTGAAGTCGCGCCCGCAGACCAGTCCCGACGCCGCTTCCAGTTCCGGGCCGCACACCTCTTCGGTCGCGCCGGGGAACACGGTCGACTCAAACACGACAACCGCGCCGGTTCTCAGGTGAGGTCCCAGCGTACGGCAAGCGGACCTGAGGGGTGACAGGTCCGGTCTGTGTTCGGCGTCAACGGGCGTCGGGACTGTAACGATGAAGAATGACGCACCGGCGAGGTCCGCCGGATCACAGGTGCACTTCATCGATGACGCCGCGAGCGCGTAACCGGTCACTTCACCGGTCCAGTCATGGCCGGCGTCAAGCGCCCTGACCCTCGGTTCGGAGATATCGAACCCGACGACATGATCGCACCGCCGTGCGAAGGCGACTGCGACGGGCAATCCGACATAACCAAGGCCGATCACGGCAATCCGCTCTTCGATCGCGCGCGTCGCCAATTCCGGCTGCAACTGCCGGACGGTTTCGGGACAGACTTCGCGGGTCTGCGGTGGCAACCACGTCGGAGTGCTCTCTATGATCTCGTAGGAATTACCCATCGAACCACCTCATTGATCGGAACCTGGAATCTGTCTGAATCCGCATCGCGACAGCCGGGCATTCAGCCGGAATTCACCGCACGGCTTCTGTTTCGGCGGTACACCTCAAAGTGCCGCCCGGATTGGCGAATTCCGCTGGAATGCGGTCCGGAACCTCCGCCGCATCGGCACCGTCGATCTCGCCCGTCCTGAACCTGACGTTGATTACGGTTGGACTGGCCAACCGGCGCGGTGCCGGCGCACCGTCCATCGCCTCCGCCTCGGGCCATACCGCGGCACGATGACTCAATGCCCAGATCGCCGCCTGCGTCCGGTTCTGCACCTTGATCTTGCGCAGGATCGCCTTGACGTGAACCTTCACGGTGCCTTCCGCGATATCGCATGCGCGCGCGATCACCTTGTTCGAACTCCCCTCCGTCAGGCATCGAAGAATGTGGAGTTCGCGATCGGAAAAATTCGGAACCTTCACTCCTGCCGCCTGCGGCGGAAGCTTGATCGGGGAGTACCCATTGAGGACAGATGCGTCCGGCCCTCGCGAGCCCTCGCGCAGGAGCACGGCGGCGATGGCTTCGGACGGGAGCACTGTCTGGCCGTTCATCACCAGTTCCAGCGATTTCACGAAGTCGTCGCAGGTCGAGATGGTCGCGAAGTAACCGTTCGCGCCGGACCGGATCACCCGGGCCATGCAGGCCGGCGAACAGGAATTGGCGAGCACAGCGACGCGACCGGCCGGGCAGGCTTCCCTGAAGCGCTCGATCTGATCGGTCGCCTCGCCGGGTTCGTTGCAGCCATCGATGATCAGAAGGCTCGGCGCGTCTTCGGACAGCGTGCCCGGTCCCAGGTCTTCGAGCCGGGACGCGTGACCTGCGACCGAGAATGACGATCCGTCCAGCAATTGCGCCAGGCTTTCGCGCAACAGCGGATTTGGTCCGACGATGACGGTTGGGAACTGATGGCCTGCCATGGCGGTCTCCGTATCACCTTCCGCCCCAGTGCCCTTATGGAATGAAAATCAAGTCGTCTCGTTTTCCGGACGGCCGCCCGCGCACTCGGCAAGCCTCCGGCGATGATGCCGATACGGCACCTTGACGCCCTCGCGGGCATTTATCCGGTCCACGAAACCGGATCGTATCGGTATTTCTGCTGACGTCAGTCTCTAACGTTCCGGCGCCTCGTTGCGGAACGTGATGCAACTACTAAAGGCCAATACGAAAATGCCGTCAATTGTCTTATCCGTACCCAACATATTGAAATCAGGAGATATTATGGATTCGCGGTTCGGCAGGCGCGGCAAAAACGGCAGACCATGAGCCGCAAATATTGCCGCCGCGCGGCGAAGTTGTGACAATTTGTGTATTAAGCATCTTTATCCAGTGCGAAACTGAACTAATGCCAACATGTCCTGTTCACCTGCGACCAGACAGACCTGCTATAAATCAACGCTACTGAACAGGAATGGGACGGCGACCGAATGAATGAGAGTCAGGAGACACCCCAGGGCGAGTTGACCACGCGCACCCTCGCGATGCCCGGCGATGCCAACCCGAACGGCGACATATTCGGTGGCTGGGTCCTGTCCCAGATGGACATCGCCGGCGGCATTGCCGCGGGCCAGCGCGCGAAGGGCCGGGTCGCCACGGTCGCTGTCGATGCCATGACCTTCATCCGTCCGGTCAATGTCGGCGACGTATTATGCGTCTACACCGAAACCGAACGGACGGGCACGACGTCGGTCGCCATTCGGGTCGAAGCCTGGGTGCTGCGCGACCGCCTCGGCGAACGCGTCAAGGTGACCGAGGGCGTCTTCACGTTCGTCGCCATCAATGAAGATGGCCGGCCAAGACCTCTGCCGTGACATTGCCCGTGGACCTCATCCGGCCCGTTACTCAGGTTATGGGCGACGGCGACTGGGTCATGCCCGGAATTCCCGACCGCCTTCCGACTGTCAAAGGCGCCTACCTTCTGGCACTCAGGCTTGATCGGGCGGTCACCGTGAACCGGCCCCGGCTCCGGAGAAGTCAGACCAGGCCCGGCTGGTATCTCTATGCCGGAAGTGCCAAAGGCGGTGGCGGGATTCGCGCCCGGGTCGCCCGCCACTTCAGACAGGAGAAAAAGCGGCACTGGCATATCGACCAGCTAACAACACAAGCGGCTGCCCTGGCCGCACGCCCGGTCGAGAATGGCGACGAGTGCGCGCTCATCTCGGATCTGCTCGCCACTGGCTCCCTGGCGTCCGCCCTGCCCGGTTTCGGCGCGTCCGACTGCCGGCGCTGCGACAGCCACCTGTTGACCGTCGCACCCCCCGATTCCCGGTAATCTCGGCAAAACGGCGCGTCTGCGCCTTGCATTGAACTTTTTCCGTTCTCACGGCGACCAATGTCACGAGGCGCCGGGAGTGGGTTCGGGCGCCCAGTCAACGGAGCAAGCCAATGTCCAAGACACTGTCTCTTGTCGTTGCTGCTGCCGCCCTGGTGGGTTCCTTCGTCGTGACGACTGATACCGCCGATGCGGCAACACGCGTCAGCAATGGCCATCTGCGCAATTACTGTAATGTCGAGAAGCATCGCCGCGGCGCGTCCCGCGCGAATATCGTGAACATCGTCAACCGCTTTAATCACTGGGGCCAGCCGGAACTGAAGTGCCTGCTGTCCTTCCGCAACCGCCAGGCCTGGCTGATCGCAGGCGCACCGGCGGTCTGCCGCTACATCACGGGCAACTCGAACTGGTACCGTCAGGGTAGCGCCACCGTCTGCCGCGGCAGCGGAAATGCCAACCGGCGTTCGCAGCCGCTCACCTTCAACAGCCAGCGCTACCGGCCGTTCAACCGGGCCCGGCAGCCCCGTTGCTTCCGCGTCGGCTGGCGTTACATCTGCCGATGAAGCATGTTTCCGATACCGGCTGGGCAGAGTCCCGGCCGGTGTTGCTTCGGCGTTGTTCGTGTCGGCCCGGGACAGTCAATCTCCGGGCCGGCCGCCGGTATCTCTTGAAAACACGACCTCCATCGTCGCCATGTCCGGCTCGCCGCAGCGCTCCAGCATGGCGTTGCGCGTTTCATCTCTGAGCGCGACGGCCGCGTCAAAGTCCGCGCCGCCAGAGGCAATCGGATCAAGGATCTCGACTTCGACCGACCCCCGCCTCGGGAACCACTGTTCGCCGCGCAGGATTGAACGTGTACCACGGATGACGATCGGCAGTACTGCGGCCTCCGCCGCACTGGCGACGGAGAATGCCCCGAGGCGGAATGACAGCAGACCGGGCATCCTGAAAAAGGTGGCTTCCGGGAACACCACAAGTTGCCGCCCCGCGATCACGACATCCTTGAACGCTTCCGCATCGCGCAAGCCGGCCTGCGCAAATGCGCGGTCGGCAAACAAGGCGCCCAGGCGCCGGAGGAATGGTCCGGCAATGATCTGGTCCGCCAGTTCCCGCTTGGCGACGAACACGGGCTCGCCCGGGAGTGTCGCAGCCAGAACGGCGGCATCAAGATAGCTGGAATGATTGACCACGATCACGCCGGCTTCCGACGCCGGAACGCTGACACCGGACACCTTTACCGGGGTTCCCATCAACCTGAGGACCAGCCGGGCGGCCCCGCGCACAAAGGACCAACGCAGCCGCCGGTTCGGCAGAACCATCACCGCGGGCCATGTTATCGCGGCGCCTGAGACGAGCACGAGCCACCACCATCCGGCATAGGCCACGTCGGTCACCATTCGCTGCGCCCGCCGGAGCCGCGGCAGGCCGGACAGCAGTCCGAGCCGTACGACCTGAAGCCAGAGCGAGCGGACGGGCGTGCCCAGTTTGCCGCGCTCATAGAGCTCGCACGTCGTAGTGCGGCGGATCTTCCCGCTCGACGTCTTGGGCACCGCATGCGGCGCGGCGATGACAACCTCATCGGCAGGCATCCCCAGAATGTCGGATACCGTTTCCGCGACCAGGCTCTGCAGTCCCTCACAGACACCTGAATCGCCGCTGCGCGCTTCCGCGACCACGATCAGCCTCTCTGATCCTGTTTCCGGATCCGCGCTGGCGAACGCAGCAACGCAGCCCTTGCGGATTCCCTCCAGATCGCCGACCGCCTGTTCGATCTCTTCAGGGTAGATGTTCCGGCCGCCCTTGATGATGATGTCCTTGACTCGGCCCGTAATGAAGATGTTGCCTCCGGACATGTAGGCGAGGTCGCCGCTGTCGTGCCAGCCGTCCCGAATGAGCGCTTTCGTTTTCTCCGCATTGCCGAAATATCCGGCGGTCGCAGAGGTGCCCCTGAATTCGAGCCTGCCCTGCCGCCGCTCGGCAACTTCGTGCCCGAGATCATCGACGATCCGCACCTGATTGCCCGGCAGCGGGACACCGCTCGACACAAACACCATGGGATTGGTGTCGCCGGGACCGGCCGGTGTCGCAGCGCCGTCTTTCGACAGGCGCTCGCGGTCGACCCGATCGATGATCGGCACCCGATCCACTTCGGAGAACGCCAGCCCCACGGTGTTTTCCGCAAGACCGTAGACCGGCGCCATGGCTTCCGGCTGGAAACCGTACGCCTCGAACCGTTCCGTAAACCGGCGCAGCGTTTCGGCGCTGACCCCCTCCGCACCGTTGGCCACCAGCCTGAGTGAACTCAGATCGAGTCCCTCGATCGCGGCATCTTCGATCTTCTTGACGCAAAGTTCGAAGGCGAAATTGGGCGCTGCCGAGATCGTCGCCTGGTTCCGATGGATCGCCCACAGCCAGCTCTCCGGCCGGACGATGAACCTGAGAGGCGACATGATGACGACCGGCACCGCGAAATAGAGACTGCCGAACCAGGCACCGATCAGACCGAGGTCATGATAGAGCGGCAGCCAGCTGACGAAGACATCCTCCGACGTGGCGTCGATCGCCTCGCCCATGGCGCGGACGTTGGCAAGCAGGTTGGCGTGACTCAGCATGACGCCTTTCGGGTCGCCGGTGCTACCGGACGTGTATTGCAGCATCGCCAGATCGTCTGCCTGCCGGGGAACGGCGAACGCCTCGACATCGGGCTCACGGAGATCATCGATCGTACATGCGCGCCGCAGCGTGTCGATTTGCGCGCCGAGCAGCGTCGTGAGCATCTTGCCCTCGACGGGAATGATCAGGAGTGCCGCCTGCGAATTGCTCAGGATTCCCGCCTGACGCCGTAAATGCTCTTCGAGCTGCGACATCCGCAGCGGCGGATACATCGGCACCGGAACGCCACCGGCGAACAGCGTTCCGAAGAACGCCTCGAAAAATTCCCGCCCCGTCGGCAGCATGATGCCGACGCGCTCGCCGGGCTCCAGCCCCCAGGCCCGCATTCCGGCGGCGATGCGGCCCGCGGATTGGGCAAGGTCCCCGTAGGTCAACGTCTCTGTTTCGCTGTATCCGTCGGACAGGAGTATGTGCGGGCGGTCGGGATGATGCCGCGCGTGCCATTCGAGGACGCCGGTCAGGGTTGTCTCGGCTGAGGGCACTGCCACGGTTGTTTTTGCAGGTAGTCCCCCGGCGCTCTGGGCAATGCCGGGACCAATCGCACCGCCTGCCTTGCCCACTTCGCGCACGATGTCCAGAGGCGTCTCGAGCCGGCCGATGAAATCGTCCGGCATGCGGTGACCGAATGCCCGTTCGGCACGCAGCACCAGTTCCCCCAGACCGAGGCTGTCGAAGCCGAGATCACGTTGCAGGGAGGCCTCAAGGGACGCGTGCACCTGACGCTTCGGGTTGAGTTCGCGGGCAAGCGTGTCGACCAGCATCAGGACACGCTGCTCGATGCAGGCATCCTCCCCTGCCCCGTTTCCGCCGGATTGCTGAGCGTTCTTGGTCACCTCACGGTCCTTGCGTTTGCGCTGACACTGGATGATCGCCGCCCGGCCGCCACAGCGTCAATTGCCTTGGCGCCGCATGGGCCAAACAAATGCGGCGGCGGCACGCAAGGCCAGCCTATTCGCTCGTCCGGAGCCGGCTGCGTTGCACGACGAAAATGGTGATCAAGGGTGCCATCAGTCCGATCAGGGTGACCGAGATAAGCAGCAGACCAAGTGTGGAGTAATCCGCCGAGACAGTGACGTCGCCTGTCGCTGGGTCGCGTACCTCGCGCGACACGACAAAGATCTGATTGAGGTATTTCGTCGCCAGGCTGCTCGCCGACAGGGCCAGGTTCGTGAAGGAAGCCATCACGGCAAAGAATGTCGCCTTCAGGTTCGAAGGCGCATTGCGCGCGATCCAGGCCAGCATCGGGATCATGGCGATCTGCCCCAGCGGCGACTCGATTGCCGTATCGATGACGGCGATGAACCGTGCATCGACGACGCCATTCGTGAGCGGAGCGGTCCATTCGTGGATCCCGTAGTAGAGGCCGATATTGGGCAGCGAGAGAAAACCGGCTGCGATGGTCAGCAGCGCAACGATGTAGGCGATCGACCTGCTCGCCATCATCGGCCGGAGCACGACCATGCCCGCGAGCGTCAGCAGGCTCGCAATCAGGCCGAGAATGGCGATGAACCTCTGATCGAAGCCGAGGACGTCGATCTCGAACCAGGTCACGCCTGCCCCCGGGAGCGGAGTCGCGCGGAACACGAAGATGATCACGGCGGTGCCGACCAGGGCACGTGCCGCGCCGGCATCCAGATAACGCAACAGGCGCGCCATCAGAAACAGCACGATGGTCATCGACCCGGCGAACACGATCTCCTGGGAAAAGGCACCCTGCCGGAGTCCCATCACCAGGGTGAAGACGACGAATGCCGCGCTGCCACCGAGAATCCACCAGTTGGGCCGAACGTCCTCCGGCGCGCTGTAGAGCATTTGCTCGATTTCCTGCTCGTCGAGGCCGCGTTCACGCAGCCGCCGCGCCTGACGCCGCCGCAGGATGCTCGCCAACACCACACCGCCGATCGAGATCATCGGAATGACAAGGGCCGAGAGGTAGATGTCCGCGTAGATAGATGCCTTGTCGGCTTCGGACATCTGCTCGATCCCGGTGAACATGAAGATGTTGAGAGCAGCCACGAAAACCAGCCCGCTGATGATGGCAAACCGGCCAAGGGTCTGCATCGTCGTGTGGAAGGCTTTCGACTCTTCTTCTGAATAGACCCGGCCCGCGGCATCGGCCGTCGGCACGGCCTCAACGGTCATGGCATCGGCAACCACGTCCTGGATCACGTACCCGGAAGGCGTAAGTAGCGCGCTGGTCACGTACCAGGCCTCGACGCTCATATAGGCCTGCATCGCGGCACTGTCGGTGATCAGGCCGTACATGATCAGCATGCCCGCAGCGATGAGCGCGGCACCGAGATAGATCATCACCGCCTTCCACCGCCAGATCAGATCGACGATATGGCCAAGCGGCATCTTCAGGGCCCAGGGGATGCCGACCCAGAATGCGAGACCGGCGAGGAAGGCGGCCGACAGCCCGAGATAGTCCTTCACGAAAAACGTGCCGACAACCGCTGTCAGGCCGGATACGCCGGCGGCGAAGTACACCATGAGCGGCGGCAGGTAGGACCAGCGGAACTGGCGGCCAAGATCGCGCAGCGTCCGGTCAACCCAGCGCCGAGCCCAATCTGAAATCCCGGCCTCGGTCATCAGCGCAACGCGAAGACCGAAACAGCCAATGTCAGCATCAGGCCGGTGCCGCAAATGGCCGCTGCAAGTCTCTGTCCGAGCATCATCTGGATCGTCAGGCTTCCCAGCGGCCCTCGAATCCGTCGGGAATGAGCAGTTGCTGATGGCCGAGATCGGCGACCTTCGTCACGCCGCAGAGCGCCATGGACGTGTCGAGTTCCTTGTGAATCACATTGAGCGCGGTAGTCACCCCCGCCTTGCCCATCGCGCCAAGGCCATAGACGAACGAGCGTCCGATATACGTGCCTTTCGCGCCCATCGCGACGGCCTTCAGCACATCCTGGCCGGACCGGATCCCGCCGTCGAGATGCACCTCCACCTCGGAGCCGACCGCATCGACGATCGGCCGCAGCATCTTGATCGACGACAGAGCCCCGTCCAGTTGGCGCCCGCCGTGGTTTGAGACAATGATCGCGTCGGCTCCGAGCTGGGCGGCCATCTTTGCGTCCTCCACATCCAGAATGCCCTTCAAGATAACCGTGCCGCCCCACTCTTCCATCAGCCGGGCCACCTTGTTCCAGTCCAGGGACGGATCGAATTGCTCCGCCGTCCAGGCGCCCAGGGCCGACGTATCGGAGACGCCCTTCACGTGTCCGACGACATTGCCGAAGGTGCGCCGCTTTGCGGACAGCATCTCGATGCCCCAGGCCCATTTGGTCGCCAGATTCGCAAGTGTCTTGACCGTCAGTTTCGGCGGGGCGGACAGATGGTTCTTCAGGTCCTTGTGCCTCTGCCCCATGATCTGAAGATCGAGCGTGATCACGAGCGCCGAACACCCTGCATCCTTCGCCCGTTTCATGAGGCGCGACATGAAATCCATGTCCTTCATCGTATAGAGCTGGAACCAGAAGGGCCGGCTCGTCGCCTCCGCCACATCCTCGATCGAGTTGATCGACATTGTGGAGAGCGTGAACGGCACGCCGAATTCCTCCGCCGCCTGTGCGGCCTTTATCTCGCCGTCGGCATGCTGCATGCCGACCAGCCCGACCGGGGCCAGCGCGACCGGCATTGCCACGTCCTGCCCGGCCATCTGCGTGGCCGTGGACCGACCGGTCATGTCCACCGCCACGCGCTGGCGAAGACGCAGCTCCTCGAAGTCGGAAATGTTGTCCCGGAACGTCTGTTCCGTCCAGCTCCCGCTCTCCACGTAATCGAAGAACATGCGCGGAACGCGCCGCTCGTGCAGACGCTTGAGATCGTCGATGTTTGTTATCACTGGCATTCGTCTTTTCTTTCCGCCAAATCCCGATTGCTTGTCCGGTCCCCGCGGCCTCTTCTTGCCGGTTCGTCTCCATCCCGGGGGCACGCATGCAGACCGGGTGACGAAATCGGGCGCGATTATACTGTCTGAGCCGGACAAGCATAGCGCCCTGCGCCTGGTCGCATCCCGCCCCTTGCCTGTCTGTATTCGCACATAGGAGACCGGTCTCTTGGTTTATCGTGACCGTGCGCATCAAAGTGCGTCTCAACAATCATCTCAGGAAAGGGGCGAGCGTGAGTTACATCCTGTACGCCTACCCGGACTGTGCGAGCCACGTCGTGCGCATGGTTCTCGAAGAGCTCGGTGCGACATACAGAGACAAGATTGTCGACATGCGGGCCGACGCACACCGCAGCGATGAATTCCTGCGCCTCAATCCTCGGGGCATGGTTCCGGTCCTCGCCGATGTGGCCACGGGGGCCACGCTGTCGGAAACCGGTGCGATCCTGACCTACCTTGCCGAGAGGAGCGGCCGCCTGGCCCCTCCTGCGACGGACGCAAAGGCGCGCGCGGTCTTCCTTCAGCGGCTGTACTTTCTCTCAAACACACTGCACGCGGACGCGCAACTGCAGTACTACACCGCGCGATACGTCGGCGACGATCTGGCCGAGGAAGCGAGGCCGGTGGTGCATGGACGCATGCGGGCCCACTTCGCCATGATTGAGGCCGCCATCGCGGACCACGGTGGACCCTGGCTGCTCGGCGAAGCGCTGAGCATGTGCGACTTCTACCTCGGAGGCTGCGCGCGCTGGTCCCTGATTGCGCCTCGCCACGCACCGCTCGAACCGGAAGCGGTCACGGGCCACCCGCATCTGAACGCTCTGCTGGAACGTCTGGAGGCACGTGAAAGCGTGATCCGCGCCTTCGATGCCGAAGACACCGAGCGCTCAGCCTACTTCCGCGCACCGGTCCGTTCGCCGCATTCGAGGTCAGCGCCGGGCTGACACGATGCGACTTGCGCCCTGCATGGAAGATTGCCGGGTGTAGATGCCTCAGCGCCCCAAATTTGCACTCAAAGCCGCCGCGCCGAACGAAAACGCTGCGGCGAGCCCGAACATGTGCTGCCACGAGAATTCCGCTGCGATCCCGGCAAGCACGGCCCCGACCGCGCCGATGCCGTCCATCACCGTGAATGCCAGACCGAGTGACATGCTCTGGCTGTTGTCCGTGTGGTCGGCCGCGGTCGCCAGCATTGCAGAGCGGATCGAGTCCATCGCGGCAACCCCCACCCCCATGAGCGCGACCGAAAGCCAGAACCCCGGGTCGAACACCAGGGCGGCGACGGCGAGCCCCGCGACTGTGTTGCCGATCACCAGCACGGGGCGGCGTCCCGTCTTGTCGGATATTCGCCCGACCCATGGCTGCGCGAGAGCGCCGGAGATCAGGAGAGCAGCGAAGATGATGCCGATGGTCCCGGGAGCAAGCGCATGGACGGAGGCCAGATGGAGCGGGATCATGCTGAGCATCGCGAACAAGGCCATGTTGTACAGGCAGATCGTGCCGACGATGCGCAGGCCGCTGGCGTGAAGCCACGCCGCAAGCAGGTCGAGGAGGTTTCGCCGGCTCACCAACTGCCGTTCGACAAGCGGAACGGCGCGCGCCACCCAGATGAAACAGAGCCCCAGCAGGATGGTCGGCGCAACCGAGAGGACGAGTGCGCCGCGCCAATCGACAAGAGTGAGAAGAAAGCCGACTGACAGGGGCGCCAGCACTTCGGCGAATGAACCGCCGATGGCGTGTATTCCCAGCGCGTATGCCCGCCTCTCCTTGTTGTCGCGCGCAAGCACGCCGGTCGCGATCGGGTGCCAGGCTGCGTTACCCATCCCGGCCACCGCGAGAAGGATCGCGAGGCTCCAGAACCCGCTGGCCATGGCGGCCAGAGCATAGCCGACGGCAACCCACCAGAAGGTGGCAATGAGCAGCCGGCCGCGGTTCGACACATGCTCGGCAATAAATCCGGCCGGGATGTATGCAAGTGCCCCGCCGATGCTCAGCAGGGTGAACAGAAGGCCGACCTCCGTCGGCGAGAGGGCCATGGCGAGACCGGCCGCGGGGACAATCAGCCACAAGGCCGCAATCGGCCAGTCATTGGCAAGATGCCCCAGGGCGAACCAGGTCAGGAGAGTGCGCTGTTTCATGTCAGAAGCGGCGTTCGGTGGAACAATCGGGCGAAATCCCCGGCATGCTCACAAAAAATAGAAGACTTCCGTGTGTCGTTCTGTCTAAATAAAGGCATCTGACATCGAGAATTCGTCAAACAATGACTGCGAAGAGCACTCCGGCAAGCGTCCACCCGGTATTGGACAATCGGCCCAGGTATCAAGGCGAGACGATCAGGCCTTGCGCCGGTGAAAGCTCTGACTGGCACACGCATGACTTCGGTCAGCTCGTTTCAGCCGCCTCCGGCTCGATGTATGTCGGCACCCCGAACCGTGTGCTTCTGCTGAGCCCGGCCATGGCTGTCTGGATACCTCCGGACACGGATCACTGGATGCGCTACGGCTCCAACAACGTCATGGTCTATGTGGATGTGAACCGCGAAGAGTCGACTGAACTCGGCGCAGCATGCCGGGTCGTCGCCATGACACCTTTGCTCGGAGCTCTGTTCATGGCGACGATGCCCGAGGGCACCGGTGCGCGCCATACTAATCACAATGACGCGCTGCATCTCCTCCTGCGTCACGAATTGCTCACCGCGCGCGATGTGCCTCTTTCGTTGGCAATGCCTCAGGATCATCGGGTCCGCGAGCTCACACGAACTGCCCTGGACAGCCCCGGCGAAGTCCGGTCGGTCCAGGACTGGCTGGCCGGGGCGCCGGCGAGCCGCAAGACGGTTGAGCGGATATTCATTTCGGAAACCGGAATGCCGCCATCGAGGTGGTTGAGGCACGTCCGTATCCTGCATGCCATTTCGCTGCTCGCGGCAGGTCAGCAGGTCACGTCAGTCGCGTTGGATATGGGCTACGCGTCGTCCAGCGCGTTCAGCTACATGTTCCGCCAAACGCTCGGCGAGAGCCCGATCGAGTTTCTGGGAAAGCGGCCTTTGGCCGAGATCTGACCTGCAACATTGCCCGATCATCGCAACGATCTGTCGGGTGCTCTGACGTTTAAATGTCACCTGGCGTTGTCCGCGGGATGAGCCCCCCACAAAACGAATTCCAACCAACTGAAACGACGCGGGAATTCCGGTAGCGGGGGACCGTCCCGCCGGGCCTACTCGACAGCTTCCGTGGTGCCCCGTGAGCATCTCGTGAAACACATTCAGACTGGTGGCAAGTGGAGCCCGCACGCGTTGCCGGTCCGCGGCAAACAGGATACGCTGATCGAACTGCGGGCTGGAGAACAGGCAACATCGAGAATGGGGCTGGCCTATGCAGTATCTCAAGCCGACCGCTATAATTGTCGCCGCGTTATTCGCAGCGGGCTGCCAGATGACGCTCCCCGTTACAGGGTCGATCAGCAAGAACGAACGCTTCAGCGGTTCGGCCACCGGCTATATGGACGGCTCGGGCAAGCTGACGATCAAGACCGAGCGCGGCCTGTCATGCACGGGCAGGTTCCAGTATGAATCCCGCGTCAAGGGAGCCGGCTCCTTTTCGTGCAAGAACGGCGAGAAGGGCAAGTTCCGGTTCACTTCGAGAGGCGATTCCGGCGAAGGCTCTGGCCGGTCCAACAGGGGAAGGCGCTTCAGCTTCAAGTTTGGAGGCTGAGGATAAAGCCCCGCCGATACGCCTGCGTATCACCCGAGGCGTGCCAAATCCACCGACTACGGGCGATCTAAGCCCGTGCCATGCCTGAGCTGAAAAGTTCTTATTGAGATGGTAGCGGGGGAGGGACTTGAACCCCCGACACGCGGATTATGATTCCGCTGCTCTAACCAGCTGAGCTACCCCGCCACTACCTGAAGGGTCCGCCACCGCTCGAAGCGTCGTGCCGGACCCGCGCGATATAAGGGCCAGCGCCCGTCTCTGTCAAGCGGCAGCAGCGCAATCCCCTGCCCCGCCGTCAAACTTTACGGCGATCAGGCCGACGCGTCCTGGACACTACCCTCGTCGATCGGCCGCGGCGCGCTCGCCGGTCTCACCGTCTCGCGGGCGGCAGGCGGAATCGACGGGTCGTCCTTGGTGAAGCGCAGCATGGTGAACAGGCCGAAAGGCTGCAGCGGCTTCTCCTCGACCAGCGTCAGGCCGTCCTGGCCCAGCACCATCTCGATCGGGAAGTCCGGCCGCCAGCCGAGTGCGGCCGAGAGCGGCGCCATATATTTTTCGATCGCACCGCGCACGCCCTGCTCCGTGCTGAAATGATTGACGATGATGACCTGACCGCCCGGCTTGCACACCCGCGTCAGTTCGGCCAGCACCTGGTCCGGATCCGGCACCACGGTCATGACATACATGGCCACCACCGTGTCGAAGCTGTCGTCGCGGAAATCGAGCGCGCCGGCATCCATTTCGAGAACGTCCTCGACATGATCAAGATCGTCGCGCCGGATGCGCTCACGCGCCTTGGCCAGCATTTCGGGACTGAGGTCGATGCCGGTCACTTCAAGATGGTCGCTGTAGCGCGGCAGAGAGATCCCCGTACCGACGCCCACCTCGAGCACCCGGCCGTGGCGCTTGTTGATCGCCTCAACGGCACGGATCCGGCCCGCGTCGGCGATCTTGCCGAACGTCACGTCATAAATTGGCGCCCAGCGCGCATAAGCGCGCCGCACGGCCTCAGCATCGATGGCAGCAATCTTCGACAAGATTTCTCCTTCCCGCCGCAACGCGGCATTGTCCGCAGAATTCAAGCTTGGCCGTCAGCGTGATGAAATCAGGACAGAGCCATATTCCGGGCGCTCATGCTTTCGCCTCGCCCGGAAAGTCCGTCCACGCTGTCATAGCCGCCTTCGGTTTCGGTGCGCACAATCCAGCCGCCGCCGAAAACCCGGGCCCCGCTGCCGGGACCGTCATAAAACACACACGCCTGGCCGGGCGACACGCCATGGTCGCCTTCGTCAAGCGTCACAGTAACGCCGTCGTCTGTCACCGACAGACGCGCCGGCATGGGTGTCTGGGTAGACCGCACCTTCACAAAGAGAGCCTGCTCCGTCCCGGCCAAAGCCTCGATCGGCCCGTCGCCGAGCCAGTTGACGTCCTTGAGCAGGATATTCCTCGTAAATAAGGCCTCTTTAGGGCCTACGATGACCCGTGCTCCGGCGGCGTCCAGGCGCACGACGAACAGCGGTTCGCCCGTGGCCACGCCCAGGCCGCGACGCTGACCGATGGTGTAATTGACGATGCCGTCATGCTGGCCGAGCACCCGGCCGTCCACATGCACGATATCGCCGGCCACCATGGCTTCCGGACGAAGACGTTCGATGATCGACGTATAGCGGCCGGTCGGCACGAAGCAGATGTCCTGGCTGTCGGCCTTTTCGGCCACGCTGAGGCCGAGTTCGGCGGCTATCTTCCGGGTCTCCGTCTTGTGCAGGCCGCCCAGAGGGAAGCGCAGATAATCGAGCTGATCCGGCGTGGTCGTGAACAGGAAGTAGCTCTGGTCGCGATCCTCGTCGAGCGCACGGTACATGACGCGGTGGCCCGAACCGTCCGGAGCCGGACCGCTGGATATGTAATGCCCGGTCGCCAGCGCGTCCGCGCCCAGGTCCTTTGCCATGTCGAACATGTCGCGGAACTTGACCTTCTGGTTGCACCGGACGCAGGGGATCGGTGTTTCGCCCGCCGCATAGCTGTCGGCGAAATCCTCGATCACCGCAGAGCGGAACCGCGCTTCATAGTCGAGAACGTAATGCGGGATGCCGAGTTTCTCGGCCACGCGCCGCGCATCATGAATATCCTGCCCCGCGCAGCAGGCGCCCTTGCGCTGTACGGCCGCACCGTGATCGTAGAGCTGCAGCGTGACGCCGACCACGTCATATCCCCTGCCCGCCAGCACGCCGGCCACGACGGAGGAATCCACACCACCCGACATCGCAACCACGACACGGGTGGACTCCGGACGGCCAGGCAGATCGAGATCGTTCAGCCCGGTCACCGGATCATATGCTTCAACCGAAGTCATCGGTTCGCAAGTGCTCCGTCGCAAAAGACTGTTTGGCCGTTGTATCGGCGCTCGCGAGGTTATGGTCAAACCGGAGCGAATATTCAAGGCCGCAATGCAGCATTGTTCCGCAAAAACCGGTCAAACAAGCCTCAATCTTCGTGAAACGCCCAATAGCCGCTCGTCCATTACATAGGTATTCCGGCGACGATCACCAAATGACCGCACGGCTGACCCTGCACAATTTGCCGGGCAACCGGCAACGATGGCCGGACCGCCACTCCGACGCCCCGTACGAAATCGCCACAACCATATGATTTTCCTATTTTTTCCAGAACACACGGTCTGGCCCGGAACTTGCTCGTTACAGTCCGAACGACAGTTATGCAAAGAAAGGCTGGGACCGTGGAGAATCTCTTGCTTGCAGCACTTAAACCGGAACCTTCCGGATCCGCGAAAGCTGCTAACAACAATGCCAATCCGCCCGCTTCAAGCCGCTCCGAACGCGGTTTCAACGACCAGTTGAGTCTGGTGACACGCGACCGCGGCGGCGCCCCGGACCGCGACAGGCCGGAGCGGGCCGAGCGCCGCGAGCGTCCGGAGCCTGCTGAAAGGCCCGCGCCGCGGGAACGCGCGGCGCGCGAAACACGCTCCGATCGCGCCACATCGAACGACCAGCCTTCCGACAACCGCGACGCGGAACGCAGCAGCGAAGCGGACGACCGTACCGACACCGCCGACAACCAGGCACGCGATAAGGACACAGCCAATGGCGGTGATGACAGCGGCGACGGTCGCGAAGACACCGCGGCTGCCACGCAATCCGAAGAAGAGGTACAGCAGGACGGTCAGGTGGCCGCCGACAATCATGAAGATACGCAGACAAAAACCGTCGGTGAATTCATCGATCCGCTGGCCGCCACATTGACCGGGGACGGTACGGAACAGTCCACTGCCGCACTCCAGACGGCCGCAGCCAAGGAAGCGTCCGGCCTTCGGGTCACCACGGCGTCGTCATCCGCGACCGGACCGGTCGCCGCCGCCGCGGCTGCCGGCCGTCCGGGCCAGGCCCTTGGGCTCAATGGCGCGGAACCGGCGACACCGGAGCAGGTCACGTCGGAAGAAGGTGCCACAGCCGAAACCGAAGCTGTAGAAGGCGATGAGTTCGAGAGCGCCTTCGACGGCGACACCTTGGAAGAAGCGGTCCGGGGCGAGAGGGCTGCCGAACGGGCGCTCGCCGTTCGCAGGGCGTGGGGCCTCAGTCAGGCACCCGGAGCAAACGCAGCCCAGGCGGCCAGCGGCCGCGGCGCAGACATTGCCCAGCTTGACCCCGCCGCCCTGCCGACCGGGACATCCCAGACCGGCTCGTCATCCGGCACCGCGACAGTAATACGGATCGCGCCGGCAGCGGCTGGCGGACAGGCCGCCGCACCGGTCCATACCCTCGCCTTTCATATTGCCAAGAACGTCGACAATGGTGTGAACCGGTTCGAGATCCGGCTTGATCCGCCCGAACTCGGCAAGCTCGACGTCACCATGGAGATGGATAACAAGGGCCGCGTCCGTGTGCACATGGTTGTGGAACGGGCCGAAGCACTCGACTTCCTTCAGCGTGACGCTCGGGCGCTGGAGAAGGCCCTCTCCGATGCCGGTCTCGACGTCGACAGGGAGTCAGTGTCTTTCTCACTGGACAAATTCGACCAGCATGCCGGCGGGAGCGACCTTGAGGAGTTCGGAACCGATGACGGCCCGTTTGCCGCCGATGACGGCCAGGACGACGTGAACCTGGCAGAGGCCGGCCGGCACTACATCTCAGCCACCGGCGTGGATATCCGGATATGAATTAAGGCAAAGGAAGATTTGTTATGGAGATTAGCGCGCTTTCCGCCCTGTCGGATCTGGGCAATACCCAGAACAGCAGCACCAACAATACGATTGCCGGGGACTTCGACACCTTTCTGACCCTGCTCACGACGCAGTTGCAGAACCAGAATCCTCTGGAGCCGCTGGATACCAACCAGTTCACCCAGCAACTGGTGGAATTCGCCAGTGTCGAACAATCAATCCAGACCAACGACAATCTCGAAGCGCTGCGGTCCCTGACAACGGCAAGCACGGTGACCAGCGCGGTCAGCTTCGTCGGCAAGGTGGTGACGGCGTCGGGTGACACAACTCAATTGCTGAACGGAACCGCCGCCTGGAGTTACACGTCCCCGGCCGACAGTCCCGAAGCCAAGGTTACGGTCACGAACAGCGCAGGCCAGGTCGTCTTCAGCCAGGATATGGCCCTGCAGGCCGGTACAAATACCATTACGTGGGACGGTCGCCGCACCGACGGTTCGCTGGCGCCCAACGGCACCTACCGCATATCGATTGACGCCAAGGATGCCGACGGCAAGTCGATCGATGTCGATACCAACATCGCGGGCGTTGTCGAGGCGGTCGATCTGACTACGGCGGAACCGTTCCTTACCGTTAATGGCTCGAACATAAAATTCTCTGCCGTCAAGTCGGTGTCCGACGTTTCAAATTAGACAAAGTTGGGACAGCGGACCGTTTCGTCCCGAAATTGCCGCGATAACGCCGCAAAAACGCCAATAATGGAGCGAAATCAGACACCTGTTCAGAAATTCTTTACGCTGGGCCTTAGGCATTTTTTAAAGCGTGTTGGGTACGATCCCCGCGGAGTTAGTAGTGTGGATAAGAGTATTATGTCCGATCAGTACAGGCCGCGCGTAAATTACGTAATTGGGCCGGACGGCAGCCCGTTGACGATTGCGGACTTGCCGCCGAAGAACACCAAGCGCTGGGTCATCCGCCGCAAGGCGGAAGTTGTCGCTGCAGTCCGGGGCGGATTGCTATCCATCGAGGAAGCCTGCAAGCGCTACACCCTGACGGTCGAGGAATACTTGAGCTGGCAGCGCTCGATCGACCGGCACGGCCTGGCCGGCCTGCGCGCAACGCGGATCCAGCAGTACCGCCAGTAGAGGTCGCGGCCCGGGAGGCCGGCGACCGCTTATCCAGCACAATCAGACAGAAACGAGAAAGCCGGTGGAGACGCCGGCTTCTTTGCTGCGCGTGACGATTGATTCGGTTCGATCGGCTCAGCATGCAGGTTGCCAGCCCGATCCCTTAACGGCATCGGGCAATTCTTGCCGCATGTTGCCGCCACTTTCCCCCCAGGTAGGCAATTTTTGCCGCTTCCGTTAATTGGTTAACGGCTCCGTTAACAACTTGTTTAGGCATCGCTGGGTAATTTTTGCCTAGTGGCCGGCGGGGCGGAACGAGGCAACACGCTCACCCGGCCACGATTGTGGAGACCGGTGAGGCTGGAAGACGGAGATTCTGTCCGGCCGCCCCGGCACACCGCGAACGAACAAGGGGCTGTACGTTTTGGGTGGGTTCATTGAATTTTGTAGAACGATCGGCACCGCCCGGCTCGCCGCAATGGGCGCGGTGGCCGTCGGGCTGATTGGATTTTTCGTCTTTCTCATGCTGCGGATTTCACAACCGCAGATGACACCGCTGTTCACCGAGCTTCCGATCGACGACTCGAGCGCGGTGATCAGCCGTCTGGAAAGCCTCAATATCCCGTTCGAACTGCGCAACGAGGGCTCGACCGTCCTCGTTCCCAAGGAAAACGTCCTGCGGCTGCGCATGACCCTCGCCGAAGAGGGCCTGCCGGCCGGCGGCATCGTCGGCTACGAGATCTTCGACAAGGGCGATACCCTGGGTGCAACGAGTTTCGTTCAGAACCTGAACCATCTGCGCGCCCTTGAAGGTGAACTCGCCCGGACCATCCGCGCGCTCGACCGTGTCCAGATGGCGCGCGTCCATCTGGTCCTGCCGAAGCGCCAGCTGTTTGCCCGCGACAAGTCCGAGCCGACCGCATCGATCGTGCTCAAGGTGCGCGGCGACCTCGGCCGCGGCCAGATCAAGGCGATCCAGCATCTGGTGGCATCGGCAGTCAAGGATCTGAGGCCGACGCGGGTCTCCCTTGTCGACGAAAACGGTACCCTGCTGGCGAGCGGCGCTGGCGAAGACGACCAGGCCATGGTCATGAGTTCGCTGGAGGAGCGTAACCTCGCATTCGAGAGAAGGCTCAAGCGGGAACTGGAGTCCATCGTCAACAGCGTGGTCGGCCCGAACAATTCCAGGATCCAGGTTACTGCCGACATTGACTACAACCGCATAACCCAGACGTCCGATACCTTCGATCCGGAAGGCCAGGTCGTCCGGTCGACGCAGACACGCGAAGAAGCGTCCGACGCCCAGGACGCCGGACGGAACGGACAGGTTTCGGTCGGCAACGAACTTCCCGGCGGTGCCAACAACGGTGATGCCGGCCCCGGATCCAAGCAGACCGCGTCGAAGACCGAGGAAGTGGTCAACTACGAGATCTCCAAGACCACGAAGACGGAAATCACCGAGGCCGGACGGATCAAGAAGCTGTCCGTCGCCGTTCTCGTCGACGGAATCTACACCCAGGGTGCCGACGGCAACCCGGTTTACGGGCCTCGTCCGAAAGAGCAGCTTGATCAGATCTCCGCCCTGGTACGCACCGCCATCGGATTTGACCAGCAACGCGGCGACAAGGTGGAGATCGTCAACCTGCAGTTCGCGCCCGAGGCGACCCCTGAAGCCCTCGCGAATGGCGAAAAGTCAATATTCGACCTCACCAAGGACGACTACTTCTACATCGCCGAACTGGCCGTATTGCTGATCGTTTCGCTTCTGGTTCTGCTGTTTGTGGTCCGGCCGCTGGTCCGCCGCATCATCACGCCCGAGGATCCGCCCGTGGCCGATGCGTCGTCGCCGCAGCTCGTCACGTCCGAAGGCGAGCCTGTCGAGGGATCCGAGCACCTGCAGCTTGTTTCGCCCGACGGCGAACCGATCACGCCCACAGAAGCCAAGAAACTCGTGATGCAGGCGCCCGACAACAAGGCGGCCGCGCTGATCGACTTCGCGTCCGTCGCCGGCGAAGCGCATCAGCAATCCGTCCGCAAGGTGGCCGACCTCGTCAAGGGCAGCCCCGATGAAGCGGTCACGATCGTTCGGCAGTGGTTGCAGGAGGATCCTGCATGAGCGGCGAGATAGAACAGTCAGATCTGGAGATCCTGCAGACTCTCGCGCCGGAGATTAACTTTAACGCCGCTGTGACGCAGGACATTACCGGCGACACCGATCTCACCGGATCACAGCGTGCCGCACTGCTCCTGATGACGCTGGGTGCTGAGCACGGCACGGAGATCTGGGAGCTGCTCGACGAGGAGGAGATCCGCCAGATCTCCGTTGCCATGTCCCGCCTCGGCGAGGTCGACACCGACGTTGTCGAGAAGCTTCTCGTCGATTTTGCGACCAGGATGAATTCCGGCTCCGGCATGACCGGCAACTTCACGTCCACGGAGCGGTTGCTGATGCGGTTTCTGCCGCCGGAGCGCGTCGCCTCCGTGATGGAGGAAATCCGCGGCCCCGCCGGTCGAAACATGTGGGAGAAACTCTCCAACGTCCAGGAATCGGTGCTTGCGGCCTATCTGAAGAATGAATACCCGCAGACGGTCGCGGTCGTGCTGTCGAAGATCAAGGCCGATCACGCCGCCTCCGTCCTCTCGATCTTTCCGGAGGAATTCGCGCTCGAGGTCGTCGAGCGGATGCTGACAATGGAGTCCATTCAGAAAGACGTGCTCGACCGGGTCGAACAGACCCTGCGCACCGAGTTCATGTCCAATCTGGCACAGACCCGCCGCCGCGACGCTCACGAAATGATGGCGGAGATCTTCAACAGTTTCGACCGCCAGACGGAGAGCCGCTTCCTCACCGCGCTGGAAGAGGGCAACCGTGACGCGGCCGAGCGCATCAAGGCACTTATGTTCACCTTCGAAGATCTGTCCAAGCTGGACGCGCCGTCGATCCAGACGCTTCTGCGTCATGTCGACAAGGACAAGCTGGCTCTCGCCATGAAGGGCGCGTCCGACTCCCTGCGCGACCTCTTCTTCACCAACATGTCGGAGCGTGCCGGAAAGATGCTGCGTCAGGACATGGAGGTGCTCGGGCCGGTTCGCCTGAAGGACGTCGACGAAACCCAGACGGCAATGGTCAACATCGCGAAGGACCTCGCCGCGCGCGGCGAGATCGCAATCTCGAAGAACAAGGGCGAGGACGAACTGATCTACTGATCGGCTTCAGGTACGGAATGCGCTGAACGATGACAGACACGGCAAAATTCATGTTCGACACAGTGTTCGAACCGGGTGCGGACGGGACCGCATCGATGCCGCGCACGTTGAGCGAGGACGACCTGGACGCGATCCGCGCCGAAGGCTACGCCCAGGGCTACAATGCCGGTCAGGGCGACGCTCTGGCCAAGGCCGAACAGGACTGTGCCGCCAAGCTCGATGCCATCGGCAACAGTGTTTCTGCAGCCCTCGGCCAGCTTGCCGAAGAACGGCGGAAACTGGCGGCTGAAGCCGGCGAACTGGCGATGATGATCTCGCGCCGGCTGGTTCCCTTTCTCATGAAGCAGCATCCTTCGGCGGAGATCGAGGGCCTCCTTGCCGACGCCCTGACACATCTCTCCGACACCCCTCATCTCGTCATCCGCATCAATGAAGGCTGGCTGGAACAGATCAGTCCGCGGCTGGAGCAGATCGCCCAGAACCGGGGTTTCGCCGGCCGGCTCATTGTCCTAGCCGAGCCGGACGTGGAAATCGGCGACTGCCGGATCGAATGGGCTGACGGCGGAATTACCAGGAACGCAGCCGCTGTAGGGCGCGAAATCGAGGCAACCATTGCCCGTCACATGGGCCACAAGGACGGCAAGCCCGAATTGCCGTCCCAACTCGACGATCGGATCGATCAGGTCGATCAAGGAGATCTGTGATGAGTGAAAGTGAAGGCGAAGGCCAGGACGTCGATCTGACGGAATTCGACGGATCTCCGGCGGATCCGGCGGTACCCGCGGACACGCCCGAGGCATCGGAAGCGGACGACGAGGACGGCCCGACAAAGACCGCGTCGGACCTCGAAGCAGTCTTCGAGGTGCCGGTCAACATTTCGGCAGTGCTCGGCCGCACTCATATGGACGTCAGCGACCTCCTGAAGCTGAAGGCCGGGAACGTTGTCGAGCTGGACCGCAAGATCGGCGAGGCGATCGACATATACGTCAACAACAGGCTCGTCGCGCGCGGCGAGGTTGTGATGGTCGAGGACCGCCTCGGCGTCACGATGACGGAAATCATCAAGGGTGACACGGGCTGACCGTCTACGGCTCTGCGCCGGGCGGCAATGATTTGATTGGGAGTTGGGAACAATGAGACTGCTGATTGTCGGGACACTGAACGGGCAACTGTCGCTGGCGACAAAAATGGCCATGGACCGAGGCGCACAGGTAACCCATGCCGACGAGATCGAGGCCTGCATGAGATGCCTGCGCTCCGGCAAGGGTGCGGACCTGTTGATGGTCGATGTCAATCTCGACATTGCCGAGCTGATCGAACATCTCGACCGGGAGCACATTCATGTTCCGGTGGTGGCCTGCGGTGTCGACAACGATGCACGGGCTGCCGTCGGCGCCATCCAGGCCGGTGCGAAGGAGTACATCCCGCTGCCGCCGGATGCCGAGATCATCGCCGCCGTCCTCGAGGCAGTCGCCGACGATGCCCATGCCCTGATCTATCGCGACGACGCCATGGCGCGGGTGATCAAGCTCGCCGATCAGATCGCCGCATCCGATGCCAGCGTCCTGATCACCGGCGAGTCGGGCACCGGCAAGGAAGTGCTGGCGCGGCACGTGCACCGCAAGTCCCAGCGCGCGGCCAAGCCCTTCATTTCGCTTAACTGCGCGGCGATCCCCGAAAACCTGCTGGAATCCGAGCTGTTCGGCCATGAGAAAGGCGCGTTCACCGGAGCCGTCGCCCGCCGCATCGGCAAGTTCGAGGAAGCCAACGGCGGCACCCTGCTGCTCGACGAGATCAGCGAGATGGATATCCGTCTGCAGGCCAAGCTGCTGCGCGCGATCCAGGAACGCGTTATCGACCGGGTCGGCGGCAACCGGCCCGTCCCCGTCGACATCCGGATCATCGCCACGTCGAACCGCAACCTGGCGCAGAGTGTACGCGAAGGCGCCTTCCGCGAGGATCTCCTCTACCGCCTCAATGTCGTGAATCTCAAGATCCCCTCCCTGAGGGACCGCCCCGCCGATGTCATGGCCCTGGCCGACTATTTCGCCCGGCGCTACGCGGAATCAAACGGCCTCGCCCCCAAGCCGATTTCGGCGGAGGCCCGCAAGCAGCTCGTCACAAACCGCTGGCCGGGCAACGTCCGCGAGCTTGAGAACACGCTGCACCGCGCGGTCCTGCTCACCACCGGTCCGGAGATCGACGTCGAAGCGATCCGCATGCCGGACGGCAGCAGGCTCGACGAGACCGAATACGCGGCAACGCGCGATCCGGCCGCCCAGGCCGCCGCCACCGCAGAAGCCGTGACGAGAAGCCTGGTCGGCCGGACCGTGGCGGAGGTCGAGCAAGACCTGATCCTCGAGACCCTGTCCCACTGCCTCGGCAACCGCACCCATGCCGCCAACATTCTCGGCATCTCGATTCGCACGCTCCGCAACAAGCTCAAGCAGTACAGTTCCGACGGCGTGCCGATCCCCGCACCGGGCGAGCACCAGCCGCTGGCGTCCTGACGGTATCGGGGACCTGCCAGTAAATGAGTGACGTCGCCAGCAACGAACCGCAGGCAGCATCCGGGGCGCCGCAGACCGGCTCGAGCACGGGCTTCCTGAACGGGCTCGGAGACATCGGCAGCCAGCTCCAGCGCGCCGATCTCGGCCTCGCGCTGGGCGTTATGGGCATCATCGTGGTGCTCATCCTGCCCATGCCGGCGGCCCTGCTCGACTTCCTGCTGGCCATATCGATCACCTTCTCGGTCCTGATCCTGATGACCGCGCTGTTCATCCACAAACCCCTGGAGTTCAGCGCATTCCCGACCGTCCTGCTGATCGCGACCATGTTGCGCCTGTCGCTGAACCTTGCCTCGACACGCCTGATCCTGACCGACGGTCACGAGGGCCCGGACGCCGCGGGACGTGTCATCGAGGCGTTCGGCCGGTTCGTGATGCAGGGCAACTTCGTCATCGGCATCATCGTCTTCGCCATCCTGGTGATCGTGAACTTCGTCGTGATCACCAAGGGCTCCGGCCGCATTGCCGAGGTCGCCGCCCGCTTCACCCTGGACGCAATGCCCGGCAAGCAGATGGCAATCGACGCCGATCTGTCGGCCGGCCTGATCGACGAGACCGAAGCGCGGCGCAGACGCCAGAAGCTTGAGGACGAATCCACTTTCTTCGGCGCCATGGACGGCGCATCGAAATTCGTTCGCGGCGATGCGATCGCCGGTCTGCTCATCACCTTCATCAACGTCATCGGCGGCGTCATCATCGGAATGGCCCAGCGCGACATGTCGATCGCGGACGCCGGCCAGGCCTATACGCTGCTCACGGTCGGCGACGGTCTGGTCAGCCAGATCCCGGCGCTCATCGTATCGACCGCCGCGGGCCTGCTCGTTTCCAAGGCGGGTGTCGACGGTGCCGCCGACAAGGCGCTGTTCGGCCAGCTCTCCGGCTACCCCAAGGCGCTCGGCATGTCGTCGCTTGTCATGGCGACCATGTCACTGCTTCCGGGCGTGCCGATGCTGCCGTTCCTTGCCCTGGCCGGTGCCGCGGGAGGGCTTGCCTGGCGGGCGTCCAAGGCGCAGGCGCAACAGGTCGAAGAGGAATTGATCCAGCAGACCACAGAGGCGGCCGCGGCGGAGCCCGAAGAAGAACCGATCTCGGCGACGCTCAAGATGGACGACCTGCGGGTCGAGCTGGGCTATGGCCTCCTGCCCCTGATCAACAGCGAAGACGAGGACAAGCTGACCGACCAGATCAAGGCCTTGCGGCGGCAGCTTGCCCGCGACATGGGCTTTGTCATGCCGTCGGTGAGGATCCTGGACAACGTCCAGCTGGAGCCCAATCACTACGCCATCAAGATCAAGGAGGTTCTCGGCGGCGAAGGCGACCTTCAGGTCGACCAGTTCATGGTGATGGATCCCTCCGGCGGCCAGGTCGATCTGCCCGGCACGCAGATGATCGAACCGACATTCGGCCTGCCGGCGACCTGGATCGATGCCTCTCTCCGCGACGAAGCGTCCTTCAAGGGATATACCGTGGTTGACCCGGCGACGGTTCTTTCCACCCATCTGACCGAGATTCTGAAGACCAACATGTCGGAGCTTCTGTCCTATGCCGAAGTCCAGAAGCTTCTGGACGAGCTCAGCGACGTCCATCAGAAGCTGATCGAGGACATCGTGCCAAGCCAGATCAACGTCACCGGGATCCAGCGTGTGCTTCAGTCGTTGTTGTCGGAGCGCGTGTCCATCCGCGACCTGCCGACCATCCTCGAAGGCATTGCCGAGGCGACCGGCTTCACCCAGAACGCAAGCGCCATCACCGAGCATGTCCGCGCCAGGCTCGCCCGCCAGATCTGTGCGGCGAACACGGGGCCGAACGGATATCTGCCGCTCCTCACCATGTCGGCCGAATGGGAACAGGCCTTCGCCGATTCGATGGTCGGACAGGGCGATGACCGTCAGCTTGCCATGCCGCCCAGCAAGCTGCAGGAATTCATCACCAATGTGCGCGAGCGGTTCGAGGAAGCCGCGCAGAAAGGCGAACTTCCCGTCCTGTTGACCAGTCCGGCCGTCAGACCGTTTGTGCGTTCCATAGTTGAACGGTTCCGCAGCCAGACCGTGGTTGTGTCCCAAAACGAGATTCATGCACAGGCCAAGTTGAAAACCGTGGGCCAGGTCTGACGCTCAACACCAAATCTAACCATCTGAAAGAGCTGAAGTAATCGGAACGCCGAAAGGTCAATGCCTGGCCTTTTCCGCGTCCGGCATAACGGCATGTTCACGTTTTTGTGGCATCGATCTTGCTGCCAACCGGATACGACGCCCAGCCGGGTAGGACGGTTCGCCTGCGGGGTGGAAACAGGGAATGCCGGAAACCGGCAACACACGACAGGAGATCCTGAGATGCGCAAGTGGCTTGAAATGGACCAGAGCCAGGCCGACCGTTACGGCAAGCACGAAGTGGCCTGCAAGCACAACTTTGTCGAAAGCGGTCTGTTCACGGACGACAAGCTGGCCGAACTGATCGAGCGGTATCCCCGCGCGCACTACAACGTCAACACCATGAATCGCGAAGGCGAGCAGCGCTTCTGGCGTGACGGCGAGATCGACGGCTTGCCCGGGCAGCAGGTGCTGAACGCAATCCGCAACGGGCACATCTGGCTGAGCCTTCACCATATCGAAAAAAATGCTCCGGAGATCGGCGCAATGGTCGAAGAAGCGTTCGGCCAGATCAAGGCTATGAACCCGGACTTCAATTCCTGGCGCCACAACACGAGCCTTCTTATTTCTTCGCCCGGCGCCAAGGTGCACTGCCATGCCGACGTTCCGATGATCGCGCTCTGGCACTTGCGCGGCCGCAAGCAGGTCTGGCTTTGGGACCCGAAGGATCCGGCCTTCCTTCCCGATCAGAAAATGGAAAGCATCGTGCTGCGCGAGACCGAGGAAGACTCTCTCGACTATCGCCCCGACTGGGACGCGCGCGCGAACTCGTACATCCTGGAAGCCGGCGACACGGTATCCTGGCCGCTCAATGCGCCGCACCGCGTGGATAACCTGGACGGCCTGAACGTTTCGCTGACGACCGAATTCCTGAACACCGAAGCGCAACGCAAATACGGCGTCTATTATGCCAACGGCTATCTTCGCCGCAAATTCGGGATGGAGCCCCGCTCGACGTCGCTCGAAGGGCCTGTCGCCCTCGCAAAGTGTGCGTTGGCACTGGCCATCAAGAAGCTCGGCCTGCGCAAGACCGAACAGTTCGAGTTTATCTCCACTTTCAAGGTCGATCCCACCGCGCCGGATGGCGTGCGCATGCTCCGTCCTGAAGAGCACAAGGTGATCGAACTCGCCTGAGCGCTCCGCTCAATCGCGAAAGTTCACGTACTGAAGGGGCTGGCCCACATCCAGCCCCTTTAACATTTGGATCACCGACTGGAGATCATCCCGCTTCTTGCCGGTCACCCGCAGTTCGTCGCCCTGGATCGCCACCTGAACCTTGATCTTCGAGCCCTTGACGTCCTTGACCAGCCGTTTCGCCAGTTCCTTGTCGATCCCCTCACGCACAACGACTTCCTGACGCACCGACTGGCCGGCTGCCTTTTCCGGCGTCTTGAAGTCCAGCACGCCTGCGTCGACCTTGCGCCGCGTCAGATGCCCTTTCAGCAACTCGTGCATCTGCTTGAGCTTCAGGTCGTCGTCGGCCTTGATGGTCAGCACGTGCTCGGCACGCTCGACAGAGCAGTGCGATCCCTTGAAGTCGTAGCGCTGGTCCATTTCGCGCGACATGTTGCTAAGCGCGTTGTCGACCTCCGCGAGGTCGGTCTTGGAAACGATATCGAATGAAGGCATGGCGAAATCCCTTGAATTCACGGGTTCGATTTTGTGTTCCAAATGATCACACCATGGTCCATCGTTCAAGGCCGCACCCAGCGCCGTAACGGCCATGGCGGAGAAAACAGAAGAGACTTATCCGGGAGATCCCATGGCTCAGGGCACCCACGACTATGTTGACGATCCACGCAACAAGGACATTCTCATCTCAATAAACGGCACGCTCGTGCCCCGGGCGGAAGCGACGGTTTCCGTGTTCGATTCAGGGTTCATTCTTGGCGACGGCGTCTGGGAGGGCCTGCGCCTCCACCATGGCGGCATCGCTTTTCTCGACGCGCACATCCGCCGGCTCTACGAAGGCGCGAAAGCGATCGACCTGGATATCGCCGTCACGCCTCAGGAGATGAAGAGCCGGCTCTTCGACTGTATTGCGGCCAACAACATGGAGGACGGGGTTCACATCCGCCTCATGGTCAGCCGCGGCATCAAGGCGACGCCATATCAGGATCCGCGCATGACGATCACGCCTGCTACCGTCGTTATCATTCCCGAACACAAGAATCCGCTTCCGGAGACGCTGGACAACGGCATTTCCCTGTTCACGGTCCATGTCCGGCGGGGATATCCGGACGTCCAGGATCCCAAACTCAACAGCCATAGCAAGTTGAACTGCATTACCGCCTGTATCCAGGCGGCGAAGGCGGGTGCCGACGAGGCGCTTATGCTCGACCCCCATGGCTTTGTGGCGACGTGCAATTCCACGCACTTTTTCATTGTCCGCAACGGCGAGGTCTGGACGTCGACCGGCGATTACTGCCTTGGAGGAATCACGCGCGGCAACATCATTCGCGTCGCGCGGGAAGATGGCATCCCTGTATTCGAGCGCAATTTCAGCCTGACGGATGTCTACGGCGCCGACGAAGCCTTCGTCACCGGAACGTTCGCAGGACTGACGCCGGTTTCCGAAATAGACGGGCGTCCGATCAATGGTGAGCCGGGAGCGAAAGAGCACGGCGCGCTGCCCGGACCGGTCACCGCCCGGCTGCGCGTGCTTTACAGGGACCTGATTGAACGCGAGACCGTTCGGCCATGACAGACGCCGTAAAGAGAATCGCGATGTGGTCGGGCCCGCGCAACATCTCGACCGCCATGATGCGCTCCTTCGAGAACCGTTCCGACACGATTGTATGGGATGAGCCGTTTTATGCCGCCTACCTGGAGATGACCGGTCTCGAACATCCGATGCGCGACGCGGTGATCGCCGAAGGCGAGACTGACTGGCGGGCAGTGATTGACCGCGTGACAGGACCGGTTCCGGACGGAACCCGTGTCTTTTACCAGAAGCATATGACGCATCACATGCTGCCCGGAATTGACCGGAGCTGGCTTTCGGGTGTGGTCAACTGCTTCCTGATCCGTGCGCCCGAATCCGTGCTGGCCAGTTATGCCGCAAAACGCGCTGACGTCACCCTCCGCGATATCGGCTTCGTCGAACAGGCCGAGATATTCGATGCCATTGCCGACGAGACCGGCACGGCACCTCCGGTGATAGATGCCGATGACGTGCTGGCGGACCCGCCGGGCATGATCTCGGCCCTGTGCGAGCGGTGCGCGATTCCATTCACCGAGGACATGTTGAACTGGCCATCGGGCCGCAGGGACAGCGATGGCGTCTGGGCAGCGCATTGGTACGGCACGGTGGAACAGTCGACGGGGTTCGCGGCGCCGGCCGCCAGGCCCCCGGTTGTGCTCGACGATGCTCTGCAGTCGATCGCCGATCAGGCCCATCCCTACTACGACCGCCTCCACCGAAGCCGGCTGCGGCCTGGACATGGCTCAAAATGAAACGCCCCCGGCAAAGCGGGGACGTTCCGAATTGAAACAATGTGACCGGCAGACGTCCTGCGCTGTCACCCTCTGCGGTGCATCGCAAGACCGATGTCGTCCATTTCCGCCTGATCGCGGGCCGCCAGCTCCGATTTCACGCGGACGTTTTCCTTTTCCTGAAGCAATTCGAACTTCTTGAGTTCAGCGTAGGCTTCGGAAAGCTCGTCCTTGGCCGCGGAAAGCTGTTCTTCGAGCTCGGCTATTGATTTCGCAAGGTTTTCGCAGCGTTCGCGGGCCGCCTTGGCGAACGTCGGATAGGCGAAATGGGTTACGTCAGAGATCCCGGAACGCTCCTGTTCCGCGGTAATCTGTTGCTCAAGTTCCGCCTGTTTGCGCGAAAAATCAGCAATCATCGTCTCAATTTCGGTGACGTGACGCCGCTTCTCGTCAACCTGAAACCGATGAAGACGAATTAGGGACTCTTTTGACCTCATGACCCGTGCCTCTGCATCTCGTTGGAATTGTCAGGATTTGTACTCAAGATCCGTGCCAGTTCTGCATACCCGTCGCCCAGAGACGACGAATCCCCCTTTTGCTGTGAAAGAAAGGCTTCCAGCAAAGGATGATAGTGAATGGCTTCGTCGATGATCGGATCGGATCCGGGCCGGTATGCACCGAGACGGATCAGTTCTTCCATGTCGCTGTAGGTCGACATCAACAGGCGCGCGCGTTGCACATCGGCACGCGCTTCCTCCGGCACGCAGTCCGGCATGGTCCGGGAGACGGACCGCAATACGTTGATTGCCGGATACCGCCCGCGTTCCGCGATCGAACGCTCCATGACAATGTGTCCATCGAGAATCGAACGAACCGCGTCCGCGACGGGCTCGTTGTGATCGTCACCCTCGACCAGAACCGTGAACAGGCCGGTGATGGACCCTGTTCCCTCGCCCGGACCCGCCCGCTCGAGCAGTCGGGGAAGTTCCGCGAACACCGTCGGCGTATAGCCCTTGCTGGTCGGCGGCTCGCCTCCGGACAGGCCTATTTCGCGCTGTGCCATGGCGAACCGGGTGACGCTGTCCATCATGCACAGAACGTCGCGACCGGCATCGCGGAAGAATTCCGCCAGGGTAAGTGTGAGGTAGGCTGCCTGCCGGCGCATCAGGGCCGGTTCGTCCGATGTGGCGACAACCACGATGCTTCTGGCCAGCCCTTCCGGCCCGAGATCGTCTTCGATGAACTCCTGAACCTCGCGTCCGCGCTCTCCGATCAGACCGATAACGGAAACATCGCAGGTCGTGTTTCGCGCCAGCATGGACAGCAGAACCGACTTGCCGACACCGGATCCGGCGAAAATGCCCATTCGCTGTCCCTTGCAGCAGGTCACGAATCCGTTCAGCGCGCGAACACCCAGATCGATCGGTTCGCCGACTCTCGAGCGCCGGTGCGCCGGCGGCGGTGAATTGCGCAGCGGAAAAGACGCAGGTCCGGGGGTCAGGGGTCCCTTGCCGTCGATCGGCTCACCCTTGGAATTGATAACGCGGCCCAGCCAGGATTGCGCCGGCTGGATGGCCGGCTCGCTCTGGCTGACAAGCGCAGGGCACCCCATCCGGACGCCATCCAGGACCCCGAACGGCATGCACAGCGCCAGACGGTCGCGAAACCCGACGACCTCGCAGTCGATCGGCTCATCGCCTCTGCCGGTAACGGTAACATGTGACCCAATGCTCATGGCATGGACCGGCCCGGCGACTTCGACAAGAAGCCCCTGCACACTATGGACACGTCCATATTGCTCAATGGCCGAAAGGCCGGAGATCTCGTTCAGCAAGGCCCGCACTGATCACCCTCTCGCCCCCTGTCCGGCCAATTTCCACTCACCGGAATGCAAATTGGGAGACACGAATCAAATCTTCGTTTCTATAATGGCGGCGAAGGCTTTAAGGGTTCGTAAACCTTGTTCTGGCCCATTGGGCACTGAAGATTGCGGTCGCGGGCGATGTACCAGACGCGATTTTCAGTGACACGAATTCGGTTCAGTCAGTCGGTCGTCTAAGAAACCACATTCGATTCCACGTCGAAACGCTTCGATTGGTTAAGAGAATTAGAATTTGTTAACCAATTGCAGGATATCTTAACGATTGGATTTATCTGTAAGTGTCACCCGGCCGCCGGATGGAAATCGATTCGGCGTTGGAAAACCCAGAATGGGTCACGCGAGAGGGGATTCAGATGAGAGTTCTTCTGATCGAGGACGATAGCGCTACCGCCCAAAGCATCGAGCTGATGCTGAAGTCAGACGGCTTCAACGTCTACACGACGGATTTGGGCGAAGAAGGTGTCGACCTGGGCAAACTTTACGACTACGACATTATTCTGCTCGACCTGAACCTCCCGGACATGAGCGGATATGAGGTGCTCAAGACGCTGCGGGTTGCGAAGGTCAACACGCCGATCCTGATCCTCTCCGGCCTGGCCGGAATTGAGAACAAGGTCCGCGGCCTCGGATTCGGCGCGGACGACTACATGACCAAGCCGTTCCACAAGGATGAGCTGGTCGCCCGCATTCACGCGGTTGTCCGCCGCTCCAAGGGACATTCGCAATCGATCATCCAGACCGGCGATCTCAAGGTCAACCTGGATACCAAGACCGTCGAGGTCAACGGCCAGCGCGTGCATCTGACCGGCAAGGAATACCAGATGCTGGAATTGCTGAGCCTGCGCAAGGGCACTACGTTGACCAAGGAAATGTTCCTGAATCATCTGTACGGCGGCATGGACGAGCCGGAGCTGAAGATCATCGACGTCTTCATCT
>CBDHYJ010000009.1:0-86786 GCA_965275905.1 Hyphomicrobiales bacterium | reverse complement strand
CCGGCCATCACCGTCAAGCAGGTATCCGCCCGCCCCGCGCAGCCCCTCCTCCAGCACCGTGCCCGTCATCCGCGTATCGGGACCGGCGAGCAGGCCGGTCGGATGGAACTGCACCATTTCCATGTCGCGCAACGAAAGCCCGGCCCGCAGCGCCATTGCGAGACCATCCATGGACTTGTCGCCCGAGGGCGTGTGATAGCGGTACATGGTCGGCCCGCCGCCGGTCGCCAGCAGGACGGCCTTGGCCTGAACGAGACGGAAGCGCCGGTGCGCATGTCGATCATGAGGACGCCGGCCAGGCGCTCGCCGGACCCGTCGGGATCAGCGCGATGGCGCGATGTTCCTCCAGCCGGTCGATCGGGCGCGCCCAGGACCTGTTCCATCAGCCGGTTGATGATCTCGATGCCGGTCAGATCGCCCTTGTGCACGGTTCGGTCGAATGTCTGCCCGGCGAAGGCCTTGTGCCGTGCAGCGTGCCGTCCGGATTACGGTCGAAGAAGCAGCCGATCTCGTTCTCCAGTTCCAGGATCCGCACGTGACCGCCGTCTTTGCACCAGGCGCCAGGCCAGTGTCCTGGTCGGGCAGCCACTTGCCGCCGACGATCGTGTCCATGAAATGGCGCTCGACCGTGTCGCCCGGCCCGAGCGCAACGTTGTAGCCGCCCTGGACCATGCGCGTGCAGCCGCATTTGCCGATCAGGCCCTTGACCGCGAGCGTAACCCTCGAGATCCGGATTGGCGCGGATTGCATGGGCATGCAGCGCGGCGAACAGCCCGGCCCCGCCCGAGCCGAGGATCAGGATGTCGGTGTCGTGCCGGTCGATCATCTGCATCTCATCAGGGGCATTCCCGATCAGGCACCGCAGTTGCAGAAAGAAGGAGCAGGCGAGAGGACAGCGAGCCGCCGGCCGGCGATCAGCGCCGCGGCGTAGGTCTTCTGGCCGTCGCGACCAGGGCAGCCATTCCAGCGCCAACAGGCGCAGCCCGCCGAAAAAATGAACGGCCAGCAGAAACACCAGCCCGCAAACTCCGCCACCTTGACCAGCGGACTTTCGGTCCAGGTGCAGGAACCCGTCGAGAGCGTCTCGGTCCCGTTCCAGCGACAGCGGCAAGCACGTAGAAATGAACCGGCAGGAACAGGGCCAGGGCCAGATAGGCCGGACAGGCGGTGCAGGATATAGGCCAGCCAAAGCGCCTGTCGACGATGCGATAGCTTCATGGTCGTCCACCATGTCAGCACCAAACCGGCGACGGCCAACCCGCCGAGTGGCCACTCAAGCCCGATCCCCAGGTCAAGTGCAGACCGCATCGAGCCGCGCAGCCGATGCCCGATGCCCGCCATTCCTGGCGATGTTGCGCAGCCCGATCGCGCCGTGGATCGAGACCGCGACCACAAACAGCCCGTAGAACGCGCCCCAGAAGACTGCTGCCCTGCGTCCGCCCGAGAATCTCTCTGCCGCGTCGAGGCCGCCTTGCTGCACGGCGTAGATCATCACGGCGATATGGCCGATCCACCAGCGGCGCCATGATCAGGGCGGTGAGGCGCTGCAGCGAGGTAGAGGCGTAGAGTCCAACATCAGCCTCAGCAGTTTTCCCCTTCGAAGGCGCCGCGCGCAGTCATGGCCCGCTTTCAGTCCGGCGATCGAGGCGGTCGGGTTGAGACCGTTCGGGCAATATGTCGTGCAGCTCTGATGGCTGTGGCAGTTATGGCAGCCACCCTTGCCCGGTGACGCCGTCCAAAATGCCGCTCCCGTCGCCGTCGTCGGCATCATCGTTCATCAGCGTCCAGGCCCGGTTGAGCGCCGCCGGTCCCAGATAGTCGTGGATTGCCCGCCACGTATCGCAAGCCGCATAGCAGACGGCGCAGTTGATGCACTCGATCCCGGCATCGGCGGCGACGCGGGGCGTCGGACGCGGGATCAACGGCCTCGACATCGTCCTCGCGTGGTCGCGGTCGGCACGAACCGGCCGTCAGCACCGATCCATTTGTCGAAGAACTCGGTCCATGTCGCCGACCAGATCCTTGATGACCGGAAAGTTCCGCAGCGGCGCGATCTCGATGGCCCGTTCGCACTGCCGCCGGCCGCCTTGTCGACATGGGTCCGGCAGGTCCAGCGCGGAATGCCGTTGACCATCATGGCACAGGACCCGCACATGCCCACCCTGCAGGCAAAGCGGTAGGTCAGCGTGGAATCGATATGGCGCTGTACCCAGGTCACGACGTCGAGAATGGTCTGGCTTTCGCGAACCGGCACCCGGTAGCGCTCGAAACCGCCGTCGGCACCGCCTCGCCAGATCGAGACCACGCGTTCGCGCTCCGGTTCCGCCGGCGTGATCTCTTCAGTGTCCGTCATGACATCCACTGCCGCTCCGCACGTCAGATCCGGCCGTCATAGGCCTGGGACCCGATCACGGCCGCGATGACAGTGAACGTGTCCCGCTCCAGCGCCTGCTTGAGCGCCACCGACAGGCTCTCGCGGTATCTGCACCAGACTCCTTCGCCGCCGAGTGCCTTGGCGACGGCCGGAAAGTCCGTCGCACCGAACTCGACGGCCAGGTTCTCCATCTGGTTGCCGCGCTGCTTGAGCTCGATCAGGCCGAGCTGCTCGTCGATGAAAACCACGATCGGAATGCCGAGCTTGAGATCCCGGGCGGTCGCCAGTTCACCGAGGAACATCTCCAGACCGGCATCGCCCACGAATGCCACGACCGGCCGGTCGGGTTCGGCGATCTTGCGGCCCATCGCCAGCGGCACCGCGCAGCCCATGGTGCACAGCGCGGTCGACTGCAGCACGCCGCGCGGCTGATAGGCCTCCCAGAGCTGGCTCAGCACGATCCTGTGCGCACCGCTGTCCACGGTGATGACGGTATCGCGGGGCAGGACGTCGCGGCAGACGTCGATGACCGCCGCCGGTCCCCACTCCTCGTCCGTTCTGCCGAGCGTGCGCAGGGCGTGGCGCGCCTCGTCGATCTCTCCGCCCGTCCAGGTCCGTTTTTCCCCGACGCCGCGCCCGATCACCTCGAGAGTCGCCCCGACGTCGCCGACAATGTTGATCGCGGCCTGATGCATGTAATGCGTGTTCGACTCCGCTGAAATGTCGACCACCCGCGCGCCGGCCGGCCACGGATCGCGCCACCCTATGCGCATCTCGATCGGGTCGTAGCCCGCAAGCAGGATCAGGTCCGACTGCTCCAGCAGCGGCATCAGGACGGCGTCGGCGTTCGGCGACAGGCCGGCTCCGCCGAGCGAAAGGTCGTCGTCCTCGGGCAGTATGCCCTTGGCCTTGTAGGTCGTAATGAGCGGGACCGAATGCTGGCGGCAGAATGCCTCCACCTGGGCCTCCGACCGCTGGGTCAGCACGTCGACCCCGGCAATCATGACCGGCCGTTCGGCCTCGGCGAGCCACGCCCTCGCGGCCTTGAGGTCGGCGCCTTCGGCCGGAACCGTTGCCACCGGCATCGCCCGGCGCGGGGTGTGCCAGCCGTCATACGCCGCTTTCTGCACATCGATCGGCACGTCGAGCACGACCGGGCCTGGCCGTCCCTCGCACGCGATCGCCAGCGCCTTGTCGATAATCACCCCCGCCGTTCCCGGCTCGACACGGAAGGCGGCCTTGGCCACCGTCTCGCACATCTTCACGTGGTCGAACACCTGGTGCGTGTAGGTATGCTGCTCCAGCGCCGGCACGCAGCCGGTCAGAACGATCATCGGCACCCGGTCCTGCCAGGCGTTCGCGATCACATTCACCGCGTTGGCGATCCCGGGACCGATCGTGGCGAACAGGATCGCGGGCGCCCCGTTGGCGTGATGGACGCCCTCGCCCATGAACCCGGCGCAGTTTTCGTGTTTGGAAAGCACGACTTTGATGCCCGCATGATGCAGCGCGTCCATGAGAGACAGCACTTCGCCGCCGGGAATGCCGAAAGCATGGGTGCAGCCGGCATCCCTCAGCCGGGCGGCAATGACCTCCGATGCCGTCGTCATTGCGCGGCTTCCCGCCCGGCAAGTTTTGCGTAACCGTCGCGCGTCTGCGGCACCTTGCGGTCGAGCACCTGCCCGGCAATGAGGTTGCGCAGCATCTGCGCCGTACCGCCGCCGATGGTGAACATGCGGGCGTCCCGCGCCATGCGTTCGAGCGGCAGGTTGCGCGAATAGCCCATGGCACCGTGCAGTTGCAGGGCATCGTTGGCGACCTTGATCGCCGTCTCGGACGCGAGCAGCTTGGCCTGTGCGGCCTTGAGCGGATCGGGAAACCCGGTGTTGCCGGACTGCGCGCTGGCCGCGGCACTCCAGATCATCAGCCGCGCTGAATCAAGACCGGTGCGCATGTCCGCCAGCATCCACTGCAGACCCTGAAACTCGCACAGCGGCCGCCCGAACTGCTCGCGCTCCTTGGTGTAGTCGAGCGCGACCTCGTATGCGCCCTGGGCAATGCCCATGGCCACTGTCCCCGCACCGACGCGCTGCCCGTTATAGGCGTTCATGAGACCGGCGAACCCGCGCTTGATGCCTTCGGTCGGCACGATGATCCGGTCGGCCCCGAGAGTCAGATCCTCGAAATGCACCTTGGTTTCGGGAATGCCGCGCAGGCCCATGGCCGGCTCCCGGTCGCCGAGGACGAGTCCCTCGTCTTCATCGCGATAGGCGATGAACCCGGCGATGCCCTGAAACTCGCCATCCTCGACGAGGCGCGCGAAGATCAGATGCAGACGGGACACGCCGCCGCCCGTGATCCAGTGCTTGGTGCCGTTAAGCACATACCTGTCGCCCTGTTTCACCGCGGTGGTCGTCATCTCCGTCGCCGCGCTGCCGGCACCGGGCTCGGTGATGCAGATCGCCGGCTTGTCGCCGCCGAGCACCGAAGCGGAGGCGGCCTGGCGCTGGCGCTCGTCGCCGTAGCGCAGGATCGCGCCGATCGCGCCCATATTGCCCTCGACGACAATGCGCGCGGTCACGCCGCACACCTTGGCCATTTCCTCAATCACGAGGACGGTGTCGAAATAGCTGAGCCCCTGCCCGCCATAGGCCTCCGGAATCGTCATTCCCATGAAGCCCGCTTCGGTCAGCTTTTCGACAGTGTCCCAAGGATACTCCTCGGTACGGTCGACCTCCGCCGCCCGCGCGGCGACATGGCCACGGGCGAGGTCCCGGGCGCGCATTTGCAGCGCTTCCTGGGCATCCGTAAGTTCAAACATTCTGTAATTCCCGGAAATTAGGCAGGTTGAACGTGCTGCGGACAGGGTCGCACTCCCTGCGCAATTTGAGCAAGATCAATTTCCGAAAGATTTGATTGAGAAATGCTCAATCAATGGATGGGCGGCCCGGATTCCCGCGCGAACTACTCTCTAATCGGAATAGATTTGATCGGCCGTGTCACTGAGCGCGCGGTGCAGCAGCGCCGTTATGGCGCCGCGTCTGTTGTCGACCCGCTCGATAAGGCCCAGCACCCTGTGCACCGGCGGATCACCGAACGGAACCGCGCGGATCGAGTCCGGGAACGGGCTGCCGGCCGGACGTTGCGGGACCACCGAGATGCCGACGCCGCTGGCCACCAGGTGGGTTATGCCGTCAAGCGTATCGACCTCCATGGCCACGTTCAGCTTTATTCCGCGCCGCTTGATTTCCTGCTCTATGAGCTGCCCGGCCCAGGCGTGTTTCTTGAAGCGGATATAGGGTGCCGCGGAAAACAGCTCCGTGTCCGACTTGCCCGTGACGCCGGCAGGCGCGATGACCGTCAACTGCTCGCGGGCGAAATCGTACCAGCGCAGTCCCGGCGGAAGCGTGACCGTCTCGCTGACGATGGCGCAATCGAGCTCCCTCTTGAGCACCATTTCCTCAAGCCTGTCCGACAGGGCGGTGGTGAGCTGGATCTTGAGCTGGGGCTCCGCCTCCCGCAGCAGCATGAGGCCGGGCGGCAACGTTCCGAACACGGAACTTGGCACGGCGCCAAGCCTCAGGGTCGTGATCGTCGGCGCCTGCTCGAATTCCGTAATCAGGCCTTCCCAGGCGTCGACGACCTCACGGGCTTTCTCCACGAAGGCATGGCCCTCGGAATTCAGCATCGGAGGCCGGCAGGCCCTGTCGAACAATGCCGCGCCCAATCGGTCTTCAAGAGCTTTGATCCGCAGGCTGACCGCGGACTGTGAAAGTCCTATTGCGTCACTGGCTTCCGCAAATGAACCGTGGTCAGCAATTGCTACCAGCGTTTGTAAAGTTTTGATATCCAAGACACGTCCCTTGGACGGAACACGCGGGGCCCGCAAGGTGTTCCGGTCCGGCTCCTAGCACCCGGTGATTCGACACTAGCAAACTCCGAATGATTTGTCCTATGACGCTGTAAGGTATGGTTTCAAAAGAGTTTCCTCATGTTGACACGTCTTTCGCTGCTGCTGCCCTGCCACTTGCTTTTTCTGGCGGCCTTCACAACTTCAGGTCCGGTGGCCGTTGCCGGCGAATGGCGTATCGAGCGCATATCCGATGTCAGGACATCCGCGATCAGGCATGGCCGGGGCGGCCCGTTCGTGCGCACGGACAAGGGCTGGCACCGGGCGACCTCCTGCGCGGAAACGGTCTGCCTCGAACGCTCCGGCAAACCGCCTCGCCGAGCGGCGCCAAAGGATGGTCTGCCGGATGGAGAGGTCGCGAGCGGCAGCGGGCGGGGTCTCGTCCGGGCCTGGTTCGCCGAGCCCACGCGCCGGTACGGTCACGGTGTTCTGGGCGACGCCGTCGAGGCCGGCGCGCTGATCGCCGAGAGCGCGTCGGGGGATCGCCACGTCTTCCGGCTGCCCGAGAGCGCCGTATTCGAGGACATCACGCCGCGACTTGCCGATCTCGACAATGACGGCCGCGCGGAGGTCGTCGCCATCCGTGCCTTTCGCGATGCCGGCGGTTCGCTTGGCGTCTACGGACTGCAGGGCGGCAAGCTTCGCGAGATCGCCCGGACCGCGCCGATCGGCCGTGCGAACCGGTGGCTGAACGTCGCCGGGATTGCCGATTTCGACGGCGACGGAACCCGCGACGTGGCAATCGTCGTCACCCCGCATATCGGCGGCACGCTCGAATTCTGGTCGCTTCGAAAGAATCGGCTCGTCAAGCTGGCGTCGCAGTTCGGCTTCTCCAATCACGCCATCGGATCGCGAAATCTCAATCTCTCCGCCGTTGCCGATGTCGACGGCGACGGCGACGGCATCGCCGACCTTGCCGTGCCTGACGCATCCCGCCGTGCGCTCCAGATCGTGAAGATCAGGGAGGGCAAGGTCGTCACACTTGCCTCGATACGCATGCCGGCCATGATCGCCGAGAACATGGCACGGATGGCCGGTCCCGATGGCCCAGTTTTCCTGCTCGGCCTGAGCGACGGATCTCTGGTGGCCGTGAGCAGGGCACGCTAGCCCGGGTGGCGGATACGTCTGGCAAGCCGCCTCGCCTTGCCCTATATCACCGACTTCAATCCATTCCGTTTCACCAAAGGGAGGCTTTAGATATGGACGAATGGCTCGTCTATCTCTCCGGCGAGATTCACACCGACTGGCGCGAGCAGATTCAAAAAGGTATTGAATCAGCAGGTCTGCCGGTCGCATTCGCCGCACCGGTCACCGATCACGACTCCAGCGACGACTGCGGCGTTGCGATCCTCGGATCGGAAGACGCTTCGTTCTGGAAAGATCACAAGGGCGCCAAGCTGAATGCCATCAGGACCCGAACCCTGATCGAGCGCTCCGATGTCGTCATTGTGCGTTTCGGCGACAAGTACAAGCAGTGGAACGCGGCATTCGACGCGGGCTACGCCGCAGCGCTCAACAAACCGCTGGTGGTCATGCACGATCCGTCCCTGACCCATCCCCTCAAGGAGGTCGATGCCGCGGCATTGGCAGTGGCCGAGACACCGGAACAGATTGTCGAGATTCTGCGTTACGTGATCCGGGGCGAACTGACCGCCGCCTGAAGTCCCGTTCAAGAGACCTGGGACTGGTCCACGGGATTGAGGCGAATGCGCGAAGGCGCCTCCTTCGGCTCTGCCGGCTCTGCCGGTTCCGCCGGCCCGGGCGGCGTCAGCTTCAGTCTTGGCGCCGGGGCAGCTTCGGAAGAGGGTTCCGGCTCAGGCGTTCCCGGTTCTGACAGTGCCGGCGCGGACTGAACTGTTTCCACCGCGTCGTCATCGTCCGCCGTACAATGGTTGCCGAGCGCCTCGATCAGGGCGCTCATCCGGACAGGCTTGGCCAGATAGTCGTCCATTCCCGCGGCGATGCAGCGGGCACGGTCGTTCTCCATGGCATGGGCGGTCAGGCCGATGATCGGCGTCCGCATCATCGTGCGCTCCGCCTCTACCGCACGGATTGCCTCGGTCGCCTCGTATCCGTCCATCTCGGGCATCGAGACATCCATGAGAATGACATCCGCCCCCCGGTTGCGGAAGATCTCGACCGCCTCCCGGCCGTTGGACGCCATGACCACCTTGTAAGGCGTATCGAGCAGCATCTGCTCGACGACACACTGATTGACGGCGTTGTCTTCCGCCAGCAGAACCCGGTAATGACGGTCGCTGCGTTTGGTATTCTCCTCGTAGTGCTCGCGCACCGTGTGGCGGGTCACGGGACCCGGCGTAGTCTGCCCGCTCCGCGCCAGGATCATTGAAATGGTGTCGAGCAGAAGCGAAGAGCGGGCCGGCTTGACGAGATACCCGTCAATGCCGATTTCCCTGAATCGCTTGGCGTCGCCCTTCTGGCCGACGGACGTGAGCATGATAAGCGGTGTCTCGCCGATGCGGCCGTCTCCGCGGATTTCCCGCGCCAGTTGCTCGCCGTCCATGTGTGGCATGTGGAAGTCGAGGATCGCCATGCAGAACGGGCTTTCGGCAGCATAGGCCTGCTGCAGTTCCTTGATCGCCGCCGGACCGCTGGCCACCGCGTGCGGGATCAGACCCCAGCTCGCGATCTGCTCGCAGAGAATGTCCCGGTTGACGTCGATGTCGTCGACAATCAACACCCTCAAATCCTTCAGGTCGGGAACCGCGAGATTGACCGTTGGGCGGCTCTCGTCCACCTCAAGATCCAGCGTGAACCAGAAGGTCGATCCCTTGCCATATTCCGACATGACACCGATCGTGCCGTCCATCAGGTCCAGCAGCCGCTTCGTGATCGCAAGGCCCAGCCCGGTTCCGCCGTACCGTCGCGTCGATGAATTGTCGACCTGCTCGAACTTCTCGAACACCTGGGAGAGTTTCTCTTCCGGTATCCCGACGCCGGTATCCTTGACGTTCACCTTGAGTTTCGCCACGCCGTCTTCGACCACACCGTCGACATCGATCAGGACATATCCCTCGTGCGTGAACTTGACCGAGTTGCCCGCCAGGTTCGTGACAATCTGACGGATGCGCCCGACATCGCCGACGACACGTTCCGGCAGGTCGGGGTTGAACCTGACAACCAGTTCGAGCGATTTCTCGTCCGCTCCGGTCGAGAGCAGCGTCGCCACATCCTCGATCGCGGACTTCAGGTTGAACGGCGCCGGATCGAGTTCGAGCTTGCCGGCCTCGATCTTGGAAAAGTCCAGAATGTCGTTGATGATCGTAATGAGTGCCGATCCGGAATCCGCGATCGTTGTCACGCACTGGCGCTGCCGCTCGTCCAGACTGGTCTGCGACAGGATCTCCGTCATGCCAAGCACGCCGTTCATGGGCGTGCGGATCTCGTGACTCATGTTGGCCAGGAATTCGGACTTCGCTTTCAGCGCAACTTCCGCGCGCTCACGCTGGAGTTTCAGTTCCTCTTCGCGCTGGATGTACTCCGTCATGTTGGTGTAGGTGCTGACAACGCCGCCGGAGGGAAGCGGAACCTTGTCGACCGAAACCGACCGGCCGTTGCCCAGCTTGCGCTCCACGGTCTCGCGCCGGAACATTTTCGCCTCTTCGAGGCGCGTCTCGATCTGCTCCAGCGGATTACCGTCACCGTAATGACCGAGATCGGCGTAGATTTCACAGAACTTGCGCAGATGGTCGCCGGGCTTCACCTTGTCCTCGGGTATTCCGAACAGTTCGAGATACTGGTGATTGAACGCCACGACCCGGAGCTCGGGATCGAGCAGGGACACGCCCTGGTTCATGTTCTCGAGAATCGACTCGAGTATCTCATTCTGCTGCTCGATCTGACGGGCGCTACGCCGCTCTTCCGTCACGTCGGAATAGAGCGTGACGAACCCGCCCTGCTCGACCGGTGATCCTTCCATGCGGATGACGGTGCCGTCGCTGCGCTCCCGCTCGAACACATGCGGCTCGAACTTGCCGATCAGGTCGACACGCTCGCGAATCAGTTCTTCGACATCGCCTTCGCCGTATTCGCCGCGCTCGGCGTTGATTCTTACGTGCTTCTCGAACGGATCCCCGATCTGAAGCGCGCCTTCTTCGACCCCGAGTATGTTGAGGAACTGCGTATTGAACGCCCTGAGCGTCATGGTCTCGTCGTACCAGGTGAGACCATGTTTCATGTTTTCGAGGATCAGCTCCAGCGCCTCGGACTGGTCGCGCATTTGCTGATCGCGACGACGTTCTTCGGTCACGTCCATGTAGACCGTCACGAAGCCGCCCTCGGGCACCGGATACCCTTCAATTCTGAGTACCGTGCCGTCGTCACGGGCCCGGTCGAAGGCATGGGGTTGCGGATTCCTCGCCAGCTCGACGCGTTCGGCGATCTGCTCCTCGATATCCCCTTCGCCATATTCGCCGCGTTCCGCATTGAAACGCATGATGTCCTCGAAGCGGACGCCGATCCGGATCACGTCCTCGGGGAAATCGAGCAGGCGCATGAACTCCTTGTTGTACGCCCTGAGAATGAGGTTTTCGTCGATCCACGACATACCGTGCTTCGTGTTGTCGAGGATGACGGACATGGCCCGGGCATGGTCGTCGATCTGGCGCTCATGCTCCTTCAACTCGGTGACGTCAGTGTATGTGGCAACGGACCCGCCGTTAGGCAGCGGGTTGCTGACGACCCTGTAGACCCGGCCGGTCGAAATCGTCGTCCGTTCCATGACCGAACTCGTGCCCGGCCGGAAATTGTGAACCACTTCGTCGACGATTTCCGGCCTGTAGGGCCCGTAATCGCCGCGCTTTGCGCCGAATTCGATCAATTCCCGCCGGGGTGATCCCGGCTGCAGCATCTCCGGCGGGATATCGAGCTGCTCTCGCGCCCGGTCGTTGACCAGAATCAGCCTGTCGTCCGGACCGTAGGCGATCATGCCCTGGTCCATGACGGAGACAATGTCCGCCAGCACGTCATCGGGCTCGCCGCCGCCCGCCCGCGGGGCGCTCACCCGGGGCAGGCTCGCCTGGAGTTTTTCGACGTCGGCCGCACCGCTGCGCAGCGCCGTCATCGCCGCCATTGAAAGCGTCATCAGCGTCGACTCGACCATCTGCTTCGCATCCGGCGAAAAGTCCTGAGCCGACTCTCCGGCGGTGATGGCGTCAGCGAATGCCGTATCGAGCCGGTCGAGCAGTGACCGGACCGCGACTTCGCGCAGATTGTCCAGCAGCGCCGCGCTGCTTGAAAGGCGGTCATCCGGCGCCTTGAGCACCGCGCAGACCCAGTCGAAGAATTTCCGGATGTCGGTTCCCAACGGCTCGCGATCGGGATCGATCTGCGCCTTCATGTCCGGTACGTACTGGACGATATCGAAGGAAGCGATCGACGCTGTCAGTCTGAGCAGCGTCTCATCCCTTGTCTGCGCGGACGCAGACAGATGGTCGTGGGTCAGACGCGTGACCAGGGTACACTGTTCCGCGAGCGGAGTATCTGGATTTCCGACCAATCTTTACACCCCGGCACGCCGCGGACATCGCGGTCCGCGCGGCACGCCAGCCCCATGGTTACCGAATCGTTGAGGGAGTTTCACAGTTTATGATTAATCGGCGCTTAACGCCGGGTCGCAGGCAATTGCTGGAAATGCGCGGGCAAGCCGGCGCGAAAAGGCCTCCGGCAGGGTTTCTGCCGGAGGCCTTAAAGTCTGTGAAATTGCTGTTGGGGGGCCGGCCTAGCGCGCCCGCAAGTCGAGAGACGCGATGCCCGCTGCGATGTTGAGGCCGGACTGCGCCTGAAGGCTCAGCGGTTGCAGCGTGAAGGACTTGTCAAAGCCCCCGATCAGGGCATTGGCACCAATGCCGGCGCCGACCGTCGCTTCTGCCGAGACACCGCCATATCCGCCGGACAGCGCGCCGGAGCGGACCTTTTTCGACGGCGCGAACACCGCCCAGGAAATGTAGCTTCTGTCGGTGCTGCCGATATCGATCCCGAACTTGCGGATCGTGCCGGAATAGGTCTCGCGGCGCCCGCCGGCATGCTTGAAGGTGCAGATCAGGTTTTTGGTCGACCCAATGATGAAACCCGTGCCACCTGAGACGGTGCAGTTAAGCACCCCGACCTGCACACTGCCGGCCTGGCTGGGACTGGTGCCGGCAATCGACATCAAGCCTGCGACCGCGGCGGCCAGAGCAAGTTGGGGGAGAATTCTATCGTTCATGGGTCTTCACTCCATTATTTCCTTGGCATCGGAGGTGGCCGTCCATGACATATGGGGTGCCATTCCCGATTCCAAACACACCCTTGGATCTAAAATGGACGTTCAGTTAAGTCGTTTGTGGCAATTCTCGCAATATCGGCGTGATTTTGCCGAAATTTGAGGAAACCTGGAACGCGGATCGCGACATTGTCATCTCCGAGTGTCGCGATTGCCGCTAGCTTTCCCTATGGGAAAGTCTTCCGACATGCACATCCGCCGTTCCTGCGCGGCCGTCATCGCCCTGGCGGCAATCGCCGCAATCCCGCCAGCCTCGTCACAAACGCCAGAAAACTGGGACCTGGTGCCGATCCCAGGTGCAACGTTCACGATCGGCGACCCGGACGGTGACGCCAACGAAAAGCCCCGCGACGTCACGGTCAAAGCCTTCCGCATCATGCGCCACGAGGTCTCGAACCGGCAGTTTGCGCGCTTTGCAAAGGAAACCGGTCATGTCACCGAAGCCGAAAACGGCCGGCGCGCCTTTGTCTGGACCGATAAGTGGCGGCCTATTCCTGGTGTTTCCTGGCGTTCGCCGCATGAACCGGGCTCGAGCGTGGATGGTCTGGACGATCACCCCGTGATTCAGGTCAGTCAGAACGACGCACGGGCATTCTGCGCCCGTTACGGCATGCGCCTGCCTGATGAGAACGAATGGGAACTCGCAGCCCGCGGAACCGACAGCCGCAAGTATCCCTGGGGCAACGCCGCGCCCGAAGCGCCGGATGGTAAGAGGACAGCCAATTTCGGCACCGTCAAATGCTGTGCGGCCGATGCCCGCGATGGTTATCGGCTGACGTCACCGGTGATGAGTTTTCCGCAAGGCGCGTCCCCATACGGCGTGCTCAATATGGCGGGCAACGTCTGGGAGTGGACCACGACGCCGTTTCCCGGCCGGCCGGACTGGCGGGTGATCAGGGGCGGCGGCTGGGGCAACAATCCGTACTGCCTGCGCACCAGCTACCGTCACGGCAATCCGCCTGACATCAGCCTCAACATGGTCGGCTTCCGCTGCGCGGCGGACGCCCGGTAGACCGGATCACGCGGCGGCGGCGATCACCTCGACTTCCACGACGAACTCTGCCCGCGCGAACCCGGATACGATCATGAGCGTGGACGCCGGCGGCGGCGAGGAGATGTAACGATCCCGCACCGCCATATACTCGGGCAGGTGTTCCCGGCCCGTTACATAGGCATTGATCCGGATAATGTCGGCCATGGTCATGCCGGCGGACGCCAGGATCGCCTTGATGTTCTCGAAGCACAGTTCGGTCTGCCCCGCGGCGTCTTCCGGGATGCGGTCGTCGGGCGCGATGCCGAGCTGGCCCGAGCAGAACAGGGTCCGCGCACCGGCCGGAACCTCGACACCGTGGCTGTACTGTGCGAAGGGTGCCCTGATCGTGTCCGGTGTATGATGTTCCGCCATGACTGATTGCTCCTCTCTGCCGTTCACCAGGAGACGCTAATGACGGCCTTCCGTTTCTGGCAAGACCTTACCACCACGGATTTCGAGTCTCTCGATCCCGAGACGACCGTCGCCGTTCTACCGGTCGGGGCGATCGAGCAGCACGGTCCGCATCTTCCCGTCGCCACCGACGCCTGCATCGCCGACGAAATGGCACGACGCGGTCTGCAGAAACTCGACGGCAGTTTCTCGGCCCTTCTGCTGCCGCTCTCCTCAGTCGGAAAGTCGAACGAGCACCTGGCCTATCCGGGCACGCTCACGCATTCGGCGGAAACCTTGATCCGGAACTGGACGGAAATCGGCGACAGTGTTCACCGTGCCGGTATCCGCAAGATCATCTTCATCAATGCCCATGGCGGCCAGCCCCAGATCATGGATATCGTGACCCGCGACCTCCGCGTGCGCCACGAGATGCTTGCCGTGATGTGCAACTGGTGGCACATGGGCCTGCCCGAAGGCTTGGTTTCCGATCATGAGGTCAGGCACGGCATCCACGGCGGCCTGGTCGAAACCTCGATCATGCTTCACCTGCGCCCGGATCTCGTGCGCATGGACCAGGCTGAAGATTTCGTCCCGGCCATGGTCGAGATCGAGGGCGACTACGAGCGTCTGCAATACCTCGGCGGCGTCGGCATCGCCTGGCAGGCCCAGGACATTCACCCGGCGGGCGTCGCCGGAGACGCCGCCGCAGCAACACCCGAGATCGGCAAGGCGATCGTCGATCATGTCACCGGCGCCTTCGCCACTCTCGTCGCCGAAACCTCCCGTTTCCCGCTTTCCCGCATCCGCCGCCGGTAAAAAACCGGGCGGGCAATTGACAACGTCTTTCTAGAGCGGCGACAATCCGCCCAGCGGCTGACGACACAAACAGAAAAACCGCAACGGGTGGACGATCCAGGCAGTGTTGGAGCGCGACGACCGGCGTTTGAAATGCCGGTGCGCGAGCTGCGCAGTTCCGCGGACCATGTCCGCGGAATCAGGACTGCAAAGTGCTTGGGACAAAACAGGGAGACGGGATCATGAAACACCTTCGCAGGACAGCGATGCTGGGAGCCGCCATTCTCGGCGCGATGGCCTTCGGCGCGCAGGCCATGGAAAAGGTCACATTCGGCACCAACTGGCTGGCTCAGGCAGAGCACGGCGGTTTCTATCAGTCGGTCGCGGACGGCACCTACAAGGCGTGCGGCCTTGATGTCTCGATCAAGACCGGCGGGCCGCAGGTCAACAACCGCGCATTGCTGATCGCCGGCAAGATCGACTTCCACATGGGCGGCAGCATGCTCGAGGCCTTCAACGCCATCGAGCAGAAGATCCCGATCAAGATCGTGGCCGCGTCCTTCCAGAAAGAACCGCAGGTCATCATGACCCATCCGGGCCAGGGGCTGGACACCTTCGAGAGCCTCAAGGGCATCAACCTGCTGGTCGGCGATCAGGCCTACCAGAGCTGGTACCAGTGGATGATCTCCGAATTCGGGTTCAAGCCGGAGCAGCGCCGGCCCTACACCTACAACCCGGCCCCGTTCCTGGCCGACAAGCGGCTGGGACAGCAGGGCTATATCACCTCGGAGCCGTTCGCGATCGAGACCCAGGGCGGCTTCAAGCCCAATCTGTTTCTGATCGCCGATCAGGGTTTCGACACCTATTCGACGACAATCGAGACCCGCAACGAGCTGATCGAGAACAAGCCCGACGTCGTGAAGTGCTTCGTGGAAGGTTCGATCATCGGCTGGGTCAACTACCTCTACGGCGACAACAAGGCCGCCAATGCCCTGATTCAGAAGGACAACCCGGACATGTCCGATGCCCAGATCGCCTTCTCCATCAACAAGCTGAAGGAATACGGCATCGTCGATTCCGGCGACACGATGAAGCTCGGGATCGGCGCCATGACCGACGCGCGCCACAAGAGCTTCTACGACAAGATGGTCAAGGCGGGCGTGGTCAAGCCGGGCCTCGACCTCCAGGCCACCTACACGCTCCAGTTCGTCAACCAGGGGCTGGGCCTCGATCTCAAGAAGAAGCTCGGAGCCAACTGAGCGGAGCCGCCGATGCACCGCATTCCGAACGGTCTGTGCTTGAGGAGGCAACATGCAGACGCTTGCCGGCGAGGTTGAACAGCCGCAGGAGGCTGCATCACCGCGCCCTCTCCTGACGCTGGAGCACGTCGGCAAGTCCTTCTCCAACGGAACGGTGGCGCTTCAGGATCTCTCCCTCACCGTCAACAGGGGAGATTTCCTGAGCCTGCTGGGCCCGTCGGGATGCGGCAAGTCGACCGCGCTGCGCCTGATCTCCGAGCTCACTCACCCGACCACGGGCCGCATAAACTGGCCGGAGGGCCACACCGCCGGAGCCGGCGACACGGATATCGGCTTCGTATTCCAGGAACCGACGCTGATGCCCTGGGCGACGGTGTTCGACAACGTCTACCTGCCGCTCAAGCTGAAGGGTGCCGGCCGCAGGGCCGTCACCGACGAGATCATGGACGCGCTTGCCCGGGTTCATCTCGACGGCTTCGAAAAGTCCTATCCGAGGGAACTCTCAGGCGGCATGAAGATGCGGGTCTCGATCGCCCGCGCGCTTGTCACCAAGCCCAGTCTGCTGCTCATGGACGAGCCGTTTGCCGCGCTCGACGAGATCACCCGCTTCCGGCTCAATGACGACCTGCTTGAGCTCTGGCAGACGCAAGGATGGACGGTCATCTTCGTGACCCACAGCGTGTTCGAGTCCGTGTTCCTGTCCAACCGGATCATTGTCATGGCGGCCCGGCCCGGGCGGGTCTACAAGGAACTGGGGGTCGAGGCGGCCTATCCGCGCGGCGACGCGTTCCGGACCTCGCCCGAATATGCCCGGCACTGCCGCGAAGCGTCCGACGCCCTGCACGAAGCCATGGAGCTGGCGCCATGACAGCGATTGAAGCGCAACCGCCAACAGAGACTGGCGTCGACCGGCAGGAAGCCGAGCGCGAGCGCGCCCGGCGGAGGCAGCAGATCGGCCGTTACGTGCTGCCGGTCATTGTCTTCCTCGCCGCCCTGGCCGGATGGGAAGCCCTGGTGCGGATCAATGAAATCCCGCCCTACATCCTTCCGGGCCCGCTGCTTGTGATCGAAACCCTGATCACGGACTGGGACGTGCTTTCGGCCGCATTGCTGACCACGCTCAAGATCACCTTCGGCGCGCTTGCGATCGCGGTCGCGGGCGGCGTCGGTCTGGCCGTTCTCTTCACTCAGTCGAAGTGGATAGAGGCGAGCCTGTTCCCCTTCGCTGTCGTGCTCCAGGTCACGCCGATCATTGCGATTGCGCCGCTGATCTTCATCTACGTCGACTCGACGACCGCCGGCCTCCTGATCTGTGCCTGGATCGTCGCCTTCTTCCCGATCCTGTCCAACACCACTCTCGGGCTCAACAGCGCGGATCACAATCTGCGCGACCTGTTCAAGCTCTACGGCGCGTCACGCTGGCAGGTCCTGCGTTATCTGCGCCTGCCGTCGGCCATGCCCTATTTCCTGGGCGGGCTGAAGATTGCCGGCGGACTTTCACTGATCGGCGCCATCGTGGCGGAATTCACGGCCGGCACCGGCGGCACCGGTTCGGGGCTCGCCTTCCGGATCCTGGAAGCCGGTTACCGGCTCAACGTGCCACGCATGTTCGCCGCCCTGATCCTGATCTCCTTCACCGGCATTCTGATCTTTGGGTTCTTTTCCATGCTGTCCCATCTGCTGCTCCGCAAATGGCACGAGAGCGCTCTGTCGAGGGACGTGTGATGTCATGATGGACGGGATCCCGACATTCGACGGCAGTCAGTCCGTCGCCCTGCGCAACGCGCGCGTGCCCCAGTGTCTGCTGGACGGCACCATCACCTTCGCCGATGCAGACGGACTCTGCCTCGTCGACATCCTTGTCAGCGAAGGCTCGATATCCGCCATCGGCACCCCTGGTGGCCCGGTGGCACTCGGGACCCACGAGGTCAATCTCGGATCGGCCATCGTGATGCCCTGTTTCGCCGACATGCACACTCATATCGACAAGGGGCACATCTGGCCGCGCAAGCCGAATCCGGATGGCACGTTCACGGGTGCTCTGGAATCGGTAGGCGCGGACCGGGAAGCGAACTGGTCCGCTGACGACGTTCGCCGCCGCATGGACTTCTCGCTTCGTTGCGCCTATGCGCACGGCACACGGGCCCTGCGGACGCATCTCGACTCGATTCCGCCGCAGCACTCCATCTCCTGGCCCGTCTTCCGTGAAATGCGCAACGAGTGGCGCGGGCGCATCGACCTGCAGGCGGTCAGCCTGTTCGGCATCGAAGCCGCCGAGGACGTCGCCTTCCTCAACGAAATCGCCAATCTCGTTGCAAAGTCGGAAGGGGTGCTCGGAACGGTGGCCTACATGGCGCCGGACGTCGAAACCCTGCTCGACCGCGTGTTCGCCGCGGCGATGGACCGCGGCCTCGATCTCGATTTCCATGCCGATGAGACCGACGACCCGTCCGCGAACGGTCTCGGACTGATCGCGGAGAAAGCGCTTGAGCACCGCTTTCCGGGCCGGATTACAGTCGGTCACTGCTGTTCGCTTTCCCGCAAGCCCGACGATGAGGCCCTGCGCGTCCTCGACCGCGTGGCCCAGGCGGGGCTTGCCGTTGTCAGCCTGCCCATGTGCAACATGTACCTCCAGGACCGCAGGACCGGGGTAACGCCGCGCTGGCGCGGCGTGACGCTGCTGCACGAATTGAAGGCGCGCGGCATCGACGTTGCGGTTGCCAGCGACAATACCCGCGATCCGTTTTATGCTTACGGCGATCTCGACATGCTCGAGGTGTTCCGGGAGGCGACCCGGATCCTGCATCTCGATCATCCCGTCGCCGACTGGCCGAACGCCATCGCCCGCACGCCCGCGGACATCATGGGACTGCCGGAGACCGGACGCATCGCCGTCGGCCTGTCGGCGGATTTCGTGCTGTTCCGGGCGCGCAGCTACACCGAATTGCTGGCGCGTCCGCAGTCCGACCGGCTGATCCTGCGTGAGGGCGCACCGGTCGAGAGACATCTGCCGAGCTACGCTGAGCTCGACGATCTAATGGAGGTTACCCGATGACAGCGCTGGACGCCCTCAGGAAGGACCTCGAAGGCCTGGAGATCGAGGACAACGCCGCCATCGTCCGCCAGCGCAGCCGCGACTTTTTCTGGTACAGCCCGGTCCTGAAGGAGCAGCTCGACGACGTCACCGGCGACCTCGTCGTGACCCCGCGCGACGAAGCGGAGGTCGTCCGCGTGCTCAAGGCCTGTTTCGCCCACGACATCCCCGTGACCACGCGCGGATCGGGCACCGGCAACTACGGCCAGGCCATGCCGCTCTCGGGAGGCGTGATCCTGCATCTCGCAAAGATGACCGCGATCAGGGAGATCGCGCCGGGACGGCTCGTGGTCGAGCCGGGTGCCATCCTGGCTGAAATCGACAGGGCGACGCGCGCGGAGTCGGGCCAGGAAATGCGCATGTTCCCGTCCACCTACAACACCGCCACGATCGGCGGTTTCATCGCGGGCGGGTCCGGTGGCGTGGGATCGGTGAACTGGGGCGGCCTGCGCGATCTCGGCAATATTATCCGCCTGCGTGTCGTGACCATGGAGGCCGAACCGCGCATTCTCGACCTCACCGGCGAGGACCTGCACAAGGTCAGCCATGCGTACGGCACAAACGGCATCATCACCGAGGTCGAGATTCCGCTGACCCAGAGTTTCGACTGGGTCGACGTCCTGGTCGGTTTCGACGACTTCATCGCAAGCGCCGAATACGGCAATGCGCTGGCCAGACAGGACGGCATCCTGACCAAGCTGGTGACCCCGATCGCGGCACCGGTGCCGCACGACTATTTCCTGCGCTACCAGAAATTCATCCCGCGCGAGAAGAGCATCGTCGCCGTCATGGTCGCGCCACACGCGGTCGACGCCTTCCTGACCTTCACGGCAAAGGACAAGGGCGAAATCCTGTTCCGGTCGGACACCGCGGAGAGTCTCAAGGGCCTGTCTCCCGTATTCGAGCTGACATGGAACCACACCACGCTCAGGGCCCTGCGCGTCGATCCGACCATCACCTATCTCCAGGTCCTGTACCCGTTCCCGAACCAGATCGATCTGGTGCGCAAGATGACTGAACTGTTCGGCGAGGAAGTGCCGGGGCATCTCGAGTTCGTGCGCTTCGACGGCAACATCACTTGTTTCGGCCTGCCTCTGGTGCGCTACACCACCGCCCAGCGGCTGGAGGACATAATGCGGTTGCATGAGGACAACGGCTGTCCGATTTTCAACCCGCACCGTTACACGCTGGAGGAAGGCGGCATGAAGCAGACCGACGAAGTCCAGCTCGCGTTCAAGCGCGAAGCTGATCCGAAGGGACTGCTCAATCCCGGAAAGATGATCGCCTGGGACGATCCGGACTTCGATTTCTCGAGCGACAAGCTCTACCTCTTCCCCGGGCTTCATCGCACGGCATGAAGGCTGCAGGGGGCGCCATGAAGGTACATGTCATCTACGCCCATCCGGTCGATACCAGCTATTGCGCGGCCCTGCACCGCGCCATTCTCGAGCGGCTCGCGACCTCCGGTCACGAAGTCGACGATCTCGATCTCTATGGCGAGGGGTTCGAGCCCGCGCTAAGTCCCGAAGAACGCCTCAACTACCACGACACCGCACGCAACACCGAGACCGTCGCACCCTATGTCGAGCGGCTGAGGCGGGCCGAAGCTCTGGTCCTCGTCTATCCGGTCTGGAACTTCGGATTTCCGGCCATCCTGAAGGGCTATTTCGACCGCGTCTTCCTGCCCGGCGTCTCGTTCACGCTCGAAGACGGAATAGTCAAACCGTTCCTCCTGAGCATCCGCAAACTCATCGTCGTCACCACCTACGGCGGGGCGCGCTGGCGCGCCATGCTCATGGGCGACCCGCCGCGCAGGATCGTCAAGCGCACCCTGCGGCTCGTGCTGGACCGCAAGGCATCAGTCGACTACCTCGCCCATTACGACATGAACCGCTCGACCGAAACCTCGCGTGAACGGTTCCTTGGCCGTGTCGCAAGCCGGATGGATCGGGTCTGATGCGTGTTCTGATCGTCTATTGCCATCCCGTCGCCGCCAGCTTCACGGCCGCCGTCAGGGATGCGGCCACAGAGGCGCTTGAGAGCGCGGGACACGAGACACGACTCATCGATCTCTACGGTGAAGGCTTCAATCCGGTCATGCACGCGGAGGAACGCGAGCACTATCACGACGCCGGCGACAACGAAGTGCCCGTCGCCGATCACCTCGCGCATCTGAAATGGGCCGAAGCGCTCGTCTTCGTCTATCCGACCTGGTGGTACGGTTTGCCGGCCATGCTCAAGGGCTGGCTTGACCGGGTCTGGATCCCGCACGTCACCTTCACGATGCCGGTAGGCAACGACCACATCAAACCGCTCATGACCAACATCCGGAAGATTGCGGCAATCTCGACCTGCGGGTCTCCGCGCTGGTGGATGCTCTTCATCGGCCATCCGGGCCGCCGCACGCTGCTGACCGGAATACGGGCGCTCTGCGCCAGGCGCTGCAAGACACTCTGGCTTGCCCATTATCTGATCGACAGCTCGACACCGGACTCGCGCAAGGCCTTCCTCGAACGCGTCAGTCAGCGCATGAGCCGGTTCTGAAAACCTTGGGGAGCCGGACAACGTGAAGACCGTCTACAGCGAAGACCACAGGCTGCATGACCCCAGGGCCGAACTCGACGGCGGCCGTCTTGTTCCGCCCTTCGAGATGCCGCGCCGCATGGACATGATCCTGGCCCGGCTTCAAGAACGCGGGTTCGAACCGCCTGCCGCACCGGAGCCGCTCGACATGGCGCCGGTGCGCCGTCTCCACGACGCGCGGTATCTCTCGTTCCTGGAAAGCGTCTGGGACGAATGGCAGGCGGCGGGCTACGAAGCGGAAGCCATTCCCCCTGTCTTCCCCGCCCGGCGCATGCGGCAGCGCGAGCCCGATCACATCGAGGGCAGGCTCGGGTACTTCGCCATGGCCACAGAGACGACCATCACGGCGGGGACGTGGCTGGCGGCACAGGCAAGCGCGGCAACGGCCCAGACCGCCCAGAAACTGATCTCCGCGGGCGACGGGCCTGCCTTCGCCCTGTGCCGGCCGCCCGGTCATCATGCGGCCATCGACCTGTTCGGCGGATATTGTTTTCTCAATAACGCCGCGATCGCGGGCCAGGGCTTCCTCGACGACGGAGCATCGAAAGTCGCCATTCTCGATGTCGACTTCCATCACGGCAACGGCACGCAGGACATCTTCTATGAGCGGTCCGATGTACTTTTCCTGTCGCTGCACGGACATCCCAAGGACGCATTCCCGCATTTCCTCGGCTACGCCGACGAGACCGGCGCTGCGGCCGGAGCAGGCTGCAACGTCAACTATCCGCTGCCGCCGGGCACGCCCTACGCGGCCTGGAGCGTGGCCCTCGATTCGGCCTGCCGTCGTATCCTGGAATTCGGTGCCGAGGCTCTCGTCGTCTCGCTCGGCGTCGACACCTACGAGCACGATCCGATCAGTTTCTTCAAGCTCACCTCCAGCGACTTCCTGCGCTGCGGCGCGCGTCTGGCGGGGCTCGACCTGCCAACCCTGTTTGTCATGGAGGGTGGCTATGCGGTCGACGACATCGGCATTAACACGGTGAACGTGCTTGAAGGATTCCTCGGGAAATAGGGCCTTCTGATCCGCCTGCAAATTCGAATTGACAGTCCCAAAACAAAAGTTTCAGCTACCGTTCTGATGGCTTGGCAACAGCCGGCGCAGCCACAATAAGCACCGCGCTGAGAGGAAACGCTGATGAACTTCGACTCGCCGTTTTCGGTTTCGGATCCCAAGATCGATCCGACCCGCCGTCCCGCATCTCAGCCGATGCGGCCCGACGGAACGCCTGATGAGAACGACCGGGTCGAAATCGGCCCCACACCCATGGCCTATGCCGAATGGGAAGCGCTCGGCATCACGCCGCCCGACCTGCCCGCCCTGCGCGAGTACCGGCTCGGCCGCATTCTCGACGAACTGCACGCCCGCGATTACGCGGGCATCGTGATGTTCGACCCGCTCAACATCCGCTATGCCACCGACTCCACGAACATGCAGCTCTGGGTCACGCATAACATGTGCCGGGCCTGCTTCGTCGCCGCCGACGGCCATGTCGCCCTGTTCGACTTCCACTCCGGCGAACATCTCTCCGCGCATCTTCCGCTGGTGAGCGAGGTACGCCACGGCGCTTCGTTCTTCTACTTCGAGTCCGGTGACAGGTCTGACGAGCACGCGGAGAAATTCGCCCGCCAGATCGACGACCTTGTGCGCGAACACGGCGGTGGCAACCGGCGGGTCGCGGTCGACAAGATGGAGATCGCCGGCGTTCGGGCCTTCGACCGGCTGGGTCTCGAGATCCAGAACGGACAGGAACTGACCGAGCACGCGCGTGAAATCAAGAACGCCAACGAGCTGAACGCCATGCGCTGCGCAATCGCAGCCTGCGAGGCGGCCATGTTCGAGATGAAGGACGCGACCCGTCCGGGGATCACCGAGAACGAGCTCTGGGCGGTTCTCCACGCCGGCAATATCAGGCGCGGCGGCGAATGGATCGAGACCCGTATCCTGTCCTCCGGCCCGCGCACCAATCCGTGGTTTCAGGAAAGCGGCCCGCGCATCATGCAGGACGGCGACACCCTGGCGTTCGATACCGATCTGGTCGGTCCCTACGGCTACTGTTCGGACCTGTCGCGCACCTGGCTGGTCGGCGACGGCAAGCCCGATGAGGATCAGAAGACTCTCTACAAGGTCGCCTACGAGCACATCATGACCAACCGGGAACTGCTCAAGCCCGGTGCCGGCTTTCTGGAACTGACGGAGAAGGCGCACCGCCTGCCCGAGGAGTACAGGGCCCAGCGCTACGGCGTGGTCTTCCATGGCGTCGGGTTGTGCGACGAGTATCCCTGCATCCGCTACCCGGAAGATATGGAGGCGACCTCCTATGACGGTGTCCTCAAGCCCGGAATGACGTTGTGTGTCGAGGCCTATATCGGTGCCGTCGGCGGGCGCAACGGCGTCAAGCTCGAGGATCAGGTCGTGGTGACCGAGACGGGATACGAGAACCTGACCAGTTTCCCCTTCGAGGATGACTGGCTGGCCTAGGGCGCGATGGGGTTGTACTCCCGCGGCCGCTAACCAAATTGATATAGTGTGATACCGGCGGGCGCCGCGGTGCGCTATACTCCGCGCTCGCTTGGGCGGAGCGGCCGGCTGAACAGTGTTTTTCTGAGTTTTCAGGCGGTTTGAGGCGACAATTTCTGCGGACGGTGCGGTATGTATGTCGAGCGTGAAGACCTGGACTATGCCAGCGATATCAATGCGGCTGCGTTCAAGGGCCCACCGAAAATCACCTTCATCTTTCTGTTTACAGTCTCGAGCCTGTTCATCGTCTTTCTCGTCTGGGCGGCGCTCGCGAAGATCGATGAGGTCACGCGCGGCGACGCCACGATCGTGCCGTCGAGCAAGATCCAGATCGTGCAGAGTCTTGAAGGCGGCATCGTCGAGGAACTTGCGATCCGTGTCGGCAACACGGTCAAGAAGAACCAGGTCCTGCTCCGGATCGATGACACAAGCTTTGCGTCCAATCTCGGCGAGCTGAAAGTCAGGCAGGCCAGCCTCAGCGCCCAGATCGCGAGGCTGCAATCGGAGTACGACCGTGGAGCATCGCAATCGATATCGTTCCCGGAAGACCTGGTAAAGAACGCTCCCGACATCGTTGCCAACGAACGACGACTGTTCAAGGTCCGGCAGGACAACCTCCAGAACCAGATCGGGATCTTGAGGGACCGGCTGGAGCAGCGGACCCTGGAGCACGCCGAGCAGAAGGCAAATCTCAACCGCTTCGAGAAGAACCTCTCGATCGCGGAAGAGGAGAACACGCTGAAGGCCCCGCTCGCCGAATCCGGCATCGTACCGAAGACGGACGTTCTCCGCCTGCAACGCGAGATTGCCGATCTACAGGGTCAGATCGATGCCACCCGCAAGATCATCCCCCGGCTTGAATCCGCCATGCGCGAGGCGCAGCGCCAGATCGACGAACAGATCCTGGTCTTCCGCCAGAACGCACAGTCGGAACTGAACCAGCGCCAGGCGGACCTCGCCGTGGCCAGGGAAACCATGAAGGCGGCGACCGACAAGGTCGTGCGCACCGATGTCCGTTCGCCGGTCGACGGCATCGTCAACAAGCTCAATGTCAATACGGTCGGCGGTGTGATCAAGGCCGGCGAGGACCTCGTCGAGATCGTGCCGCTTGCCGACACGCTTCTGGTCGAGGCCCGCATCCGGCCGGCCGACATCGCCTTCATCCACCCGGACCAGAGCGCTCTGGTCAAGATCACCGCTTACGACTTCTCCATCTACGGAGGGCTCCAGGGCAAGGTCGAGCGGATCTCCGCTGACACCGTGCTCGACGAAGTCAGCGGCGAACGCTTCTACACCGTCACTGTCCGTACAGAAAAGGCGTCTTTAGGCAAAGGTAACGAAGATCTGCCTATAATTCCCGGAATGGTCGCATCAGTCGACATACTAACAGGGAAGAAAAGCATCCTTGATTACCTGCTCAAGCCAATCATCAAGGCGCGGGACGAGGCACTACGGGAAAGATAAAGCGGGATTAATATTTGGTTCAGCACGTCTTGGGGGGCCAAATACCCAAAAATCTGAGTCCTTGGTTAAGCGTTTGCAAAGCGCGAGGCGTACACGCGTGGCCTCTGCGGCTGCCGTGCTGGGCGCGTTTGCGCTCATGCTCAGCCCGGTGGATGCCGCCGCGATCAGTGCTGCGGAGTCTTCCCTGAATGCTCCGGCAAGCGCGGAACGGACCGCGCGCGACCGTGTCGCCCTGAACGCGGCTTCCGTTCCCGTCCCTGTCAGCAAGCCCAAGCGCGAGGCTCTCAAGCCGAAACGCTCGCCGTTTGGCGTGTTGGGTTCGATCGAATTCAGGGCCGGCAAGCTGTCGGCCATTCGCGAGTGGGCCCTTGTCCGCGGGCGGATTGCCGCCGAGCGCCGGAACTACGCTCATTGCGATGCCGGCGATTCTCGCTGTCCGGCTCACCTGAAGGCCTGGCGCAAGAAGCTCGTGGCGCTCAAGGGACTGCCGAAGCTCGAGCAGATGCGGCGGCTCAACAGGTTCGTCAACCGGTCCATTACCTACCGCACCGACGACGTGCGATTCGGCAAGGCCGACTATTGGGCCTCACCGGGGCAGGTAATGGGCTCTGCCGGCGACTGCGAAGACTATTCGGTGGTCAAGTTCTTCAGCCTGCTCGAACTCGGATTCTCCAACGATCAGATACGCATAGTCGTGGTCATGGACACCATCCGCAAGATCGGGCACGCGGTTCTGGCGGTCGAGCTTGACAACAAAACCTTCATTATGGACAGTCTTTTCGACGAGCCGGTGCCCCACCAGTACGTGCTTCAGTACGAAGCGGTCTACTCGGTCAACCTGACCACACGCTGGGCCCACATCACGACGCCCGACATCAAACGGAAGTTCGTTGCGCAATACGTGAATGGCGACAGATCAAATTCAGCACAGCAACCCTCCGACGACCGCGTTGTCCGCCTCGCCGACTGAACCCTCCGCCCCGCGCCGCCGTGTTTTCGCGGCGTTCTTCTTTGTCTGCCTGACGACCCTGCTTGCCGCCTGCGCGGTCGCGAGCTCGATCTACATGGAGAACCGCAGGACGGCGATCGAGGCCGATGTCGAGGAGCGCTTGAAGCTGCTCGGATCGGGCCGGGCCCAGGTGATCACAACGTGGCTCGACGGCCTGACCCGGCTGCCGGCCGAGATCGTGAAAAGCGAACTGGTTGCCCTGTTCGCATCGGAAACGTCCAGCCGTGACGCCGCCAGCGAACTGCCCTTCTACCTGCTTCAACAGAAGAATTACGTCGAAACCGTGCTCACCGAGTTCGTCGAAAAGAACGGCCTGAAGCAGGCCCATCTGCTCGATGCCAGGGGAACTCCCCTCCTCGGCAGTGCCGGTGCGGCCCCGGTTTCCGACGCTCAAGGCGCCGCCGCGCGCGGCCTCATCAAGCCTGACGCATCGACGATCCTTGTGCTTAGCAGTGACGGCGGTCACGTCCTCGACCTGATCCTGCCGATCGCGTCGCCCGGCGGCGCCGGAAAAGCGCCCGTGGGCGCACTTCTGGTTCAGGCATCCGTGGCCGTTGATCTCACGGCTTTCCTCGCACCTTCACCATGGTTCGACCGGACCGAGCGCTACAGCCTTGTCGCCCCTGGAGATCCGGAGGTGACCGTATCCCGCGACAAGTCCGGCGCACTGGTCACCCGCCAGTCAGGCAATGCGCCTGTCGCACCGGGTACTTTCGCGGCCACCCCGGGCAATGGCGCGGAAGGAGAGGTCTATACGGCCGCGACCGCGATCGGAAACAGCCCGTGGACTTTGCTTGTCCAACTCCCCACCGGCATCGCTCTCGCTCCGCTTGAAACGGATCGCCGGGCAGTCATCGCCATGACACTTGCGCTGATGGTGTTCCTGATACTCGTCATGATCGCCTTGTGGCTGAACCAGACCCGGCAATTCAACGAGGCCATGGCCGAACAGCACGAAACCGCCGCTCTTCGCATCGATGCGCAACGGCAACTCCTGGCACGCATCAACGAGACGATCACCGATGGCATTGCGCTGAAGGGCCGTGACGGGCGGTACACTGTGGCCAACCCGGCCTTCGCCCGGCTGACCGGCCACGATGCGGACAGCATTGTCGGCAAGACCAGTGACGACCTATTCGACGCAGGCCTGGCGGGACGTCTTCGGACGCGCGAAAAAGACCGGGCGGCCGGCATCACAGATCAGGGCCCGCTCAATGAAAAGCTTGCCATCGCGGACGGCGAAACGCTGGTCGATATCGAGGCGGTGCCGCTTGCCAGCCTTGATGGCGGAACCGGCGGCTTCCTCACCGTCATCCATGACCGCACCGAGGAGCGGCTTTCGGCCATGCGCCGCGAACAGGCCGCCGCTCAGACCATCGTCGCCTATTTGAAAGCCGTCGAGCTCTCGGACCCCTACCTGCATGGGCAATCGGCGTTCGTCCGGAAGCTCGGGGTCGACCTGGCCCGCCGCGCGGCCCTGAGCGTCGAGGAAGCGGAGACCATCGACATCTGCTCCAGCCTTTTCCAGATCGGCAAACTCTTCGTGCCGAAGGACATCCTGCGCAAGAGCAGTCCGTTAACCGATGAGGAAACGGCAACGCTGCGCCGGCATGTCGATCATCTGGAACGCATGCTGGACGGCCTCGACTTCGGCTATCCGGTCCGCGAGACGGTCTGCCAGATGTACGAGCGCCTCGACGGCTCCGGCTATCCCAAGGGCGAGAGCGGCGACGCTATCCCCCGTGCCGCGCGGGTGCTGGGTCTGGCCGACGCCTTCTGCGCGCTCGTCCGCCCGCGCGCCTACAGGCCCGCCAACACGCCGGAGCGCGCGCTGGAAATCCTGAAGGCCGAGTCGGCGAAGTATGATCCCGCCCTGCTGGAGGTCCTTGAGACGGCGATCGCCGAAGGCGGACCGCAGACGATCATGGAACGGCTGTTCCCGGACGAGGGTCCGTCAGCCTGAGCCGTCGCCGGCACCCGCACCTTCAGGGGCGGGCCGCCGCGGGTTGCGCAGCACCATCGGCCGTGCGCTCGTGATCTGGCCTTCGTCGAACACGCGGATGTTCCGGCTGTCCTCTTCGAGGCAGATGCGCTTGCTGGTCTCGGTGTCGTCCGCCCGCTGCCAGATGACGGTGTGGAGTGCGGGGAACTTGCGCACCATGTTCACGTCACGCACCCTGCGTTCCCATTCCATGCCCGTGACCTTGCGCGACCGTTCGCTGCGGAACGGCAGCACGATCGCCGTGTCGTATTCGGTCAACAGTTGCCGGACCGGGTCGGGCTCGTCCTCGGGGCTGGCGCCGAAGGGAAGGCTCATGGCCGGGAACCGATCGCCGCCGGTATCGATGCCGGCACCGTCATAGGCCGCACGGGACAGCTCCCGGTCGAAACGGAACGACAGCGGGCCGGAGTGAACGCGCGGCGTGTCGGTCGCGACCAGCAGCGTCTTGAAGCCGAGGCCCTTGCCGCCGATCTGCTTCAGCCCGACCGCATCGTTGGCGTTGAGCAGCAGCTCCCGGATCAGCTTGCCGGCAAGCTGCCGCTTGATCTTCGCCTCGTTGATGGCGTTGTTGACGATCTTGTCCGGCGCCTCGACGGCCGCGGCGATCATCTGGTCGCGCACCTTCTCCACGGCGGCGGCGGCCTCGGCCCGGTCGGCGAAGAACCGGTGGCTCTTGGTCGTCTTCGAACTCTTGCGGATCCGGCACGCCGCATGCAGCCCCTCCAGCGAGAACGGCCGGCCGTGGTTGGCCGCCACGAGATAGTCCTGGGTCAGGAGGAAGCAGACGGCAGGTTTGCGCAGTGGCGGAATTTCGGTCATGGCGGATCCGGTTCGGAGGACGGGGACGTGGTCGATTATGCCAGCGCGCCTCACATGAAGCGAGGGCGACAGTTCTTAAGATGCGGTCTTAGATTCGATGTCTCAGGCGCCGGCGCCAAGGCCTTGATAAGACTCTGTTAATTTTTCGGCCAGCATTTCCGCCATCTTTGACGAATGCTCAAGGACTCCCGTTAACTCATTGTTAACATTGAACGTTAACGTCTTGTTAAGATCCGGCATTAAGAAACCGTTAAGACTCTGGTTGAAGTCGCGGCCCCGGCGACACCCCGAAAGAGAAACCGGGACCGCATGTGCGGCCCCGGTCCGGTGTTTCGAAATCTCGTGCCCGGCGTTAGAGCGTGGTCGTGTCGTCGCCCGGCGTCGTGGAGTCGGTGAACAGCACCTCGATATCCACCGGCGTGTTGGTGAAGGTCGCGACGACTTCTCCGGCATTGCCGCCGGCACCATCAGCATCGACAGTCAGGTTGCCGGTCGTGTCATCGTAGGCGACGAAATCGTTGACGTCTCCACCAGCCACATCGAACAGGTCGGTCAGGTCGACCTGGTCGCCTTCGGCCAGGTTGTAGTCGAGCACCTGGTCGAGCAGGCCGTCGAGCGCATCCGAGTCGAAGACGAAAAGGTCGCCCTCCGTCCCGCCGGACAGGGTATTGCTGCCTGCACCGCCGTTCAGCGTATCTTCGCCTTCTAAACCGACAAGCCCATCGTCACCGCCATTGCCGGTCAGCGTATCGTTGCCGCCGAAGCCGCGCAGGAAGTTGTCCTCGTCACCACCGGTCAATTCGTTGTTTCCATCATCACCCTGCACGGCGACGATGTCGCCGTTCGCAGCCAGGTTCGGGAACTGGACATTATCGAACTGCGTTGAGTCGCTCAAGTCGACCGGATCCGTGATGCCGGAGATGTTCATCGCCGTATTGAAGTTCTGGCTGTCCGCGGTGACCGTGACATCCTCCATCTGGAGCCCGTCGAGATCGTCGTAGTTGAAGAACGCGATCGGCTGCTTTTCGAAGATGCCGTCGATGGTGACGTTCTCGATTTTCACATCACCAATGCTGCCCGTATCGCTGCGGAACTGGATTCCGTTCTCCTGGGGACCGTTGCCGCGATCCTGACCGGTGATCTGAACATTCTGGATAAGGGCGTTGCCGTTATACTCGAAAAACAGGATATCGCCGTCACCCGATGTCGACGGAACCCCTGGTTGAGGTTCGCCGTTGCCGATGAAAACAGAGGCAATAATTGCGGCGTAGGTCAGATTGGCCCCGTTGACTTCGATGCCGTTCGTGAAGTTTGCCGCGAAGGTGCTGTTGGTGACCCGAAGCTCGCCGAGGGTATCGCCGGAATCGAGCTGTATGCCCGAACGGCCCGCGCCGCGGAACTCGATATTGTCGAAGCTGAGCGTGTTGAACTCGCCAAGATCTCCGTCGACGTCGAACGCCGATCCGGACGGCGGCGTGACAATCACCGGACCGTCGGTCTCCACGCCCTTGAAGTGGAGCGGCTTGTCGACGGTAACGCTCTCGTTATAGGTACCGGACGTGATCAGGACGGTGAAGTTGTCGTCGGCCGCATCCACCGCCTGCTGGATCTCTTCGAACGTACCGACCAGTGCGCCGTCCTCGTTGAGAAGCAGGACCGGATTGGTGAGGTCGAACGTCTCGTCATCGCCTTCGAATTCGATCTCTTCGATGTTCACGAGCGTATCTTTGCCATCCGGCCCGTAACGGTCCGTCACCGTCAGCCCGATGACATTACCGTCTTCATCTTCGGCAAAGCCAATCTCATAGTCCGTGGAATACCCCTCGAACAGCGCTGTATCGGTCCCCTCACCGCCATCGAGATAGTCGTCGTCCTCCTCGCCCTGGAGCGTATCGTTGTCGTCTCCGCCGCGGAGAATATCCTTGCCGTCGTCGCCTTCCAGATTGTCGTCCCCCCCGCCGCCGATCAGGATGTCGTTGCCATCGTTGCCGTAAAGCTCGTCATATTTGTCGTTGCCGATCAGGATGTCGTCGCCACGGCCGCCATAGATGTTGTTGTAGGCATTGGCTCCGCCGATCAGCAGATCGTCGCCGCCATAGCCATACAGGTACAGGTAGGCTTCATTGTAGAGGCCGGGCTCGGCATTGGACGCACCGATGATGGTGTCGTTGTATTCGAATCCCCTCAGATCGTTCTGATTGTCGAGGCCGCTGGAGTTGTCCAGATGCTCCTTGGTTTCGACCAGGATGGTGTCATAGAACATATCACCATCGAAGTCCGTGCCTGTGATCTTGGCCTGTACGATGAGGATCGACGCGAGGTCCTCAAAGTCTATGTCCTCGTTCTCGTCATTCTCCTCGTTTTCGCCGTTCTCCGGCAGCGCCGGCAGGTTGTCCCCGAGCGTGAACGAATAGGTCAGGTTGTCCGCATTGATGGCCAGCGAGAACAGAAGCAGGCCGTTGAAGTCGTTGTCGCCGTTAAAGCGCGCTTCAAGCGTGCGACCGTCTTCCGACAGGGTGTACTCGAGCGATAGTCCGGCGAAGGACGACGGCAGGCCGTACTCGTCCTCGCCCTCGCTCTCGCTCTCGCCCGGCGAGTAGAACTCCTGCTCTTCGACGGGGCTGAAGGAAATGTCGCCCGGCTCGTCGGCGCCGACGAACAGGCGGCCAACCAGGACCTGGCCCTCTTCGTGGGCGGCAAGGCCGTAGTCGGCCAGCATGTTGCCGTAATAGCCGTCGGCATAATAGGGCTCGTCGTCCCAGACCTCGACAAAGAACGACCCGGTAGCGACATCGCCGTCGGAATCGACCGCATCGTAGAGGAACTCGAGGATGGCGAAGACGTCGCCGATGCCGTCCTGGATACCGTTCTCCGGATCGACGATTTCCTCCAGGTGCTCCTCGATGCCCTCGAACAGGCCGCCGTTATAGTAAGTGCCGTTGAACTGCTCGATGGCCGGCGTCTCGACAGGCTCAGGCTCCAGCTCTGGCGTTGCATGGTCGAGTTGGTCGAACAGAGTGAAGCGGAACGCGCCGATGATCTGGTCGGTCAGCTCGACCTCGAACACCAGCCGCGGCTCGTCGTCATCGCCCTCCGAGGCGAAGGCCTGCAGCAGCGTGCCGTCCTCGCTGATGACGTATGTGACGTCCTCGCCCTTGGACTGCAGTTGTACGCCGCCCACCGTCGCCAGACCGGCCATCGCGTCGTTGAACACGATCTCGCGGGCCTCGCCGTAATCGGCACCGAACAGGGCGCCCAGGAGGCCGTATGTCGTGACCGAGCCGTCCGGGCAGTCGTCGTGATCGTCGTGATGCCCTTCTTCTTCGTATTCGTCGTACTCATTGTACGCGTGCGGCACGTAGTATTCGTCGTGATCATGGCTGAACAGGTATTCGAAGAACTCGGTATAGGGATTGAAATAATCGAACCCTTCCGCGTAGGTGCCGAGCGAGCCCTCGATATTGTCGCCGTCATCGATGCCGACCTCGAAGCCCAGCACCTGGTTCAGGTGCACGTCGCGGTCGAGGTTATTGAGGAGCTCTTCGGAAACCGCGCCATACTCCAGACCGACAACGACCTGCAGGAACGCATAGAGAAACTCGAAAGCGCCGGCATCCTCCACAGGATCGATGTCGAACACGTCGTCGCCGAAGACATCAGCGATGAACTCGAAGAACTCCGGCAGCGCTTCAAGGCCCCAGTCGAACTGAGACAGGTCGGTTTCCGGATCTTCCGAGAAGGCCACGATCGCGTCAAAAATGACCTCGAGCAAATCCTTGACCAGCACCGGCGCGTCATCCTGGAACTGGGCCTGGAAGAACCCGGTGATGGTTGAACCGTCGCCATTGTCCGTCGTAATGAACGGGAAGTTGTAGGGAAGGATCTCCTCACCCTGCTCCGTCGGCAGGTGATCGAGATTGTTGTAGAGCTCGATCGTGTACGAACCGGCAAAGTCGAAGATGTTTATCTCGAAGACCGGCCGGACGAGGACATCACCCCCGAGGTAGCCCCCCTCGAAGAAGCCGCCTTCGAAGAAACCGCCCTCAAAGAACCCGCCCTCGAAGAACCCGCCTTCGAAAAAGCCGCCTTCGAAGTAGCCGCCCTCGTATCCTCCATGGTTGCCCGCCTGTTCCAGTGTATAGGCGTAGAGGGTCTTGCCATCGGAGCTGATCTCGAACAGCACCGGCTGACCGTTCGACGTCAGCCCCGTGTTCAGCACATCGATCGCCGACGTATCGAAGACCGTGCTGAAATCGCCCGTTCCAAGATTGAAGCTGCCCGTCGCACGCAGGCCGCTGTCGCGCGAGCCGTCCTCGTCATTGCCGAAACCGCCGAAGATCTCCAGGAAGCTGAGGTCGGTGTTGAACAGCAGCGTGCCGCCGAGGTTGCCGAGGAAACCGGGGAAGAAGATGTCCTCGAAGTCGAAGTCATCGTAGTAATCGAGATACTCGAAGCCGTATTCGAGATCGTAGATGACCTCGCCGAAGCCGGCGATCACGAAGAACGGGTTGTACTGCTCGGGCGGTCCGCCGGGCACGCCTTCGCTGCCTTCGAATCCGTAGAAGCCCTCGAAGCCGCCGAAGAAGGCACCAAAGACGCCGAACAGGTCGTCTTCCTCGAGCAGCACCGCGCTGACCGGCTCCGGCCCGCCGTCCACGATGATCGGTTCGACCGGCTCGATCGGCGGATCTTCCGTGGTCTCGCTGCCCGGTCCGCCGGGGAAGAACAGGCCCAGTCCCTGAAGCAGGTCGCCGACGTCAAAACCGTCGCCCAGATCCTCGATATCGAACCGCGAGAAGTTGTTGCCGCTGCTGCCGGGTCCCGAACCGCCCTGGGGCCCGGCCGCAGTCTGAATGTCCGGCACCTCGGAAAGGGCTGTGGCGATCTGCTCGGACGGGATCGTGAGATCGCCGATCTGGATCGCGGGCGGAATATTGGCGCCGTTCTCGACCAGATAGACCGAACCGCTTGTCGTGATAATGACGAGATCGTTGCCGGAGATCAGAATCCGGTCGATCACCGCGCCCGCCGGCAGCGGCACGACAAGCCCGGCCGCAGCCGTGAAGCTCTGTGTTACCGCGTCGGGATCGAAATCGCCGTCCTGCGCATTGCCAACCTGGAAACCGCCAGTGTTGACCTGCGCAACCTGCATCATGCCGTCAAAACGACTGCCGTCTTCGAAACTGAGCGCCTCTGTACGCTCGTCGACGAACTCCTCAATTCCGTCGCGTGCCGACGAAATGAAATTCGGATCCAGACTCATAGCCGATTGCCCCCGGGTATACGCAGTCCCCCAGCCCCCCGAACTCCCGCAATTTCAAGGAATTGAACTGCCGCTCATTTACAATTCATTCACCATGATAGTAGGCAATATCACTCAGAATATAAACCTGCCTCGAATCTCTATCGATATACTATAGTATGTCGAAATGTCGAATTCTGTGGATAGCGGCGGACGCCATCAGACCGACACGCGCCTGCGTGTTCTCCAGCGCGACGGCAACCGCGTCAGCATCCGTCTCGAGGAGGCTTTCTGGGCCCAGCTTGAGACCGCGGCGCGCGAACAGAAGCTCAAGATGACCGATCTCGTGTTCGAGATCATGGCCACCGCCGGCGAGGGCGAAAACAAGACCTCCCGGCTGCGCACCTATTGCGTCCTGTGGCTGCGCCAGCAGCTGTTGCGAGCGAGGCTCGCCGCCCAGGACGCCAACCTCCCCATGGTTCTGGCCGCCTGTCCGACGCCCTGTTTCGTCATCAGCCCGAGCCGGCAGCTCGCCGGCCACAACCCGGCCTTCGCGCGGGCCTTCCTCGCACCCGGCGAGGACGGCGCGGAACCGATCGCGCCGGAGACCGTCAAGTTCACCTTCCGCCAGCCGTTCGACCGGATAAGACGCACCATGGCCGACCAGCCGGACCGGGTGTTCTTCGACCGGCTCGGCATGGCCTGCGCGGACGAGCAGACCGTACACCGCGTGAGCGTCTGCCTGCTCAGCCGGAAGCTCGGCGTCGACTCGCCGGTTCTTGCGTTCATGATGGAAGACTGACGCCGCCGAACGATGGCGCCGCGTCGGGGAATGTCAGGGCCGCGCCTGCCGGATCGTCATCGGCTCGGGCGAGGCAAACGTCCCGATATCTTCGGTCTCGACCGTCCCGTCGTCGGCAATGCGGCACAGCCGCCGCACCTTTTCGGTGGGATCGTCCCGGTCCCAGATAATCGAGCGCACGGCCGGCAGGAAGCTGACGATGGTGACGTCGTGCACCATGCGGTCCCATTCCGTGGCGACCAGGTCACGCGCGGTGCGGTCCCGCAGGGGCAGGATCACCGTGGTCGTGTACATCCGGCACAGCATGGCGATACGTTCGGGCTCGCGGTCGCGGTCGACCGGGAACGGGAAGCGGATCACCGGCACCTTGCCGTCATCGCCCAGCAGGGCCTCGCGTCCCAGCCCCTCCCGCGTCAGCGTCGGGTTGAAACCGAACGACAGGTGGCCGGAATGGATGCGCGGCAGGTCCGTCGCGGTCAGCACGCTCGCAAAGCCGATACCCTGTCCGCCGGTCGGGCTCGGCACGACGGCATCGTTGGCGTTCTGCAGCATCTCCTTGATGACGTAGCCGCGCATGCGCTCGCGCAGCGTGTCCTCGATCGCGATCGCCTTGGCCAGCGTCTCCGGATCGTCCTTGTACTGGCTCATGGCGCTCTCGCGGATCAGCTTGAGCTCCGCATCAGCGGACTCGCGGCTCGCGATCTCGCGCTCGACTCTGGAGACTTTCGTGGTCATGCCCAGACGACACAACGCGACCAGCCGGTCATGGGTGATCGGCGGCCCCTGGTTGGCCACGACAAGGTACTGGTCGGTCAGAAGCAGGTGAACGATTGGCGGACGCGGATCCATTTTGGCACATCTCCGTTAGTCGCTTGCCCGGGAAACTCCCGGGTTTGCGCGGTCCAGGCCGGCAACTGGCCTCCGGGGTGGAACACTTTGCCGGAACTTGCAAGAAAATGGCCAGTGTGAAGCAAACTCCACACCGGCCATTTGCCCGTCTCCAGCCCCGTCCGCATGGCGGACAGGTCCCTTTCGTTGCTTTTCTAGACGACGCCCGAGTCGGAGCTGCCGTCGTCGGTGAACAGGACTTGCAGGTCTGCTGCGGCCCCGCTACCGGTGTCGATCTTGGCGATGGTCTTCGCCGACTCGCCGCCGGCACCGTCGGCATCGACCGAAAGGTCGCCGCTTGCGGCATCGTAGGCAACGAAGTCGTTGAGGTCACCGCCTTCCGTGTCGAACAGCGCGGTCAGGTCGAGCGTATCGCCATCGGCGAAGCTGTAATCGAGCACCTGATCGAGCAATCCGTCATCGAGAGCCGCCTTGGTGAAGACGAACACATCGCCGTCACCACCGCCGGTAAGCTCATTGGCGCCCGAGCCGCCCACGAGGACGTCCTCGCCGTCACCGCCGAACAGCTCGTCGTCTCCGGCACCGCCGAACAGGGTGTCGTCACCGCCATTGCCGTGCAGCGCGTCGTTGCCGCCGCCGCCGATGAGCGTGTCGTCACCCTCGCCGCCGATCAGGACATCGTCCCCGTCGCCGCCGACGATAACCGTATCGTCATCGCCTTCCGAACCGTCGGCCGCCGGAGCGGCATCGCTGCTGGCGTCGAGCGTCTCTGCGACCTCGGAGCCGAGCAGGACCGCATCGTCCGGACCGGCTACCGCCGAACCCGTGACCACGCCGTCCTCGACATCGAGGTAGACCGTCTTGATCTCGACACCGCCATTGCCGTCGCTGACTTCGACGGTGAAGCTGTCCTGGCCGCTGAAGCCGTCGGCAGCCTCGTACATGACGCTGTTGTCGGCACTCACCGTCGCTTCGCCGTTCGCCGGAGCATCCGCGACCGTCGCCGTTGCGGCAACCGCGTCACCCGTCATCATGTCGATGATCACGACGGCACCGATGGCAGCCGCGATGGCTTCAGCCGCGGCGGTCTGGCGCTGCTGCCGGGCCTCGGATTCCGAGAGCGACCTGACGCCGAGATTAGCGGCAAGGTAAGAGCCGACCGTCCCGTCGTCGAGCGTGAACTCGCCTTCGCCGAAGATCTGATTGCCGTCTGCATCGATATCGACAGCCGTGGCGCCCAGATCGATCGACTCGATGCCGTGCTCGGCAAGGCTCCTGAGCTCGCCGGCCTGGCTGACGCCGTCGGAATTGGCGTCCTGCCAGACGAGGATGTCGTCATACGCCGAGTCCTCGCTGTCGATGACGCCGTCGCCGTTGTCGTCAAGGCTCGCCAGCGCCTCCAGCGAGTTGGCAAAGCCGCCCTCGCCGAAGTTCTCGGAGAACACTTCCGAGCCGTCCTCGATGGCGCCCGAGCCGTCGAGATCAAGCGCGAGCAACCCGTCTTCCGGGGCCACCCAGCCCGTCTGCTCGGCCGTGCCGTCGCCATCAAGGTCGAAGCTGACACCGTCCACCGGTGACACGAGGCTCGCGCCGTCGCCGTTCAGATCAAGCACGATCGGATCGGACACCGGCGTAACTGCGCCCGTTGCCGAATAGTTGGCAACAAAGCTCCGCGCGACCAGCGTATCGCCGCCCAGATAGTCGCTACTGTTTCGGTAGTCATAGATGATCTTGAATCCGTCGCCTGCATCCAAGAGGAACCGCACGCCCTCGTCTGTGCCAGGCCGATTATCGGCCGCGCCCGAGCTGCGTGAACCGTCACCATTTGAGTAGGTGGCAGAGAATGAGATCTTTCCATCGAGCGGAACGTTGTCGATCTGAAGATCTGCGCGCCGATCGTCGTCAGAATTCCTTCCGCTGAGCAAAAGGTCATCGCTGGAAAGAGACGAACCAAGTCCTCCAACCAGACTGTAACTCACAGGAACGTCATCGATCATGATTACGAGATTGTCGAAATAGTGCTGATCGAAGGTCCCGCCACTGTGCTTGGTCTGTTCAATCCTCAATTTGATCGACTTGGTCTCAGGTGCTTCAGGCTCCACGTTCACCGTGAACCCGCCGACGACCTGGTCGCCGTCATGGTCGGAACCGGTGAGTTCGTATTCGAGCGCCAGACCCTCCGCGGGATCGACGTCTTCCGTGATCTGGAAGCTCTGGACCCGCAGCGTGTCGTTGGACTGCTGGTGATCGAACCGGATGACGACACGGTCAAACGCGCCGATGCCGTCAATGTCGAACGGCACCGTGCCGGGACCGTTCGGCACGACGACTGAACTGCTGCCCGACCCGACCGAGGTGGCTCCGTTGAATGCCTCCCAGCTCACCTGTGACGTGAAGCCGCCGCCGGTGCCGTCGATCTGGAACGCAAATCCGGTGACCGGATTGTCCATGATCGCCTGGAAGCCTTCATCATCGTTGATGTCCTGCGGCTTCTGGCCGTTGCCGCCGCGGACGCCGAAGCCGAGGCCGTTGCGGCCGAGGTCGTCGTCATCGGAAGCAAGACCCGGATTGTTGAACGACCCGGTGTTGCCGTCCGATCCCGTGAACAACAGACCGTCAAACGTGACCGTGTTGGTCCCTGCGGTGGCCGCGAGCGTATCGACGAACGGACCGGGGAACACCAGCGGCACGCCGATTTGCGCGCTCGTTCCGCCCTCGAGTGGCGTCACGAGGTTGAACGTGTACTTGCCGGTCACCGGATCGAGCGTGAGCGTGTAGAACACGTCATCGGGCGCGTTCCCGTTGGTGCCGTCGATGGTTGCCGTCAGCAGGAGGCCGTTGGGCGACAGCACATGCGTAACGCCGTCGATGTCCGGGAAGCCGGTGATCCTGAGCGAGCCGGTCTCGTCCGCGCCGACCACGAACTGGGCATTGCCCATGGCCATGTCCGGATTGTCGCCGCCGACCGTGAGGTCGGTCGGCGTCGGATCAATGGTCGGGACATCGTCGATGACCCGGACCTTCACCGCATCGGCGGGCAGGCCGAAGACCGTACCGTCGTCCTCGATCTCCAGCACATGGCCGAATTCGAGCACGATGTCGTCGATCACCGCCGGGCCCGGCGTACCGACACCCGGATCGGCATGGTCGAACTGGTCGACCTGGTCGTAGATCAGGTACGGCGTCGCGCCGGACGTGTCGATCTCGACCGTGAACACAACGCGGTCATTGTCATCGAGCCCGGCATCACCACTGTCGACGAAGCCGACCAGCTTGCCGGTGCCGTCAATGGCGTAGCTGAGCGCTTCGCTCTTCGACTCCAGGCTGAGTGTGGCCATCTGGGCCAGCACGTCGGCCGTGAAGGCAACGGTCGCGGCGGCACTGGCGCCGATCTGCGACAGGATGTTCGACAGGTCGAGATGGATCTCGGAGTCGTCGCTCCGGCTGTCGCTGTTCTTGTCGTCGGCATTACCCTTGTCCGTACCGACTGACTGGCCGGAAAGCTCGTTCTCGTAGACATCGCCGGCGACCATGTCGATGCCCCTGATCAGGTCGACCGTGAACTCGCCCTTGGTCTCGTCATCGTCATTGTCGGTTGCGGCAACCTGGAACTCCAGCTCGCCACCGGTTTTGCGCGTGTACTCGAAGTCGTTCAGATAGATGATCTCGTTCCGCCAGTCACTGTCTTCCGGCAGGTCGAACATGATCAGGATCTTGTCGAACTTCACACCCTGGTCGATCTCGACCCCGAGCTCTCCATTGTAGCCGGGACTTTCGATCGTGGTGGTGTTCGACCCGACTTCCGAACCGTCGTTGTAGAGCTTGTACGTCAGCTTCACATCGTCGGTGCCGCGGTTGAAGAAGATGTCAAACGCGAAGGAATGCACAGGACCGTCATTGAACATGGCCTCAAAGCCTTCGAGCCCATAGCTCTCGTCGTTCAATGCATGGCCCCTGATACCGAAACCGTTATCGCTGTGCGGATTAATGTCGTCCCGTGAACGGGTCGAAGACGAGCCGGACTCGTAATCCCGTGCATCGTTGAAAACACCGCCCGGGAAGATCTTGCCGTCGAACGTGACACCCGCCTCATCGCGTTCGCCGCCGGAACCTTCACCCTCGACCGTCCGGGTTTCCCGCGTCGACCAGTTGCGATTGAAGGTAAGCTCGTAGGTCTCGGATTCCATCAGCGAAGACAGGTCCGGCGCATTCACCAGCGTGAACTTGTAGGTCTCGTTGACCGGATCGAGCTGGACCGTGTAAGCCACGTCTCCCGAGCCGTCCTCGGTCACCGTCAGCAGCGTGCCGTCGTCGTTGAGCTCGCCGCTGTAGCCCTCGATCTCCGGCCAGCCGCAAATCTTCAGGTTACCCGGATCGGCAGGGCCGTCGCCGCCATACATGACCTCGATGTCGCCCATCATCATGACACCATCCTCGGCGACGAGAACGCCGTCCTCGATGTCCTTGATCACCGGCGTGTCGTCGTCGATCAGGACTTTGACCCAGCCGTAGGCCACGTCATGGTCGTAGTCCTTCACCTCGACCCGGAGCTTCAGATTGATGTCGTCTTCCTGATTGTTCAGGGGATGGTCGACCGGGCCCATGAGATTGAACGTGTAGGCTGCCGTCGCCACATCGGTGATCGCCAGAGTGAAGATGGTCGTGCCCGGGTTGCCACCGCCAACGGTGACCGCCGACAGCGTATGGGTCGACTGGTCCCAGAGGTACTTCAGCGGCGCGCCGTCCGAGAAGATGTCATTGCCGTCCTTGTCGACGACCACCTCGTTGTGCAGCGAGGCGAAATTGATGTCGCCCGGCTCGTCGGCACCGATCAGGATGTTGAGATTGCCGCTGTCGATGTTCTGCGGCGGCGTGACACCCTCGTCCTCGGGGCCGAACGGATTGCCGCCCGGCAGGCCGTCCTCGTCGACCACGATCTTGGACTCGCCGATATAGGGCTCGTCGTCGACCACCTTGATGACGAAGCTGCCGTCGCGCAGCATGACCGTATCCCAGTCATAGTCGCTGACCTTGAGGATCGGCGCGAAGTCGATCTCCAGATAGGACAGCTTCTGGACCTCGTCGTCGTATTGCGGGCCCAGATGGATCAGATGATCGAGCTGGTCGAACTGGAGGTACTTGAAGTCGCCGTCCTGCTGGACCTCGAGCGTGAACATCGTCCGGTCGGAGTTCTCGTTGTAACCCGAATTGTTCGGTCCCTCTTCCACATAGGCGATCAGCGTGTCGCCATCGACATGGTAGCGCAGCGCATCGCCCTGGGACTTCAGCCCAAGATCGCGCATGGTCTGGACCGTATTGCTCTTGAACATGAAGATCGGATCTTCATCGGCGCCGACCTTGACCAGGTGCGCCAGGTCGCCCGTCGCCTTGAGCGGTCCGTTGTCGTTGAAGGAATAGGTGCCTTCCGACAGGTCCGTGCGGATGTCGTCCTCGTCCACGGTCCTGTGGATTTCCTTGTCCCTCAGCTCCGGCTCGTCGTCGCCGACCTTGACCACGAAGCTCCACGGATCGAGCATGATCGTGTCGCCGTCGAAGTCGGAGAACTTGACGATCTTGGAGAAGTCGATCTTCAGCTCGTCGATCGGCCGGTCGTAATCGTCCTTGTGATCGAGTTGGTCGTACTGGATGTACTTGAAGTAGCCGTTTTCCTGCAGCTCCAGCGTGAAGACCGTGCGGTCGTAGTAGGAGTTGTAGTCCGGGTAGTCCGGATGCGAGTTCACATAGGCGATCAGCGTGTCGCCGTCGATCTCGTAGGACAGCGCCTCGCCCTTGGACATGAGCGCCATGTACTCCATCGTCCGGACGGCATTGCCCTTGAAGTTGAAGTCGCCCTTCTTGTACTGGCCGTTGTAGCCGTACTGGCCGGTCTCGTCGGCGCCGACCTTGACCAGCGATGACAGGTAACCCTCCGTCCCGATCGAGCCGTCATAGCGTGTGTCGCTGTCGGGGCTCGTGCCGTCGGACAGCACCGGCGGGTGCTCGAAGTACTTCTTGTCCGCGTCGAAGTCGGTCTCGGACACGAACTTCCAGACCTTCTCGCCCGTCGTTTCCGGCACGTCGTCGCGCACCTTGATGACGAACTGATCGTCTTTCAGGATGATCGTGTCGCCGTCGAAGTCCGAGAACTTCACGATATGCGAGAAGTCCAGATACAGGATGTCCTGGACAGCCGGACCCATCTCGCCGACGCCCGGGTTGTCATGGTCGAGCTGGTCCCACTGGGTGTACTTGAAGTATCCGTTTTCCTGGATCTCCAGCGTGAAGACCTTGCGGTCGTAGCTCGGATGGTAGTCCGGATAGTTCGAATTCGCGTTCACATAGGCGACAAGCGTGTTGCCGAAGATCTGGTAGGACAGTTCCTCGCCCTTCGATGTCCAGCCCTTGTCCTCGAGCTTCTCTTCCGCATTGCGCGTGAAGTTGAACTCGCCCAGCTTGTGCTGGCCCCAGCGGCCATACTGGTCGACCTCGTCCGCGCCGACCTTGACCAGCTTGTTGAGATAGCCGTCGGTCGAGATCTGGCCGTACCAGCCGGTGTCGTGATCCGGGCTCGTGCCGTGCGAGAGGTATGTGTCGAGGTCGTCCTCGTTGACGTAGCCCCAGACCTTGTGATTGGTGTGCTCCGGCACGTCGTCGCGCACCTTGACGACGAAGCTGTTGTCCTTAAGCACGACCGTGTCGCCGTCGAAGTCCGAGACCTGGACGATCTTCGAGAAGTCGATCTTGAGGATGTCCTCGACTGCCGGACCCATCTGGCCGACGCCCGGATTGTCGTGGTCGAGCTGATCCTTGAGCGTGAACTTGAAGTAACCCTTGCCGGTCAATTCGAGCACGAACACCGGGCGGTCGCTCAGGCTCGGGCCGGGTTTGCCGTTGTCGTCCACGGCAACGATGTAGTTGCCGTAGGTATAGTAGGTAAGCTCCGCACCCTTCGACGTCAGGTTCATCGCCTCGAGCGTCTCGACCGCGTCGTCGGTGAAGCTGAACGTGCCCTTGGTGTAGGGACCGTAATTGTCGATCTCGTCGGCGCCGACCTTGACCAGCGACGACAGCCAGCCGGATGTCGAGACCGTGCCGAAGTAGAGGCCGAAGTGCCAGTTGGTGTCACCGTCCGGGCTTGTGCCGTGCGACAGGTGGGTCAGCAGGTCGTCCTCGTCCACGTAACCCTGGACCTGGTAGGGATTCTCGATCTCGCGCAGACGCACGCCGTCGATCATGCCGCCGAAGCTGTCGCTCTCGCCGATGCCGCGGAACGCCAGCACGCCGTGGTCGCCGTTGCCTTCCACGAGGAACTCATAGGTTTCCCACTGGAAGCCTTCGTCACCGGTGCCGTCGCCGGTGATCGTGGCGATCAGTTCGCCGTTCCAGAACACCTTGACGCCGTTGGTGTCCTCGCCGAAACCCGGCCGCGGCGCGTAGCCGAAGCTGAGCTTGTAGTAGCCGCAGTCGTGCGTATCGACCTTCTGCCAGATCGTGTAGTTGTCGGTCGAGTCGAGCTCAAGCTCGTGCTGGCCGTGATAGTTGTTGTCGTAGACGCTCTTCTGGATCTCGATCGGCGTGTCACCGGGCCCCGTTCTCCAGCCGGGCACCTCGTTGTCAGCAAGGTAGTCCCACCTGCCGCCCATGCCGAGGCCGCCTTCGAAGTGCTCGAAGCTGCCGTTACGGATCAGGTTGTCACTGATCACTTCCCAGTATTTCCAGTCGTCCTCACGGTGCGGGCACTTCAGTTCCGGAATGTCGTCCTTGACCTTGATGGTCAGCTCGCTGTCGAGGGAATCGCCGTCGGAGTCCGTCGCGGTGAAGCCGAACTTCAAAACGATCGTGTCCTCGAACGCGGTCTCTTCCTCCTCGGTGCGCGGATCATCGGTCCGCGGATGGTCGAGCTGGTCCCACAGGGTGAACTTGAAGTAGCCGTAGTCGTCGTCGTCCAGCGCGACCTTGAAGATCAGGCGCGTGCCGTCGTCGTCGCCGCCGCCGTAGCCGCCGCGCGACGCGATGAACGGCCCGTCGTCATTGCCGCCGTTCTCGCCGAACGGGTCCTCCGGCGGTTCGCCGGTGTAGCCGATCAGCATGGTGCCGGCTTCGTTGATGACGTATTTGACCGGCTCGCCCTTGGAGGTCAGCGGAATTTCCTTGAACTCGCCGTCGCCGATCGGAATGCAGGCGGTCAGGCAGTTGCCGTTCTCGCCGTCCGGATCCTGGATGGAGTCGGTTTCCGAGTCCTGGTTGAAGACGATCGAGCGGGCCTCGCCGTCATCCGCGCCGAACAGGACGCCGAGCGACCCTTGAGCCTTGACCGAGCCGTCGCCCCGGTCGTAGCGGTGCGCGTCCGTGCCGCGCGAGCCCTCGATGTCGTCACCGTCGCGATTGTGGCGCCAGTCGAAATTATTGAGCTCGTCCTCATCGACCTTGCCCATGCGCAGCATGAGCTTCTTGAAGAAGCCGTCGTGGCCGTTCTCGCCACCTTCACCGTCGTCCGAAAGCGACGGCTCCTGTTGCTCGTTGCCCTTGTTCTTCTCCTTGTCCTTGTCTTCCGTCGGCTCTTCCTGCTCCTTCTCCCAGAGCTCCTTGAGCAGCTCCTTGGTCAGCAGGACCGGAACGTCGTCCTGAATATTGACGTTGAACGAGCCAACGACAGCACTGCCGTCGCCGTCCGTCGCGATCAGGCTGAAGACGAGGTTGAGAAGCTCCTCACCCTCTTGCGTCGGCAGGTGATCGATATTGTCGAGCAGCGTGAACGTGTACTTGCCGCCGGGCACGGTAGGATCGATCACGACCGTGAAGACGTCGCCGTCGTCGTCAAAGGCGCGCAGGGTCAGGCCGTCCGGGCTGATCTCGTAGGTGAGCTGCTGGCCGTCCGACGTCAGGCCCACCGGCGCGGTCTGGCCGGGCACGAAGACGATCGGGTCGACGGCCGCCGGGCCGTCGTCCTGGAAGTCGATGTTGAGGTTGCCCATCGCCGTGAAGGCGTCGATGGAGCCGTCCTCGTTATTGCCGACCGAAACGCCGTCCTTCTCACCGTTCTCGATCTGGTCCCAGAACAACTTGGCGTATTTCTTGGTCAGGAACCTGTAGTTGATGCCGAGTTCCTGGTTCAGGTCGTCTTCCTCGACCGTGACGACCTCGGCGCCGAGGAAAATCGGAACCGTGTCCTCTTCGAGGAACTCGCGCTCTTCGTCTTCCGCCAGGCCGAACACGAAGTCGGAAAAGCCCAGCAGGTCGACCAGGTCGAACTCCGAGGCGATATTGCCTTCCGGCGTAACGAAGCTGTTGCCGCTGCTGCCGGGCGCACCGGATCCGCCGTCCGGGCCGGCCGCCGGCACGGTTTCCGGCACATTCTGGATCGCCGCGGTCACGGCGTCGTTCGGCAATGTCAGGTCGCCGATCTGGATCGACGGCGGGTTAGAGGCACCGCCTTCGACGAACAGCACCGAGCCGTCCGATGCGACGATGACGAGATCGTTGCCGACAATCAGGATCCGCGCGATGGTCGCGCCGTCCGGCAGCGGAACGACGAGCCCGCTCGCGGCGGTGAAGCGCTGGGTGATTGTACCGGTATCGAAGCTGTCGCTCTCGACGCGTTCGAACACCAGGCTGTCCTGGGGCAGCGTGTTCGACTGGGCCACGATGATTTCGTCGTTGCCCGCGGCGCCGGCGATGGCGGCTTCCGCTGATGACCCTGAGATGGTTTCCGCGTCTTTTGAATCCGTGTTGGAATCCTGGGGACGGATATTCATTGTCACACTCCTAGCCAGCACGCGAAGAACTTCCCAATCCGCCCCCGGATCTTCGCGTTTGAATTACTCAGATTTTGAGGTTTTGCTTAGGCGAATACCTAACCAGGACTGTGCCGCAGTGTAATGTTATTGACCGCAGTGTCAGAACCGGAGGTCATTGCCTCTGTTCAACTCTCCCAACCCACTCCAAACAAACTCTGTTGGCCCGCAATACAAGGCCTTATTGACCTATTCGTGCAGTAGGCTAGAGGAAATTCCGGTTACGATAAAGTTAACCCGCCGGCCGATCCATATAACATGGTATGTCGCTTGTTCGAATCATTCGCGAATCAGTTGAGCATGATCCGGGCTTGTCAACCTTCGGGTAATAATTGAATGCACGCCGCCGTTTGCGGCCGTCGTCGGCACCGCCCGGCCAGCTGAACCAGGGCCTGATACCGGAAGCGGGCGCTGAGAAACGCTGCAGAACCCGGGTATCCGTATTGCCGGCCTGACTGGTGTCGGTGATCAGGACCTCCGAGAACCGGAAGACATCGGCATTATTGCCGCCGGGCAGCGTGAAGGCGTCAAACCGTCCCGTGTGCAGAAGCTGTTCTAGGCGGCCGAGGTCCGCGTGCCGTCCGCCGGCTTGTTGCCGGCCTGCGACGGTTTTCCGGCAGCCGCGCCCGCCTGCTTCTCCCGCCGCTCGACCATCAGTTCCAGGACCTTCTCCTTCGGTCCATCGGCGATGACAACCCCGTTGTCGAGCACGATGAGCCGGTCGACGAGCGACAGCAGCCGCGTGCGATGCGTTGCGATGATCAGCGTCTGTTCCGGCGTGATCGTCTCGCGGAGGCGGATCATGAGTGCCTGCTCGGAGCCCGTGTCCATGGCGCCGGACGGCTCGTCGAGAAACACCACCGGCGGCTTGAACAGCAATGCGCGGGCAAGGGCGATCGACTGCCGTTGCCCGCCGGAAAGATACTGGCCGCGTTCGCCCACCTGCATGTCGTAACCGGCAGGATGCCGCGAAACGAAATCATCGACGCCTGCGATCTTGGCCGCGTTGACAATCATGGCATCGTCGGCGAACGGCGCGCCCATCGAGATATTCTCGCGGACGGTGCCGTAGAACAGATCGGCTTCCTGCACCACGAAAGCGACCGCACGGCGGATCTCGAACGGATGATGCTGCTGCAGCTCGATCCCGTCGAGCAGCACAGTGCCCTCGCTCGGGTAATGCAGGCCGCTTGCGATTCGCCCGACGGTGGTCTTGCCCGATCCGATCTTGCCGATAATCCCGACCCGCTCTCCCGCCTTGATCTTGAAAGACGCGCCGCGCAGCGCCGGTAGCTGCGAATCCGGGTAGTTGAAGGTGACATTCTGGAATTCGACACTGCCGTTCTCGATCTGGCGGTCGACGAAACGCTGCTCGGGCGGGCGATCGACCGGCAGCTTCATGATCTCGTTCAGCGACTTCAGCGCCACCACGGCGTGCTGGCATCGCGCGATTGTCGTCGAGACCTGGCCGAGCGGCGCCACAGCGCGGCCCGACAGGATTACGGCGGCGATAATCGCACCCATCGAGATATTGCCTTCGGAGAACAGATACACGCCGCCGATCACGACCCCGACAGATACGAACTGCTGCACCAGCACGGTGAAGTTCACGCCGACGGAACTCAGAAACCGCACTTTCTCGGATGTCTGCGACGAACGGCCGACCAGCCGTTCCCACTGCCGCTGCATATGGCTTTCCGCGCGAACGGCCTTGATCGTCTCGATCGAGGCGATCGCCTCGACCAGCAGCGAATGCCGGTGGGTCGACTCGTGCATGCTCTCGCGCATCGCCCGGTTGAGCGGCCACTGCATGATCAGGCCGACAGTCAGCGTAACGATGACGGCAACCGCCGGCACCCAGACCAGCGGCCCGGCAATCGCATTGATGACCAGAAGGAAAACGCCGATAAAGCAGAGATCGGTCAGGGTCGCCACCGTGCTCGAGGTGAAGAACTCCCGCACGATCTCGAATTCCTTGAGCCGGTTGACGAACGCACCGGTCGTCTGCGGCCGGCTGTGCAGCTTCATGTTCATCACATGCTCGAAGATCCGGCTGGCCAGAAGCACGTCGGCCCGGCGGCCCGCCGAATCGATGAGAACCCCCCTGACCATGCGCAGGGCGAAGTCGAAGCCGATGGCGATCGCGATACCGATAGCCAGCACCCACAGCGTGGCAATCGCCTGGTTCGGCAGCACCCGGTCATAGACGTTCATGATGAACAGCGGTGAGGCCAGCGCCAGCAGGTTCACGATCGCCGCTGCGACCATCACCTGCAGATAGGTCGGCCAGAGCCGCGCCATGGTGCCCCAGAACCAGCTCCGGGACTGTTTCGGGCGGACTTCGGAGGTGCGGTCGTCGAACTTGTACTCCGGCTTCACCAGAATGGCGTAGCCCGAATACCGCTTCTTGAGCTGCTTCAAATCGACCTTCGTGACGCCGCCGCCGGTTTCCGGCAGAACGACCTCGAGTTTCTTTCGGCGGCCCACCGCCGTCAGCACGCAGGCCGTATCGTCGTCGAGAATCAGGACGGCCGGCAGGACGAGCGGCGAAATCCGCGCCAGCGGCCGCTTGACGAGACGCGCTGAAAACCCGGCTCGTCCGGCGGCGCGGATGAACAGGGACGGCGTCAGCTTGCCGTCGACCAGCGGCAGGCCGGCCTTCAGCAGGTCACCCGTAATGGCCTGATCATGATGCTTCGCGATGAATTCGAGGCAGCCGAGGAGCGGGTCGGCGGGAGCCAGATCGCCCTGCTCCGCAGCTATCGTAGGGCTCTCCTCGGGAGGTGAAGCCGCCGAATCCTGCGATATGGCCGGTTCAACCGGCTGTTGGTCGCGCTTGCGCTTACGAAAGAACATGATAACTGCCGCACATGCCGTTTCCGGTCGTCTTGAGACACCTCCGCACGGGACTGCAAGACTTCTGCCAATATAGTGTCTTCAACCGCCCTTCCCATAAAACTTGGTAAAAAGACGGTTAACGGCGGTCCGGTCTGGATTGGCGGCTTATCAGTTCCGTTTGGGCGTTGCCCTGACGTATCCGTCTTCGGTCGGCGTCACCGGAACCCCTGCATCCTGACGGGCATAGGCTTCACCGGCCTCCGGCGGCGTCAGCCCCAGGGACCGCACGAGCGTACCCATGCTGGCCAGAATACGGTGCTCGGCAAAACGCAGGGCATGCTCGGCCGTCGTTGTGCTGACTTCCGTGGTGAACTTGCTGTTCTGGGTGTCCAGAAGGTCCAGAAGCGACCGGTTACCGACCTTGAACTGCTCGGTATAGGAATTCAGCAGCTGCCGGGACGTCTGCAGGCGCCGCTGCAGAAGGGAAAGAAGCTCATTTTGCTTGGTGCGCCGGTTCCAGGACAGGCGGACACCCTCTTCGATCTCGCGGCCGACAACCCGCAGACGGTGCCGGGCCTGGTCGACGCGGCGGAGCTGCTCCTGCTTGTTGGCCGAATCGATGCCGCCGCGGAACAGGTTCCAGCGCACGACGCCTTCCGCTCTCGCATCGGCATCACGGCCCCGCGTGCCGTCAAGATCGTTGCCGATCCGCGCCGAGGCCTCGAGATTCAATGACGGATAGAACCGGGACTTGGCGCTCTTCACATCGGCATATGTGGCGTCGATTTCAGCACCGGCTGCCTGAAGGTTGGGATTGGCGTCGCGGGCGACCGCAATGGCACCGCTCAGTGTCCGCGGGATCGACCGGCGCACGGAGCGCGGGTACTGGACGCGGCCGGGTGCACTGCCGACGAGCCTGCGGAATGTGATCTTCGAGTCCTCCAGGGTTTCCCTGGTCTCGGTAATGAAGGCCCGGGCGGCGATAATCCGTTCCTCGGCCTGCTGCTGGTCGGCCACCGAAATCGCCCCGCTCGAGGCACCACGGGTCAGATCGTCCAGGATCTTCATGTGGAAGTCGAGGTTCTGCTGCGCCAGAGTCAGGATCCGGAGTTGCCTGTGAATATCGATATAGGCCTGCGCCACTTCGAGCGCGATGAATTCCGACCGCGCCATGACGCGGAACGATGCCGCATCCACGTTGGAGGCGGCTTTTTCGACCGCGGCATCGGTGCCGAAACCGTCGAACAGCAACTGCCTGGCCGTCAGGGATCCCTGGACCGGAGCAAACACCTCGTCGTCGTCATTGTTGAGGCGCGTGGTCCGGCTGTCGGTGATCTGGGCACCGGCCCGGCCCTCGAAGTCGAGCGTCGGCAGGTAGCCGCCGCGCGCCTGACGAAGCTGGAATTCAGTCGCCTCGCGCGCTGAAACGGTGGCCCCGAGATCCGGGTTGGTCCGCAAGGCGGTGGCGACCGAATCCTTCAGGCTTGCAGCCTGAGCGGAAGTTGCCCCGTAGAACACAGTCGCTGCCAGTGCCACTGCGGAGCAGAATGATTTCGTCAGTCCGGTCATCTTCACATCGAAGCTCCTGATAGATCGCGAACCATGCCGGTATGCGTGGCCCGCGCACTCATCTTACTGTCGCGGATCGGTCCGCGTAAATTCCTCGGCCGGCGGCACTTCGGGCACCCGGGCCGCCTCGCGTGCGTAAGGCATCGCTGTTTCGGGTTCGGTGAAGCCGATATTCTCGAGCAGAATGCCGGCGCTTGCGAGAATCCTGTACTCGGCGAAGCGCACGGCGTGCCGGCTCGTGACAACGGCCACCTGCGTATTGAACCTCGTGTTCTGGGTATCAAGCACGTCCAGCAGCGACCTTTGTCCGATCTTGAACTGCTCGCGGTATGACCCAAGCAGCTTCTCCGCAACGCGGAGCTGCTCGCGGCGCTCCCGCAGCCGCATGCGCTGCTTTTCAAGGCTGTTCCAGGACGTGCGCACTTCTTGCTCGACCTCGCGCTGCGCCAGATGAAGCCGCTGGCGCTGTTCGTCGAGCACGCGGATGCTGCTCTGAACCCCGGCCGGACGCACACCGCCCGCATAGAGGTTCCAGTTCATCCTGATCATGGCCTGGATCTCCGCATCGCGCCCGCGCACGCCGTCGAGGTCCTCGCCGGCGCGCCCGATCAGCTCGAGATTCACTGTCGGGAAGTAGCTCGAACGCGACTGCCTCAATTCCGCATAGGCGGTGCTGATGGCGGCATCCGCAATCTTGATCAGCGGGTTGTTGGCCCGGCCGACGGCGATCGCCTTGTCCAGTCCCTTCGGGAGCTTCGAAGCCACCGACGGCGCGAAGTCCACGGTGCCCGGGAACCGTCCGACCAGGCGGAAGAAGCCTATGCGTGCAGCCTCCAGCTGTTCCCGGCTCTCGATAATGAACGTTTCGGCGGACAGGATCCGGTCCTCCGCCTGCTCGCGGTCAGCCACGCTGATCGCGCCCGCCGCGGCACCCTGCGAGATTTCTTCCAGGACTGCACGGTGGTACTCGAGGTTCGCCCGCGCCAGCCGGAGGATTTCCGTCAGGCGGTGGATGTCCAGATGAGCACGGATAATGTTGAGCGCGATCGCTTCCGACCGTTCCTCGACGCGGAAGGACGCATCGTCCACGCGAGAAGCCTGACGCTCGATCTCGGCCTCGCGGTTGAAACCGTCGAATATCAGCTGGGTGACGGTGATCCGGCCTTCGACCGGCCCGAACACGTGATCGTCGTCACCATTGGTGCGCGTCGACGGCCGGTCAACCACCTGCGCGCCCCCTCTGGCTTCGACGTCGACCGAGGGCAGGTAGAACCCGCGGCCCTGCCGCAGTTCGAACTCGATTGCCTCGCGGTTCGCCGACGCCTCGTTGATCTCGGGATTGGTTTGCAAGGCGATGGAAATCGCATCGCGAATGGTGACGCGGCCACCCAGGGTTTGCGTCTTGGGGATTGCCATGTGGCCGATATCCCCGAGCAGACTGCCCGCCGCCGGCTTGATCACGACATCCACGGCCTGCTCGTCGATATCGGTTCTCGCCGCGACGGTAATCGCCGGAACGATTTCCGGCTCGCCGACCGGCGCACGCCCGGCAATCGCATCGTCGGCCGTAGCCAGCGCAAGTCCTGTCCGGGACGCAGATACGGATGCCGGCGTCGCCATCAGGTCCGCAGCCGTGGCCACGGCCAGTTCGGACGCGCGGTCACGACGCAGGTTTTCCAGGCCGGCGATCTGCGTCGGCAGTGATCCGTCTTCCGTCTCCAGGCCCGCGCCGCCGCGAGCGATGCGCACGACTTCCGGCGCATCCGCGGCAATCACGTCGAGCTTGCTCGTTGCCGGCAACGAGGCGGCAAGCATGTCGACCCGCTCCCACGGCGCTGTCTCGTACTTGTAGGCCACCACGATATCGCTGAGCGCCGGTTCCGGCTGCAGGCCGGCCGGGGCGGTCTTGACATCGAGGTCGCCGAGAAGCACGGCGGCCCCGCTGTCGTCGTCGTAAAGCTTCACCACGCCGTTCTCGGTCGCGCGCGACGCCGGGTCGCCGGCGGACGTCTTGAACGGGTCCGCGGGGATCGGTGCCGGCGGCTCGGACGGTTCGGCACGTGCCACCGTAACCGGTACGGACCTCGCCGGCACGATTGCCGCGACATTGATGGTTTCCGACCGCAGCGCCGTAAGCAGTTCGATACCGTGATCACCGAGATAGGCAGGAGACTGCCCCCCGAGCCTGAATTGAGCGGAAACTTCGCGGGTCGCGCGGTTCGCCGGAGCGCTGTCGACCGCCTCGGAGCGGGCCACATCCCGGGCCGTGGCGGGCTTCGGAACGATCGCCGAGACATCGACCGTATCCGGATCGATCGCGAGATTCACGATGGCTTCGTGGTCGGCCAGAGACTCGGCAGCAACGGATCTGGGCTGGCGGACGGGCTGTGCCGTCCGCGCCGCAACGGGCAATGCGCCCCTCCCGGATTTCAGAGGATCGTAGGCAACGGATACCGGCGCGAAGTCGTATCCGCCCGGCACGGCTGCGGTACTGCGCGGTTCCGGCGCAGCCCGCTTCGGCACAACGGAACTCAGGTCTACCGCATCCCATTCAAGCGTGCGCAGGGCGATCGGATCATGATCGGCCATGTAGCCATCGGCCAGACGGACCGTCTTCGCATCCGATTCCGGTTCGGATGTGCCAGCGGCGAGGGGATCGTCAGTCTGCGCGTCCGGCTGCACAATCTCGACCTGTGCGGGAACGATTGACCGGAGGTCCACTGCGTCCCAGTCGACGGTCTTTATCTCGACATCTTCATGGTCCGCAAGCGGTGTCGCCTTGACCAGCACGACGCGCTTCGCCGGCTGCACCGCATCGCCAAGCGGATCCGCTGCAACGTCTTCGGGCGTCGGCGCAAGCGGATCGTCCAGCCGCTGCAGGTCTTCCCCGGGCGAAAGGCCAGCGCCCGCGGCGTCCCAAAGCGGGTCTCGGTCAAATGATTCCCGATCATCGCCTTTAAGGATCGTCGCGGGCTGTCCCCCCAAAAAATCCATGGAAGGCCGGGTGAGCGTCTCGTCGTCACCGCCCGGCCGCGCCAAGGCGTCGGTCGCAAAAGATGCAACACCGGACAACAAGAATCCCGCCGCAAAAATCTTTTTTATCGGTGTGTGCGCCACCCCAACCCCTTGACACATTACGGCTGGTTCGCGCCGTTATACGGCACGCCAGATATTCACTAACCAATTATGTCGGTGTTCCCGCAGCATTACTGATACGCCCCGCGGGACACGGTAAGTTCAGTGCTTTCGGCGCAGGTTAATTATCCTTAACAATCTGTTAAAGCGCTATTTGCACATTTTCGCCATTATTTCCGAGCTGTTGTTGAATTGCATCATCTGCGAGGCGGCAGGAGCGGCGAACGGCGGTTGTAAACCCGTCGCCAGGCACGGCAGCGGATCCCCGGATCCGGAGTGTTGAACGCATGCGCGGTGCGCCCGATTCTGGCCGGCGGTTTGTCATGGTGCTCTCCGGAAGCTGCTCTCCGAACACCTGAGACCGGCTCGCGTCACCCCGTGAAACCGGCGGCACCCGATTTCATGACCGTGGGTGCTTTCGAGCCAAAGCCGGACCGGGCGGCATAAAAACGTCAAATGTCAGCGTCGCGCAAAATGGCGCAATTTCAATTGCTTATGGCTTCGGGAAGCGAGCGGGTCTGGATCGCGGGAAGATCAGCCCCTATGCCGACCCGTGTTATTTCGACCCCCGCCCCCCCATTCGTGACACTGCCGGGCGGTGCGATACCGCTACCGATTGCTGCGGCCACCGAAACCGTTCCCGCCATGCAAACGCGCAGGCCGGCAGACCCGCTATCAACACGCCGGTTCGAAAAAATCCGATTCAACCAGCGGATGCAGTTGCAGTCGTCACGCGGGCGAATCGCCAATAAATTCCGCTGTGGCCGAACCGCAACAACAAAGCCAATTTTATGGAGCCATTTTCGCCGCCAATTGTTCCCGCAACGGCCTCATCGGACCGTGAAGTGACACGCGAACCCGGCCGGAGAATTCCGTAACGGCAATGCGGACGCGGATTTGAAGGAATCAGAAAATCGCGGCGTCGAGCCCGGCGGCCACCAATGTGCCCAGTTCCTCGCAATCGGCCAAAAAGCGCTCATCGTAGTCGCCGCGGCACACCAGCGGCTCGTTGACCGCCCGCCACCGCAGGCCCGTAACGATGGTCTCAACGCCGCGGCGGGTGCCGGTGCCGTCATGGCCCGCCCGGATATAGAGCGCGTAAGGCAGGCCCTGGGTCTCTTCCAGACACGGGTAATAGATGCGGTCGAAGAAATCCTTGAGCGCGCCACTCATGTAACCGAGATTCTCGGTCGTCCCCAGGATTATCGCCTGGGCGCCAAGCACATCGTCGGGCTGGGCTTCGAACGGCGTCAGCGCACGGACCGCAACGTTCTCGATGTCGGGATGCTCCGCGCCGCGCACGACCGCATCCCTGAGAGCAAGCGTGTTCGGCGACGGCACATGAGCCACGATCAGCAGGGTCTTGTCGCTCATGCCCTACCGTCCCCCGTACCTATCTGTTGAGCCGCGCGAGAAGATCCGGCGTCGGATAGGAATCGGCCGGCAGACCGAGCTTGATCTGCACGTCCTTGACGGCAGCACGGCTCTTCGCGCCCAGAATGCCGTCGACTTTGCCGACATCGTAACCGCGGCGCACCAGCAGTCTCTGCAGTTGGCGCATCTGCTTGAGTGAAAGGCCGGTCACCTCGGCCCGGCCGCGGCCGACCCGGGGTGCGCCAGCCAGACGCGTTGCGAAGTAGGCCGCGGTCGTGGCGTAAACCAGCGACTGGTTCCACTCCAGATAGACCTTGCGGAAATTGTTGTAGGCGAGAAACGCCGGTCCGTTCCGCCCCATGGGCAGCAGCAGCGAGGCCTGCGCACCGTCTGCCTTGAGTGCCTTGCCGCCCGGCAGCGTCACGCCCCACTTCGCCCATTGCGACCGCGAATGCGTGATCGCGATGTCGGCCTGGGTCCAGTCCATCCTCCGCGGCACGCGGACTTCCTGCAGCCATCGTTGTCCGCGCTGCCAGCCGAACTTGGAAAGCACATTGGCGCTCGATGCGAGAACGTCCGGCACACTGCGGATCAGGTCACGGCGGCCGTCGCCGTCGTAGTCAACGGCACTTTCCATGTAGTCGGAAGGCAGGAACTGCGACTGCCCGAGTTCGCCGGCCCATGCGCCGACCATGTCTTTCAGGCGCAAATCGCCGCGTTCGATGAGCCGCATCGCGTCCAGCAGTTGCGGCCGGAACAGCTCCGGGCGGCGGCAGTCGTAGGCGAGCGTGGCGAGCGAACGCATGGTCGAGAAATTACCCAGATTCGCGCCGAAGTCCGTTTCCAGTCCCCAGAAGGCGACAATGACGGGCCCGGGCACGCCGAATTCACTTCTGATCCGCTTGAATGTCCGGGCGTGGCGCTTCAGCAGCTTGCGGCCCTGACCGAGCCGGTGTTTGGAAACCATGCGCCCGGAGAACTTGAGAAAGCTCTGCGAAAACACGCCCTGCCTGCGGTCCGCCTTGATGACCCGCGGGTCAAGCGTCACGCCGTTGAGCGATGCGGATACGATGCGCCGGGGAATTCCCTCCGCCAGGGCTTCGCGCCGGAAATCGGCAAGCCAGCGGTCAAAACTGCCGGTATTCCGGCAGGCGGCCTCCGCCTGGTTGACCTGAGGCGGCGCCGTCAGAAACGCCAGAGCCAGGAATGAAGCCAGAATGCAACCCGTCAGTATCCGCATGTTCCTCACTCTCTACTTCCGTTTCGTCCGCGCAATCTGCCAGATGCCGCCGGATCGTCAAGGCTGAAACACGACCCGTTCAAGCCCGGCCCGTCCCGGCGCAAGATCGCCTTCCGCCAACCCGGTGTCCGCAACATGCCGCGGCAACGCACCGTCCGCAATCAGACCGGCCGCCGCACCTCCCGCTGCGGGCGCGGTCTGGATCCCGTAGCCGCCCTGTCCCGCCAGCCAGAAAAAGCCGTCCGCCTCGTCGTCGAAGCCGATCACCAGCGTCTTGTCCGCAACAAAACTCCTCAATCCGGCCCATTTGTGGGCGATGCGCCGGACACTCATCGTGGTCGCCGTCTCGAACCGGTCCACCGTGATCGCGATATCGAGCTCGTCAGGCTGGACATCGCACGGCGGCATCGGTGTTTCATCGGCGGGGGAAACCAGCAGCGTCCCCGCTTCCGGCTTGAAATAGTATTGCTCTTCGATGTCGGCGACGACCGGCCAGCCGGCGGTGTCGTGCTGCTCCGGCGCTTCGATCGTGATCGCCGTCCGCCGTTTCGGCACCAGCCCGACCGGTCGGACACCGGCGAGGTTCGCGATTTCGTCGCACCACGCACCCGCCGCATTGACCAGAACCGGCGCGCTGAACGTTCCGGCGCGGGTCTCCACCGTCCAGAGACCGTCGGCCCGGCTGATGGCGCCGGCTTCGGCGTTGACGACGACCTCGCCGCCCGTCTGCCGGAAGCCCCGGAGATAGCCCTGGTGCAGGGCGTCGACATCGATCTCCATAGCGTCATGTTCGATGACGCCGGCGGCAACCGCCTCGGGCCTCAGGATCGGCACACGCCTGACGATCTCGTCACCGGTCAGCCGCTCGACACTGTTTTCCGGCGTCGCGACTTCGGCTTCGAAAGCGTTGAGTGCCGCCATCTGGTCGTGTTTCGCGATCATCAGGACACCGCGGGGTTTCAGCAGGGGGTGTTCGGTAAAACCGTCCGGCGGGGCCTTGTAGTGCGCGGCACTGGCACGCGTCAGGGCCCGGATCGCGGCATTGCCATAGGTCTCGATGAACATCGCCGCCGACCGGCCCGTGCTGTGCCGCCCGGGCGCATCTTCGCGTTCGAGGACGGTAACGCTGCCCATTTTCTGCAGTTCATACGCAGCGGACGCACCGGCGATACCGGCTCCGATCACCAGGAAATCAGATGTGCCGGACAATTCTCCGCCTCCATTTCAAACGCTTTGTGCTAGAGCGTATTTGCCGGGGACTATGCGGCAAAGCGGCGGACAATTCGACACCTTTGAAGCAAGCCTGAGAGGAAGACCCATGCGCTGTCTCTTGCAACGTGTGACAAACGCCAGGGTGGATATCGCCGGGAACACGGTCGGCGAAATCGGCCAGGGATTGATGATCCTTGTCTGCGCCATGGGAGACGACGACGAGGACAGGGCGGCAGCCCTCGCCCGCAAGGTGGTGAACCTGAGGATTTTCGCCGACGAGAACGGCAAGATGAACCGGTCGGTTCTCGATATCGGCGGGTCGGCGCTCATTGTCAGCCAGTTCACGCTCGCCGCCGATACGTCGCGCGGCAACCGGCCGGGCTTCTCCTCGGCCGCCCCTCCGGACCGCGGCGACGCGCTCTACCGCAGGTTCTGCGAATTCGTGGAAGGACACGGCGTCGAGGTCGCCACCGGTGAATTCGGTGCCGACATGGCGGTCAGCCTGACCAATGACGGCCCGGTGACGATCTGGCTTGACGTGTGAGCGGAAGCCCGGCCCCTCAGGCGGAGACCGGGCTCCGGGATATCAGACGCCGCTTTCGGTGACGAACTTGGTCCTCAGGTAGGCTTCGAGTCCCTCGATACCGCCCTCCGATCCGTAGCCGCTGTCGTTGATACCGCCGAACGGCGTTTCCGGCGTCGCGACCACGAGACTGTTAACCGCCATCATGCCGGCCTCGATCTGCTCGGACAGGGCGGCGGCTTTCGCACCGTCGCTTGTGAACGCATAGGACGCCAGGCCGAACTCGAGCTTGTTGGCGCGCTCCAGCACATCGTCGAAGTCCTTGAAGGACGCCATCGGCGCGACCGGGCCGAACGGCTCTTCGTTCATGATCATGGCGTCTTCCGGCACGTTCTTGAGCACGGTCGGGGCGTAGAAATACCCCTGGTTGCCGATCCGCTCGCCGCCGGTCGTGATCTCGGCGCCATGGTTCTTGGCATCCGATACGAAGTCCTCCATCACGCCGAGCCGGCGTTCGCCGACCAGCGGTCCCATCGCAACGCCATCTTCGAGGCCGTTGCCGACCTTGAGCGATTCCGCCTTCGCAGTGAACTTGTCGACGAATTGATCGTAGACATTTTCCTGGACGTAGAAGCGCGTCGGAGAAACGCAGACCTGGCCCGCATTGCGGAACTTGCCGGCCGCCGATACCGCGACCGCCTTGTCGACATCGGTGTCGTCGAACACGATCACCGGCGAATGGCCGCCCAGCTCCATCGTGCAGCGCTTGAGCGTGTCCGCGGCGAGCTTCTGCAGATGCTTGCCGACCGGCACGCTGCCCGTGAAGGACAGCTTGCGCGGGATTGTGGATCCCAGCACGTGGCGCGACACCTCGTCCGGAACGCCGAACACCACATTGACGACACCGTCCGGAACGCCCGCGTCCATGAAGCAGCGGGCGATGGCGAGACAGGTTGCCGGCGTCTCCTCACTCGCCTTGATGACGATCGAGCAGCCGGCGCCGAGTGCGCCGGCGACCTTGCGGATCACGTTCACGCCCGGGAAGTTCCAGGCAACGAACGCCGCCACGGGTCCGACCGGCTCCTTCATCACCAGCTGGCGCATGCCCGGCACGCGGGACGGCACCAGACGGCCGTAGGCCCGCTTGCCTTCCTCGGCATACCAGCGCGTGACGTTGATGACGAAGTCCATCTCCAGCTTGGCCTCGGCGAGCGGCTTGCCCATTTCCTTCGTCAGGTTCTCGGCGATCTGGTCCTTGCGGTCCTCCATGAGCCGGGCGGCTTTTTCCATGACGATCTGGCGATCGACCGCAGGTACGGCGCGCCACGCCTTGAAACCTTCGAGGCTGGCCTGAAGCGCATTGTCGAGGTCGGCCGCACTCGCATGCGGCAGTTCGCCGAGCACTTCCTCGGTCGCCGGGTTGATCACCGGTTCGGTCTTGCCGGATGTGCCGTCGGTCCATTGGCCGCCGATCAGAAGCTGGAGCTTTTCATACGCCATCTGTCGTGTTCCTTCCTGATGCCTGATGTCTTTTGAGAGGGGTAAGGTCCTTCCTTTGCCGGACTAGGTAGCACGGCAGGCGCGCCAATCAAATCCCGCGCGCCATCCAATTCCGCTTCGTAGAATTGACTAGAGTCCGAACGCCGCCTGCCGCGCCTTGCTCCAGCTCTGCGTGAGGCGGTCCGCGATCATGGCGATGATTGCCATGCCGATACCCGCCACCATGCCGACACCGAAATCGCCGTCACCCAGACCGATATAGACCTGCTGGCCAAGCCCGTTGGTGCCGACCAGTGCTGCGATCACCAGCATGGCGATGCCGTACATTATGGTCTGGTTCAACCCGAGCATGATTACCGGCAGTGCCAGCGGCAGCTTGACCTGCCACAGTAGCTGCCATCGGGTGCAGCCCATGGCGGTCGCCGCTTCGAGAGTGTCACCGGGGAGGTTGCGCAGCCCGTGCTCCGAATAGCGGATCGCCGGAACCGTGGCGTAGGCCATGATCGCCAGAAGCGCCGTGAACTCGCCGATCTTGAAGATCATGACGAACGGAATGAGGATCACGAACAGCGGCATGGTCTGCAGCGTATCGTTGATCGGCCGCAGCACCCGTGAGACGGCGTCCACTTCCGACGCCAGAATGCCGAGGCCCGTGCCGATGGCAAAGGACAGTACCACGGCGATCCCGCACAGATAGACCGACAGCATCGCCTGCGGCCAGACACCGGCTGTCAGCAGGAACAGGAGGGCGAGAAACGTGCCTAACGCCAGCCGCCCGCCGCCGAGCTGCCACGACAGCAGCGTGGCCATGGCCAGAAGCGCCGGCCAGGGCAGCTTGGTCAGGCCAAAATAGAACATGATCGCGAAGAACGCGATCACGATCGCCGCGCGCGCACTCCATCGCCGCCACGCCGCCAGCGTCGCGGCCGCGGCAAGCACCGCATAACCGATGATATGCGCCGTCGTCAGTTCGAACCCCCACGAGAACGGGGTGATCGTCTGCTCCAGTCCGATACGGGTCGGCAGAATGAGATAGAAGAAGCTCAGGCTCTTGATCTTAGCGATCAGGTCGGCCCAGTTCACCACCAGCGCATTCAGCGCGGCGTTCATCGCGTCGGCCGGATAGAACCGCCAGGCTTCCGGCCACTCGCGCAGGAACGGCAGCGCGAAACCCGCCAGATAGAGCACAACAGCAAGGCCTGCCGCGATCAGCCAGTACTTGTTGCGCTCCGTGAAGCTGAGCGCCTCGGCAAAACTGTCGCGGTCGCGGGTCGCGAGGCCCGCGGTGATCCGGTCCATGACCATGGCGAGCAGGGCGATCACGATACCGGCCAGCACGGATTCGCCGAACTGCGCCTTGCGCATGGTCGACAGGACCTCCCAGCCGATATCGGCCGTGCCGCCGATGATGGCCGCGATGATCACCATGGAGAACGACGCCATGGTCGCCTGGTTGACCCCGAGTAGGAGCTGCTTGGAGGCCGTGGGCACGCGCACCTGCCAGAACAGCTGGCGCGGCGTCGCCCCCGACATCAGCCCGGACTCGATCACCTCGGCCGGCACCTGGCGCAGACCGAGGATCGTGTTGCGGACCATCGGCGGGAACGAGAACAGCAGGCTTGCGATCAGCCCGACGACCGGGCCGAAACCGAACAGCAGCAGGATCGGCAGCAGATAGGCAAACGCCGGCACGGTCTGCAGCAGGTCGAGGGTTGGCATGATCCAGCGCTCGGCGCGCCTTGAGAAGAATCCCCAGACCCCGAAACCGAAACCGACGGCGACTGCGAGCGGAACGGAAATCGCCACCAGTGCCAGCGAGTTCATGCTTTCCGCCCAGTAGCCGACAGCCACCATGTAGAACAGGGCAAGCACCGTGAAGACGACAAGTTTCCAGCCCGATGCGGCGTAGGCCGCAACGGCCGTGATCGCGATCACGACAGGCCAGGACAGGGCCTGCAGCAGGGCCTGCACCCATCTCACCGGGACGTCGAGCACGGCGGAGATGCCGCGGAAGATCCACCCCGCCTGTTCCACGAACCACGTCATGGCGGCATTCAGCACCGGCGTGAACGGGATGACCCAGTCCGCCGGATAGACGATGAGCCACTGCGCGTGATTCCGGAAAGCGAGAAAGACCAGGGTCATGGCGAGCAGGATGACCCAGTGCAGCATGGCCCGGTCGAGACCGCCGCTCATGGCGCCGCCTCGGCAGGCCGCTTTTCGGCCTCGTGCGCCAGTGCGGCGATGACCGCCTGGGCCGTGGCAACTCCAAGCAGGCCGCCGTCGTCGCCGCGCACCGCGATGCCTTCGGCATGGCTTGCCAGTTGCGGCAGAAGTTCCTCGACGGACACCGCGCCGCCGACTTCGGGCATGCCGTCAACCGTCTGCGCGGAGGCATCCGCCACCTCGGCGGCGGTCAGCACGCGCGAGATCGGGACGTCGCTCGTGAATTCCGCCACGTAGTCATCCGCGGGGCTGACGATCAGCTCCGCCGGCGTGCCGATCTGGACGACCGCGCCGTCGCGCATGATCGCCATGCGGTCGGCGATCCTGAGCGCTTCCAGAAAATCGTGGGTGATGAACACGATAGACTTGTGCAATTTCTGCTGCAGCCTCAGGAATTCATCCTGCATCTGGCGCCGGATCAGCGGATCGAGCGCGGAGAATGGCTCGTCCAGGAACCACAGCTCGGGCTCGACGGCGAGCGACCGCGCGATACCGACGCGCTGCTGCTGCCCGCCGGAAAGCTGACGCGGATAACTCGATTCCCGGCCTTCAAGACCGACCAGTTCGATGACCCGCTCTGCGCGCTCGCGCCGCTCGATCACGCCCATGCCCTGCAGCTTGAGCGGAAACGCGATGTTGTCGATGACATTGAGATGAGGCAGCAGGCCGAAGCTCTGGAACACCATGCCCATCTTGTGGCGCCGGATATCGATCAGGGCATCGGACGACTTCTTCAGGAGGTCCTCGCCGTCGAGCAGGATCTCGCCGGCCGTCGGCTCGACCAGCCGCGACAGGCAGCGCACGACCGTGGACTTGCCGGAACCGGACAGCCCCATGATGACGAAGATCTCTCCCACATGGACGTCGAAGCTGACATCAGCCGAGGCGACGATGTGGCCGCTTTCCCGGATCGACTGCGCATGCGCCGGGGTGTCGTCGACCGCACCCGAACCGTTCCTGAAGAACTGGTCCGGATCATTGCCGTAGATCTTCCAGACGTTGCGGCAGGACAGCTTGACCCGCCCGTCGCCCGGCGCCGACGCGTCTCCATTTTCGGTCATGGTGTTATCGGTCCCCTCCCTGTTCCCGCCCGGCATTCCATCTTATAGCAAAGACTGGACCGGACGCCGTGGAACAAAAAAGCCGGGGTGGCCATGTCTGGCCACCCCGGCGCTTGGTGTTGTGTCAGAGACGCATGGAGCCTTACTTGGCGGCCTCGACCCAGGGCTTCCAGGTCGCCTCGTTCGCGCCGATCCATTCGGCGACGACCTCTTCGAGCTTGCGCTTCTTGTTGTCGATCTCGAGCATCATCAGGTTCTGTGTCTCGTTATCGATCGACATTTTTTCGACCAGCTTATAGGCGCCCGGCCACTTGTCCTTGAAGCCTTTCCAGACGATCTTGCCGATGCTCGCCTGAGCAAAGCCGCAGTCGCCCGTCTTGTTCGGGTCGAAGCCGGGTTTCGGATTCTTGTCGCAGTCTGCTGCTGCTTCCGGAAGGTCGACCCAGTCGAACTTGAGTTCCGCGTGAATCCAGTGCGGCGCCCAGAACATCATGAGGATCGGCTGCTTGGCGGCATAGGCGCTCTTCAGTTCAGCGATCATCGCGCCCTCGCTGCCGCCCGCGATCGGGGCCAGCGGAAGACCGGCGTTGGTCACGAGATCCTTCGAACGCGTACCCCAGTCGGCCGGGTAGGTCACAAGACGGCCCTTCGGGAACGTCTCGGCGGTACCGAATGCCTGGGCGCACTTGACCAGCGCGTCGGCAGCCGGGAGACCCGGGCATTTGTCCTTCATGTACGGCGGGAAGATCCAGCCTTCGCGCGGCTGCAGTCCGAGCGGCCCGACCTGAACGATATCGCCCGAGGCAACGGCCTTCGGATAGATGTCGCCGACATTGTTGTCCCAGACTTCCGGCTGCAGGTGAAGCTGGCCCTGGGCGATCGCGGCGAACTGCGGCACGGCGCCGGCGGTCACATATTCAACCTTGAATCCGGCCTTCTTCAGAAGCTCGCCGGCGATATGGGCTGAAATGTGCTGTCCGGTCCATTCGTTGATGGCGATCTTGATTGGGTCGGCGGACTGCGCGAGCGCGCCCGTAAAGCTCGCCAGAACCATGCTGGCGCCCACAGCTATCGACTTGAAATTCATACTCATCTCCCTCTGAAACGTCCCCCCCGGGTCGAATTCGACCAGCGCAGCTTAGCGGCAACCGCGGCAACCGTTAAGGTGCATTTTTTCAGGGTCTTCCGCACGCACCGACATAAGCCTTCAGCGAAAAGCGCGCAACGGAGCTGTTTTCCAACATTGTGAATTATTGACCCACCGGTCAATTCTTGCACCCGGCGGTCTGCAATGTCAACATACGGTCAGGACACAATGGGCTCCGGAGACAGGCCGCCATGGCCCTGATGCCGATCAAGGAACTGCGCCGCAAGGAACTGACCCACGCCGCCTACGAAGTGATGCAGCGGGAGGGCATTCCAGGCGCGACGCTGGAAAAAGTCGCCCATCATGCCGGCGCGTCCAAGGGCATCGTTCTGCATTACTTCGAGAACAAGCAGCAACTGTTCGAGCGCACCATGCGCTACGTGAATTCCCGTCTGCGCGATGAAGTCGTCGGACGGCTCAAGACCGCGAATACGCCGGCCGATCGGCTGCTCGCGATCATCGAGGGCAACTTCGCGCCGGAGTTCTTCCAGATGCCCATGTGCCACGCCTGGCTTTCCCTGTGCGCCGAAGTGCCCCGCGATGCGCAGTTCACGCGCATTCAAAGAGTGATCCATTCGCGCATGAGGAGCAATCTCGTCTCCGCGCTGAAACATCTGGTCGAACCGGACGAGATCGAACCGGTAGCGCTTGGCGTTACCACCCTGATCGACGGCCTGTGGCTGCGCGGCGGTCTCCAGATCAGCGGGATCAGCAGGACCGAAGCGCTTGCGCAAATGCGCGACTATCTTGAACATCGGGTCCCGGGCCTCGACCTCGACGGCCGCCTCGACGAAGGCGCCCCATGATCTCGAAACGCACACAGGGCGGCCTCGCTATCCTGGCGGGGGCGAGTATCTGGGGTTTGTTCTGGATCCCCTTGCGCTTCATTGACGAAAGCGGAGTTACCGGTCTCTGGGCGGTCGCACTCACCATGGCTCTGGGCCTGATCCCCGCCCTTCCCGTCGCCTGGTGGCTCGGTGAGATCCGCCGCGAGCATCTCCGCGCGATCACGACGATCGGTCTGGGCAGCGGAATTGCCCTTACACTCTATTCGGCGGCTCTGCTCGAAACCGACGTGGTCCGCGCGATCTTTCTGTTCTACATCCTGCCGATCTGGACAACCGTCTTCGGATTTCTCTTTCTGAACGAGCCGCTGACCCCGGGACGGATCGCGGCGGTTCTGACCGGTCTTGCCGGCCTGTGGCTGCTGCTTGGCGGCGGCAGCGGGTGGCCGCTACCGGAAAACAGGGGCGACTGGTTTTCTCTCGCCGCCGGTATGTTGTGGGGCGCCACCATCGCGGTGATCCGGAAAAATCAGGCGGCGGGCGCTTTCGCCAACAATGCGGCGACGTTATTTTTCGGGACGGTCTTCGCGCTGGCACTGGCCATTCTGCTGCCGGCCCAACGGGCGGCCATGCCCGACGTGGATGCCCTTCAGGCTGTGGCGCTGGTTGCCATAACTTTCAGCATCTTCGGCCTGTGGCCGGCCGGCATCGGCATGATCTGGGGCACCCGCTTCGTCCCGGCGACGACATCGGCCCTGCTCACCATGTCGGAAATCGTTGTCGGCACGATCAGCGCGGTCCTGCTGATCGGGACCACCCTCGATACACCGGCCATGTTCGGCGCCGTCATAATCGTGGCCGCCGTTCTGATCGACCTCTACGCTCACAGGGACGAGCCCGCTACCACAGTGATCCCGCATTGATCTGAATGTCTTCCATGGTGATGCCGTTCACGGATTGAAAATCCATCCGCGTGAGCGGCCTTATCAGACATGTCCCAGGCACTCCTCGTCGACATGATATTTTTTCTTGATTTCATCCATCCCCGTGACACCGGCCGCCCGCAGCCGGTCAACCATGGCTTTGTTCAGGTAAAGGACTTGGCGCAACCAAGAGTGTCGCCAAAGAGGAAGTGTCTCGATCTTTTCGCGAAGCACCGGTCGATGTTGGACCGTCGGTAAGAACACCTTCTCGTCGTCGCTGGGAGAGAAATCGACGGGTTCCATGGGCAGGCCGAGACCTTCAATCTCGAGAATCCGGCGTATATTGAGATGATAGTAAGGTTGATCATTCACTATATTGCCATGAAAATCGAGAAACGACGTCGGCCAAAACTGATGATCGAAGTCATCGAACTCATCGATCACCCGACGAACTGTATCTGAAACGATTGCCTCTTCCCCTTGAGCCCAGACATCAGGAATCCACTGGATTTCCTTGCCTTCGGGAAACTGGTAATTTCCACTGCGCTGATCCTCATCTACCTTTGGAGCACGGAATAGTTCGCAGTGAGGCCAGTCTAAATCGACATCAATTTTCTCGAATTTCAGCTCGAAATCCTTTGAATCCAGATATGCATCAACCCTTCTGTTCACTGGGGTGACATCAAGCCTCACCGCTGTATTGAAAGCCGCGTGGAGCCGATAGAACATGCCGTTTTTTTCCTACAAGCAGAGTGCCGAAGTGAACATGAGCGGCATGCCGATGAATCCGGGCATCGGCGCTACCACAGTGATCCCGCATTGATCTGGATGTCTTCCATGGTGATGCCGCGGGCCTCGTCGCGGCAGAGGAAGGCGGCCAGCGCGGCGATTTCCTCCGGCTGAACGATCCTCTGCTGCGGATTGCTCCGCGCGATCTCGTCCATGGACTGGGCCAGCGTCCTGCCGCTGCCTTCGTTTTCGCTGATCAGCGCGAGATCACGGCGCATCATGCCGGTCTCGACCCATGTCGGGCTGAGGGCGACGCAGGTCACGCCGTGGGAGGCGCCCTCAAGGGCGGTCACGCGGGTCAGCCCGAGCAATCCGCTCTTCGACGCGCAATAGGCGGCGTTGTTCACGGCGCCCACGTGCGCGGCGGTCGACGCGATATTGATGATCCGCCCCCACTTGCGCTCGACCATGCCGGGCATGCACGCGGCCGTCATCCGGAACGCCCCGTTGAGGTTGGTATCGATGACCCGAAGCCAAAGGTCCTCCGGGTGACCGCAAATCGATTGCTCGATGTCGGTGCCGGCCGCGTTGACGAGCATGTCGACGGAACCCAATTCATCGCAAACGGACTTCAGGAATGCCTCGATCGCTCCCGCGTCGCAGACATCGAGATGCCCGGCGTGGCACCGGCCAAGCTCCGAGAGCCTGGCGGCAATATCCTTGGCATCGCCGGAGCCGAGATAACGCGCGACGTCCTTCGCGCCTTCGGGCCTCGCCATGATCCGGGAGCCCACGGCAACGGAAGCGCCCCTGTTCAGGAACTCCGTCGCAATCGCCAGACCGATGCCCGAGAACCCGCCGGTTACGACGGCAACGCGTCCTTCCATGAAGCGTTCCATGCGATCGCCCGTCCCGGACTCCGGTCAGCGCGCCGCGACGATCGCGCGCCTCAGCAGCGTGTCGATATCGGCGACCGCCGCCGGCGCCGGATTGGTCTCCGTTGCCGCATCGCCAAGCGCCTTGACAGCGATCTCGCCCGCGCGGTCCTCGCTGACGCCGATCTCGCCGAGGCCGCGCGGGATCTGCAGATCCTCCAGCAACTGTTCCACCCAGTTGATAAGCGCGCCGAAGTCGTCGCCGGACGCTCCGAGCGCACGGCACATGGCCGGTGTCTTCGCGGCAATGGCGTTGCGGTTGTAGCGCAGGACGGCGGGCAGCAGGATGGCGTTCGTGAGCCCGTGGTGGGTATCGAATTCCGCACCCACCATGTGGCTGATCGAATGAACCAGACCGAGGCCCTTGAGGAAGGAAACGCCTGCGAGGCAGGAGCCGCTCAGCATCGCGCCGCGTGCCTCGATGTTGTCCGGTTCGTCGACCGCAACCCGCAGCCAGCGCGCGATCAGGCGCATGGCCTCGAGCGCGATGCCGTCGCATTGCGGATGCCACATGTCGACGCAATAGGCCTCGATGGCATGGCACAGAGCGTCCAGACCGGTCCAGGCGGTGAGTTCCGCAGGCAGTTCCACGGTCAGTTCAGGATCCAGGATCGCCATCAAGGGCTTCTGCTGCGGATGCCAGACACAGGCCTTGATGCCGCGTTCCGTGTCCGTGACCATGGCCGTGCTTTCGGTCTCGGTCCCCGTGCCGGCGGTCGTCGGAATGCAGATGACCGGAACGAGCGACCCGGCACCGTTGAGGTCGGGCGGTGACCGCTCGAATTCAAATGCCCAGAGATCGACCTCGTTTCCGGCGACGAGGCTGATTGCCGTTCCGCCGTCCATGCCGCTGCCGCCTCCGATGGCGATCACGGCGTCATGGCCGCCGGACCTGAAAACCTCGCGGCCGGCGGCGATATCGGTGTCGAGCGGATTGGGTGCGACGTCGCTGAACACCGCGCTCGCAATGCCGTCGCTCTGCAGGCAGTCGGCCGTCCTGCCTACGAACGGGAGATCCCGGCTGCCGCGGTCGGTGACGATCAGAGGATTGCTTATGCCGTTTTCCCGGCAGATGCCGGCGATTTCGCCGACCCGACCCGGGCCGTAGCGGATCGGAACGGGAAAGCTCCAGTCGGCATTCGTCAAAAGGTATGTCACGGCAATCTCCCTGCCTGGAATATCGGGACGGGTACTGTCGCGTCATTTGGGGGTCGAGGCAATGTCTCGTTACACTGTTGCCGTCCGCCCGAAGCGCCGCGCGGCCTTCGGGCAGCCACCGCACAGGAGGAAATCCCCATGACCGACACAGATCATGTCTACAAGTCCATCAAGGTAACCGGGTCTTCGTCCACAGGCATCGAGGACGCCGTGACCACGGCGATCACCAAGGCGGGCAAATCGTTGCACGGGCTACGGTGGTTCGAAGTCTGCGGAATCCGGGGCTCGATAAACGACGACAATACGCCCGTTTGGCAGGTCACCGTCGAGATCGGCTTTACCCTCGAGGATTGAGGCGGACTGACAAAACGTCGCCTTTTGCCGGACACATGTCTATGCTGAAGATGCGGTCCTGGCACTGCGCTCCTCAACCTCGGAGTCCGCAATGAAGAAAATCGGCGTCATAGCCGCGATCCTGGCTGCAGTCGTCATCATCGGCATGGGCGTCTGGTTTGCCGTGGGCAACCTTGGCGGCGGCAGTACGTCCCGGGCGAACTTCGAGGAAGCCCTGCTCAAGGAAACGCCGATCTTCGGCACGCTGAAGGCCAAGTTCCCCGACGACTACAAAGGACTGCTCGACGAACTCATGGCGCTCGTTGCCGCCGAGAAGTCGCCGCAGGAACTGAGCAACAGCGCGGCGACCATGACGGCCGGCATCCGCAAGAAATATGCGCCCCGGGTGGTCGCGGCGCCGGACGCCGAACTGAGGCAGATCATCAAGCTGTCGCGCGACTTCCACAAGACGATCCTCGACAACGAAGGCCATCAGAACTGCAACCAGCTCGGGATCAGGGGTATCGGCGGCATTGCCGCACTGGCGACGAAATACAAGGACGCCATCGCCCGGCAGGGCGTGGCCTATTTCGACGCCGTGGCCATGGCGCTCAAGACCCCCGTGACCCGCGACAAGCCGACGCCCAATGACTGGAGCATTCTGACGCGAACCATGCTCTCGAACGGTGCAACGCAGGATGACATTACCGCGCTGGGCGGGCAGAACGCCGAGGATCCGAGGTTCTGCACCGCGCTGATCGCCTTCATGGATGCATTGCTCACCCTCGAGGGCGAGCCGGGCGAGCGCCTGAGGGCGGACCTCGTCAAGAACATCTCGGCGAACTAGAGTGAATTTGAAGCACTGATCAACTGGCCGGAGGCCTGAGCAGCTCATGTCCTGGGGACCGGAAGTCATAACGTCGGACCTGCCCGAACAGAGCGGATTGCACGATCGCATCGGGCCTGCCGACTTCCTGGACTGTTTCTCCGTCGCCTCCGGCATGTCCCCCCGCCGTGCCGCCGAAATCATCACGGACTTTCCCGGCTGGGCTCAGGTCCTGATGCTGATCCGCGGCGTTCTGACCGCACCGTTCGGGCTGTCCAACGACGGCCCCGACGCCTCCGACAAGGTCGGCATATTCCCGGTCGAGACGGAAACGGGGTCCGAACTGATCGCCGGGTTCAACGACAGGCATCTCGATTTCCGTGTCTCCGTGTTCGCGCAGGACGGACGGATTTCCCTGGCGACCTGGGTGCATCCGCACAATATCGGCGGCCGCCTGTATCTCGCGGCCATAATGCCGTTTCACATCCTGATCGCCCGCGACGCCCTGGCACGGGTGGCCGCGGAGTAGCGCCGCCGCACATTCTCCCAGCACAAATTGTTTCAGTCAGGCGGCGACGCAAGCTGTTCGGTCACCGGAGCCGATGGCCAGGCGACGAGTGTTCCGCCGGACACACGGCGCTTCCCGAACACCAGCCAGGGATCGTCAACCGTACCGATGCGGACGTCGACGCGCAGCAGGTCGGGATGCTGATCGGCAAGCTCCAGTGCGGTCAGGCCGCTGTCATATGTCCCGTCCAGCAGTCCTTCGGCGACGCTCACGATGGAACGGACCGGCACCGGTTTTTCCCAACGGTCGAGATCGGCGTAACGCCGTGTCGCCGGCTGAAGCGCAAGGGTCTTCGGCGTCTCGACATCTTTGCGGCTGAGGATACCGAGCGCCTTGCTCGGGGAAATGAATGTGTCCACGACATGAATCCCGTGCGCGAAACGGGCGGTGGCAACGATGTCGGCACTGTCCGGATGAACGGCAGCCTGCACCATGAAGTCAGCGCGGGCGGCCGCCATCATGGCGAGGCCGTCGCGAAAGTCGTCTGCCAGCTCGACGGTCGCACCGTCGAGGCCGCGAAACGAAAGATAGTTCCGCGTCACCATCTCGTGATTGGTGCCGGGCGGCCCGAGCGTCACGAACACGGGTCTGAAGTCTGATTTTATCTGGGTCATCAGCAAGTCCCCGCATTCTTCCGTCAGGACAACGGGCACCCGGACTGCGCTGCGCGGCTGCACCTAGAGTTTGCCGCTCAGCCCGACGATCAGGCTTTGAACAAGGCCGATTGCGCCGGAGATGGGCCGAAACTGGCCGGTCACATCCGTGTCCACATAAAACGGGATGGTCGAGTTGCGCGCCAACGGGCTTGACGGCGTATCGGTCAGCGCAATGATCGGCAACTCACGAAGATGGGCATCCCGCACCACGTCGACGGCCTGCGGCGAATAGGGCGGAAATGACACGGCAAAAAGCAGATCGTCGTGGCTCATGTTGGCCACCTGCTGCGCCGCCATCCCGCCGCCGAAGTCCAGCAGGCTGCACCGCCGCTCAAGGCGGGTCATGCCATAGGCAAAATAGGTTGCAATCGGCCGCGCCCGCCGAAGCCCGGCAACGTAGATATGCCTGGCACCGAGGCAGAGATCGATCGCACGTTCGAGATCGCCCGGCGACACATCGCGCTTCAGCCGCTCCAGCGCGGCAATCATGGCGTCGGCGCAATCGTTGAGCGTCGCGCTCGCATCCGAGGGTGCGCCCGATTCCGCGCGTTCTTCGTAGACACGTTCGCGATAGAGGGGGACGCCCTCGATGAGCCGCAGCTTGAAAATCTGCTGCATGCGGCTGAAGCCGCCATACCCGAACTCCTTGGCGAAGCGGATCATTGTGGACGGCTGCACCGCCACTTGCTGGGCGAGCACGGCGACCGTCTGCAGCGCAAACTCGTTCGGCTGGTCCAGTGCGAGACGGGCGATCCTCTGCAGATGCGGGCTCAATCCATCGAAGCGATGGAGGATTTCGGTGCGCAGCGCCTCGAATGTTTCGGGGGGTGGCGCGCGCTCGGTAGCAATCGAATCCATGCCCCTTCTCTGACAGAATATTCATTCAAATTCAAGAACGTGAGTTCCAGTCCATATACGGATACCCACAGTTTCCCTACGATTTTGCGATTTCTGTTTGACTGATTGATTGAATTTTTGTTTTATTGACTGAAAATTCATTCAAATATCCAGCACCAGGTCAGGCCGCTGGACGATGGCAAGGCCAGAAGAGCCGCCAAAAACGGAGGAAACCATGCAGAAATCTAAACTCACCCGCCGGGGACTCCTGGGTGCAGGCGCTGCCGGTATCGCGGGCTTCGCCGGACCCTGGCAGTTCAACCGGGTCTATGCAGCTGCGTCAGACAAGCCGATCAAGATCGGGATCACGTCCGACGCCAGCGGCCAGTATGCGAATTCGGGCGCCAGCGACCGCAGGGGCATGCAGATGGCCATCGCCGAGTTCAACGCCAAGGGAGGCGTACTGGGCCGCAAGGTGGAGACTGTCCACATCGACACCGAGACGACGCCGGCAACCGGCAGCCGCGTCGCGGAGCGCATGATCAGCAGGGAGGAATGCGGCTTCCTGATCGGTGCCGTAAGTTCGGGCGTCGCCAACGCCATCAGCCAGGTCGCCCAGAAATATGGGGTCGTCTATCTCAACACCAACTCAAGCTCGCCGACCGAGTCAGGCAAGAACTGTCATCGGGTCAAATTCGTCTGGGATGGCAACGGGAGCAATTTCGCCCAGGCCGCGGTCAAGAACTCGATCGACAGGTTCGGCAAGAACTGGATGCTTCTGACCAACGATTACGTTTGGGGTCACAACACGGCCGCCGCAACCCGCAAGCTGCTCGAAGCCTATGGCGGCCAGGCCAGTGAGGAGATCCTGGTTCCCCAGGGCACGCGGGACTTCTCATCCGCATTGCTCAAGATCCAGCAGGCCAAGCCGGATGTGGTGGCGGCCGCGATCGGCGGCGACGACCAGAAGGCCATGCGTCAGCAGGTCGCCCAGCTCGGCATGGGCGCAAGTCCGGCCTGGATCAACAACCAGCAGGACTGGCCGGATGTATACGGGCTTCCGATCGAAAACCTGTTCGGCGTGTTCGGAACCACCTGGTACTACAAGCTTGACCTTCCGGGCGTGGCCGATTTCGTGAAGCGCTATCAGGCCATGTATCCCGACACCCGCATGCGGGTGCCGGGCAATGTCTTCTACAATGGCTATATGGCCACCCGGGAACTCCTGAGCGCCATCGAGCGGGCCGGATCCACCAACAACATCGCGGTCATCAAACAGCTCGAAGGGCACAAGATGTCGGCCGGCGACCGCATGCAGCATCACGATGCGTGGATCGACCCGGATACCCACCAGGTGCAGCAGACGATCTATCTGGCAACCGCGAACACGGGCACCAAGGACAAGGACGACATGTTCAGGATCCTGACCCAGTCCGACCCCATGGACGTGCGCGACAAGGGTGCACAGGGGTCCTGCAAGCTGGAGTCGTACAACGACACGCCGACGCTCGACACCTGATGTCGCAGCCGGACGGGGGCGCCACTGCCTGTGGCCTGCGGGGCCCCCGATTCCTCGATCTTCCATCGGTTGAGCCATGACCGCCTTGCTTCCGCATATCATCAACGGCCTGACGCTGGGTCTCCTGTTTGCCCTGATTGCCCTGGGCTTCACACTGATTGTCGGCGTGATGGAAGTGATCAATCTTGCCCATGGTTCGCTCTTTGCGCTCGGCGCCTACTTCGCGCTGATGGTTATCGGCGGCGGCTGGATCGACGACACTGCGTTCGGCGCCTGGTGGCTGGGCCTGCCTCTGGTCACGCGCTACTGCCTCGCACTCGTGATCGGCCCCCTGCTCGCGGCATTGGCTGGCATGGCACTCGAAGTGTGCCTCAGGCCGACCTACGGCAAGGCGCCACTTTACGGGCTTCTGCTGACCTTCGGCGCGGCGCTGGTGATTGAGGAAACGATCCGGATCTTCTGGGGAACCGGTGAGCAGAGCTTCCCGGTTCCGCAAGCGATCAACGGCGCGGTTCTCATCGGCGGCCTGATCTTCTCCAAGTACAAGCTGTTTGCCGCGGGCTTTGCGCTGGTCGCCATCGCGGCGGTTTGGATGTTGCTTGAGCGGACGCCGTTTGGCGCCATCATCAAGGCAGGGGCACATGACAGCGAGATGGTTCGCGCCCTCGGGCATGACCTCTCCAGGTTAAGGATGCTGGTGTTCGGCCTCGGTGCGGCCCTCGCCGGACTCGCAGGCATTGTGATGATCCCGATCTGGGGCCTGCGGCCTCATGTCGGGATCGACGTTGTGATCCCGGCATTCCTGATCATCGTGCTGGGAGGCGTCGGCAGCTTCTGGGGGGCTGTGATCGCCGCCTTGCTGGTCGGCCTCGCGGTCGGCATTACCGGCGCCTACGCCTCCGCCTGGTCGCTGGTGTCAATGTACATCCTGCTCATCGTCGTGGTCGGGTTACGCGCACGCGGTCTGTTCGGCCGCAAGAGCGCATTGGAAAACTGAGCCGTGATCACTCTTTCGGACATACCTGCCCGGGCCGGAAGCTGGGTGACGCCCCAGATGATCATCCTGGCCATCGCGATGCTGACAGCGCCGTTCTGGCTGGGCGCGGTCGGCCTCTACCAGTATCTGGCGATCGAGATGGCCATCTGGATGATCTATGCGTTGGGATTCAATCTGCTGTTCGGCTATTCCGGCCTGCATTCATTCGGCCACGGCGCCTATCTGGGAATCGGCGCCTATGCTTTCGGTCTGTTCCAGCACAATGTTGCGGTCAGCCTCTGGGGCGGTCTGCTGGCCGCTGTGATCGCCGCCGCCGTGGCCGGCGCTCTCGTGGCCGCGGCGGTCTCGCATCGCCGGGGCATCTATTACGCGCTTCTGACCATTGCATTCGGCCAGGTCTTCTGGTTCTGCGCCATCAAGCTTCACTGGCTGACCGGCGGCGAAGACGGGCTTCTGAACATTCCAAGGCCGTCAATCGGCGTGTTGGGCGCGACAGCGGACCTGAACGACAACCTGACGTTCTACTACGTGGTCCTGGCATCACTGTTTCTGTGTCTGGTGTTCTGCTGGAGAATTGTGAATTCCCCGTTCGGCCGAATCCTGCAGGCCATCCGCCAGAACGAGACCCGCGCTGCCTTTGTCGGCTACGAGGTCTGGCATTTCAAATGCGCCGCGTTCCTGATCTCCGCAATGTTCGCGGGTTTCGCCGGCGGCCTTTTTGCCATGGCGCAGGAAAGTGCGTATCCGGACGTCATGAGCCTGCACCAGTCCGGTCTCATCGTCATGATGGTGCTGGTCGGCGGAGGTCTCGTGAGCTTCTGGGGTCCTGTGCTCGGCGTCATCCTCTACTTCGTGGCGCGCGACGTTCTCGGCGGCCTGACGGAAACCTGGCTGCTCTGGTACGGCCTCATGTTCGTCGCCATGGTCATGTTCCGGCCCGAAGGACTTGCGGGCATCTATCATCTTGCCCACAAGCGGTTCTTTCACCGTTTCACGCCGCAAAACCGGTTCGTCGCGGAGTGAACGGCATGAGCTATTTCGAGGCGCGGCATATCCACAAACGTTTCGGTACGAGGATCGTTCTGGAGGATATCAGCCTGTCCTTCGAGAAAGGTCAGATCAGCGGGATCATGGGGCCGAACGGCGCCGGCAAGACCACCTGCTTCAATGTCCTGACCGGCCGTTACAAACCTGACAGGGGCGATATTCTATTTGACGGACGGCCTGTCGGCGGCCTTCCGCCCCAGCGCATTGCCGGCATGGGCATATCGCGCTCGTTTCAGATCATGACCCTGTTCGACGAAGCCACGGTCATTGAGAACATCATGATCGCCCTGCCCGAGTTCCGGGCCCGCCAGCGGCAATTCGCAAGTTCGGTGTTCGACGATGGCGACCTCATCGATCGTGCACGCGAAGTGCTTGATCAGGTCGGCTTGCAGGGACGCGACCGGGACCCTTCGGCAGCGCTTTCCTACGGCGACAGACGTGCGCTGGAGATCGGCGTCGCGCTCGCCGCGAAGCCGCGCATTCTGTTTCTGGACGAGCCGACATCAGGGCTCGGCGGGGAGGCAACGGCAAAGCTCGCCGCTCTGATCAACACGATCCGCCGGGATTACACGATCGTGATGATCGAACACGACATGCGCTTCCTGTTCGAACTCGCCGACCGGATCTCCGTCATCCACTGGGGACAGGTCATTGCGGAAGGTACACCCGCCGCGCTGCGGGCCAACAAGTGGGTTCAGCGCTCCGCACTCGGGGAGCTTGCCTGATGCTGCAGGTCGCGAACATAGAGACGTTCTACGGCGAGACGCAGGCCCTGTTCGGCGCCTCGCTCGATGTCGGCGAGGCGGAAGTCGTGGCGCTGCTCGGACCCAACGGCGCCGGCAAAACGACAACAATCCGCTCGATCCTCGGCCTTTCCCGACCGCGCAAGGGCAGCATTCAGTTCGCGGGAGACGACATAACCGGGCGCACGACACACGAGATCGCACGCCTGGGAATCGGCTGGGTGCCCGATGACCGGCGCGTGTTTCCAAGCCTGACCGTCGCCCGCAACCTGCAGATCGCGCGGAAGAAAACCCGGTTTCGGACCTGGAACCTTGCCGAGACGTTCGAAATCTTTTCAGCCCTTGAACACCTGATGTCCAGGGAGTGCGAGAACCTCTCCGGCGGCGAGATGCAGATGGTGGCCATTTCCCGGGCTTTGCTTGGCGGGCCCGGCCTTATGCTCCTCGACGAACCAAGCCAGGGGCTTGCCCCCAAGATCGTTCAGGACGTCATGAAGATGATCCGGCGGATCAAAGCCGAAGGCATTTCAGTTCTGGTGGTGGAGCAGAATGCGCTGGCTGCGCTGGAAGTGTCCGACCGCGTCTACGTGATGAATCGCGGCCGCATCGCCCACGAGGGCTCCGCATCGGAACTGAAGGACAATGCGGACCTTCGCCGCAAACTGATCGGAGTCTGATGCAATGGCGGCAATGCTCGAAGTGAAAGACCTGAAGAAGGTATACACAGCCGCCCTCTGGTCGCGTACGCCGACGTTCAGTATTTCGGCCGACTTCACCGTCGAGGAGCCAGGCATCATCGGCCTGATGGGACCGAACGGTTCGGGCAAGACCACCATGTTCGAACTGATCACCGGATCGAACACGCCGACCGCCGGCGAGGTGCGCGTTCAGGGCAGGAACATCCACTCGGTCAGGACAGATGAGCGCGACCGGTTGGCCATCCACTATCACCAGTCATACCAGGTCCGTCATTTCCGCTCATTCAAACCGAATTTCCTGCTGCAGCGCGCCGGATCGGATTATCCGCTCGTCCATCTCTTCGATGAGCCGCAGTTCAACACCCAGGACGGCTATATCGGCTTCATGCTCGACTTCTTCCGCAAGCTGCGGGACGACGGCCGGCTTGTCTTCATATGCGTGCACCCGAACGAGCCCTTCCACCTGGAGATAGTCCAGGAGATTTGCGAACGCTTCTTCTTCATACATAACGGTGAAGTCGTTCCGGCACCCGACTACGCAGCGCTGACAAACCTGGAACCGGTCCGCGCTTATCTCGGTGATCTCCTGGAGGAACGAGCAGCATGAGCGAGACGTTTTCACACAGCGCCTATCCGACCCCGATCGACTTCGAACGGGTGGAGCACGACTGGACATCGGAAGGGTTCAGCTTTGGCGTATTCCGCGACCCGCCCGGTCAGGAGTGGAACAACTTCGTCCACGCCACCGACGAATACGTGCTGGTGACAGCCGGCAGGCTCGCAATCGACGTCGGCTCCGAACACGCGATTGCGGAACCGGGCGACCTCGTGCGCATTCCGCAAGGGGTCTCCCACTCCCTGAAGACGCTTTCCCCCGAGGGCAGCGTCTGGCTTTACGGATACGGCAGATGGGAGGACGGAACATGAGCCCGGCACCTCTCCGAGCCGCGCTGGCCGGCGCCGGCATGATCAGCCTCTATCATCTGCGGGCCTGGCAGGCCGCGGGCGTTCCTGTTGTTGCCATTTGCGATATCAACGGGGCGAGCGCCAAGGCCCGTGCGGCCGAGTTCGGCATCCGGCGGGTCTACGAAGATCCGGAGCAGATGTTTGCCGACGGCGGATTCGAGTTGATCGACATCGCCGCATCGGTTGGCGCACATGCGCCGCTCACCCGGATTGCGGCAGATCACGGCGTACACGTCATGTTGCAAAAGCCGATGACCGAGACGGTCAGCGAAGCCGTGGCGCTCGTCGAAGATGTCGGGGACCGCGTCCGTTTCATGGTTCACGAGAACTACCGCTTTCGCCCCCACTACATGACGGTCCGCAAATGGATCGATGAAGGCCGTATCGGACGCCCGAAACATGCCGCCATCGCGGTGCGCGGTTCAGGGCTCTGCCGGCGGGAGGGTGCTGAACCCTTCCTCGTCGAGCGCCAGCCTTACCTGAAGAACTTCCGGCGCAATCTGGTGTTCGAAACCATGATCCATCACCTCGACGTCCTCCGGCTCCTGGTCGGGCCTCTGAAGGTGGTTGCTGCGCGGCTCAACCGGCTTGCGGAAGGATTGCCCGGAGAGGACACGGCAACCATCCTGATGGAGGGACCGGAAGGGCTGATCGCGTCCGCGGACGGCTGTATCTGCGCCCCGGGCTATCCCGAACTGCACGGCGACCGGCTTGAGATCGTCGGCACCGAAGGGACAGTGATCATGGATTACAACCGCGTCTTCCTGGTCGGTGCCGAGGAAGACGCCGAGGAAGTCGATCTGCTCGGCCGCTACCAGGAGTGCTTCGACCATGCCGTTTCGGCATTCGTCGCGGGCATAAGGGACGGCGCGCCGTTCGAGACCGACCGCCTGGACAATCTTGAAACGCTGAAGCTCATGGAGAGCGTCTACGAAGCTGCCGGCGTGGAGGTTGGCTGATGGCACGGCCGGGCAAAGCGGAGCTCCTCGCCCAGAAGGTCGACCTCGCGGCCCTTGAGCGGCTGTTCGACCTGAACGGCGTCCGCGTCTTCCTGCCCGGGGGATACGGTGCACTCGGCGAAGCCATTGCGTGGGGATTTGCCCAACGCGGCGCTTCAGTGGCTATAGCCGGGCCGTCTCCGGAGCGCGCGGAAGCCCTTGCGGCCAAGCTTTGCGAAGCAGGTTCGACGGCAATCGGCCTGTCACTGAACGCACGGCGTACCGAGGAGATCGGCGCAGCCGTGGACCACGTTGTCGATCATTTCGGCGGCATCGATGTTCTTATCAACTGCGTCGGCATTCAGCGTGAGCAGAGCCTTCTCGATGTCACCGAGGAAGTCTTCGACGAGGTCTATGAGACTAATCTGAAATCAGCCATGTTCCTGGCGCAGGCGGTTGCCCGTCATCAGATCGAGGCCGGCCGCGGCGGCCGGCACATCCATCTTCTCTCCGTGCGGTCCTCACTCGCGCTGCGCGACCGGGGATACTCGGCTTATTGCGCCACAAAGGGCGGTCTGCTGATGCTGGTCAAGCAGCACGCAATGGAACTGGCGCCGCACAACATAACGGTGAACGGGGTCGCGCCCACGTTCATAAAGTCCGATCGGATCCGCCCTCATCTTGAGCGCGAGGAGTTCAGGCAGTTCATCTTCGAGCGCAATCCCCTTGGCAGGATCGGCGATCCGGTGGAAGTGGTGGGACAGGTCATCGCATTCGCGGCCAGTTCGGGGAGCTACATGACCGGCCAGATCGTATATGTCGACGGCGGCGTGACAGCCAGCCAATGAGCAGGAACGAGCAGACCCCGAGCACCCGGCCGCGACGACGGAAGTGGACTCGGCGACCGATGCGCCGACACATTCGATCAGGGCACTGCAGCGGTCGTTGTCGCATGGCCGACGTTTTCGAACTTGTGCAGCGCGAACCCGCCCCTGCCAACGCCGTTGAAATGTGTGATGCCCGGATAATTGCGAAATTTGGCCCGTTACTCTGCTATGGTTGTTGCGCCGAAGAGCGAGGGCTGGATCCCGGCGTATTTTGCCGGCGCGTCCTTGAGGCGAGGAAAAAGGATCGCTGACGCGCGGGTATTGACCGCGACAGACGGCTGCATCGCAGATTGAATAAAGAACGGAACGCGAAACGCGTGTTGCGGCAGTCGGCGGAGAACCGGGGAAGCAACCGACCTCGACACTCAGGAGGTTAGTCCGGGCCGCAACGGGCCCATAATCAAAGGGAGGACCAAAATGAAGAAATGGCTCATTTCAACGGCCGTCTGTGCGATGGCGGCGTTTGCAGGCGTGGCGCACGCAGCGGACAAGATCAAGGTTGGCGTGATGGCCACACTCGAGGGCACGTACACGGTGCTTGGTGAGGATGGCGTGCGCGGCATGGAGACCGCGATGAAAGCGAGGGGCTATAAGGCCGGAGGGCACGACATCGAGGTCATCATCGGTGCCACCGATGCGAGCCCCGACAGCGCGATACGGGCGGCCCGCAAACTCGTCGAACAGGACAAGGTGGACATCATAATCGGTCCGCTTTCGGGGTCCGAGGGAATCGCGATGCGCGATTACTCCAAGACCCAGCCGCAGGTAACGTTCCTCAACGGCGTTTCCGGTGCGCAGGAAACCACCTACGTGAACCCCTCGGAGAACTTCTTCCGGTTCAACATGGACGGCGCGCAGATGTCCGCCGGCCTCGGCGAGTATGTGTTCAAGGAGAAGGGCTACAAGACCGTCGCCACGATTGGTGAAGACTATTCGTTCGTCTACACGCAGGTGTTCGGATTTGCGCTTGAGTATTGCGCCGCTGGCGGCGAGATCACCGAGCGCTTCTGGGTGCCGCTTGGAACCAAGGACTTCGCTTCGATCATCGCCGCACTGCCTGACGACGTGGATGCGATCTATCTCGGCCTGGGCGGTGGCGACGCTGTCAACTTCCTGAACCAGTACCAGCAGGCCGGCGGCGACGCCAACCTGATCGGCGGATCCATCATGGTTGACGGCACGGTGCTGAACTCAAAGGGCAATGCCAAGAAAGCGCTGGTCGGCGTTCCCTCGTCAGGTCCGCAGGCCGACACCTGGGATGATCCGAAGTGGCAGGCCTACGTCAAAGCCTACCAGGATGCATTTCCTCCGGAGAAGCGTTTCCCGTCGCCGTCTCTGCTTGCGACCGGCTACTACAACTCGACCTCAGCTGCGATGCAGTGCCTCGACAAGGTCAATGGCGATCTGTCGGACGGGCATAAGGCATACAGGGCCTGCCTCGCCTCCCTTGAGCTGGATTCACCCGTGGGCAAGATCAAGCTGGACGGCAACCGCCAGGCCATTGCCGCGAACTTCGTCACCGAGGTGGCCGAGCAGCCGGACGGCACGCTCGCCAACAAGCTTGTGAAAATCGTTCCGAGCGTCAATCAGACGCTGGGCATCGATCCGGCACAATTCGCCAAGATCGGCCTGCCGTCGCGTGAAGTGCCGGCATGCAAGAAGAGCTATAACTGAAGTCTCCCTCACAGCTTGCCGGTCCGGCTTTCCGGACCGGCGGCTCACCGGAATCAGCCGAGATATCGCGACGTGGCGATATGGTCGAGCATGATCATCGAGCCAGGCTCGCAAATGAATTTTTTCGCGGCGTCGGCATCGTGCACGACGACTGCGCTGATTTCATCGATGCCTGATACAGGAGCAGCGGACACATCGGGGCACTGGGCCCGATCATTATGCGTCTGGTTTCGCGGCCGGCGCCAGCCAGCAGCGCTGCCAGCGTCCCGTTCTCAGGGTCTATTCGGTGATCGCCGGAAAACGTGTCGGTCTAAGGTATAGAAGACCGATGCAAAATGGGTTTTCTTGATTGTTGATTTCCGCCGCTACACGCCTTTCATCCCGTTTCACCTGACATCCACAGCAAGTGTCAGCCAAAGCTTCGTTGAATCAAAAGATCAAAATCGGGGTCATACAATCCACAAACAACATCATTGCGCATTCCTCATCGATCCGCCGCGATTGATAGCTTACTGATCCATGCGATCCATTACGACGGTCTTGGCAATCTTTCGAAATTCACTTTCGTTCGAAATGCCGCGCAATCTCGAATCATAGAATATATCCAAAAGAAAATACAAATTATCTGCTGGCGTGTCCGACGACATTTCCAAATTCATATAGTATTTTTTGACACCAAAAAAACCAAACAAAGCATTCGTCACGCAATTCTCGAAATGACTTCTATCGTATGGGGCGCTTTTGACTCTTATGTAGCGTCCTGATTCTGTATACATTCCTCCGCAAAAATCGTCACTCTGCTCGAATTCTCTGCAGTGTAGGAATATAAGCTCATAGGCCAGCCAGTCATATCGGCCTTCAATTTCGTTGACAGACGGGACCTCACAGCTGACTTTCGATGGTCCATTATGCGAAAGAAATATGACCGCGTCTTTTGCGCTTGTAACCAACCGCACGGGCACGGATGCCAGATTTCCCATTACAAATGACTGATGGATCAGAAAGAGTTGTTCGCATCTTCTCAGATTGCTTGATGCAATCCGCAGAGGGTCGTCCAGCCAGCGCGGCGCCCCGGTTTCATGCTTTTCACCCGTCTCTTCCGTAAAAAAGCCGTCGACAAGCCTGTTAGGCCATTTCGGCATCTCGGCTTCGCGCTTACCGCCTGCCTTTTCTGCAAAGAAAGCCTCGACCAGGTCGTCTAGCGTTATTTCAATATCTTCGATTCGACCGGGAATTGAAGGAAGTTCGTCGACAAATGTACACCCGGCCCTGCGAGCCTGCCAAAGCACTTCATCGACGTCATTCAATAACTTCTCCTGCCGGTCGGTATCTGGTTCATTTTTGAGCGCCGAAGCCGAAATTACCGAGCAGATTGTGAACAATGACAGGACTGTCACGATCCGACCCAATCCACGTAGCGCGCTTAAGTTCATTTCGCTAATCGCCTGACCTCCAAACTCCAACGGAGGCGAGTCCAATCGTATGACGAAAATAGACGGAAGCAATTCCTGCCGGAATGCGCCTACGGCGTATTTGAAGACGATTCAGGCGTTGCGTCCGCTCAACCGTTCTATTCCCCGGCACCGGCGGTTGGTGGCCAAAGAGGAATTGGCGGAGAGAGAGGGATTCGAACCCTCGGTACCCGCAAAGGTACAACGGTTTTCGAGACCGCCCCGTTCGACCACTCCGGCACCTCTCCGCAAGATCAAGTGGCTGGGCCGGAGTGATACATGCACGCGCCACGCCTGCCAAGCCCTTCGTTGCGGGAAAAACAGGCAAAATGCACGCGCGCCCGTGTTGACACGGCAGCGCGGCTGAGTATAGTGCGCGCGAGCCAGCCGGGGCGGCAACGCCACCGGCCTATTTTCTATGAATAACGGAACACTCCAATGTTCGCAGTCATCAAGACAGGCGGCAAGCAATACAAAGTCGCGCCGGAAGACGTCATTACCGTCGAGAAGCTGAAAGCGGAAGCCGGAGAGATCGTCGAGATCTCCGACGTCCTCATGGTCGGCGGCGACGGCGCCCCGCAGGTTGGCGCCCCGCTGGTCGACGGCGCCACGGTCGCAGCCGAAGTGGTCGAGCAGACCCGCGGCAACAAGATTGTCGTCTTCAAGAAGAAGCGCCGCAAGAATTACCGCCGCACGCACGGTCACAGGCAGGACCAGACGGTGCTGCGCATTACCGAAATCCTGACCGGCGGCAAGAAGCCGTCGAAGAAGGCCGCCGCCAAGAAGCCGGAGCCCGAGAAGGCTGACGATGCGCCCAAGGCCGAAGAGAAAAAGGCCGAAGCGAAGGCGGAAGAGAAGAAGACCGAAGCCGCGCCCGCAAAGGCCGCTGCCGCTGATGATCTGAAGCAGATCTCCGGTGTCGGCCCGGCACTTGAGAAGAAGCTCCACGACCTCGGCATCACATCGCTGCAGCAGGTCGCCGACTTCACGCCCGAGCAGATCGCGGAAGTCGACGAAAAGCTGAACTTCAAGGGACGCATCGAGCGCGACGACTGGATCGGCCAGGCCAAGGCGCTCCTGGCGGGCGACGAGTAAACCGGAAAGGCACTGACCCATGGCACATAAAAAGGCAGGCGGTTCGTCACGTAACGGTCGCGACTCGATCGGTCGCCGCCTCGGCGTCAAGAAATTTGGCGGCGAGCGCGTGATCCCCGGCAACATCATCATCCGCCAGCGCGGCACCAAATGGCATCCCGGCGACAATGTCGGCATGGGCAAGGACCACACGATCTTCGCCACGGCCGAAGGCGCGGTTCAGTTCCGCACGTCCTCGGGCGGACGCACCTACGTGTCCGTGGTCCCGCAGCCGTCGGCCGAATAACGCCGGCAGCAGCTCCGCCGGCGCCCATGCTCCGGCGGCACAGCGAAGCGAATGTCGAAGGGAGATGGGCCGCCATCTCCCTTTTTGTTTTGGGCAACCGACAATGACCACCGCGACCGCAGAGACAGACATCACCCTGGAAACGGAACGGCTCGTCCTCCGGCGTTTCCGGCCGTCCGACGCCGCAACGGTGCAGCGTCTTTGCGACACCTGGGCGATCGCCTCAATGACGTCGCGGCTGCCTCACCCCTATCCGCTCGAAGCCGCGGAGAGCTGGATCGCCGGCCAGGACGCCGGGTTCCGCAACGAGCGTCCCTTCGCGGTCACGCTGGACGGCCAGCTGATTGGCTCGGTCGGTCTGGTCGGGGCGACGGAAAGCTTCGAGCTCGGCTACTGGATCGGCGAGCCCTGGTGGGGCCGCGGCTTCGCCACCGAAGCAGCCCGGGCCATGTGCGGTTTTGCGTTCGGCCAGCTTGGCGCCGGCCGGGTGACCGCCGGCCACTTCGCCGTCAACGACGCGTCGGGCCGCGTGCTCCGCAAATGCGGCTTCCGCTATACCGGCCAGGACAAGGAGTTTTCGCGGGCCCGTGACGCGGAGGTCGACTGCAGGCGCATGGTGCTGACCCGCGAAGACTGGACGGCGCTGTCCGGCAGGAGCGCATCATGAAGTTTCTCGATCAGGCCAGGATCTTCATCCGGTCCGGAGACGGCGGCGCCGGCTGCGTCAGCTTCCGGCGCGAGAAATACGTCGAGTTCGGCGGCCCGGACGGTGGAGACGGCGGACGTGGAGGCGATGTCTGGGCCGAATGCGTCGACGGACTGAACACCCTGATCGACTATCGCTACAAACAGCACTTCAAGGCCAAGACCGGCCTGCACGGCATGGGCAAGAACCGCACCGGCCAGGACGGCGCCGACGTCGTTCTGAAGGTGCCGGAAGGCACGCAGATCTTCGAAGAAGACAATGAGACGCTGGTCGCCGACTTCACGCAAGTGGGACAGCGCATCTGCCTCGCCCGGGGCGGCAATGGCGGCTTCGGGAACGCCCATTTCAAGAGTTCCACGAACCAGGCCCCGCGCCGTGCGAACCCGGGCCTTGAGGGCGACGAACGCTGGATTTGGCTGCGCCTGAAGCTGATCGCGGATGCCGGACTTGTCGGCCTGCCGAATGCCGGCAAGTCAACGCTTCTCGCCGCCGTATCGGCGGCCCGGCCCAAGATCGCCGACTATCCGTTCACGACGCTGACCCCGAATCTCGGTGTGGTGAATGTCGACACCCGCGAGTTTGTCATGGCCGACATCCCCGGCCTGATCGAGGGGGCGCATGAGGGCCACGGACTGGGCGACCGGTTTCTCGGCCATATCGAACGCTGCGCGGTCATCCTGCATCTGGTCGACGGCACGCAGGACGACGTGGCCGGTGCCTACCGCACCATCCGCGGTGAGCTCGAGGCCTACGGCCACGGCATCACGGAGAAACCGGAAGTCGTCGTCCTGAACAAGTGCGATGCGCTGACGGAAGACGCCATTGCGGAAAAGCAAACGGAGCTGGCGGAAGAGGCCGGTCGCGATGTGCTCGTCATGTCGGGCGTGTCGGGGACGGGCGTAACGGATGCCCTGCGCCTGCTGCTTGAGGTCATCGACAAGGAACGCGCGGACTCCGAGGACGCGCCCGTTCAGGAGGAATGGCGGCCATGACCGGCACGCTCGCAGAAGCCCGGCGGGTCGTCGTCAAGATCGGGTCTGCCCTGCTGGTCGATCCGGACAGCGGCACCCTGCACCGGCCGTGGCTCGAAGCTCTGGCCGCGGACATCGCGGCGCTCAGGGCGCGCGGGAAAGATGTCGTCGTGGTCTCGTCCGGCGCGATCGCGCTCGGCCGCCGCACCGCAGGACTGGCGCCGGGCGTCCTCAAGCTCGAAGAGAACCAGGCCGCCGCCGCGGTCGGACAAGTCGCGCTGGCCCACGCCTACAGCCAGGCTCTGGATGACGTCGGGCTGACCGCGGCCCAGGTGCTCCTGACCCTGACCGACACCGAACAGCGCCGGCGTTACCTCAACGCCCGCAACACGCTTGAGACCCTGCTGCGCCTCGGCGCGGTCCCGGTGGTCAACGAGAACGATACCGTCGCCACGAGCGAGATCCGTTATGGCGATAACGACCGTCTGGCCGCCAGGGTCGCCGGCATGATCAGCGCCGACTGCCTGGTTCTGCTTTCGGATGTCGACGGCCTCTACACCGCGTCACCGCACAACAACGACAATGCCGAGCTGATCCCCGAGGTGCGCGAAATCACCAGTGAGATCGTGGCCATGGCCGGTAAGCCCGAGAGCGGTGTCGGGTCAGGCGGAATGGTGACCAAGATTGAAGCCGCCCGCATTGCTGTAGGCGCCGGGGCCGACATGGCGATCACAAGCGGACGCGTCATGAATCCGCTGGCCCGGCTCGAGGACGGTGCACGCTGCACCTGGTTCATTTCGGGCGCAACGCCCAAGGCCGCCGCAAGACCTGGATCGCCGGGACGCTGGAGCCCTGCGGCACGCTCTTTGTCGATGACGGTGCGGTCAGCGCGCTGATGGGCGGCAAGAGCCTGCTCCCGGCCGGAATTGTCCGCGTGGACGGCCGGTTCAACCGGGGCGATGCGGTCATGGTGAAGTCCTCCGACGGCGTGGCGGTGGCGCGCGGGCTTT
>CBDHYJ010000008.1:0-96810 GCA_965275905.1 Hyphomicrobiales bacterium | reverse complement strand
CTGATCCGGTCGAAGGCGGGTGCGGTCATCGGAGCGGTCGGTATAACCGGGGATACGTCTGACAATGACGAAGCCTGTGCCATCGCGGGTATCGAAGCTGCGGGATACGTCGCCGACGCCGGCTGATAAGACCGGACCGGTCGGCGTATTCCGTCGGTTCCGGGGGCAAGATGTCGGTTCCGGCCCCGTCATGCGCGGCCGGTTCGACCAGATTGCCATGAACGCGCACTGACCGAGGAACAGGGTATGTCCGCAACACAGCAAAGCGATATCGAAATCGCCCGCGCCGCAGAAATGCAGCCGATCTCGCAGATCGGAGCAAAGCTCGGCATTCCCGAGGACGCGGTTGTGCCTCACGGGCGGACCAAGGCCAAAATCGATCTGGATTTCATCAGCGGCCTGAGGGACCGTCCCGACGGAAAACTTGTCCTGGTCACAGCCATGACGCCGACCCCGGCCGGCGAAGGCAAGACCACGACGACCGTCGGTCTCGGTGACGCACTCAACAGGATCGGCCGGAATGCGGCGATCTGCCTCCGCGAACCAAGCCTCGGGCCCTGTTTCGGCATGAAAGGCGGCGCGGCCGGCGGCGGTTACGCCCAGGTCGTTCCGATGGAGGACATCAACCTCCACTTCACGGGAGACTTCCACGCGATCTCGGCGGCTCACAATCTGCTGGCCGCCATGCTGGACAACCATATCTATTGGGGCAATGCGCTGAAGCTTGATGCGCGCAGGATTTCATGGCGTCGCGTTGTCGACATGAACGACCGCGCGCTCCGGGATCTGGTCGCATCCCTGGGCGGTGTCGCCAACGGCTTTCCGCGTCAGACCGGATACGACATCACGGTCGCCTCGGAAATCATGGCGATCCTGTGTCTCGCGACCGATCTCGCCGACCTGGAGCGCCGTCTGGGCAACATCGTGGTCGGTTACAGTCTGGACAAGAGCCCGGTGACGGCGCGCGACCTTAACGCTTCAGGCGCCATGACCGTCCTGCTCAGGGACGCGCTCATGCCCAACCTCGTTCAGACGCTCGAGAAAAATCCCGCCTTTATCCACGGCGGCCCGTTCGCCAATATCGCGCATGGCTGCAACTCGGTCATGGCAACAAGACTGGCGCTCAAGCTGTCTGATTATGTGGTCACCGAGGCGGGCTTTGGAGCGGATCTCGGCGCCGAGAAGTTCTTCGATATCAAGTGCCGCAAGGCAGATCTCAAACCGGACGCGGTTGTCATCGTCGCGACCATCCGCGCTCTCAAGATGCATGGCGGTGTCGCCAGGGAAGATCTCGACGCCGAGGACACCGAAGCCGTCAAGGCCGGTCTCGTCAACCTCGGCCGCCACATCCGCAACGTCGGACAGTTTGGTGTGCCGGTCACCGTGGCGGTCAACCGGTTCTCGGCCGACACGGACGCCGAGATCGAGGAAGTCGGAATCTATTGCCGCGACTTCGGCATTGAGGCGCACATGTGCACGCACTGGGCAGACGGCGGTGCGGGGACCGAAGGTCTGGCACATGCCGTGGTGCAAATCGCGGAAGCCGGCGAGAGCCGGTTCAGGCCGCTCTATGACGACGCGACCGGTTTGTGGGAAAAGACGCGCCGCATCGCGCAAAACATCTATCACGCCGACGACATTATCGCCGACCAGAAGGTGCGGGATCAGTACAAGCAGTTCGAAGACGCCGGATACGGCCGGTTCCCGGTCTGCATGGCCAAGACGCAATACAGCTTTTCCACCGACCCGAACCTGAAAGGCGCGCCGACCGGCCACGTCGTGCCCGTGCGCGAGATCAGGCTGTCGGCGGGGGCGGAGTTCGTTGTCGCCATTTGCGGTGACATCATGACCATGCCCGGCCTGCCAAGAAAACCTGCGGCCGAAGGCATTGGCGTTGACGACGACGGCGCTGTCGTCGGCCTGTTCTAGAGGCGGCGGGAAGGCACGCATGGGGCTTGCGCTCTATACGTTCGGCGTTTTTCGGAAACCCGCTGACGATCCAGCAAACCAGGGCTTCCACGACCGCAACGACCCGCTCCTCGAACTGGTCGACCGCAGCCCCGGTCTCATCGGCCGTTCGGGCTACGAAGACGAACCGGGACCGGAGTCCTGGGGCACACAGGTCTTTCCGAGGTTCTATGTCGAGAAGGGCGACGAGTGGTCGCCGTCCACGCTTTCACTGTGGATCGACATGGAGTCCGCATTGGCGTTCGCCTATCACGGCCTCCACGCCGAAGCGATGCGGCATGCCCGAGACTGGTTCGATCAGCCGGAATGGCCGCCCTATGCCGCATGGTGGGTCGCCGGCGACGAAACGCCGGAATGGGCCGATGCGGTCGAACGGCACGAACACCTTCACGACAACGGTCCGAGCGCCTATTGCTTCACGTTCAGGCAGCCGTTCGGGCCGGACGGCAGTCCGACCCGGATTGATGCTGAACGCGTTCGGGCAATCGCAGGAGCTGGCAAAGGCGGCTTGCATAAAGCGGACTGAATCCGGCAACCGCGCCTATTGGCCCGCCGGCATGCCGTTCTGGAAGCGGCCTTCGAATTTCTGACCGTTGGAAAGTGTCATCACACCGCGGCCGTGCATCGTACCTTTGCTGAATTCGCCGACATACGTATCCCCGCTGCCTGTCCTCAGCTCGCCGCGGCCTTCGAAACGACCGTGCCTGAAGTCGCCGACATACCGGTCTCCATTCGGCTTCGAGAAACGGCCGTGACCGTGCGGTTTTCCGCCGACGAGCGGGCCGGCATAACGGGCAACCGTCTTGCCGCCGGAGCGGATGACAAGTGTCCCTGTACCGTGCCCCTTGCCGTTACGGCATTTGCCGGACCAGGTCAGCGCGAGCTTGGCCGGAGGCTTGGGATTGCCGTGCCAGACCGTGCAACCAGTCTTGGCATCCTTCGCCCACTCACCAGCAGACGACGGCGAAGTTGAAAGCACAAACAACGTAAAGAGCGCGAGCAGTTGGGTGGTTTGACGAAGCATCTGAACCTCCAAGCAAACCTGTTACCCGCAGACGAACGAGACTTATGGCTTGAGATCGTCCATTTCAACGTTTGCCCAAAGACGTTGAGCGGTTGCCGTTGGGGAATCGGCAGTCCGCGCCGACAAAAAAAGCGGGCGCGAAATACCGCGCCCGCCCGTTTCGTCGATTGAGGATATGAGCGCCTAGGCGCGCAGCCGCTCGTTCGTGGGATCGAAAGGCGATTCCTCGATCACCGTCGCGCGATGGCGGTTGCCCAGGATTTCGATTTCGAACTCGGTGCCGAGTTCGGTCATGTCCGGCGGCACCATGGCCAGAGCCAGGCTCTTTCCGATCCGCCAGCCGTAACCGCCACTCGTGGCACGCCCGACCAGCTCGCCATCCCGGTAAATCGCCTCGTTGCCGCGCGCGTCGGCGTCGGTCACGTCGTGCACTTCCATCGTCACGAAAGCATTCTTGAACCCGCGCTGCTGCCAGGCTGTCAGCGCGTCCCGGCCGATGAACTCACCCTTGTTAAGGTGGACGAAACGGTCGAGGCCCGACTCGAATGCCGAGTATTCGATCGACAATTCGCGCGGGATCAGACGATAGGACTTTTCAAGCCGCAGACTGTCCATGGCGCGGATGCCGAACGGCTTGAGCCCGAATTCCTCGCCCGCTTCCATGAGCAGGTCGAAGATGTAGTTCTGCATCTCGATCGGGTGGTGCAGTTCCCAGCCAAGCTCGCCGACGAAGTTGACGCGCATGGCCGTCGCCTGGGCCACACCGACATTGACGAACTGGCCGGACAGCCACTTGAAGTTCTCGTTGGAGAGGTCAGTGTCCGTCACTTTCTGCAGCAAGTCGCGCGACCGCGGTCCGGCAAGGACAAGCACGCCCATCTGGGTCGTGATCTTCTGCAACTGCACGCTGCCGTCACCCGGCAGAGCCTTGAGCAGATAGTCGAAGTCGTGGCGCTCATACGCACCGGCCGATACCAGATAGAAGGACTGCGGCCCCTCACGATAAATCGTGAATTCCGACCGCACGCCGCCATTCTGGGTCAGCATGTGGCACAGGTTGAGCCGGCCCGGGCTTTTCGGAATCCGGTTCGCCACCAGTCCGTCGAGCCAGTTTTCCGCACCCGGCCCGGTCACGGAGAATTTGGAGAACGCCGACATGTCGAGCAGGCCAACCTTTTCGTGGACGTGGCGGCATTCGTTGCCCACATGCTCGAAATAGTTCGAGCGGCGGAAGCTCCAGACATCCTTGGCTTCGACACCTTCAGGCGCAAACCAGTTGGGACGCTCCCAGCCGTACACGTGGCCGAACACGGCGCCGCGGTCTTTCATGCGGTCGTAACACGGAGTCCGCCTGAGCGGCCGTGCGGCGTGACGTTCTTCATCGGGGTAGTGAACCGTGAATACGTTGGCGTAAGCTTCCTCGTTCTTGGTCCTGAGGTAGCCGCGCGAGGCATACGGTCCGAAACGCCGGGGGTCGACGCCCATCATGTCGATGGTCGACTCGCCCTCGACAATCCACTCGGCAAGCTGCCAGCCCGCGCCGCCGGCGGCCGTCACGCCGAAGCTGTGCCCTTCGTTGAGCCAGAAGTTCTTCAGATCCCAGGCCGGGCCTATGATCGGCGAACCGTCAGGTGTGTAGCAGATCGCGCCATTATAGACCTGCTTGATGCCGGCTTCGCCGAACGCGGGCACGCGATTGATCGCCGCCTCGATATGCGGCTCCAGCCGGTCGAGATCCTCCTGGAACAACTCGTACTCGGAGTCGGCACTCGGACCGTCGACGTAGCAACACGGCGCGCCGACCTCGTATGGGCCCAGCAGCAGGCCGCGGTTTTCCTCGCGCATGTAGTAGGACGCGTCGGACTCGCGCAGAACGCCCATCTCCGGCAACCCTTGGGCGTGACGCTCCACGATCTCGGGATGCGGCTCGGTCACGATGTACTGGTGCTCGACCGGAATGACCGGAATGTCGAGACCGACCATCTGGCCGGTCTGGCGCACGAAGTTGCCGGTGGCGGACACGACGTGCTCGCAGGTGATCTCGCCCTTGTCGGTCTTCACCACCCACTCGAGATTCGGCTTCTGCTCGATGCCGATGACGGCCGTATTGCGATAGATCTCCGCCCCGCCGTCACGCGCACCCTTGGCGAAGGCCTGGGTCAGGTCCGCCGGCTGCACATAGCCGTCCTCGGGATGCTGGATCGCGCCGATCAGGCCTTCCGTATTGCACAGCGGCCAGACTTCCTTGACCTCGTCCGGTGTCAGGAACCGGACATCGATACCAATGGTCTTGGCGACGCCGGCATAGTACCTGTACTCGTCCATGCGGTCGGGCGTATTGGCGAGACGGATGTTGGAAACGGTCTTGAGGCCGACGTTCAGCCCGGTCTCTTCTTCAAGCTTCCCGTAAAGCGCGACGGAGTACTTGTGAATCTGGCCGACACTGTAGCTCATGTTGAACAGCGGCAGCAGACCGGCTGCATGCCACGTTGAGCCGGACGTCAGTTCCTTTCGCTCGATGAGAACGACATCGGACCAGCCCTTTTTGACAAGATGATAGAGCGTGCCGACACCGACGACGCCACCGCCGATCACCACTGCGCGTGCTTGGGTTTTCATTGCTGAACCCTCCCTGGGGAAGCCTTCTGGTTGGCGCTCAAAATAACGACTTTACCGTCAGCCTCGGCCAGATTTCCGACGCTTGTGGGCAAATTCCGACAACCGGGCCGTCAAGTTGCAGCCAGCAGCTTCGCTCCGGCAAGCCCCGAAAGCACGAATTGCACGGCAAGCGCGCCCAGAATGATCCCGAACAGGCGGGTCACAACAGTCGTGAATGTCGGGCCGGTCAACTTCTCGAACCGCCCGGCCAGGAGGAACAGCACAAAGGTGATGGCAACCACGGAGAGCATTACGGCAACGATCGCACCCTGTGCCAGATAGTTGCCCTGATTGGCGCTCATGAGAAGAATGATCGAAGCGATCGAGCCGGGACCGGCGATAAGCGGGATCGCCAGGGGGAAAACGGCCACCTCGTCCGCAGGATGGGAACCGCTGTCATCGGAATGCGCCGCGTCCGCATTCCTGGACCGGCGCTCTGTGCGTTTCTCGAACAGCATCTCGACCGCGATCAGGAACAGCATCAGTCCGCCGGCGATCCTGAAAGCAGGCATCCCGATACCCAGGAAGCCGAGCACTTTTTCCCCCAGTGCGGCGAACACCGCGAGCACGCAGACCGCAACCAGGCAGCTCCGCACCGCGACCGCGCGGCGCTGCCGGTCGGTCGCGCCCGCGGTCAGGCCCAGAAACAGGGGCATCAGCCCCAGAGGATCAATGATGACGAACAGCGTCGCGAATGCCGGAATCACTACATTCGTGAGCAGCGCTGCGTCCATCTAGAACGGCCCGTCCTGACCGCCAACGGCAAAGTCGCGGCGCGCCGAACGGATGGTCACGGAATATCCGGCCATGACGTCGATCAGCGTAATGACGGTGATCAGGAAGAACGTGGAGGTGGCCGCTGCCTGAACGACAAGAAATTCCACGAGGCAGCCGATGAACAGCAGGGTGGAAAGCAGATGGTCGACGATCGACCCGGGGCCGGTCCGGGTCGACTTCAGGATTTCAATGAACAACAGGGCCAATGCCAGGACGATAAGGACATCCGAAAGTGTCAGCGTCCAGAACGCCCCTGAGATCATGCTCTGGGAAAACACGACGGAATCGAGTGATCCACCCCCGGAGAAGATCACGACGTTGTAGATAATGACGACAATGATCAGCAGGGGAAAATTCAGAAGCATCATGGCTGTTCATCTCCGTGTTCGACCGCAGTCCCGTGGCGGCATTTAGAGCGAGTTGTGACCAGATCTAACACCAGGATCATCTACCCTGGAATCGAAAAGGCGGCGCCGGATCACTCCGCACCGCCCCTCAGCACGTCAAAACCGATCCGGTTTCAGACGTAAATCTTAGTAATCGTCCTTCGGCTCAAGAACCTGACGCCCACGATACATACCGCTCTTGAGATCGATATGGTGCGGACGGTGCAGTTCGCCGGATTCCTTGTTTTCCACATAGGCCGGCTGCTTGAGCGCATCGGTCGAACGACGATGGCCGCGCTTCGAGCGCGACACCTTTTTCATCGGCACTGCCATGGCGCATACTCCAAGAGATAAAGGGTGTGAACGCGGCGCGGCTGCATGCGCCTCGACTGCGCTCTTCTTCAAGCTGGCCGGACTTATACTGGTTTGCCGGGCGGTCTGCAATAGCCGAAGATGCCAGCCACAACGACAGTTTTCCCGGCCTAGCGGATCCGGCGCAACAAGCCGGCATTCGGAAAACAGGTCGGCCTTTGACCGTTTGCCGTCTGCCACTCGCCGATGGCGACACGGGTCCTAAAGCCGACCAGCCCGTCAGCCCCTCCGACGTTCACGCCCCTGCTCTCCAGCCGCTTCTGCATCGCCTGCACGTCCCGCCGCGAAAAGCCTTTCACGGCGGACCATGAACCGACGAATCGCCGGTTGGCCCCGTACCGGTCAGCCAGATGACCGATGAAGAGGGCGTAGAGGTCGGATTCGTTGAATTTCTTGAGAACGTAGAAATTCTCGGTCGCGATATAGGCCGGGCCGGCCCTGCCCGCCGGCATCAGCAGATAGCCCTTCTTGTCGAGTTCCGAAGCCGGGAACGGCCTGCCACTCACGCGTTTCACCCCCGAACGAACCCAGTCTCTGATCAGCGCGCCCTTGTCCGGTCCTTCGAGCGCGCAGGACACGTTGCCCGGAATCCGGCTTTCAAAACCCCAGTCACGGCCCGGCTGCCAGCCGTGCGCGCGCAGATAATTGGCGATCGACGCAAGGGTGTCCGGTACCGACCGCCAGATATCCCGACGGCCGTCGCCGTCAAAGTCGACGGCATATTGAAGAAATTTCGATGGCAGGAACTGGGGTTGTCCGAGAGCACCGAAACGCGAACTCTTGAGGCGTGACAGGGGGATATGCCCGTCCTGCACGACGCGGAGAACGGCCAGCAGTTCCGGCCGGAACAGGCCCTTGCGCCGCCCCATGAACGCTTCCGTCGCAAGCACACGGACAGCATTATGAGGAATGCGTGCCCGCCCGTAGCCGGACTCTCTCCCCCAGATGGCGACAACGATCCGCCGCGGAACACCGTACCGGCGCTCGATTGCACTCAGGGTATCGCGCCATTTATCGAGCCTCTGGCGCCCGAGCTTGACCAGCGTATTCAGGCTGCTTTCCTTGAAATAGCGGCCGGGACTTCTGAATTCCGCCTGCGAATAGACACGCGGCGGCCTTTTCGGCGCCCCGGGGGGCGAAAGATCCGGCAGCGACCAGTCAAGCGAAACCCCGGAGAGAGCAGCGTCGAATGTCCGTCGCGTCACGCCCGCACTGCGGGCTTCAGGCCAGATGCTGTCAGCGAGCCAGCGCCTGAACTGCTTTTCCACCGTCTTCCGGTCGACCTGTTGCGCCGCGAGCGGTGCAATGCTCCCGGGTGTGCCGAGCGATCCCATAATCAAGGCGAACAGGGAAAGCAGCAGGAATTTGGCGGGTCTCAACAAGTTTCACTCCCCAGGCGATCACCCTCTTGCGGGCGCGAAGATAACATGGCTCATCGGTCCGGCGTGGCTTTTCGCATGTTCACTAATTTGGGCCTTTCCGCTTGCCGCACAGGCCCAATGCCCGCTAGGGTTGCGGCCGAGAGAGTTCTACCGGATGCCATAACACCACCAATGGGCTAGCATTCGGGATGAGGGGCGGTAGGCAGGGATGGCTATGGCGGAACCGGCAGCGTCTGCGGAACCAAGTGCGTTGCGCGTCGAGGATATACACAAGAGCTTCGGAAACCTCGAGGTTCTGAAGGGAATCTCGCTCGAAGCCCTCCAGGGCGACGTTATCTCCATGATCGGTTCATCGGGTTCGGGGAAGAGCACGTTCCTGCGCTGCATCAACCTTCTCGAAATCCCCGACAGCGGCTCGATCTCGGTCCACGGCGAGGAAATACAGCTCATCAAGAATTCCGCGGGCGAGACGGTTCCCGGAGACCGCCGGCAGGTCGAAAGAATTCGTTCGCGCCTTGGCATGGTGTTCCAGAACTTCAACCTCTGGACTCACATGACCATCCTTCAGAACATTATCGAGGCGCCGACGCAGGTCCTTGGCGTTCCGAAAGCCGAGGCGACCGAATCCGCAATGAGACTGCTGGACAAGGTGGGTATCGGCGATAAGGCCGAGAGCTATCCGGCGCACTTGTCCGGAGGACAGCAGCAGCGCGCTGCCATTGCTCGCGCATTGGCCGTCGATCCTGAAGTCATGTTGTTCGACGAACCGACTTCGGCACTCGATCCGGAACTCGTCGGCGAAGTCCTGCGGGTCATGCGCGATCTTGCCGATGAAGGCCGCACAATGGTCGTTGTGACTCATGAAATGGGTTTCGCACGCGAGGTTTCAAACCGGGTGGTGTTCCTGCACCAGGGCCGCATCGAAGAAGACGGTTCACCCGCACAGGTGTTTGATAATCCGAGTTCGGAACGGTTTAAGCAATTTTTGGCCGCAAACCTCTGAAGGATACATGATCCTTCATTTTTTCGCCGCAGTGGCCAATTACCCGCCCCTTTATCTACGGGCACAAGAGCACTAGAGGGAGTAACAAGAAGTGAAAACACTGACCAAGATATTTGCTGCAACGATGATTGTGGCCGCATCCGTTTCGCTGGCGACAGCCAAGGAATGGAAAAAGATCCGCATCGGCGTCGAGGGCGCCTATCCGCCTTTCAGCGAGACCACGCCGGAAGGCGAGATGAAGGGTTTCGACATTGATGTCGCCAAGGCCCTTTGCGCCGACCTGAAGGTCGAATGCACGCTCGTAAAGCAGGATTGGGATGGCATCATCCCGGCACTCCTCGCCAGGAAGTACGACGCGATCATCGCCTCAATGTCGATCACGGAAGAGCGCAAGAAAAAGGTCGACTTCACCAACAAGTACTATCAGACGCCGGCCAAGTTCGCCCGCAAGAAGGGATCCGGTATCGAGATCACGAAAGAGGGCCTGAAGGGCAAGACCGTCGGCGTTCAGCGCGCAACCACGCATGACACGTTCGTCACGGCAGAATTTCCGGACGCCAATATCAAGCGCTATGGTACGCAGGACGAAGCCTATCTCGACGCGACCGCCGGACGCCTTGACGTGCTTCTTGCCGACTCCGAAGCGCTTTCGAGCGGCTTCCTGAAGACCGACAAGGGCGGTGACTGGGAGTTCGTAGGGCCCAACTTCACCGACAAGAAGTATTTCGGCGAGGGCGCGGGCATCGCGGTCCGCAAGAAGGACACCGCTCTCAAGAACATGCTGAATGACGCCATCGCGAACATTCTGAAGAACGGAACCTACAAGAAGCTTCAGGACAAGTATTTCGACTACAACATCTACGGCAGCAACTACGGCTCGTAGATCGACATAGAGGCGTCGCGGCCGGACGGTTCAGACCCCGCCGCGGCGCCTTCTCACCGCCATCCCGCTCCGGGGGAATTGGTGCATTATGGCGGTGAAAAGCGGGGAACACGGTTTTGATAGACCTCTACGGCTATGGCTGGACCCTTGCCGCCGGAACCTGGGTGACAATCCAGGTCGCGACGTTGTCGCTGGTCGTAGCCGCCATCCTCGGCATGCTGACCGCGATGGCCAAGCTGTCCAAGTCGAAGCCGCTCCAGGCCATTGCCGGGACCTACACCACCATCATCCGCGGCGTCCCCGACCTCGTCCTCATGCTGTTGATCTTCTTCGGCCTGCAGGTCGCGGTGAACAATATCGCGGAAGCAGTCGGCTACGAGGATTACATCGACGTCGATCCGTTCACGAGCGGCGTGGCAACAATCGGATTCATATTCGGCGCGTACATGGGCGAGACCTTTCGCGGTGCCATACTTGCCGTGCCCGAAGGTCAGCTCGAGTGCGCCCGCGCTTTCGGCATGACGCCCTGGAAGGTGACCTACCGCATCCTGTTTCCGCAGATGGTGCGCTACGCCCTGCCCAGCTTCGGCAACAACTGGCTCGTCCTGCTCAAGTCAACGGCACTGGTCTCGATCATCGGCCTTGAGGACGTTGTCAGGATGGCCGGCCTCGCAGCCGGTGCCACGCGGGACAGTTTCACGTTCTATCTCGCCACGGGCGTCATCTATCTGGCACTCACAAGCGTGTCGACCGTCTTGCTGCAGTGGGCCGAGACCCGCGCCAATGTCGGCGTCAGGAAGGCCTGAGCCATGGAATTCAGCGTCATCATCGACAACCTGGGTCTTTTCGGCGAGGGAATTGTCACGACAGCATATCTCGTGACCCTGTCGCTGATTGCCGGCCTCGTTCTGGCCGTCCCGCTGGCAATCCTTCACACATCACGCAATCCCCTCGTCTACTGGCCGGTCTGGCTCTACGTCTATATTTTCCGAGGCACGCCGCTGCTGATCCAGCTTTACCTGATTTATTACGGAGCCTCTCAGTTCGAGGTCGTTCGGGAAAGTTTCCTCTGGCCGATACTGAAGAGCCCTACCTGGTGCGCGCTTATCGCCTTCACGCTCAACACGGCTGCCTACACGACGGAGATGCTGCGCGGCGCGATTGAGACCACCCCGCACGGCGAGGTCGAGGCCGCCCGCGCATTCGGCATGCCCCGATCCACGATCATGCGGCGCATAATCCTGCCTGGCGCGTTCCGGCGCGCGCTGCCGGCATATGGAAACGAAATCATCTTCATGCTCCACGGCAGCGCCATCGCGAGCGTGATCACGATTGTCGATCTTCTGGGCGCGGCGCGGATCGTCAATTCGCGCTACTACACGCCCTACGAGGCCTTTCTTGCCGCCGGCGCGGTCTATCTGGTCATGACCTTCGCGATCGTGTTCCTGTTCAAGAAGCTCGAATTCAGGATGTTCGCCCATCTGCGCAGACCGACGAACTGACAGATACCTCAGAGTCTTCCGAGACAGGCCATGTGCGGCCCGATCCCGCGCATGCGCGCCAGGACCTTCTGGGCAATTGCCCGCGTTTGCGGTCCCGGACGGCCGGCACGGCGCTGTATCGGGCTCGGCAGGGCCGCGGCGAGCAGGGCCGCTTCGCCACCGTTGAGCCGGCTTGCGGGTTTGCCGAAATGCTTGCGCGCGGCAGCCTCGGCGCCATACACGCCCGGTCCCCACTCGACGATGTTCAGATAGATTTCCAGCAGGCGCCGTTTGGACCAGACGGCATCCACAACATGGGCCAGCGGGATTTCCAGGGCCTTGCGGACATAGCTTCGCCAGGGCCAGAGAAAGAGGTTCTTCACGGTCTGCATGGCGATGGTGCTGGCCCCGCGCGGCGCTCCGTTGCCGTCCTCGACAATGTCCTCGATAACAAGTGACACCGCACCCCAGTCGACACCGTGATGGGAGCAGAAGCGGTTGTCTTCCGACGCGATCACCGCCCGCGGGAGTGCCGGAGAAATTTCGTCCAGCGGGACCCAGCGGTAATCGATGCCCCGTCCCTCGACTGCCCGCCAGACCATGAGCGTGCTGACGGGCGGCGGCACAAACCTGTAGATCACGGTGGCGGCAAGGCTCAGGCATAAGAGCGCCCCGGCGGCCAGGACACCGTAACGGACGACCTTTCTCAGGACCTTCAGAAGCCCGCCCCGCGTGAGCCGGCGTGTACTGCGCGCTGTCGCCATATCTGTTGTTCGACTTCCGGCTTTTTCTCTCGCGTACGCATATAGCCACATTAATGACGGCGACGAACAGCGCCGATATTGATATACAGGGAGACAGTCACACACCCAATACTTGCGTTGCCACGATGTGGAGTTCAGTTTGACAATCGGTTTTGAGCGGAAGTTGCGCGATATCGCATCGCGCATCGAGGCCCTGCTTGACGAGTTGCTGTCCGATAAAGATGCCCGCGCACCGCGCGTCATTTCGGCCATGCGCTATGCGGCGCTGGGCGGAGGAAAGCGCATCCGGCCGTTTTTCGTCACCGAGTGCGCCCGGCTTGCGGACGCTAACCCCAACAGTGCATTGAGAACCGCTGCGGCTCTGGAGTGCATTCACTGCTACTCGCTCGTGCACGACGATTTGCCGGCGATGGACGATGATGACCTGAGGCGCGGCCGGCCGACCACTCATGTGGCCTTCGACGAAGCGACGGCGATCCTGGCCGGCGACGGGCTGCTCACCCTTGCCTTCGAGATCCTGACATCCCCCGAGACGCATCAAAATCCGGAAGTGCGGGTCGAACTGATCCGCGAACTGGCCCTGGCGGCGGGTGCCAACGGAATGGTCGGCGGTCAGATGCTCGATCTCGAAATGGAAAAGTCCGTGCGCGAAACCGACGACGTGATCGCCATGCAGCGTCTCAAGACCGGCATGCTGATCGAGTATGCCTGCCGGGCCGGGGCAATCCTGGGCGGGGCGAACGGTGAAGTGAGGAACGCTCTGAGCGAGTTTGCGGCAAATATCGGCCTCGCATTCCAGGTCGCGGACGACCTGCTCGATGCCGAAGGCAGCGACGGCGATCTCGGCAAACGCGCCGGCAAGGATGCGGACGCCGGCAAGGCCACATTCGTGGGTCTTCTGGGGATCACAGGGGCGCGGGAGAGAGCCCGCTCCCTGATCGACGCGGCAATACAATCGCTGGAGATGTTCGACACGCGCGCCGACACTCTGCGGGAGGCCGCGACCTATGTGATAGAGCGAAGGATGTGACCGCGGCGAACGGCGCGGCTACGAACGGCTGTATCTGTTCTCGACGTAATCCTCGACGATGGACTTGAACTGCTCGGCAATGTCTTCTCCGCGCAGCGTCATCGCCTTCTTGCCGTCGATAAAGACAGGTGCGGCCGGCATTTCCCCGGTGCCCGGCAGGCTGATGCCGATGTCGGCATGCTTGCTTTCTCCCGGTCCGTTGACGATGCAGCCCATGACCGCGAGTTCCAGCGACTCGAAACCGGTATAGCGTTCCTTCCAGACCGGCATCCTGTCCCGGATATGGCCCTGGATCTCCTGCGCCAGTTCCTGGAACACGGTCGACGTGGTACGGCCGCAGCCCGGGCACGCCGCGACAAGCGGCATGAACGATCTCAGGCCCATCGACTGCAGCATCTCCTGCGCGACAATCACCTCCTGCGTGCGATCGCCGCCGGGTTCAGGGGTCAGGGACACGCGGATCGTGTCGCCGATGCCCTGCTGCAGCAGCACGGCCATGCCTGCGGTCGAGGCGACAATGCCCTTGGATCCCATCCCGGCTTCGGTCAGCCCGAGATGAAGGGCGTGGTCGCTGCGGGCGGCAAGCGCAGTGTATACCGCGATCAGGTCCTGCACCTTGCTGACTTTGGCGGACAGGACCATCTTGTCGCGTCCCATGCCGAGTTCCTCGGCCCGCTCGGCACTCAGCAGCGCCGACTGGACGATGGCCTCATGCATCACCTCGGTCGCGTTCTTCGGTTCTTCGGCGGCCGCGTTCTCGTCCATCAGCCTGGTCAGCAGATCCTGGTCAAGACTGCCCCAGTTGACCCCGATCCGCACCGGCCGGTCGTATTCCATCGCCATTTCGATCATCGTGGCGAACTGGCTGTCACGCTTCTCCTTGAAGCCGACATTACCCGGATTGATCCGGTACTTCGCGAGCGCTTCCGCGCAAGCCGGGTGGTCGCTCAGCAGCTTGTGGCCGATATAGTGGAAGTCACCGACCAGCGGCACGCCGATCCCCTGGGCGTCGAGCCGGTCACGGATATGCGGCACCGCAGCGGCGGCTTCCGGCCGGTCGACCGTGATCCTGACTAGCTCGGAACCGGCTCTGGCGAGGGCCGCGACCTGAGTAGCTGTGGAGTCTATGTCGGCTGTGTCGGTATTGGTCATGGACTGCACGACGATCGGTGCGTCCCCGCCGACCACAACGCCGCCGATATCCACCGCGACCGATTTCCGCCGTACCACGCTCATGCATGCCTTCCCGATGCACCGATTGACCTATGCCTATAGATAGATCTGATGCCCGTCCGTCAACCGTTACGTCGGGACCGCACATGCGCTCGCAGGGGCCTGAAGCCCGCACGGCACCAAAACAGGGGATCGGTTTGCTTGCAGACGCCGTGTCCGGGGGCGTCAGGCCGACGCGGCCAGAGTTTCCCGGCCATCGCTGTGCGCTGCCAGTTCATCGCTCAGAAACTGGGCAATCTCTCTCATGCCGCCTGAAGCAACACCGGCTTTCTCTTCCGCGCCCGCATTGTAGTTGGTGTTGGTATTGACGTCATAGACGACCGGAACGCCGTCCGGCCGGCGGATAAATTCGACACCGGCGACTTCGATACCGTTGGCGGCGAGAAAAGCCTCAAGCTGTTCAATCAGCGGATCATTGAACCCCTCGGCGATCTCGAAGCGCGGACCGGATTCGACCGGCGCCGCTTCGGTCTCGTTCGACTCCGCCGGGCAGAAGTCCGCGAAGTCCACGTTGCACGCATCGGCCGGGCACAGCTCGAAGCTGCCGCCTGAGAACACTTTCACGGCATAGACGAGCCTGCCGCCGACGAATTCGGCCCGCGTGATGAAGTCGTCCGTGGTCTCGATCTTGTCCTGGACAAGCCAGACATCGTCGACCGAATCCGGGAACCGGCCGCTGTCGAGCGCCGTCTCAAGTTCGTCGATCGATTCGAACAATTGCACCCCGAGCCCCTTCCCGCCCTGGTTCGGCTTGACGAAGAACGGGGTCGCGGCGAACGCGCGGGCCGCCTCTGCGATACGGTCCCGGCCGACGGCCACGATCGTCCGCGGCGTCGTGATGCCGAACCGGTCGAGCAGCACCTGCTGGGCCGCCTTCGAAAACTCCAGGCTCAGGACACTCGATCCGTTTACAACGCGCCGGCCGTGCGCTTCGAGCCAGCGCAGGACAATGTCGGTGCTCTGGTTCGAATGAAAGTGTCCGCGCGTATAATTGGACGCGCTCATGCGGTTGAAAAAGACACCTTCCGGCGGCGCCTCTGCGAGATTTACGGTCGTTTTGTCGAGCAGCCATTCTTCATACGGGGTGCCCAGATCCTCGAATGCTGTGCGCAGCGGCGGCAGCCACTCGCTGTTTTCGTGAATGACGTAGACTTTCGCTTGACCGGACATGACTGCTGTTCCCGCTGAGACCATCACTTCTGATCGTTTGATATAACGAACAATTTGTTCTTTTTCAAGGAACGTTCTGATTAACAAACGCGTGATTTCGGCGCCGGACGCTGATCTGGCGGCCCGAGCGCGCCGTCATGGAATCCGCTCAAGAGTCGACATTTTCAATACATCCAAGACCCTGATTGCCCCTATACTCCCGACACGAAAAACATCAGGGAGGCGGAAAGCCATGACAATCAGGAGAATCGACGTCGGAGACCGCATGAGCCAGGCCGTTGTGCACGGCGACACGGTCTATACAGCGGGACAGGTGGCACAGCGTGCGCCCGGCGCATCGGTGACCGAACAGACCAATGACATCCTGGGCCGCATCGACGAATTGCTCGCGGAAGCGGGCACAGACAAGTCGAAGCTGTTGTCCGCCACGATCTGGCTGACCAGCATGGACGATTTCGCTGAAATGAACGCCGTCTGGGATGCCTGGGTTTCTCCGGGCAATACGCCGGCCCGCGCATGCGTCGAGTCGCGGCTGGCTGCGCCGCAGTTCACTGTCGAGATCGGCGTCATCGCCGCTATCTAGGGTCCGGAACCCATGAAGGCACTGGTTCTCGGCGGCGGCATCATAGGCGTGACAACAGCCTACGAACTCCTGCGCGACGGCTGGGAGGTAACGGTGCTCGAGAAACTCGACGCACCGGCCATGTTCACCAGCCACGCCAACGCGGGACTCGTGGCACCGGGCCACGCCTACGCCTGGTCGTCGCCGGCCGCGCCGGGCATCCTGCTGCGATCGCTCTGGCGCAACGATCAGGCGCTCCGGTTCAGGCCCAATCTGGACCCGGCGCTCTGGCGCTGGATGTGGAAGTTCTGGGGTCAGTGCACGGCCGAGCGGGCAGCCCTCAACACGGTTCACAAGGTCGGCCTGTGCCTCTATTCGCAATCCCGGCTGCAGACTGTCGTCGGAGAGACCGACGTGAAATATGACGGGCGTGACGGTGGCCTGCTCTACTTCTACCGCTCTCAGGAATCGTTTGAGCGCGGCGCCGGCCGCTCCGGCCTGCTGACGGACAATGGCATCAATCTCGAGATTCTCGACGCCGACGGCGCCGCGCGCATCGACCCCGCCCTGGAACCGGTAAAGGACCAGATCGCCGGCGCGCTGTACGCCCCTCAGGATGAGAGCGGCGACGCCCGCCTGTTCACACAGCAACTCGCAAGGAAATGCGAGGAGATGGGCGCGACGTTCAAGTTCGGCACCACGGTCACCGGCTTCGAAACGGACGGCGACCGGATTTCCGCGGTAACAACGGACAAGGGCAATGAGACGTCGGATGCAATTGTCCTGTCACTGGGCGTCTACAGTCCCCACCTGTCCCGGCAGCTCGGCGTCGATCTGCCGATTTACCCGGTCAAGGGCTACTCGGTGACGATCCCTGTCGCCGGACGAAACAATCCGCCCGCCATCGGCGGCGTCGATGAGGACAACCTTGTGGCCTATTGCCCGATGGGCGACCGGTTGCGGATTACGGCAACGGCGGAGTTCGCGGGCTACGACACGTCCCACAAGCCTTCCGACTTCAGTTACATGCTGAAGGTGGCCGAGGCCCTGTTCCCGAACGGCGGCGATTTCTCGTCGCCCACCTACTGGGCGGGCCTGCGCCCGATGACGCCTGAGGGCACGCCCATCTATGGCCGGGCAAAGTACCGCAATCTGTGGTTCAATACCGGTCAGGGGCATATGGGCTGGACCATGTCCTGCGGATCGGCCCGCATCGTCGCGGACCTCATGGCGGACAAGACGCCGGAGATCGATCTGACCGGCATGCTGCTGGCGGCCTGACGGAACCACGAGGGAGGACGGCATGAGCGACACCGCACTCGAAACGGCTGACGCCGGTCCCATCACCCGGTACCACCTGCCGTTCGATACCGACGGCGGCATTGCCGACCGCGCGGCGATCGGCGTCATCGTGCTGGCCAGCGACTACACGATCGAGCACGAGTTCCGCATCCTCATGGATATGCCGGGGGTGGCGTTCTACCACGGCCGCATCGCCATGGACGCGCAGGTTACCCCGGAGACCCTCGCCGCCATGGAGCAGCGCATTCCCGCCTGTGCCGAAGTTATCCTGCCGTCAACCGATCTCGACGTCATGGCCTTCGGCTGCACGTCGGCGTCGATGGTGATCGGCGAGGAACGTGTCTTCGAGCAGATCCGCTCTGCCCGGCCCGATGTCGCCTGCACGACCCCGATCACGGCCGCCTTCGCGGCCTTCGATGCTCTGGGTGCGAAGAGGATTGCCGTGCTCACGCCCTACCGCGATGACGTCAACCAGGTCGTGCGAAGCTACATCGAGGGCAAGGGCTACCAGGTTGCCGTCATGGGCTCGTTCAATGAGGAATGGGACCCGACCGTGGCCCGCATTACGCCGGACTCCCTCATCAGCGCATCCAGGGAGATTGCGGGCCTGGCCGATGTCGACGCGGTTTTCGTGTCCTGCACCAGCCTGCGGCTTGCCGAGTGCGCGGCCGCAATCGAGACCGAAATCGGCATCCCGGTCACCTCGTCCAACCACGCCATGGCCTGGCACTGCCTGAGGCTCGCCGGCGTCGACGACAAGCGCCCGGAATTCGGGAGATTGTTTTCCCTACAAGGGCCTTAGCGATGGCGCACTATTGTTCGCGAATTATTGCAATTGGCCAGAATCCGCAGCAACGCATCTTCATGTAACGATTAGTGGACTGGCTCGTCTTTGATCGTCTTCTCTGAGTTCGTCGGAGCGCTGAGCTTTTTCATCCACTCACGCGCTTCACTCGCGCGGTATCCACTCGGGTCAAATTTCAGATAGCTCTCAAATGCCGTGGAGGCTTCTCGTGTCCGGTCCAATCGAGCAAGCATTACACCCTTTTCATAATACATTTCAGCCCAATCAGGGTTCAGGCTTATGACTTTTTCATATTTCTGCAGCGCGGCTTCGTGATCACCCATTCTCCTAAATATAGCTGCCAAATTGACATACGCAGGGGCAAAGCTTGGAAAAATTGAAGTTACTCTCGTAAATTGCTTACTCGCCCCTTGATCATCGTTCACATTCATGAGGGCGATGCCCAAATTGTAATACGCTGGCCATTTGTCAGGGAAAATCTCAATCACCTTATTGTATTTAATTATTGCTTGATCAAATTTCTTTTCCTCAAGCAGAATATCCCCCCAGTTAAAGTACGCTGCTGCATATTTTTTATCAATATTAGTTGCCATTTCATACTTTTTTCCCGCATCAGAATACTTTTTTTGCTTAGCTAGAGAATTAGCCCAATTAAACAAAATCACTTCATCGTTTGGGTCAATATTATTTGCTTCTCTATATTTCAAATTAGATTCATCGTATTTCGACATAGAATACAATGATTTCCCCCAATACATAAAAAGCCGTGCATAATTCGCATTCAAATTGCCAGCGTCTTCAAATTTTCGCAACGAACCTTTGTAATCACCCTTTATACTCAACAAAACCCCCCAATTCATGTGCGGAAGAAAGAAGGAAGGATCTCTTTCTATTGATTTTTTATAAAATTCTATTGCTTGATCGTAATTTTTCCGATTCGCATGAACTAATCCAACTAAATTTAGCGCCCATTTTGTGTGAGGATGATTGTCTTTGATCATATCGTTAGCGGTTTGCAACGCTTGATCCTTGTCAGACTCATAGTGATATAGGGCGACTCTATATGGGTCTGTCAGCTTTAGAACTTCAACGGCCGCGTTCTTAAAATACTTGTCGGCGCTCGAAGATCCCATTGCCGGCAACGGGATAATTTGATTTCGATCATTTATAATTCGAAGCTCGAATTGCAGTTTCTCAGGCGCACAATTAGATAAATCACAATAAACTCGCCCGCTAATCCTTATTTTATCTGAAAAAAAATACTCCTTTATATATTTAAACATAAAACTGAATACAAACATTGATTCAGGTACTGCAGCTTGTATGCCATCATCAGATGTTGTTAAATAAACACTATCACTACTCAAATTTGATAATATTGAAACTTTTCCGATTTCTCTTGAATTTGATTTGAACTCCCGAACTCTTAAAAAAGGAGATTTCGATTTCTCGGAGGTCAATCTAATCTCATGTATTGCATCTCTAAGCCACTGAGCGGCCGCGTCGCCCGAGTATCCACCTTCGTGTAATTTCTTGGGTAAATGAATTGGATCAATTATTAAGTTACTTCTCTGGAGTTTTCTAAATTCGCCAAAAGTAAGTATCGCAACAGCAATGAATGCAACAAAAAATAGAAGATTTATCAGAAATGAACGCAACACAGTCATTTTTGATGAAATCTTTGCAAACTTAGATTCAGATTCAGAGATCGCCCTATAGTATATTGTGACTGAAGGGGACGTATTTTCCGGCACAAAGACCTCTATATTGATTGTATTGATTGCACAATATGTTTTAACATTTAAAACATAAAATATAAAAAATGACAATAAAATTATAATACAAATGTTAATTAAATAATTATAGATCGGAATTTTAATATATTAAATAATTTTTCGATCGCCGATATCTTTTGAATTTTGAAAATCTGCATTTTTGTTGTGTATTATGGATATTCATCATCGGAAAAGTAACCCATTCTGGAAATACATATCTGGCGCGTCTGCCAATTGCGCTCAAAATCCATTCTTCCAGTCGCTCGGCGAGATTGCGAATTTGATACCCAGCACAGAAAAACTGCAACGATCCAGCACAATTCCTTTGTCTTTAGGCATGGGCATAACCCAAGGCCGCCAGTGGTTGCCTGTTTCTCTTGATTCAGGTCAACGACCATAACCGCAATCCCTTTATCGTTCACGGACCTGCAATGTCCGTCGGCGATGGGAGGCGTTTGATGGCAATACATCCGACATACCGGTCCTGGTTCGATCAGATATTCCGCAATGCCATGCTGATCGACGAGATGATGCAACATCTGGATATCGACCCGGGCTCAGCGACCGTGCTCGAAAACAAGAAAACCTTCATAGACGCCCGTGACAATTGCGCGTCTTGCGCCGAGGTCGACACCTGCAGGAACTGGCTCGATGCATCCGAAGCCCTTCCGCTGCCGCCGGAGTTCTGTCCCAATTCGGCGTATTTCGGGAAGCTGCTGGCCGGGGATCGAGAGCCGGGAGTCTCTGCGGCAGTCTGAACGGCTGTCCCGGACCAGTCATTCTTCAACATGCAGTCAACGGCAAATAGCCAGGACCTGCAGCGCGAGCGCGAGGCATTCCGGCGGCTTCAGGCGGATCTGCCGGAAATGTTCGAGACCGTCTTTCCGGACCGGCTGCACCCCCGCACGGTCCTGATCGTTCCGAGCCTCACCCTCGATGCCGATGTGCTCTCGAAAATCGCGGGGGCCCACCATTATGAAGAGCGTATGCTGTGCCTGCTGCTTCTCCTGAGGTTGCCGCGCACCCGCGTGATTTACGTCACCAGTGAGCATATATCCGAAGCCATCATCGACTACTTCCTGCATCTGCTGCCGGGCATCCCGCATCAGCATGCACGCGACCGGCTGACACTGCTGTCGTGCCACGACGCATCGTCCCGCCCTCTCACGCAGAAAATTCTCGATCGCCCGCGCCTGCTCGGGCGCATCGCGGATACGCTGGGCGACAGATCGCTCGCCCACATGGTCTGCTTCAACGTGTCGCCGCTCGAGCGAACCCTGGCGGTCCGGCTCGGCATTCCGATCTACGGCTGTGATCCGGACCTTCTGACACTCGGGTCCAAGAGCGGCGGCAGGGCGCTGTTCCGTGATGCGGGCGTCTTGATCCCGGACGGATTCGAGAACCTGCGGGATGAACACGATATGTCGGAAGCGCTCGCCGATCTGAGAGTACGCAATCCGCGATTGCGCAAGGCCGTGGTCAAGCTCAATGAAGGATTCTCGGGCGAGGGAAACGCCGTTTTCTCCTATGCCGACGCTCCCTCCGGCGGAGGCCTCAAGCCCTGGGTGCGCGAACGCATGAATGAACTTGCGTTTGAGGCAACGGGCATGACCTGGGACCTGTACCGCGAAAAAGTGTCGGAGATGGGAGGCATCGTCGAAGCCTTTGTCGACGGAGACGATAAACGCTCACCGTCCGCCCAGTTCCGGGTCGACCCTTCAGGCGAGCTGTCGGCGATCTCGACCCATGACCAGGTGCTCGGCGGCAATGCGGGCCAGGTCTTTCTGGGGTGCAGGTTCCCTGCGGACCCGGCCTATCGCCTCGACATCCAGTGCGAAGGCATGAAGGCAGCGCACCTCCTGCGGGATCGGGGTGTCCTGGGCCGTTTCGGGGTGGATTTCATTTCCGTGCGCGAAGCGGGCCTGTGGCGCCATTACGCAATCGAGATCAACCTGCGCAAGGGAGGCACCACCCACCCCTTCATCATGCTGCAGTTCCTGACCGACGGAGATTACGATCCGCAGACCGGCACCTTCACCACGCCCGATGGCCGCGAACGGTTCTACTACGCGTCCGACAATCTGGAGTCCGAGCGCTATCGCGGGCTCACGCCGGCCGATCTGATCGACATCGCGGTCCGGCACAACATCCATTTCCACGGGGCGACCCAGCGTGGCGTGGTTTTCCACCTGATTGGCGCACTCTCGGAATTCGGCAAGCTCGGCACGGTCTGCGTCGGCAGCAGCCATGAGGAAGCCGAGCGTTTCTATCGTGACACCGTCGCGATCCTGGACCGTGAAGGTGCTGCATAGCATCACCTCAACCCCTTTGCTCCACGGTCAACTCAATTCCGCATCCGATCGATTTCTTGAAATACCCGCCCGGTTTTTTGCGTCCTTTTCGGCCTGCCCGCGTCTTACAGGACAGATCCCACTGGAAAGGAGTAATTCCCATGCGTCTTCAACTCGCACTCAATGTCCGGAACATTGACGAGGCGGTCGCCTATTACAGCAAGCTGTTCGGCACGGAGCCCCATAAACGCCGCGACGGATACGCCAATTTCGCTATCGACCAGCCGCCACTAAAACTGGTGCTGTTCGAAAACGCCGCCGCGACGGAAAGGCTCAACCATCTCGGCATCGAAGTTTTCGAACACGACATCGTCGAGAGCACACTCAAGCGACTGTCGCAGGAAGGCATCGTCGACGACGTTCAGCACGAGACAACCTGCTGCCATGCCACCCAGGAGAAGATTTGGTCGCGGGAGCCCGACGGATTACGATGGGAATGGTACCGGATCATCGACGACGAGCCCGACAGGGACAAGGACTCGCTCGGCAAGACCTGCTGCACCGGCGCCGGAATGGCGGAGAATGTCGGCGCCGGGTGAAGGCGCTTACGGCATGACACAACGGACTGAAACGAAACCGGAAACGCACTGGTCTCAGTTTGAGGCGCGGCTGCGCACCTATGTGCGCCGCCGCGTCGATCCTCTGTGGGCTGACGATATTGTCGGCGACGTGATGCTGCGGCTTGTGCAACACCGAAAGAGCCTGGAAGCCGCCGACAATCCCACGGCCTGGACGTTCCGCGTCGCCGCGAACGCCATCGCGGATCATCACCGGCGCCGCGCGGCGGAATTCGAAACCCTGGCGCAGGCCAAGAGCGAGTTCGACACCGATCCCGATACAGCGTCAGATGAACCGGATTCCGCAGGCGCGGAAATCGCGCGCTGCCTGCTGCCGTTCATCGAGGGCCTGCCGGCACGTTATCGCGACGCCTTGATGCTGACGGAGATCCAGGGCCTCACCCAGGCCGCGGCGGCAGAACGTCTGGGACTCTCGCACTCCGGAATGAAGTCCCGTATTCAGCGAGGACGCGTCAAGCTCAAGCAGGCCCTGTTACGTTGCTGCGCCATAGAAGTCGACCGTCGCGGCGGCGTCATCGATTACACCGTACACGGTCAGCGATGCAGCTCAGGATGCGACAAACCGGAACCGCGGTGAATGACGTTCGAGGGCCTTTGATTTCGCGTCGTCTGGCCGAAGTGCTAGCATCACGGCACCGACTTTCCTTTCGATTGAGAAGGCTTGCGATGTCGAAGATTGCCGCCCGCCTGAACGAACTCGGACTTCAATTGCCCGAACCGCTGAAACTTCCGGAAGGCGTTGACCTGCCATTCCCCTGGGTCAGCGTCAGAGGCGATCGGGTTTTCGTGTCCGGCCATGCGCCACAGGAGGCGGACGGATCGGTTGCGGGACCTTTCGGTCAGGTCGGCGGCGATGTTTCGCTTGAAGATGCGCAGCGGCTTGCCGGCAAAACCGCTCTATCCATACTCGCAAGTCTTCAGCGCGAACTCGGTAACCTCGACCGCATAACGGCGTGGTGCCGCGTCTTCGGCATGGTCAACTCCGCGCCCGGCTTCGATCGCCATCCGGTCGTGATCAACGGCTTCTCGGAAGTGATCCTCGACGTCTTCGGAGCAGAGATCGGCCGCCATGCGCGCTCCGCCGTGGGACTCGCCGGCCTGCCGTTCGGCATCGCCGTGGAAGTCGAAGCAGAGGTTCTGATCTCCAGCTGACAAAACCGCCAAATCAGTTGCAGAGGGGCGCAACTTTTTCGATGCGCGTCTCGTTCCCTCCATAACGGCGCGCGGATCAGCGGCACGTCCCGATGACGAGACGCGTCACAACACAAGTCTATGGAGGTTATTCAGATGACGACGATTTCAGAATTTGCATTCCCGGCATCGACCACCCGTTTTGCCGGCTTCGCCCCCGTCTTCCTGCAGGATCAGGATACGCCGAAGACCAAGCCGAAAGAAGACGGTAAGGACAAAAAAGCCAAAAAGGACGGTAAGGGAAAAACCGATAAAAAGGGCAAAAAGTCCAAGACGCGGAAGCTGACGGACCTTGAACTGGAGGCAATCAAGCGTATCGCAGCACTGAATTCCGGCTTGGCAGCCAAGCTGCGGCGGAAGCTCCCAAAGAAGCTCACACCCGACGAGATAAAGGCCTACCTCGGCAAGAAGCTGGTGTCGATCGACGAAGACAGCAACGAGTGGGAGGAGTTCAAGAAGAACAAGTTCGCTGACAAAAAGGGCATCGATAAAAAGCTCGAAAGGAACAAAAGGGTCAGGGAAGACATTTTCGATATTCTGGATTTTATCGAATTCGGCGTCATTCCCGATTGGTACAAGAAGATCCTGAAGAAGCGCAAAAAGGCGCAGAAGAAACAGGAAGGCAAGTCGCCGACGTCAAAGCCGGCATCCAAGCCCTCAAAGAAGCCCGGCGACCGTCCCGTTCCCAAGCGCCCAGACGACAGGGACGGATTCAACGGAACCTTCCCCGGAGCCGTGCTCATCAACTTCGCCTGAATGAAGCAGGACCGGAAGCCGGTCACAGGTTCCGACCTGGGCTGAAGTTACCCCGGCAGAACTTACCAAAGGAATCCGGCCGCCGCGGCGTCTTTTAGGTGCTGCGGCGGCTGTTTTCGTGCCCGCCGCCTGTTGAACCTGCTCGCTCCGGTTGGTTGTGGCAAACCGTTGCCGCCTGCGATACTGCGCAGTCTGACCGTGTGGGCGTTGCAACTCTGCAAAGGGGCTGGTGCCATGAACACACAGGGTGCGGGAACAGACGGAACCGGCAGCGATGGCCCTGTCACCTGGATCGATATTTCCGAGTTCTCCAATCCGAACTTTTCATATGGCGACAATCTGCTACGGCTCTATGGCCTCGTCTTGCCAGTCCTCGGTGTCGGATTTCTGCCCTTCCTGCTGTGGGCAATCCTCGAGGACATACTGACGTTCGTTTCCACCGACGTCTTTGCGGCCCTCAGTGTCGGACTGGCCGTCCTGTGGATCCTGTTCCTCGTTCGCGTGCTCTACGGGCTTACCAAGTGGTTGACCGGGGCAGATGCGATGGGCTCGGAGGCGGAATTCACCGACGAGGATCTGACGCGAATCCTGCCGCATAACGGGAAATCCCTGAAGGATATATTGTCCGGAGTACGGACATTCGCCGAGAAAACCGGGCCTGCCGTGAATGTCCGGGATTCTGCCAAATCGGGCCAGGTCTGGGCCTACCGGGGCCTGGCGGTGCTGGTGTTCCTTCTTGGCATCGGGATCCCCTGGTTTCTGGGATCAATCGGAGCGATCGGCACGACGATGGAAGGTGCCCTGCTGGGTGGAGGGGCCGGTGTAGGCACTTTGGTGGCCATACTCCTCTTCATTCGGGCCGGCCGCGCCTCCCAACCCGACCTCGAGTTCCTGCTCAAGCACGACACACGCAGGCCGGTGCTGTTTTTGAGATCTTTCAGGGACGACACCATCATCACATTCCGCCGGTTCAGGAAGTGGCTGCCGTGGGCGATCAACTACGCAATCCGCTTCGAGCAGTCGATCGCCGACCGGTTCAATGATCTCGGTCCCCTCATCGCGGTCGGCGAGCCCGGCGAAAAGCTGCCGCACATCGGCGCAGCGCGCGTCCATCTCAACGATGATGAGTGGCAGGACGCGGTGATCGGTTGGGTCGGCGACGCCCGCCTGATTGTCATGATTGCCGGACCCACGGAATGGATCCGCTGGGAACTCGCACAAATTCTGGAGAAGCAACGCCTCGGAGAGCTGTTCATCCTGATCCCGCCCAGGCCGGCGAGCAAGGCTCTGGCGAAGACGTCGGCGAGCATCGAGGACAGATGGCGGAACATCCGCACGGCCTTCGTGAATACCGCCTGGGAGGATGCACTCGGGAAAATCGACCCCGACGGAACACTGCTTGTGCGTCTCGGGGACGACGGAACGGCCACAGCGATCAGGAGCAGCGGCAGCCTGATGCAGGACTATCGGCTGGCGATCACGGTCGCGGTCTACGACGTGTTCTGCACCTGACCCGTTCCGGACGCTTGTTTCAATCGTGGATCCGTCAGTCCCGGCGCCGTTCCGCGACCTTTTCCGCCATGACGCAAAGCAGTTCGAACATCATCGTCGCGCCGGCCAGTGCGGTGTTGCCGCTGGGGTCGAAGGGCGGTGACACCTCGACCATGTCCGCGCCCACGAGGTTCAGGCCGCGCAGGCCACGAATCATTTTCTGGGCCTGAAAGGTCGTGAATCCTCCGACTTCCGGCGTGCCGGTTCCGGGCGCATAGGCCGGGTCCAGACAGTCGATATCGAAACTGACGTAGGTCGGCCCATCGCCGACGACGCGGCGCGCTTCTTCCATGATTGCATCCGGACCGAGGTCGAAACACTCCTCGATCTCCATGATCCGAATGCCCTGGGACAGCCCCCACTCGAAGTCCTCAGGTCCGTAAAGCGACCCGCGTATGCCGATCTGGACAACCCTGCTGGGGTCGAGCACCCCCTCTTCGATGGCCCGGCGGAACGGCGTTCCGTGCGTGTATTTCGTGCTGCCGAAATAGCCATCATGGGTGTCCGTGTGGGCATCGAAATGAACCATGCCGACGGGCGCGGCGGCGCCGACCGCACGCAGCACCGGCAGGGAGACCAGATGATCGCCGCCGGCCGTAAGCGGCATGATACCGGCCTCGACCACTTTCCGGTAATGCGCCGTCACGCGTTCAAGCGAATCCATGAGATCGGCCGGGTTCACCGACGTATCCCCAAGATCGGCGCAGTTGGCAAGATCGAACGGCGCAATCTTCAGGGCATGATGGTACTTTCGCACCATTGCCGACATGTCGCGCACCTGCCGCGGACCGTGCCGCGGACCCGGGCGGTTGGTCGTTCCGCCGTCCCACGGGACTCCGATGAGACCGATATCGACATCTCCCGCGTCCTCGAGCGCGACCTGCGGCAGCCTCATGAAAGTTGCAAGCCCGGCGAACCGGGGTGTTACCAGCCCCGACAAAGGCTGATTGAACGCGTGCGGCTCGGTCATGAACATCTCCCCTGCAAATGGCCCAAAAACAGGAAACGACGCGCAAAAGTCGCCGTCAATCGGATATTTACGGTCTTGTCTGAAATTTGGCCAACCCCATGTTTCGGGTGCCGGCGTCAGATGACGGACATAGACTGGAAGCCACATGACATCGAGAATTCAGGTCATTACGGCGGACATCACGACCCTCGAGGTCGACGCAATCGTGAACGCCGCGAATTCGTCTCTTCTCGGCGGCGGTGGCGTCGACGGCGCCATACACCGTGCCGCGGGACCTGATCTCTTGCAGGAGTGCCGCACGCACGGCGGTTGCGACACCGGAGATGCCAAAATGACCGGCGGCTATCGCCTTCCTGCCCGCCACGTTATCCACACGGTCGGTCCGGTCTGGCAGGGCGGTGACGGGAAAGAAGACGAATTGCTTGCACGCTGTTACAGGAGGAGCCTTGAGATAGCCAACGGTCAGGCATTCGGCAGCATTGCGTTTCCTGCCATTTCAACGGGAGTCTATGGCTTCCCCCGTGAACGGGCGGCCACCATTGCCGTGCGGGAGACGGTCTGGTTCCAGAAGGCGAATGAAACGCCAAGGCAGGTGATCTTCTGCTGCTTCGACGAAGAGGGCGCACTCCTGCACAGAAGGGCGCTGGACGACATTGGAAACTGACGCCGCAACCGCGCCCGCACAGCCGTCGCTGCCGATGCTGGACTTCCTCCGCGCGATGTCGATGCTCGCCCTTGTCGGGATTGCCGGCCTGACCGCGCTCAGCTATTTGGGAGCGTATGTCTATCCCTTTGATCTGATCAGTCACTTTCGGCCGTTCCTGGCGATTGGCGCTTTTGCGCTTGCCCTCATTCTGCTGCTGTTACGACGCAGGCGCACAGCCGTTCTCGCTGCGTTCGTCTGCGCCGCCGGCCTTGCCGGAGTGATCCCTTCCGGCACGGCGCCTGTGGCCACCGCGGCGCCTTCAGCCCGGACGCTGAGCGTTGTTACACTCAACCTCTGGGGACGGAACAGACGGCTTCCCGATGTCGTCCGGTATCTCGAAGAGACAGATGCGGACGTGATCGTGCTCCAGGAATACGGCCGGCAGGCAACGTCGGTCCTGAAGCAACTGAAGGGGCGTTATCCCTGGCAACTCAACTGCGTGCGCAAGACGCGGTGCGACATTGCCATCCTCTCAAAACGCAAGTGGCAGGCGTCCGGGTCGCTGGGATCCGCTCCGGACCGCGCACCGCTGGCCTGGGTGACGTTCGGCAAAGGCAGCAATGCGTATACGGTGGCGGGCGTTCATCTCGCCCGTCCGCCCGCTCAACGTCATATCGAACAGATCGAGACGCTCGCGGCCTGGATCGCAAAACGCCCGGCTCCTGTCATTCTGGCCGGCGATTTCAACGCGACGCCATGGTCCTACGCGCTGGCGCAGTTCCGCCGCAAGTCGAAGCTGCGCATTCTGGCGGGCACCCGTCCCTCGTGGCCGGCCGCGTTCGGCTATCCCGTTCTCCCGATCGACCACGTCTTCGTTTCCAGGGGTATCGAAAACCTGGGGGCTTCCCTCGGCCCGCGCGTCGGCTCGGACCATCTGCCCGTCATCGCCAAGCTGGGCATCGGACAGTAGCCGGGACACGACGCAAAACGCGTCCGTGGATAGCGCAATTGTGAGCGATGGTGATCGCCATCACCGTCGCAGTGCAGATAGTGACTTGTTAGAATTGCGGCACCTGCTGCGGGGAGATGGGGATCGATTATCATGCGGATGCTTCTGGTCTTTCTCGTTCTTGCCGGCCATGCGCTGGGCCTTGCGCCTGCCGCGGCCAAGGCGGATCAGCTTCCGCCCGGCATCATTTCCGCGACCGACGCTCTTGCCATGCAGGCGAGAGGCGAAATCATCCTGCTCGACATTCGCTCGCCCGGAGAGTGGAAGGAGACCGGCGTTGCCGCCGGCGCTGAAATGGTCACCGTGCACCGCCGCGACTTCCTCGCCGCCGTACTCAAGGTGACCGGCGGCGACAGGAACAAGCCGATCGCATTGATATGCGCGATTGGCGGCCGTTCGGCCATGGCGCGGCGGTTCCTCTCCAAGCACGGTTTCACCAATGTGATCGACGTCAGCGAAGGCATGCTTGGCAACCACAGGGGCCCCGGCTGGATCCGGCGCGGTCAGCCGGTGCTGGCCTATTCCGGAAACTGACGCCCTACCGCTCGACCTTCGCCGCCAGCACGATCGAACTCATCGTTCCCTCGACGCCCTCCAATGCACCGATCCTGTCGAGCAGCCGGTTCATGGCTTCCGTCGTCTCGGTCGCCACGACGGCGATCAGATCGTAGACACCGCTGATCGCGTAGAGGCCGGTGACTTCCGGCAGGGCGCGAAGACCATGCTCGACCGCGACGGCCGAGCCGGATTTCACGTTGACCATGACGTGGGCACGGATCCTCCGCCGGGCAATGTCGTCGGACAGGCGTACGGTATAGCCTCTGATCGTACCGCTGTCCTCAAGCCGCCGCAGGCGGGCCTGCACCGTCGCGCGCGCAACGCCCAGCCGTCGCGCCAGCACGGCCGTGGCTTGCCGGGCATCCTCCCGCAGCAGCCGGATCAGGGCTCTGTCCGTATCATCCATGACAAATCGCCGGTTTTCCGATCATATCGTCAATAATAATAATCCATATTGCACAAACAGCTTATACAAATTGACCAAAAATTCGAGCATATTGAAATGACGGGTGATTCTTATGGAGATCGGATATGCGCAACGTCACGCTTGTGGGCGCCGGCAAGATCGGCGAAATGATCACGGCCCTGCTGTCTGAGACGGGCGACTACCACGTCACCGTGATCGACAGGTCCGAGCCTCAGCTGGCAGTGCTTGCCCGTTATCCGAACACCGGGACCGCATGTGTCGACGTCACCGATGAAACCGCCCTGGGCCGGGCCATGACCGGTTCCTTCGCCGTCCTGAACGCGTTGCCTTTCCATCTCACCGCCAAAGTCGCAGACGCAGCGAAAGCTGCCGGGGCGCACTATCTCGACCTGACCGAAGACGTTGCCAGCACCCGCGCGGTGAAAGAAATGGCACAAGACAGCCGGACCGCCTTCGTTCCGCAATGCGGACTGGCGCCCGGTTTCATATCGATCGTGACGAACGCCCTCGCCAAGGGGTTCGATCAGCTCGACACCGTGCGCATGAGGGTCGGCGCGCTGCCGGTGTTCCCGTCCAATGCCCTCAACTACAATCTGACCTGGAGCACGGACGGCGTCATCAACGAGTATTGCGAACCCTGCGAGGCCATCGTCGACGGCGAATTGCGGGAAGTCCGCGCCCTGGAAGGCCTGGAGGAGTTCTCGCTCGACGGCATCCGCTACGAAGCCTTCAACACGTCCGGCGGCCTCGGCACCCTGTGCGACAGTTACGCCGGCCGGGTGCGCAACATGAACTACCGTACGATCCGCTATCCGGGCCACCGCAGCATCATGAAGGCGCTGGTGCACGATCTCCGGCTGGCCGACCGCCGCCACATCCTGAAGGACATTCTCGAGCACGCCGTGCCGGCGACCGATCAGGACGTGGTTCTGGTCTTCGTAACCGTCAGCGGTACCCGCGGCGGGCGGTTCGTTCAGGAGTCCTACGCGAACAAGGTCTACAGCCGTGAAATCGGGGGCGTCATGCGCAGCGCCATCCAGATCACGACGGCATCCGGCATCTGCGCGGTACTCGACCTCCTGAACGACGGATCGATTTCCAAACCGGGTTTCCTGCGGCAGGAAGACATCGCGCTCGAAACCTTCCTCGCCAACCGGTTCGGCCGCAACTTCGCTACCGACCGGGAAATCGGCAAGGCCGCCTGAGACGCCCAGAGACTACTGGCAGATCCTGTAACGGTCGGTGCGGCCGTGACGGCCGAGGTCGAAGTGGATATGGTCTTCGTGAGCCGCGTCTGCGCCCGGTCCGAGCACCGTCGTGAAATAACCGCAGCCGGACACGCGCATGGCGCCGACGAATTTCTTGACGGCGCCGGACGCGTTTTTCAGCCCGGAAATCATGACCCTTTCGCCGCCATTCAGCTTGAACCCCGTGATGTCGATCGCATTGCCGAGGGCGTGCTCCGACAACTTGCCCTTGGCGGAGTTGTTGCGCCGCCGGCAGACATAACCCGGACCGGTCAGCAAGGTCCGGACATCCGATCCCAGATGAAAACGCGCAACCGGCGCCACCACATTCACGGTCCAGTCCACGAACTTTAGAGCGAACCGGCAGCTCAGTTTCGGGGAACCGGAGAGCGTGACCTTTGCGCCGGCAACACGCAGGGTCGAGAGGGCTACCGGATCGTCGATGCCGCAGCCGCCCTCGGTCTTGAACGGCGGTTCCATCCTGACCGCCGCACCGAGCCTCTTGAGGGACGCGACGCATTGCTCAAGCTTCGACCTGCCTTCTGCCGTTTGTGACGCCGCCGCCTCGTCGGCCTCGCGTACGACCGGCTTCTTGCTCACCGGACCGTCACCGGTCTTTGGTTTTGGAGCCACCGGCTTTTCGGCCGGCACCGCCGGCTGCTCCTGCCCGGTGGGCGCTTTCTCGAAACTGTCGGGCTTCCCGCGGGGTTTCGGCACAGACGATTGGGCGATTGCATCAGAACCCGCAGCGACGGCAATCAGGGTTCCGGCTGCCGCAAACACCAGACTCCGCAACGCACCCCATGTCATGCCGCCGACGTCCTCCCCAAACTCAAGGTTCGATACAACCGCTGATTGTTCACGACGGCCGGCGCAATTCAAGCCTCGCCGGCAACCGCCATGTATTTTCAGGCCGGACGAGATAATCTGGTCACACACTCTGTGGGAGGAAAACGAAATGTCAGACGGCAACAGGGTTGCGGATCACTACACTCATGGTTCGTTGGCGGATGAAATCCGGACCGGGATCGAAGCGCTCGGCAAAACCACGGACACAGTCACGATCGATGATCTGGCGCCCGTCGACGAGTTCCATATTGGCGGCAGGCAGGCATCGGAGGATTTTCTGGGTCAGCTCGGACTGTCACCCGACCATCACGTCCTTGATGTCGGCAGCGGCCTTGCCGGCGCGTGCCGGTTCGTTGCATCGCGGTTCGGCAGCCATGTCACCGGCATTGACCTCACCCCCGAGTTCGTCGAGACCGGCGAGACCATGTGCCGCTGGGTCGGACTGTCCGACCGGATCGCCCTGCACCACGGCAGCGCGCTTGACATGCCCTTCGAGGACGGCCGGTTCGACAACGCCTACATGATGCATGTCGGCATGAACATTCCGGCCAAGGCCGACCTGTTCGGCGAAGTTGCCAGGGTTCTTCGCCCGGGTGCATCGTTCGGGGTCTACGACGTCATGCAGACGGCCGATGGCGACCTGACTTTTCCCGTTCCCTGGGCAACCACCGCCGACACCAGCGCACTGGCATCACCGGACGAATACCGCGCCGCCCTTCAGGCGGCAGGCTTCGATGTCAAAGCTGAACGCAACCGGCGCGACTTTGCTCTCGCCTTCTTTGCCGACATGAAGGCCAAAGCGGCTGCCGCCGAGGGTCCGCCGCCGCTCGGCCTTCACATCCTGTTTGGCGAGGATCGCGCGGAAAAGATGAAGAACATGGTCGAGAACATCTCTGCAGGCCGCATTGCGCCGGTCGAGATGATCGCCGTCAGGAAAGTCTGATCCGGGTCACTCCTTGGGAGGCTCGTCATCATCAATCAGAACACGATGCGCGGCCCCCTCGAGATCATCGAACTGTCCGGACCGCAGCGCCCAGACGAATGCGCCGAGGCCGAGCAGGCCGAGGAACAGGGCCACCGGGATGAGATAAAGCAGCGCCGTCATGCTGCACGCTCCATCGGGGCTGATCGTCCCTCGGGCGCCTTAGCGGCCGCTGTCTCGGGCGTCGGGCTTTGCGCCCCGGCGAACTCCGGAAACATGAGCCGAAGCCTGAGCGCGTTCGCGATAACCACAATCGACGACAGGGACATGGCAATTGCCGCAACCAGCGGCGAAGCAAACCCGAGCACCGCGACCGGAACGGCAATCAGGTTGTAAACAAGCGCTATACCGAAATTCTGAAGGATCACGCGCCGTGCCGACTTTGCCACCTTGAACGCGGTGTTCACCGGCTCCAGCCGATCACCGAGAAAGACATAATCGGCCGCGGCACGGCCCACATCGGAAGCGCTCGCCGGGGCCATCGAGACCAGACCCGCCGCGAGCGCCGGGGCATCATTTATGCCGTCGCCGATCATCGCCACATTCCGGCCGTCGCGCCTGAGACCTTCGATATGCTCGACCTTGTCGTCCGGCCTGGCCGAGGCGACAAACTCATCGACGTCCAGTTCGGCCGCGACCCTGGCAACCACGGCCGGCCGGTCGCCGGAGAGAATTGCGATATCGGCGCCCTGCCCGACCAGGTGCCCGACCGTTCCGGCGGCGTCCGCCTTCAGGCTGTCCTCGAAGCGGAACACCACCGGCGCGTCATTGCCCAGCCGCAGGCAAAGCGCCATGACGGCGTCATCCTGCTCGACGCCATCTCCGGATTCGCTGTCGCCGCACCAGTCGACGCTGCCCAGTCGAACCGCCTGACCGTTATACTGTCCCTCGAGCCCGAAGCCCGGATGCTCTGTCACGTTCCCGACGCTCGTGCTCGCGACGCCCAGTCGCGCCGCCGCCGCCGTCAGGGCGCGTGACAGGGGATGACGGCTTTCGCGTGCGAGTCCCGCCGCGAGCGCGAGTGCATTCCCGTCGGTACTTTCGGCGTTGATCATGCGGGGCTCCCCGCGGGTCAGCGTGCCGGTCTTGTCGAACACGAACGTGTCCGCCTGCGCCAGCCGCTCAAGCGCGGTCGCGTCCTTCACCATTATGCCGCGCCTGAACAGAATTCCGTTGGCGACGACCTGGACCGCGGGCACCGCCAGCCCGAGCGCACAGGGACAGGTGATGATCAGCACCGCGATCGCTGTAATGGCGGAGACGCGCCAGTCGCCGCCCGTCCACCACATCCAGCCGACAAATGCGAGCGCGGCAACGATATGGACCACGGGCGCATAAATGCGCGCGGCCCTGTCGGCCAGACGCATGTAGCGCGCCTTGCCGGCTTCCGCGGCTTCCATCAGGCGGATGACATCGGCGAGGAACGTATCCTCTCCCGTCGCCGTAACCCGAACGCGTATCGGAGCGCTCAGATTCAATACACCCGCAAGCACCTCGGTACCGGCAACGAGGCGTTCCGGAACGGTTTCTCCGGTCACGAGCGAACAGTCCGCCTCGCTGGTGCCATCGGCAATCACGCCATCGGCCGGAATCCGTTCGCCAGCGGCGACGAGAACGGTCATCCCCGGCTCGATGCGGTCGATTGCCATGACTTCGGTTTCACCGGAATCGAGCACGACTTCCGCACGTGATGACGACAAGGCCAGCAGTTGCGTCACGGCCGAACGGGCTCGCGCGCGCATGAGGTGATCGAGAACCCGGCCGGAGAGCAGGAAAAACAGCAGCGTTACCGAGGCATCGAAATAGGCGTTCTCGCCGTGACCGATCGTCTCGAACAGGCTCATGCCGGCGGCGAGCACAACCGCCAGCGAGATCGGAACATCCATGTTGAGGTGGCCGGCCCTGAGCGCCCGCGCCGCTGAGCGGAAAAAAAGGCCTGCCGGCATAGACAACCGCCGGCATCGCAATCATTGCGGAAAGCCAGTGAAAGAGATCCCGGGTCGCCTGATCGGCACCCGACCACACCGATACTGAAAGCAGCATCACGTTGCCGGCTGCAAACCCGGCGACGGCAAGGCAGCGGATCAGGAAGCGGCCTTCCGGGTCCGTGTTTTCCTTGTAGGTCTTTGCATCGAACGGCCGCGCGTCATACCCAAGCCCTTCGACGACAGCAACGATATCCTCCGCGGCTGCCGCATCTTCCTGCCAGTCGATCGATACCCGTCTGGTCGACAGGTTCACACGTGCCGCCACAACCGCAGGATGGCCGTTGAGCGCACCTTCGACTTTGGCGATGCACCCGGCGCAACGGAGGCCCGGCACGACAAGATCCAGATGTCCGCGCTGCCCGGCGGACAGATGCGCCGCCTGCGCTGCATTTTCCTGTCTTGCCGGTGCAGCAACCATCTGAGCTAGTTTTCCTCTTTCACGAACAAACGGAAGATTTTGCGATAACCCCGATTCTCGGAAGCCCTGGCGGTCACCTCCACGTTCCAGACACCGGGAGCGAGCCTTATCGCCGTTTCGTACCCGTCGGTTACCTCAACCATGTTCGTGTCGTGGTCTTCGTTTTCGTGCGTAGGCCGGCTGAAGCGGGCCTTGACGTCGAAGCCGCGCAACGCGCTGCCCTCGCTCGTCAAAAGCGCGAATTGCGCTTTCTCTCCATTGTAGTCGAATTGGCTTGACCAGCCGGTATCGTGCTGCCGGCGGACTTCAGCCAGCTTTTCGTTATATTGCTGGCTCGCGACGTAGCTGTTTTTCACCACGAGACCCGTCCAGGTGCCGGTCGCAAAATAGGCGAGCGTCAGGTTTACGGTAATGATGACGCCGTAAAAGCACAGCATGGCAACCAGCATGTGGGTGCCCGTGAACTTCCGTTCCCGAACACTTGTACCTTGTCCGCTCATGAAACCCTCTCCCGGCGTTTCGAAATTGGCGTCCGTAGTGGCCGTTTCTTTCCCGCCTTTGATCTCATTCACCTTGAAGCTGAAATTCGCCGTGCTGCCGGAAATTGTTTTCGGGTCGGCTGGCGGACATAGACTTTGATCGTCCGCAGATCTGTCCGGATCGACCGGAAACCGTGCAAAGGAACTGACTGCTCGCGGCTGATCAGATGCCGGTGATCGACATCTGTCGCACCGGGAAGAATCCTATCAGATCGAGGCAGGAAGATCACCCGGGGTTCCGGGATTCATGTTGAGCAGTCCTGATCGGTATAGCCGTTGCGGATAGAACCGTCCGACAGCCTGACGAATTGACGGGTTTGCGGTCGTGCAACACATTGAGGTCCGAGCCGGTCGCGCGAACCAAGCGCAATCAGAAGGCCGATGCCGACCAGCGCCCAAACCGAGAAATAGATCAGCGTGCGCGCACGGAAAATCACGCGCCAGTGCGAAGTGTCTGAGATCTTTCTTGAAGGTCCCGTCGGAGTTGCGGACCAGTGTCGTCGGCGCATCGACGCCGGATTCATTGGCCGCATAATCGCGCAGCGTCGAATAGGAAATCAGACCCCGGTCGAGGCCGATCTTGTCCATCACGGTATCGCAGGCGTCAATGCAAAGGGCGCACGTGATGCACTCAAGCTGCTGGCCGTCGCGGATGTCGATGCCCTGGGGACAGACCGCCACGCAGGCGTTGCAGTCAACACAATCACCGACGGCCGCGCCGGCATCGAGCTGCCGCTTCCGGTGGCGGGAACGCGGTTCGCCGCGCCAGGCGTTGTAGGTGACGGTGAGTGAATCCTCGTCGAGCATGGCCGCCTGAATCCGCGGCCAGGGACACATGTAGGTGCAGACCTGCTCGCGCATGAAACCGGCAAACACATAGGTCGTCGCGGTCAGGATTCCGACCGTCGTGTAGGCGATCATCGGTGCGTCGAACGTGATGAAGTTCCAGGCCAGGGTCGGCGCATCCGCAAAGTAGAAGATCCATGCACCGCCCGTCGCCATGGCGACCACGATCCAGATTGCATGCTTGCTGAGCCGTTTCGTGATCTTGTCGGCCGTCCAGGGACCCTTGTCGAGTTTGATTCTGGCGTTTCGGTCGCCTTCGATAAAGCGCTCGACGCCGATGAACAGATCAACCCAGACGGTCTGCGGGCAGGTATAGCCGCACCACGCTCTCCCCACCGTGGACGTGACCAGAAACAGGCCGATGCCGGCCATGATCAGCAACCCGGCGATGTAATAGAACTCGTGCGGCCAGATTTCGATGAAGAAGAAATAGAATCGCCGCCCAGGCAGGTCTACGAGAACCGCCTGGTCGGGGGCATGGAGCCCCCTGTCCCAGCGCAACCATGGCGTGACGTAGTAGATACCGAGCGTCACCAGCATGATCCACCATTTGAGCGACCTGAAAGTGCCGGCCACCCGCTTCGGGAAGATCTTCTGCCGGGCCGCGTAGAGCTGACGTTTCTCCTTTTTGTTGACCGCTTCAACATCGATGCGGTCGACGCTGTTGTCCAACGTTGTCATAGGAACACTCCGCCGGGGATAGTTACTCGGCCGCCTCCCCTCCACCAAGCGAATGCACGTATAGAGTCAGTTTCTTGATTGTCGTCTCATCCAGCCGGTGTCCCCATGCCGGCATGACGCCCTTCCTGGAATTTGTGATCGTCTCAATGATCGAATCCCGATCGCCGCCAAAGAGCCAGATTGCGTTGTTCAGTGCAGGCGCACCCTGCTCCCGGTCTCCTTCGCCGCGTTCGCCGTGGCACGCCACGCAGTTCTCGGCATAGGGTTCGGCGCCGCGTGCGGCAGCCTCGGCATCGTGATCACCGCCGGAGAGCGAGAGCACGTGTTCGGTTACGTCCCTGATCTGCTGTTTGGTCAGGATCTCGTCTCTACCAAACGCCGGCATCTCGGAAAAGCGGGTATCCTCGTCGGCCTCAAACCGAATTCCATGCACGATGCTCAGTCTGATGGCGTCGAGAGTACCGCCCCAAATCCATTCGTCATCATTGAGGTTCGGATATCCCTTGCCACCCGCGGCTCCAGTGCCGTGGCACTGAATGCAGTTGACGCGAAAAGCCGATCGTCCGCCGGCCACCGCGAACTGCAGCAGGTCGTCGTCCTTGCGGATGTCCTCAAGCGCCATGGTCTCGATCTTTCCAAGCGTCTCAGACTGCGCCGCCTTGGCCTCGCCGATTTCCTGTGCAACCTCCGCCCGGCTCGAATAGCCCAGCAGGCCTTTCGTTGCAGTCGTGACAAGAGGAATCGCCGGATACAGAATAACGTAGCCGATCGACCAGATGACGGTGGCATAGAATGTCCACAGCCACCATCTCGGCAGCGGGTTATTGAGTTCCTTGATACCGTCCCACTCATGGCCGGTGGTCTCGATACCGCTTATTTGGTCAATATCCTTATCGGCCATCACTCAATCCTCTTTCAGCGGGATGCGCGCATTTTCCTCATGCACTTTTTTCGCGCCCGGCCGGAAGGTCGCGGCGACCACAAACACGAAGACCGCGACGAGGAAGACCAGACCCCATGTGTCAGCAAGCTGACGTAAGTTTTCGTATTCCATCATCCGCCTCCTAGCGCAGGTTCTCGTCAGGCTTATACGCCGAGAAATCGACCAGCGTGCCCAGCATCTGAAGGTAGGCGACCAAAGCATCCATCTCGGTCACCTTTGACGGATCCCCGTCGAAGTCCCGAACCTGGGCCTTCGGATACCGCTTCACGAGATCGTCCACACCATCGGCGTCCGGATTGGCCTGCGCGGTCAGATCCGCCCTTGCGCTGGCGATCATTTCGTCGGTGTAGGGCACCCCGACCACGCGGTTGGCCTTCAGATGGTCGGCGATGTCGTCCTTGCGGATCTCGGTCCTCGCGAGAAACGGATAGCCCGGCATGATCGACTCCGGCACCACCGAGCGTGGATTGATCAGATGCTGGACATGCCACTCGTCGGAGTAGCGGTTACCGACGCGAGCGAGATCCGGACCGGTGCGTTTAGAGCCCCACTGGAACGGATGGTCGTACATGCTCTCCGCAGCGAGGCTGTAATGACCATAGCGCTCGACCTCGTCGCGGAACGGGCGGATCATCTGGGAATGACACGTGTAGCAGCCTTCCCGGATATAGATGTTTCGGCCGACAAGCTCGAGCGGCGTATAGGGCCGCATGCCTTGCACCTTCTCGATCGTGTTCTGAAGATAGAACAGCGGTGCAATCTCGACGATACCTCCGATTGACACAACGATCAGGCTCAAGACCATGAGCAGGGTCGCATTCTTCTCGACAATGGCGTGACTGAATTTCATTGCTCTGTTCCCCGCTCTCAGGCCTGCGCCGGTGAAGGAATGCCCATCGGCGTTTCGGCCCGCTTGTGCCCGAGCACAGTGCGATAGATGTTGTAGGCCATGACGAATCCGCCGATCAGATAGAGGAGTCCGCCGAATGCCCTGATGACGTAGAACGGGTGCATGGCGGCGACGGATTCAGCGAAGCTGTACTGCAGGAAGCCGAGCGAGTCGTAGGCCCGCCACATCAGGCCCTGCATGATACCCGAGACCCACATCGAGGCCGCGTAGATCACGATGCCGAGTGTCGCCAGCCAGAAGTGCCAGTTGACCAGGCGCAGGCTGTACAGGCCGTCACGGTGCCACAGCTTCGGCACGAGGTAGTACACCGCGCCGAACGAGATCATCCCGACCCAGCCAAGCGCGCCGGAATGCACGTGACCGATTGTCCAGTCCGTGTAGTGGCTCAGCGAATTGACGGCCTTGATTGACATCATCGGGCCTTCGAAGGTCGACATGCCATAGAACGCTATCGCCAGAACCATGAGACGGATGACCGGATCGGTGCGCAACTTGTCCCACGCGCCGGACAGCGTCATCAGACCGTTGATCATGCCGCCCCAGCTCGGCATCCAGAGCATGATCGAGAACACCATGCCTAGCGTTTGCGCCCAGTCGGGCAGCGCCGTGTAATGCAGATGGTGCGGACCCGCCCAGATATACAGAAAGATCAGCGACCAGAAATGGATGATGGAAAGCCGGTACGAGTAGACCGGGCGGCCGGCCTGCTTCGGCACGAAGTAGTACATCATGCCCAGAAAGCCGGCGGTAAGGAAGAAGCCGACCGCGTTGTGGCCGTACCACCACTGTGTCAGGGCGTCCTGTACGCCCGCGAACAGGGAGTAGCTCTTCACACCGAGCAGCGACACCGGAATCGACAGGTTGTTGACGATGTGAAGCATCGCGATCGTCACGATGAAGGCGAGATAGAACCAGTTGGCGACGTAGATGTGGGGTTCCTTGCGCTTGAACAGCGTCCCCATGAACACCATGAGATAGACGACCCAGACAATGGTCAGCCAGAGGTCGACGTACCACTCGGGTTCAGCGTATTCCTTGCTCTGCGTAACCCCGAGCACGTATCCGCTGGCCGCCAGGACGATAAACACCTGATAGCCCCAGAAGACGAACCAGGCCGCATTGCCGAGCGCAAGTCTCGCTCCGCACGTACGTTGCACAACATAGAAACTGGTCGCGATCAGCGCATTGCCGCCGAACGCAAAGACAACCGCCGATGTGTGCACGGGTCTCAGCCGGCCGAAACTTGTCCAGGGCAGATCCAGATTCAGCACCGGAAATGCAAGTTGCAGGGCGATGACAACCCCTACGAGAAACCCGACGACACCCCAGAAAACCGTGGCAATCGCGCCCGCTTTTACCACGCCGTCCAGATATTTCCCGTCGTCTTGCGATTGCGCCTCTCCGAACTTGAACGTCCTGGCTATGTAGATCAGCGCGCCGCCGGCCATCGCAAATATGAGCCACGCATGTGCAGCCAGCAGCGGATCGTCCGATCTTGCCGCGAGCAGCAACGCCAACAGGCAAACAACGCCGAGAATCGCCATCTGGGCAGCTACAGCCATCAGCCTTAACCCCTATTTTCTAGATTTCACCGTCCCGCTCGCGTGCTGGCGCACGGGTCCCGCAAGTACTTGATTACAAGTTCTGCTGGACATTCACACCCATCCTTCGCGCAGACATTGATCTGGATCAACGACGCAAGAATCGATTGTAACAGGATTGTGTCCGCACCCGAATTGCGAAACGTCGCGCGTCGATTCGCGCATTGCCGGATGCGCATGTTTCAACCGAGGCGAGGAAACTGGGGATCGATATGGCTCAGGCGACCGTGAAAATCTCAGCGTCGGACAGTACGCTTCGGTGGGATCCCATCGACGTTCTCGACAACGAACATGCCGACCACCACAGGCTTTGTGATGAGCTGGAAACCATCGCAGACGGTTTGCCCGATGAGATCGACACCAGTCTCTGCGCCTCAATGGTCAGAGCCTTGCGCCTCGACGTGCCCGTACATCACCGCGACGAAGAGGATGTTCTCTTCCCGATGCTGGCAGCACGCGCTCTGCCGGAGGACGGTATCGCCGACATCCTTCAACAGCTCAATTTCGAGCATGCTGCCGATGAGAGCTTCGCCACCGAACTCCTCGACCACCTCGAAGTCATGGCGGCAGGCGGCCGCCCGGACAATCCCGATATGGTCGGCTACATGCTGCGCGGATTCTTCGAGGGATACCGGCGCCATCTGGTCTGGGAACAGAGCGTGATCCTGCCTCTGGCCCGAAGACGGCTGTCGCAGGAAGACATGCGGGAACTGGCCGACCGGATGATCGATCGACGGCTTTCCGGCAACCGGGAAGCCGAACCCCGAAACTGTTCCGGTGATTGCGGTGCCTGCAATCCTGACAAGCCGAACGGCTGACGACCGCTGAGCCCTAGGCGAGGTCGATCACGGAGACCACCCGGAAGGTCCTCAGCACATCGTCGTGCTCCATGATCGAGACATATTCCCCGGCTTCGAATTTGTGGCTGGCAAACCTGTAGCCGGTCTCGTCATCGTCCTCGTCACCATTGATATCATAGTGAAACGCCCAGGCGCCCCCGGGCTTCCGGACAACATGCCCGACTTCCTCGGGGTCGTTGCCCCAGAACCGTTTGACGCGGCATTTGTTACGGTTCGCCCGCCATTCTTCGGCGAGAATGTGACCGTCTGCGTCCACGGGAGCAGTGAACTCGTAGCCGTGCGCCGGACTTCCGTTCGGAAAGTCGTGGTCGCGAGCCAGTTCCAGTCTGATCTTCTTGATCGCCATCGCAGGAAGCTCCGGATATCAGTGCGCCATGAGGACGGGCACGGTCATCTGCGCAAGGATCTGGCGCGTGACCCCGCCGAAGACGAGTTCGCGGACACGCGAGTGGCCGAAACCGCCAAGGACGAGAAGATCGCTGCCCTGATCCGAGACCCGCGACAGGATTTCATCGCCAACGGAGATATCGTCCGTCTGCGTATGGCTGGCTTCGCACCTGACGTCGTGTCGCGAGAGCGCGGTCGCCATTTCGCTGCCGGGCAGATTCGCGCCGCTCATGGCGGTCTCATCCGGATTGACGCTCAGGAGCCTGACCTCCTTCGCTTTCTTGAGGAAGGGCAGCGCGTCGAAACAGGCGCGCGCGGCTTCTCTGCTCCCGTCCCACGCGACGGTCACGTGGTCGCCTATCCCGGTGTAGGATCCCGCGGTCGGGATGAAGAGAACCGGCCGGCCACCGGCAAACATGATCTCTTCAGCGACCTTGTGCCGGCTGCCGTATTCCTCGAGACCCTGGTCCTGACTGGCAATGGTCAGGTCCGCGCAACGCGCATGCGCCATGATCGTCTCGGGCACCGTGGATCCGGTGGCGTCAACGACGCGCCATTCCGACGAGATACCCGCACCGCTGAACGCCTTTTCGAAAGCCGCCTGTATCTGTTCCGCCTCTTCCGAGTAGTGCCGTCGCTGCACGTCGGCGATGTCGGCCGTTATCGGGACTTCCGCTGCGACATAAATCTCAACGGGCGGCACAACGTAAAGCCCGATCACGTGGGCCTCGAACCGTTGCGCGACGGAGATCGCGCTTTCGATCAGCGCGTCGCCTCGTGTCGGGCTGGTGAAGTAGGTGACAATCGTCTTGTAGGCCATACGCACCTCGTCATGCTCGGCATTTTCATTCCGGCATACGGTGCATAACGGGTGGTGGCGGTGCTTTGACCTGTGTCAATGGGGCGGCAGCGGATCCTGTCCCGCAATCGCAGCAAGCGCATCCGTATCCGGCACGACGAACACGCGGTTCTCGACCATCCGAACGACTCCCGCAGTCTTCAGGCGGGTGATCTGACGGCTCACGGTTTCGATGGTCAGTCCCAGAAAGTCGGCGATGTCCGCGCGCGTCAGCGGCAGCTCGAAACTCGGATCCGCCGGCGCGGATGCATGACTGCAGCCGGTGACCGGCGAACGGCACGCCAGCAGTAGAAGGAAGCTCGCGACCTTTTCGCGGGCTGTCTTGCGGCCGAGCAGCACCATCCATTCGCGGGCCGCATCCAGCTCGTCCAGTGTCTTCTCGAACAGCCGGTGCTCCATGCCGGGGAACTCCGTCAGCAGTCGCTCGAATCCGTCGCGTGGAAAACTGCAGATCTCCACCGTGCTGGCGGCCTCGGCGAAATAGGGATTGCGCTGACTATAGGCGCGCCCGAGAAAATCGGGCGGAAAAAGCAGACCGACGATCTGCTGGCGTCCGTCGGAAAGCGTCTTGGTCAGCTTGATCACGCCGGAGATGACGTTGGCGAAGAACTCGGTCGGCTGTTCGTCGGACATGATGACCTGTCCGGGCGCAAAGGTGCGGTGGCGCGCAATCCGGTTCAGTGCCGCGAGTTCATCTGCACTGAGTGCGCCGCAGACCGCCTGGTGACGGATGGCGCATGCGTTGCAGCGCCCGATTTCGATAACAAGCTCGCGTCTCGCCGACATGGCCCCTCTCTGACCGCGCCCCCGTTCTCAGGCAATGAAGCGGAACGGAACCCTGTTGTCACCATATTATACCGGAGATCAACCCCTTGGTGGCCGATCCGATTGCGGCAAATTGACGGCGCCTTTCAGGGGTTTGATCCAGATCAAGGATCGCTGAAATCCGCGCATTTAGCGTTCCCCAATGAGCCTGAACCTGGTTTCCAAATATGCCACGCCGGTGCCGCGTTACACGAGTTACCCGACGGCGCCGCACTTCGGCGAACCCATTTCCCCGGATCTTTACAGGGACCGGCTGGCCGAGACATCAGGCGCCGAAGCCGTTTCGCTCTATGTCCACATCCCGTTCTGCGACACGCTGTGCTGGTTTTGCGGCTGCACCACCAAGATCACGCGCCGCTACGCTCCGGTTGCGGCCTATCTGGAAACGCTCGGAACGGAAATCCGGTCGGTTGGCGACGCGCTCCCGGCAGGCGCGCGGGTGACCAGCGTTCACTGGGGCGGGGGGGTCGCCGACCATACTCGAACCAGACAGCATCACCGCCCTGCATGACCGTCTGCGTCGGTCATTCGGCATGGATGGCGAACCGGAATTCAGCGTCGAGATCGACCCGCGCGGCGTCACGACCGCCCAGCTCGACGCCCTCGCCGCAGCAGGTCTCACCCGCGCCAGCATCGGCGTTCAGGACTTCAACCCCCGTGTTCAGAAAGCCATCAACCGGGAGCAGTCCTTTGAAACGACAGCGCGGGTCATCGAGGGGCCTTCGGTCGCGCGGCGTTCAGTCGATCAATATCGACATCATGTACGGCCTGCCCTTCCAGTCCGTTGGCGGCATCGAGCGGACCGTCGACCGGGTCCTTGAACTCGAACCGGACCGCATCGCCCTGTTCGGATACGCCCATGTCCCCTGGATGAAGCGCCATCAGACGATGATCCGTGCCGACGCCCTGCCGACACCGACAGAACGTTACGTTCAGGCGGCCCGCGCGAGCCGAAGGCTGATCGGCGCCGGGTACGTTGCCATCGGCATCGACCACTTTGCCCGACCCGGCGACACGCTGGCGAAAGCGGCACGGGACGGGACGCTGAAACGCAATTTCCAGGGCTATACGGTCGACGACGCCGGTACGCTGATCGGGCTCGGCGTTTCCTCGATCGGGCGCCTGCAGCAAGGCTACGTGCAGAACGCTCCGGACATGCCGACCTACCGGCGGCTGGTCGACGAGAGCGGTTTCGCCGCGGTAAAGGGAATCTCGCTTTCGGACGAAGACCGCCTGCGGGCCCACGTCATCGAGCGCCTGATGTGCGACTTCGCACTTCGGTTCGACGATCTGCAGGCAAGATTCGGCCAGCGGGCGGACCATATCCGGACCGAGGCGCAACGGTTCGCGAAGGCGGATCCCGACGGTCTGGTCCGTATCGGCTCGGGCACGCTCGAAATCACGCCACGGGGCCGGCCGTTCGCCCGCACCGTCTGCTCCTGGTTCGACAGTTACTTCGGCGCAAGCGCCGCCCGCCATTCGCTCGCTGTCTGAACAGGCAGACGCAATTCAACCAGGTCCGAGTGCGTTGATTGGCGGAAATCGTGGATCCGATGCTGCGATCGGGAACCCGACGGATGCCTCCGGCCGGGAGGGCCGACTTGCGGGGTGGCAACTGGGCCGGCGGCATCCGCGCGATTGACAGGGCATTGCACCTGACCGGGTCCATGCGTAAGGCCCTCGGTCGAGGACACTGTGCGCATTGTCCCCTTGTATCCCCGCGAATTCGACCCATCCTTGACCCAGATCAATTCCGTAAGCGGGTGTCGATGCCACCTCACATTTCGGGGTTTCTTTCCCAGGCTGGCACGTCGGCCGGAATGTCATGCCAGGGCTGTGCCGAGGAGGTCCAGATGCTGACCTGCGACCGGAAAGCGGCCGGATCATCGAAAACCCCGGCCTTGATCGCTCTGAATTCGGTCATCCTGCTGTTGTAGGAGAACAGATGCACCCCGCAGACTGGACAGAACAGGCGATAGACCTCCGCGCCGCTCTCCACCGTTTCGGTGTACTGGCTCACCTCGCCTTCAACCACAGTGACCGCATCCTTCGGAAAAAGCGCCGCGTAGGCGGCACCGCCTCCGGCAACATACTGGCAATGCCGGCAGTAGCAGGTCCCCGACATGATCGGCTCGCCTTCCGCCTTGAAACGAACGGCACCGCACAGGCAGCCGCCCTCAAGAGTGCTCATCGTGATCTCCTTGATTTCGTCCGGCGCGCTCACGCTGCCTGTTGTGCTCCGCGAAGCTTCGGATCATTTCGGTCATTACGGCCTTGGCCGCCTTCAAGTCCCCTCCGTCGAGCCTTTCAGCAATCGGTGCCATGACTTCCGCCTCGCGCGCCCTGATTCTCCCGATCAGCTCCCGGCCGCGCGGCGTCAGTGCAAACAGGACCGAGCGCTTGTGCGCGGCGTTTTCCCGCTTGGTTACGAGCCCAGCCGCATGCAGTTCATTGGCGTTCTTCTGGATAAATTGACGCGGCAGGATCAGGTTGCGTCCGATCGCCGGCACGGTGAGGTCGCCGTTGTCCAGCAGTTGCTCGAGAATCGCGCGCTGCAGGACCCCGACGCCGGTCGGCTCAAGCTCCAGCGCCACGGCTGTCTCCAGCACCTTGTAGAGAGGACGCACCAGCCGGATCAGGTCGTAGAGTGAATCGGTGTCGTTTGGCATAGCGACATCATAGATGTCATAATGACATCTATGATGTCAATCTACAATCGCATGTGCATCTGACATATGCACTCACGCCCCCGGTTTCTCGAACGCGGCATCGTCGTAAGGATACCACCAGTCAGAGATCACCGGGTCGTGGTCGATGATCACCATCTTCGACTGCCGGAAGGCATCGAGCCCCTGGCGTCCCAGTTCCCGGCCCAGCCCCGAATTCTTCCAGCCGCCGAACGGCAGGGCGTCATTGTCGATCAGCGGGTTGTTGACCCAGACCATGCCTGACTGGAGCATCTCGGCAGCCTGCATCGCTTCCTTGAGGTCGGTCGTGAACACCGAAGCGCCGAGCCCGAATTCGGAGTCATTGGCGAGCTCGAGCGCCTCGTCGAAAGAACCGACCTTGCAGACCGAGGCGACCGGCCCGAACACCTCGCCGCGCATGATCTCCATGTCGGCCGTTACCCCGGTCAGGATCGTCGGCTCGTAGAACCAGCCGGTGTTGAAGTCAGGCGGCACGCGGCCACCGCATACGATTTCGGCGCCCTCGGCCACCGCGCCGTCCACGAGCCGGATTACGCGAGCCCGCGCAGCCTCCGAAACCACCGGCCCGATCTCGGCGACATCCATCCCGTTGCCGATGCGCAGGTCCCTGGTCATCCCGGCGAACCGTTCGACAAACGCGTCGTGAACCGCCTCGTGCACGAAGAACCGCTCAGATGACGTGCAGATCTGACCCGACAGATGGAACGCCGCCGTCACCGACCCGGCCACCGCCACATCCATCGGGGCGTGTTCTGAAATGATCATCGGATCATTGCCGCCAGCCTCGATAATGCAGGGCTTGAGCTGCTCGGCACAGGCCACGTTGACCGCTTTGGCGGCGGCCACGCCGCCGGTGAACGCCACCACGTGCGTATTGGCCGACCGGATGAGAGCTTGCGCGGTCTCGGCCCCGCCGGTGACACAGGAAACCAGCCCCGGCGGCAGCACGCCTGAGAAGTGTTCCATGAACTTGAGCGTCGAGAGGCTCGTGGCCTCCGCCGGCTTGATGATGCAGGCATTGCCTGCCGCAAGCGATGCGGCGACGGTCCAGACCATCAGCAGGATCGGAAAGTTGAACGGCATGATGTGGACCGACACACCGTAGGGTTCGTAGCGGGCAAACTGGAACGATCCTTTCTGGGTCGTGCCGGCGATCTTGCCCGCTTCGTCCCGCGCCATCTCGGCGAAATAGCGGAACGCCGGCGCCACGTTATGCAGTTCGCCGACGGCTTCAGGATAGGGCTTGCCCATCTCCAGCGTCATCAGGCGGGCGACGTCATGAAAGCTCGTGTTCTCGATGCGGGTCGCAATGTCGTGCAGCAGTTTCGCCCGCGTCTTGGCGTCGACATCTCTCCAGGCGGCTTGCGCCTCGACGGCCTCCCGTGCCACGGCCTCTGCCAGGTCCGGCGTCACCACGGCAATACGGCCCTCGATCTCGAGCGTCGCCGGATTGACGATATCCTGGGCCTCACAGCCTTCGCTCTCTGCGTAATCGTTTCTCCGAAACAGCTGAGCCGCGTGTGGATCAAACACCGCCATGACCAATTCCTTCAGCGGATCATGTAGACCTTGCGCACGGTCTCGTGCACGCGGCAGGTCCCCTTCCAGCCCTTGGGGAAAAAGGCCGCCGTGTCCGGTTCGATCTCGATCACGTCGCCGGACTCATGCGTGTAGGTGCAGCGCCCTTCCAGGAAATGGCACATCTCGTCGGACGTGACGTGACACTCCCAGAAGCCGGGCGTACAGATCCACACACCGGATTCCGGGCTGTTGTCCGGACCCTTGTAGAGCAGTTTGCCGGACGTGCGGCTCTCCCCCTCGATCATGGTCGGGATCGCACCCCAGTCGACCGTGTCGGTCAGGCTTCCCGGGTCATGCATCACCGGTGTGGGGCCTGTCGTTCTGGTCTTGCTGGCAACACTCATGTCGCATCTCCCTCAACGCAGCATGTAAACACTGCGGATTGTCTCGTGAACGGTCACGGTCCCGCTCCAGCCTTCGCGGAAATGCACGACCGTGTGCGGAACGACCTCGATCACCTCGCCGTCATCACTCGAATAGGTCGCTTTGCCGGACACGAAATGACAAAGCTCGTCGCGCGGCAGATCAAGCCGCCAGCTCCCGGGCGTGCAGATCCACACACCCGCCTCCGGCAGGCCGTCCTCTTCGCCTTTCCACAGCAGCCGGCCGGTATTCATCGACCGGCCGTCAATGGGCTCAAGGTGCCCGCCCCAGTCCACCAGGTCCTCGTCCCAATTCGAGGCATTGGCAATATGCGGGGCGGTGGAGTTGAGATTGGTCGCCAAGATCAGGCTCCGATCAGGTCGTTGAGGATACCAGCCGCCTTGCTCGGACCGTGCTGCGACTGCATATGCCGGGACGTGGCTTCGAGCTTCGCTTTCATGGCGGCGTCGTTCAGGCAGGTGTTGATCTTTTCCGCCAACTCGTCCGCGGTCCAGTTGTAACGGTCGAGCTTGAACCCGTGGCCGGTTTCCTGGACCCGCGTCGCGTTGTCATGACCATCCCAGACATACGGCATGATGATCGCCGGTTTGCCGAAATAGAGACACTCCGTAAAGCTGTTGTTGCCGCCGTGGTGGATCACCATGTCGACCTGCGGCATGACCGAAGGCTGCGGATACCAGCCGGCGATATGGACGTTGTCCGGCACGCTGTCATAGGCCTCCATGTAATCTCCCACATTGACCAGTGCGCGCACTTCCATCGACGAAACCGCATCGATGACGCGCTTCAGCAGATCCGTGTCGCCGGCACCGAGAGACCCGTAGCTGACATAGATGAGCGGCTTGTCGTTATGGGCTTTGAACTCCGGGACGTCATAGGCCTCGTCCTGACGGACGCAGCCTTCCAGATACTGGAACTGTGCCGGATCCAGCGGTTCGGACCTGTTGAACTTCACCGGCTCCGGATAGAGCAGCATGTTCATGTGCGGCGACGCCTCGAAGAACTCGCCCAGTTCATAGGCGTCTTCGCCACACTCCGCCAGAAACGCGTTGAAGTCATCGTGGATCGGTTTGATCACTTCATGGAACCGGGCACGGAACGCCGCGTGGCATGCCGTATCGGATTCCCCGCATCCCGAAAGATGCGGCGGAATGGCTGGGTCCTCGATCTCATTTTCGGAGCAGGAAATGATGCGCACCCAGGGCTTGCCGTTTTCCTTGGCGTAGCGCTTGATGGCGGGGAACAGAATGACATTGTCGACGCATACCGCATCCGGCTTGATATCGGCGAGAATGCCGGGCAGATCCTTCTCCGCCCACTTGGCGCTGTCGACAATCGCTTCCCAGCAGTCCTTGACGTAGTTGTCGATCTGATCGATCGGCTTCTTGGCGAAATTCGGTATATGGCCGTTGATGAAATTCTCCCAGAATTTGGCCATCTCCTCCGGCGGCATCGGTTCGGATAGGTTTACCGGCCGGCATTCGAAACCGTAGCCCTCGTAGACTTCGGCGAATCCGGGATCGGACAGGAATATGGCCTTGTGGCCGAGTTTCTCTATCGCCTGTGCAATGCCTACCGAATTGAGGGCGGGCCCGAAGGCGGCCTCGGGAAAGAATGCGATTGTCTTCTGGCTCATGGTGTCCTCCCTTTACTTGTCATTCCTTTAGCAGACGCGCGTGTTCCGGGCGCCAGTTGCACCAGACCGTGTCGCCGGTCTTCAGAGCGACGGCACTTTCGTCTCCTGCCGGCACGCGGACGGTCAGCGGCTGATCGAGACCGTCGACGGCGACCAGCAGGTTCCGGTCCTGTCCGTGGTAGGCGATATCCGCAATCGAACCTTCGACTGCTGCATGCGCATCGAGTTTTGTCGCCATGGAGATTCGTATGCGTTCGGGGCGGATCGAAAGGGCTGCGGATCCGCGGGCATTCTCATCACAGTTCTGGAGAACCCCGAGCCCGTCGACCGCAAAGCCGTCTTTCGATGCCTTGCCTTCGATAAGGTTGGTCACCCCGATAAAACCGGCGACGAACCGCGATTCCGGTTCCTCGTAGAGGCTCACCGGATCGGCCAGTTGTTCGATACGGCCATCCTTCATGAGAGCGATACGGTCGGCCATGACCAGCGCCTCCTCCTGATCGTGCGTAACGACGACAAACGTGATGCCGAGATCGTGCTGCAACCGCTTCAGCTCCAGTTGCATCTGCTCGCGCAGCTTCTTGTCGAGCGCGCCCAGCGGCTCGTCGAGCAGAAGGACCCGGGGCCGCTTCACGAGCGCCCGCGCTAACGCCACGCGCTGTTTCTGCCCGCCCGACAGCTGGTGAGGTTTGCGGTCTGCCAGTGCGGCAAGTTCCGTCATCTCCAGGATTTCCTCGACGCGGCGCCGGATCTCCGTCTTGTCGAGTTGCTCCATTTCGAGTCCGTAAGAGACATTGCCGCGAACGGTCATGTGGGGAAACAGGGCATAGGACTGGAACATGAGATTGACCGGGCGGCGATTGGCCCTCAGGCCCGTCATGTCTTCGCCGTCGAGCATGATCTGTCCTTCGTCGGGGTCTTCGAACCCTGCAATCATGCGCAGGAGCGTGGTCTTTCCGCACCCGGATGGCCCGAGGAGCGCGAAAAACTCACCTTCCGTGAAATCGACGGAGACCGCGTCTACGGCCGTTAGCGCGCCGAAGCGCCGCGTGACTCTCTCCAGGCTTATGACCGCTTTTCCGCTCATCCGCCGGTCACCGCATCCCGGTTGAGCCGCTGCGAGAAAAACACGAGCGTAAAGCTGATCAGCATGATGATCGTCGCCATGGCGTTGATCTCCGGCGTCACGCCGAAGCGGATCATGGAGTAAATCCGCATGGGCAGCGTTGTGGAACTGGCGCCGGCACCGGCCGTAAAGAAAGCGATGATGAATTCGTCGAAGGACAGCGTAAAGGCAAGCAGTGCGCCGGCGAGCACGCCGGGAAAGATCACGGGCAAGGTCACGCGCCTGAATGTGGTGAAACGGTCGGCACCGAGATCGATCGATGCTTCGACGATCGAATGGTCGAAATGTTTCAGCCGCGTGCGCACGACCGCGCACACGAACGCGATGTTGAAGACGACGTGGGAGAGAATGATCGAGTGCAGCCCGAGTGTGACCTCAAGCAGCGTGAAGAAAGACAGCAGTGCGATCGCCAGAACAATGTCGGGAATGATCATGGGCGCGAACAAGAGGGCATCGAGGGTATTCGATGCTCGCCGCCGTTCCACACCAAGAGCAAGCAGTGTCCCCAGCGTCGTCGCGATCACGGTCGAGACGAAAGCCACGATCAGCGTATTGATCGCGGCAGCCAGAATTTCGGGACTTTCAGCGAGTTTCCCGTACCACTCGAACGAAAACCCGGTCCATACGGTCGGCAGGCCGGCCCGGTTGAAACTGAGGACCATGAGCACGAGGATCGGTCCGTAGAGGAACACGTAGGTTACCCACAGATGGGCTCCTAGCAGGCGGCGAGCTGTGGCGGGCCTAGCCATGTGCTGGCTCCCTGCCCCGCTGGGCGCGGTTGACCGCGACGGCCTGAGCAAACAGCAACAGCATCATGATGAAGATCAGCGCCAGAGAAAGCGCCGCCCCGAATGGCCAGTCGCGTGCCGACAGGAACTGGTCATAGATCAGATTCCCTACCATCACGATGCGTCCGCCTCCCAGAAGATCGGGCGTGATGAAATTGCCGATCGACAGAACGAAGACGAAGACCGAGCCTGCCGCAACGCCCGGCAACGTCAACGGCAGAGTCACGCGCAGAAATGTCTTCCACGCCGGGGCGCCGAGGTCTTCGGACGCCTCGCGGATCTCCGGATTGAGCCTCTGGAGCGAGGCATAGATGGCAAGAATGACAAACGGCAGGTAGTTGTAGACAAGGCCGACGATCACGGCGAACTCGTTATAGAGAATGTCCAGCGGCTGATCGATCAGGCCGATTGAACCCAGTCCCTTGTTGATCAGGCCTTCGCGATTGAGCAGGACGATCCAGGCATAGGTCCGGATCAGATAGTTGCTCCAGAAGGGCAACATGATCAGAAAGAGATAGCGCGTCTGCCGGTTTCTCGGGGCAAGCGAAATCGCGTAAGCGGCCGGGTATGCGATCAGAACCGCAACGACCGTCGCGGTCAATGCGATGCGTGCAGACGTGAAAAAAATCGACCGGTAGATCGGTTCCCCGGCACGCGCGAAATTTTCCAGCGTGAAGATGTAGTCAATGCCGCCGTAGACGCCGCGCTCGAAGAAGCTGAAGAAGAACACGATCAGGCAGGGCACGATCATGAAGACCGTGAGCCAGCCCACGCCGGGCAGGATGAGAAGGAACGTATCGAACCGCCGGGTCATGCCCCGTCACCGCCAGTCTGGAAAGCCGGCGGGACGGACAGTCTGCACTGCCTGCCTCGCCGGCCTCCTCGGGAGAAACAACCGTCAGTTGGATGCTGTAATTTCGGTGACCGCTTTCGAATAGGCCTTCTGGGCCGCGCCGAGGTCGCGGAGCTGTTCCTGCTTCATCATGTCGGCAGGCTTCATGCCGAGGTTCGGATAGGTCTCGAACAGCTTCTTGTCGAGCGCATCCATGGCGGCCTTGTTCGGGACCTTGTAGAGGATGTTCTCGGCAACCCACTTTCCGGTATCCGCACTCAGGACGTAGTCGATGAACTTGTGAGCGGCTTCCTTGTTCTCGGATGCCGCGGTCACGACCATCGTGTCGACCCAGAGATCGGTGCCCTCTTTCGGAATCACGTATTTGATCTTGTTGTTCTCCGCGATGCCGTAGTTGCACCAGCCATCCCAAGCGTGAACCAAACTCGCTTCGCCCGAGACCAGCTTGGAGTAGAAAGTCGTGTCGTCATAGGCAAGCAGGTTCTTCTTGGCGTTGATAAGAAGGCCCTTCACCTCATCGATCTTGCCCTGATCGGTCTCGTTCACCGAATAGCCTTGGGCAAGCATACCGGCTGCCATGAGCCAGCGGTCGGTCGCCAGCATCGTGATCTTGCCTTTCAGATCCGCGGCCGGTTTCAGCAATGAATTCCAGCTTTCCGGACTGCCCTTCACCAGATCGGAGCGATAGCACAGACCGGTCGTGCCCCAGGCATAGGGCACGGAGAACGTATTGCCCGGGTCATAGGCAAGCTTGTTTGCTTCCGGGTAGAGGTTGGACAGATTGGGGATCTTTGAGGCATCGATCTTTGCAGCCAGATTCAGCTTGTTCAGGGCCTCGGCAAACGGCGATGACACGAACAACACATCGTAGCCCTTGCCCTTTCCGGCCACGACCTTGCCCATGATCTCCTCGTTGGTGGCATGCAGCGCCACCTCGACCTCGATGCCCGTCGCCGCCTTGAATTTTTCAGGCAGGTCCTTGGGCATATAGCCGTCCCAGTTCGAAATGACGATCTTGCCTTCTGCCATCGCGGCGCCGACGGCAAGTGACACGGCCATCACTGCTGCGCGCATAAAAGTCTTCGAAATTTGCATTCGACGATTCCCTCTCTGCGATTTCGCCCGGTTCCCCGGACTTTGGCGATTGGACCACCCTTTTTGCCCCAAATTGGCGGTCCCTTCAGATGCGTTTTGTATTTTTTGCGAAAAAGATACAATCGACAACAAAAAAATGCTGTCCGGAGCCTTTGAACAATTTTTGAACGATTATCGGCGCGTCAGGCGTCGGTGCGCCAGGACCCGGACTTTGCGGAAATCCGGGCGTGTTGCGTCCGACATGCGGATATGCAGCGACATCCTTTCAGCCGCTTCGGCGAAGGCCCCGTTTTCGATCGCATCCAGAATGGAGAGGTGTTCGGCGAACGACTCCTCAAGCCTCTCGCGCGAAGTGTATTTTTCGTATTCGGACAGGCGCCGGAGACGGGTCTGCTGACGGATTGCCTGTTCCAGGAACCGGTTTCCGCAGGCCTCGGCCAGCGTGTCGTGGAATTCGGCATCGATGTCGAACAGTGAAGCGATGCTCTCATTGACCAGCCCGGAGGTCAGCGCGCTGAGATGGATCCGGCGCAGGTGACCGAGACGGTCGGGCGCGAGCAGGAACCGCTCCTGAAGCAATGCGGACGGTTCGATTAGAAGCCGGTACCGATAGCTCTCCTGATACGACGCCTCGTCATTGAGCGCCGGCCCGAAAATCCAGCCATGGCCCGGCGTCTTTTCGACCAGACCGTCTTCCTGCATGCGGGCAAGCACTTTCTGGATCACGCTGCGATTCACGCCGTAGCGCCGCACCAGATCGCCGACGGAGATCTGGTTGCCGATCAGATTGGCGAAACGCTCACTCGCGATCTGCCGGTAAATCCGTTCCGGCTCGGGAAGCGGCAGATCGATCTGCTCGAACTCGGACGAGTCCGTTCCGACATCGAGAAAGTAGCCCTTCTTCTGCTCCGAACGGACGACATTCAGGCCTTCGAGCTGCTTCAGTGCAAGCCTGACGGGCGAACGGGAAACGCCGAGGGCGTCAGCCAGCCATTGCTCGCGGATATGGAATCCGCTTTGCGCCCGCTCGCGCCGCAGGATGTCGAGGATCTTCCGTGAAATGTCGAGATTGGCCATTGGTCTCAAACCTGCTCCGTGGGTTCGCACCCATTCGGGAATTGCCGTCTCCCGAATTACTATGCCCGCTCAGGGTGGGACGACAAACACTCATGCCCGCGCTGAGAATACATCTTGACCTGGAGTTGCTCCAACTCGGTAACATCCCGGAAAGTCGGAAGGATACCCACATGCGCATTTCAGAAGCTGCATCCGCCAGCGGACTGAGCATAGATACCATCCGGTATTACGAGAAGTCCGGCATACTCCCGGAGGTCACGCGGGGCGAGGACGGCAGGCGCCGCTTCTCGGCCGAGAACATCGAATGGTTGACCCTGTTGTACTGGTTGCGGGAGACCGGAATGCCGATGAAGGAAATGCATCGCTTCGCCAACCTTTATCGGCAAGGCAATCGAACAATCCCGGAGCGCAAGGCAATTCTCCTGTCGCATTCCGAATACCTGAAGAAGAAGAAAGCTGACCTGAACCACTGCGAAGAGATGCTGGCGCGTAAGGTAGAGATTTACAGGAATTACGAGCGGCAGGGTCATAACGGCCGATCATGACGTCGAATCCGGGAAGGCATTTGAAATGAAAATTGTGATCGTCGGCGCTGAAGGCGATATCGGAAGAGCCGTCTGCGCAGAACTTTCGGCCCGCCACGAAATCGTCAAGGTGGGCCGAAACAGCGGTGACATTCGCGCCGACATTGGAGACAGAAGGTCAATTGAGAACATGTACCGCGAAACAGGCCCGGTCGACGCCGTGGTATCGGCAGCCGGAGCTGTCCATTTCAGTCACCTGGCCGAAATCACCGAAAAGCAGTTCATGCTGGGTCTGACAAACAAGGTCATGGGTCAGGTCAATTTGGTTCTGGCGGGCCTAGACCATCTCAGTGACGGCGGGTCATTCACGCTCACAAGCGGCGTCCTCGACCGCGACCCGATAAGAATGGGAACGGGTGCAGCGACCGCCAATGGTGCGCTCGGTGGTTTCGTCGTAGGTGCCGCCATCGAGATGCCACGGGCGATGAGGATCAACGTCGTGAGTCCCGGACTGCTCGACGTGTCCGAGGCGAGATACGGCGCGTTTTTTCCCGGACACGCGCGCGTATCATCGGAACGCGTCGGGCGGGCCTACGCCAAGAGTGTCGAAGGCGCGGTCACCGGCAAAGTGATCATTGTCGAGTAGACAGGACTTCTGGTCCTTCTCGGCCCGCGCCGAATGTCACGCGCTGCGATGCACGGTCATCTGCGGGAACGGGATCACCCAACCGTAGCGGTTTGCCGCCTCGACCAGCAGTTTCGCCATGGCGCGCTCGATCTCTTCATAGAGCGGAGCCGCCCTGCCCCGGACATCGGCCTCCACTTCATAATCGAGTGAAGAGTCACCCGCCCTGAGGAAATCGACACGCACGCCGACCAGTTCCCCTTCGGCCAGGATTTCGCGCAGGCCCTCCTCGACCATTTCCCTGATCTGCTCCGGAATCTCGGTCGTCGCCACCGCCTGATGCCTGTAGTCGATTCCGAACTCGAGCTCGACGCGGAAATCGCGGGACAGGTTGATCGGGTTCTGCTCGAGGAACCCGCTCGTCGTGTAGGTGATCACGGCGCCACCCAGAAGCCGCACCTGAACCATGTCGGGACTCTGGAAGATGACCTCGCCGAAATGATCGTCCGCAAGCTTGATCCACTCGCCCTCCCGGCACGGGAACCATTCCTCGTCCGGCGCCAGTGGACGTGAGTGCAGGCCGATCAGCTCGCGCACGGGCAGCGTTACCGTGCCGGCGCTGAGGAGCGGATTTTCCAGCGTGGTGTAGTAGCTGAGCTCGGTAACCAGCCAGGGCACACCGGCGAAAACAACACGTTCATCTTCCTGTACGGCGCCAAGGTTGAGCAGGAGAAAAATCTGTTCAACCAGGTTCGGCAGCATCTTGATCGTGACCCAGCCGATGGCGATGAGAAAGATGATGGCGAGAGTAAGCAGAAGCCAGTCATCCCGCTTGTTGAAGACATAGAGCATCGCCCCGATCGCGATCAGGACGGTTGCCAGATGATACATGAGGCCGATCAGACGCCCGCGAAACGAGCGGCCGCCCGAAATTCGTCGCGGCACCCTGGGCGCCACCATGCGCCGGGCAAACTGCATGATGATAATCACGGAGAAGAATGCGCCGAGCCCATAGAGAAAGCTGAGGCCGCGGTTGCGCAGAAAACCGGTAAACACCGCTCCGGCCTGACCGACGGCTGTCTCACGGCCCTCCAGCCGGGCTTCCAGTTGGCGGTCGATCGACGTGATCAGATCGCGAGCACTCTTGCGCCGGGTTTCCCATTGCTCGACGCGCTCTATCAGCCGGCTGGCAAGCTCCTGGCTGTCGTTCTGGCGGGCAAGCGTCCTGAGGCTCTCCACAGCCGCCGCTGCGGTTTCGAACTGGGTTTCCGCCACGAAACGGCTATGGCGCAGCAGTTCGATACGACGGGAGTCGGCCGTCGCCATTTTCAGCATCACGACCAATGGTTGAACGAGTTGTTCGAGTTCGCTTTGCAGATCGATCTTGGTGTCGTCCGACAGCGAGAATTTTGACGCCGCCCCTCCGGTCGAAAGAGCGTCGAACTGCCGGTCGATCTGGTCGAGGTCTTCCCGTACCGCCTTCAGCTCCTTTTCAAGCGCCTCCTTGTCCAGCGGGGCGGCCACCTTCAGAGCCTGATTGAGTTCCTCGACACGCGCCTGTTTCTCGGCCTGCGACCGGAGCAGACTGCTGAGCGCATCGATGACCGCTTGCGTTCTCGCCCCGCTGTCGGCGTCTTCCGTCGACGTGCCTTGCGCAAAGGAGGAACCGGCAACCGGCGCACCGGACAGCGCAAGCAGCGTGATGAGACAAAGACGTGCTGCAAAACGGATCATCCGCCTCTCCCGTGGTATCGCTCCGAAGCCGCGCCGACTCTTGGCCCATTCCCGGCTCGCAGGCAAGCCGATAAATCGGGCCATATTCTGGCACAAACTCTTGAGTCAACCGCTGGCGGGCACAGATTTCTGGGGGATTTCGGGCACTTCAGTTAAGCGCTAGACCACCTCGCCACGGGCCGCGGCTTCCGCGCGTTCAAGTGCCGCGCTGTCAACCATGACACCCTCCGAAGCGGCTTTGGCGCGGCCGGCCAGCCGGCGTGTTCCCGGAAGGCGCACGCCGTCCTGGTCCTCGATGGCGGTGACGATTGTTTCGAGGCGCTGAGCGAAACTCTCGCGTCCGGCCGCAGCCTCCGGATCGATCACGACCATCAGTTGCCCGACCCCGGGTGCCGGTCCGTCGCTGGTGAAGAACGACGACGCCTCGTAGCCGAAGTGGGCTCCGGTCAGTGCTGCGGCCATGAGTTCAATCATGAGGGCCAGCGCTGCCCCCTTTGCTCCGCCGAGCGGCTGCATCGTCCCGGTCAGCGCGACCTCGGCATCGGTCGTCGGATTGCCGTCTGCATCGAGCGCCCAGCCTTCGGGGATCGCCTCGCCGGCCTGCGCGGCCTTGAGGATCAGCCCGCGCGCCACCTGCGACGTCGCAAGATCGATGACGAGCGCCGGAGCATCGGTTCTTGGCGCCGCGAAGGCGACCGGGTTCGTTCCGTAGAGCGCCTGGTTGCCGCCCCATGGCGCGATCGCCTTGGGCGTGTTGGCGAACAGGATGGCCACCAGCCCGTCGTCCGCCAGCCGCTCCACATGCCATCCGGCAACGCCGCAATGGTGCGACCGGCTGATCGCCGCAGCCGCGATTCCGTTTTCGGCAGCAATCTTGGGTAGACGCTCGAAGGCCGCATCGAATGCCGGATATGCAAAACCGTTCGCGGCGTCGACACGCAGCAAACCGGAGCGTGCATGATCGACGGCGGGCCTTGCATGGCCGTCCACCTTGCCGCTCCTTGCCTGCCCGGCGTAACTCGGCACACGGGACAGGCCGTGCCCCTTGTGCCCGTCCACTTCGGCCGCGGTCAGCGCCAGCGCCACGGACAAGGCGATTTCGGGAGCGGTGTTGTTTGCCTCCAATGCCCGTGCGATCAGGCTTTCGAGGTCGGCGGCGGAGATCGTCGTTGTGGTCATTGTGCCTCCGTTAGGGCGCGGCGCACGTTCTGCGCGGTGATCATGCTGACCCGGGCGTTCGACTGCTCGGTCACGCCGGCGATGTGCGGCGTCAGGACAAGATTGGGTACGCCGGCGAACCGGTCGCCATCCTGTTCGGAAAGCGGCTCGTCCGCAAAGACGTCAAGCGCGGCCCCGCCGAGCCTGCCGCCGCGAAGCGCGCTGATCAGCGCTTCTTCGTCGACGATGCCGCCCCGCGCGGTGTTGATGAGAACGGCACCCGGTTTCATGGAGGCAAGCGCCTGGGCGTCGATCATGTTCCGTGTTCCCTCGACGAGCGGCATATGCAGGGTGACGACGTCGCTGTCGCGCAGAACCGCCTCGAGGCTGGTCCGCCGCATGCCGTCCCAGGCAGGATCTTCCGCGGCCAGTACAGGATCGTGCGCGACGACCTCAAACCCCGTTGCCGTCGCGAGATCGGCCACCACCTGCCCGATCGATCCGAAGCCGAGGATGCCCAGCGTGCATCCCATCGCCTCGCGGCCGATCAGCGCCTCGCGCGGCCATGTTCCGGCGATAACGGCATCGTTCGCCGCGTAGGCGCCGCGCAGCAGCATGAACGTCGTGGCGATCACATATTCGGCGACCGAGCGCGCATTGGCGCCCGTTGCCGGAAGCACCGCGATGCCGCGCTTCTCGCAGGTCTCCAGATCGATATTGTCGAGCCCCACGCCCAGCCTGCCGACCGCGCGCAGGCCGGGTGCGGCGGCGAGAAGGTCGGAGGTCACCTGCGTCTTGTTGCGCACGATCAGGGCTGCTGCCGGTTTGAGCGCCCGCTTGAGCGCTGCCGTTCCCGACGACAGATCCGGATCGTGAACGATCGTGAAGTCCCGCTCGAGATCCGCAACGGCGGCCGCATCCATGAATTCGGAAATGACAATGGTCTCGGCGGGTTTGCTCACGGGCGCAGTCAATCACGTCTTGAAGACGCCGACCAGGAGTCCGCCCCTGAAGGACAGGCGTGCCCCAGGCCGGCGCCGGGAGGATACCAGACTATGCGCTGCGATAGAGCTTGGTCATCACGAATTCGCGGTGACCGAGCGCTTCTGCCGCCGTCATGCGTCCGTTGGCCGTCCTCCTGATCATGTCGATCAGGGCATCACCGGCCTGATCGATCGTCATGTCGCGGCGCAGGATGCCGGAGACGTCGACGTCGACATGCTCGGACATGGTGCGCACGGTCCGCGGGTTGGCGGTGATCTTGACCACCGGCACGATCGGGTTTCCGATGATGTTGCCCTGGCCGGTCGGGAAGGTGTGGACCACGTAGCCCGCCGCCGCCATGAGCGTCACGCATTCCGCCGCCGCGGACGATGTGTCCATGAAGTAGAGTCCCGCCCCCTTGGCCGGCGCTTCGGCCGGCTCGAGCACGTCGATATAGCTGACCTGCCGGCCGATCTTCTCCAGGTTGCCGAGCGCCTTCTCCTCGATTGTGGTCAGGCCGCCCTCGATGTTGCCCTTGGTCGGCTGGCTTTCCGAAAGGTCGTCGACCTTGAACGGCTCGATGACCTCATCCATGTAGGCCTGCCAGGTCGCCATGAACTTCTCGGCCGCCTCCGGCGTCGCCGCCCGCTCCCTGCACAGGTGTTCCGCGCCGGTGATCTCCGAGGTCTCGCCGAAGCAGCCGTAGATGCCCTTCGGGATCAGCTTGTCGTACATGTTGCCGACAGTCGGGCATGAGCCAAGCCCGGTGGTCGTGTCGGACTCGCCGCACTTCGTCGACACCCACAGTTCCGACACGCTGCACTCCTCGCGCTGCAGCTCGCTCGCCCAGTGGACGAACTCCTTGGCCTTGCGCGACGCGGCCGCGATCGTGTTGATGTCGCCGTTCTGCTCGATCGAGAACCCGGCCACCGGCTTGCCGGTCTTGGCGATTCCGTCGACGATCACTTCGGTCCAGCCCGGCTCGATGCCGATGACGACGACCGCGGCGACGTTCGGGTTGGCGCCGGTGCCGATCATGGTGCGGAAATGCAGGTCGAGGTCCTCGCCGAACTGCAGCCGGCCGTAGGCGTGCGGCAGCGCCATCGTGCCCTTGATGTTGTTGGCCACCGCCTCGCAGGCGGCGTTGGAAATGTCGTCGACCGGCAGGATCACAACATGGTTGCGCACGCCGACCCGGCCGTTCTCGCGGCGGTATCCGAGGAAGGTTTCGTCACTCATGGTTCTCTCCTACCAGCGCTTGGTCTTGAGGTTGTGGACGTGGACGTGGTCGCCGGTGCCGGCGGACGCCACCATCTTGCCGATGTCCTGTCCGTACTTGATCACGGTGGCGCCCTCGGCGAGGTCCGCCAGCGCCACCTTGTGCCCGATCGGCACGTCGTGCTTGACCGTCAGATTGAAGTCGGAATTGTCTTCGGTGACCACGCACAGCATGTCCGTGCCGGCGGTCAGGCCCTCGACCACCACGACGCCGACATTGTCGCCCTTGTGGTGAACGAGCAGTTGGGGAACGCTCATCTGTCCCATCTCCCTGTCTTGATTTTCGTCAGAGTTTTTCAGTGATTTCGGAATTTTTCGGCCAGACCTGCAGTCCGGCCGATATGTTCAGTCTTGTATAAGACATAAGATAGATGATATTGTCAACGCATGATCGCCGAAAACGCACAAGACGCCGCGCCCGTCGGCTTCCGCCCGCTCTACCAGCAGGTCCGCGACCGCCTGGTGGAGAACCTGATCGCCGGCACCTGGGCACCGGGCGAGGCCCTGCCGGCCGAGCACCAGCTCGCGGCCCGGCTCGGCGTCAGCCCCGGCACGGTGCGCAAGGCGCTCGACGCCATGGCGGCGGAGAACCTCGTGGTGCGCCGCCAGGGCCGCGGCACCTTCGTCGCCGAGCACGACCAGGACCGCGTCCTGTTCCAGTTCTATATGATCACCCGCGACGACGGCACCCGCGAACTGCCGGCCAGCTCCGCCGTTGCCGTCACCCGCGGCAGCCCGACCCTCGCGGAACGCCAGCACCTCGACATTGACCGGCGCACGGCCGTCTGGCGCATCGACCGCAACCGCACCGTCGACGGCCGCGCCATCATTGCTGAGCGCATCGTCGTCTCGGCCGCCATGTTCCCGGACCTCGGCCGCAGCGGCGCGGTGCCGAACAACGTCTACCAGCTCTATGCCAACGAGCACGGCGTTTCCGTGGCCCGGGCGGAGGAACGGCTCAAGGCGGTCGCCGCCGGGCCTGACGACGCCGAACGACTGGGCGTGGCACCCGGCACGCCCCTGCTCGAGATCGACCGCATCGCCCACGCCCTCGACGGCCGTCCGGTCGAGTGGCGCGTGTCGCGCTGCCTGACCGAAGACTTCCACTACCTCTCTGAACTGCGCTAGCGCTCGGCGCGTCTCCCCTGCGCAGTCCGGCAAATCAGTGATGCGTTGCGGACACGTAACCTTTTCAAAGCAAGCTGCCGCCAATTACGGCCCTAGCCGGCTCTTCGGGCGACCGGCGAACGTCGCCTGAAAACCCGCTCCAGCAGGACCGTCAGTCCGGTCCCGGCGTACAGGTGACGTCAAACCGGAGGCCCAGGTCGGCTTTGCGGTGAAACTCGGTGTCGATGTCGATGGTGACGGGCGTGCGGTCACCGGTCGCGACATAGGCGACATTGTAGATTTCGGCTGTCGCTTGCCTTGCGCTGTAGATCGTGGGCTCCAGCACGACATCGTCTCCGGCCTCGATCTGCACTTCGACCTCTCCTTCGCCGGGCGTCGTCCTGATCACGATGTCCACGCGATCGGAGGCGTTCAGCGTACCGACAACCAGCGCATGCGCCCGCTTGGGGCCCTGCTCCGGACGGAGCTTGATTGCAACATCCGATCGCGCCACATCAGCGCAGTCGGCGTAGTCCGGAGTCGTCTGGAACAGAATGGTGCCGACGTAGCCAAGCAGTCCCGTCAGCAACACGATCACCACAGCGATGCGCATCTTTCAATCTGCTCCTTTTCATGTGCGGGTTCACGTTCTGGATTCGCCATCACCTAATTCAGAGGCACATTGATCCAGAGCCGGCCGCCATAAGCGTCGAAGCCGTCCGCGCCGATCCCGTCATACTTGGCGGCTGCCGAGACATTGATCCCGTCAGGCCGCTGGATAATGACCCCCAGTTCCGCAATCCCGCGAAATCCTTCTTGCGAAAAGTCCACTCCACCGATCGTGACGTCCGTGGCCGCGAAATCCCAAAGGCCTCGAAGCGCGGCATGCGGTTCGATCACGGTGCCGGACGAGGTGAAAAAACGCCGGGCGATCTCGGGACCGAATTTGAGGCGCCCCAGACCGACCGTCTGCTTGCCGACATTCTGTCCGTTCGAAAGCGTATAGGAGTGCTGATTCTCCTCGATGTAGGCGACCGACACGTCCGGCGTGATACGATAATTCTCGTGCTTGAAGTTGCCAGTCAGCCGGCCGCTGAGCAGCCATCTGGTCGTATCGAAGCTTCCTTTTGCCGCCCCGGCCTCGATGTCGTTGTCAGATCGGCCCCAGGCACCCCTGAGATCGAGGAATAGTTCCGGCGTCAGCCGCGCGGTCGCGTAGGGACCGATCATCCACCCGATGCCCTCGATGGCGGCATCGGCAATCCCGATCTTGTCGTCCATCCAGTCGACCTGGCCCAGGAAGCCGACAATCATCGAGGAATGCACCTGGCAGTCGAGGCCGGCATATCCGACCGCGAAGTCGCCTTTCCGTGCGCCGCTGTCGTTGAACCGTGTGTAGTGGGCCTCGGTCCAGGCGTCCCAGCACCCGAGTGCGGGATCCAGAAGCTTGGCCTGCCGGGTTTGCGGATCGGGCGGCAGGTCGGATGCCGGCTTGACGACAACGGATCCCGCGGCGAACCCGCTGCCGGCATCAATCCGTTTCCCGGAGATGGCGCCGAAGCCGAGACCGGCAAGTTCGGACAGGCTGGCATGCGCACGGATGCCCGTTCGCGAAGCCGAGAAGGCCGGGGGCAGGTCCGAGTCGCCGGCTCCGCCTGCGATGCCGCCGTCGGCGCCCCACAGCGCATCAAGGCGCTTGCGCACCATGCGCGGCCGGTCAGGTTCTTCTTCGAGCACCCGCCGGTTGCGCTCCGCGAGGAACGCGGACGTAACGGATTGCGGCGGCGCCGGCCCGGCGCCGGGAATGCACGTGACCACGTAGAAAAGAGTCAGGGTAATGGTGTCGCCGAAACCGCTGACAAAATTGATACTGACGGATGTCTGGGTCGCCGTCGCGTCATATTGCGTTGTATCCAGCGGATCGCCGGTTTCAAAGGCCGCATAGGATTTGGAAAAGAGCGGCGCTGCACCGTTGACATCGATCGCGGTGGTGTTTGGCGAGTCGGCGAACCGGGAAATTGTGATCACCACCCGGTCCCCGCTGTACAATGTCGCGATGTTGACGGTATCCGTCACCGAGCTGTTGGCGACGGGTGTCACATTGATGGTCGGCCTGTCGCTCTGCAGCTCTGTGCATGAATCGTAACTCAGCACGCTCTGGGCGGACGCCACGCCAGCGGGAATCATGAAGAAAAGCAGAATCGCAACGGCGGCGAGCCGGCACATTACCGCCGTGCCTGCCGGTCGGGCGCACGAACGGCCGCAGACATGATTTGTTCCAGCGGGAGTCCTGAAACGTCCGTCCGGGGGCATCCAGTTCCGTCCCTGGATCCCGCTGGAACTTGCCCCCGGGCTAGGATCCGGGAGCGGGGTGCCAATGTGCGGGCGCCGCAGCAGTCTGAAGCCGCAAGCGCGCGCTTTTGTACGATCGCCCCAGCCGGCGCGTAAAATGAGCAATGGCGGCAACCGTTGCGGCGGTGCGCCGGGTACGCGCCCTCTCCGGCGGGGATGGAACGTCGGTCGCGGCTGGGAGTTGCGATTGACGTTCTGATCCCCGCCGAAGCCTTCGGTCGGATGAAATCCGACCTTGGGGGTGCCCACCAATCCCCTTGAAACACTAGTGACGCGGCAGAAACGCGGCTCGAACCGACAGCGGAACTCACAGCGTTTCCGGGCGCAAGCCGCGGGCCCCGGGCGCGAATCCGGGACACCGCAAAGAAGGTGCTCCGGCGGAAGTCCCCTACCTGATGCGGCTGCGGGCCCACATCGGCAAGTCGAAGTCCGCCGGAGCGCGGCTCGGACATAGTCCGAACCCATCCCCCGATGCCGGAGGAACACGGTCGGCTGGGTCGAGGCAGACGTCTGGCATTCTCGCCAGGAAAGTCAGCACGATTGCTTCGGACCCAATGTGATATCGAACACGCTTCGGGACTGACGTTACGGCCCTGTCTCTTCGGACCAACGCCGCTCCAGCCTGATTGCGTCGCGCTCGCCAGTCGTCGCCCTGGAGTTCTGCCACCAACTCCCCTGATCACCTTGTTAATCTCCACGCGCTATATCGACAGATACCGATCGTCCGGCTGTCGAGCGCTGTTGCCCAGTTGCCCCCACGGAAGGTTCCAATTCTTTTTGAATAAATGGATTCCGGTGCCGTGTCGTTGGACAGGCGTCTCAATTTGCCGGGCATTTGCCGGTGTCGCATTTAAGCCACAATGATATATCGGGCGCGTCGCACCCCTTCGGCACGGACCCGTTTTCCCGGCCGGGCGGTGCAGCAGCTCCTGTTTCGCACAGGCTGACGAATTCGCCCGGCGAGAAGCCGAACTCCGCCCGGAACTGGTTGTGGAAGTCTTCCGGGTCCTGGAATCCGCAGCCTTCCGCCACCTGTTCGATCAGGCCCTTTGACGGACCGGAATTGGCAAGCCCGCGCAGCGCCGCCTCGAGACGCCGCTCGGTGACGTATCTGGCAAAGCCGCCGAATTCCTCGAACTCCCGGTAGACGGACGCACGCGACGTATTGAAGGCGAGACAGATATCCGAGACTTTCAATCGCGGATTGCTCAGGCTCCGGTCAATGAAGCGCTGGATCACCCCGCGCCGCTGTCTCACGCCGGTGAGCAGGGCATCACCCGAATCTTCCATATGGATGATCCCGCGAATCAGCGCGCAGTAGTTTTCGGCCAGTTGCTCCGCCTCGGACTGGCGCACATCCGAAAGTCGGTTGAACAGCGCCCAGGTGCTCTCCTCGAGTATCCGCCCGCGGGGAGACTCTGGCGTAAAGGTGAACTGGCCGGGATGTCGCGCCGGATCGTAGCCGACCTCGGCGTGCGGGATGATCACTGCAAGTGTGTCGGCGTCCGTGACGACCGAACGGTAGGGGCGCGAGAAGTCGAACACCTGGATGTCTCCGGCGGAAAGCTTGAAGGAGTCTTCACCGAGAGTGCCGATCGAGCGCCCTTTCAGGTGAATGCGGAGCTTGAGATGGCCGCGGCCCTCGATTTGCAGATGTTTTTCCGTGCGCGCGGAAAACATCGCGGTGGTCAGGGTCCTGATGAAAACGCAGCAACCCAGGCAGGCAGCCACTGCACCAAGTTCGACATCCTTCGGAATCGTCCAGGCCGGCTCCATGTCATGGATGGGCCTGCAGAATTCTCTTAAGACCTTGAACCGTCGGTCTGGCGAAAGGCTGGATGTGTCGACGTCGACAAAAGGAATCTGATCAACGGATTCGCGTGCAGCCTGGGAGGGGGAATTCTGGTGTGTTTGCATTGCGCGTGCGTTCTGAAAATCACATCGCCCGCACGCAATGTATTAGTCTTGCGTATAGAACCTATACATGAACTCAATAGACGATTTCAACAAGACAGTTCCGCTCGCTGGAACGGTCGTTCCGGAATTTGGTGAGAAATCTCACATCGCATGCACTGGCCTATTCATAGGGTGCCGTGCGTGCAGTCTCTGCACACGGGCCGTCGGCACGGTGTGCCCTCACCGCGTCGCCATACGGACGGTATTCGGAGAGTCCACGACCGATGCCATCCGGGACGGCCCGATCCCAGAGGCAACGGGCGTCCGGCTGGCAAAGCCGGGCGCCCTCACCCGGGGTGAAGGCGTCGCCGCCGGACCGGGCAACCGCGGTTCGTGTGTATCGTGTTGTTGCGTGATGTCTCGCGCCGTCGGAAAGCGTTCCGCCGTTTACTTGAGCCACCGCGAAAGGTCGGGAACCCGGCCCGGATCATGGTCGGATAGACAGGTGTTCGCCATGGCGGTCTCCATGTCGCCGATGCCCGTGAATTCGCTTGGCGAAAAGCCGAACTGCGCCCTGAACAGGCGGTTGAAATGACTCGGGTCGTGGAACCCCCAGCGCTCCGACACCCGTTGGATCGTGCCCCGCGACGCACGTGTGCAGGCGAGATCACGCATCGCCTCTTCCAGCCGGCGCTGCCTGATGTACCTGGCAATGCCTCCGAATGCCTCGAATTCCCGGTAGATCGCCGCGCGCGACGCGTTGAAGGCGCGGCACACGTCTGCTGTGCTCAATTTCGGGTTGTCCAGGTTTTCGTCGATGAAGCGCCGGATCGACGCATGCCGCACCCGGCCGACCTCGGCGAGCGTCTCGTCGTCACAAGCATCGCGGTGAATGGCACCGCGAACGAGTGCACAGTAGTTTTCGGCAATCCCCTTGGCCTCGGACAGGTCAATTTCCGGCAGGCGTGCAAACAGGGCGCGTGTACCTTCCTCGAGTACGCGCCCCCAGGGAGAGGTTAGTAAGAAATTGAACTGTGCAGGATGTTGCGCAGGATCGTAGCCTACAGCCTCATGGGGTATGATCACTGAGATGGCCTGTGAGCGTGTGATCACCGACCGGTAGGGCCGCGTAAAGTCGATGATCTGGATTCGGTCGGCAGACGTGTCGAAGCCTTCTTCCCCGAGGACGCCGATAGAACGGCCCGCCTGGTAAATGCGCAGCCGCAGCATTCCGGCGCACTCCATCCTGACGTGCCGCTCCGTCCGGGCAAAGTGCATCTCGCAACTCGAGACCTGGGTTAACACGCAATCGCCGAGCCGGGCCGCCAGTGCGTCGATCCGCGCATCCTTTGAAATCTTTCCCGCCGGCGTCATGTGATGCAGCGGACTGCAGAATTGCCGCAAGGCTTCGAACCGGTCATCCGGACAAGAGATTGTCCCGTCGAGCCCGACAATCGGAACACCATTGTCGGACTTGGGCGTACTCCCGCAATGCCAGATGAATAGACAGTGGCAGTTCTGCTCTGACTGCATCGCGCGCTCAATTTTTGCACCGCCCGCAACGATGTCTTGGCCCTAGTTTGATCCGCCCGGCTGCTCCTTGTCCTTCTGCCAGCCGCAATCAACAGGCATTTTGGGAAGCACGCGGACCTCTGCGAAACCATAGGTAGTAAGCATTCTCACAAAACCAAACCTTTTGTTGTCTCCTGCCGTCAGGAGAATCCTTTGCCCGCCCCGGCTTGAATGTCGTCTGCCGGTGTCGCGCCCACCAGGATGCAAAACCGTCAATCTCTGTTTTGCTTTACCTGTAGCTGTCGGCCTGAGGAGAGCCCTTGTCCACCGGACACTCGCGCACAGGGCACTTCAGCCACGACGACAGATCGGGGACCTGAACCTGAATCCGGTCGCCGCCGGATTCGCCGTCGTTCAGCGCGGCGGCTTGCCCATCGCCAATCCCGATGAATTCGCTCGGCGAAAAACCGAACTGCGCCCTGAACAGACGGTTAAAATGGCTTGGGTCGTAGAAGCCCCAGCGCGCCGACACCCGCTTGATCAGACCCCGGGATGATTGGGAACGCGCGAGATCGCGCATGGCCTCTTCCAGCCGGCGCCGCGTGATGTACCGCGCAATTCCTCCCAGTGGTTCGAAGTCCCGATAGATCGTCGCGCGCGACATTCCAAAGGCTACACAGACATCGGTCGCCCCCAGTTCCGGATTGTCCAGATTGTTGTCGATGAACCGCAGGATCGCCGCATTCCGCACCCGTCCAATTTCGCCGAGCGCCTCCTCGCCCGAGTGTTCCTGGTGGATGACGCCGCGGATAAGCGCGCAGTAGTTTTCGGCCAGTTTGCCCGCCTCCGTCTGTCGGACGTTCGGCAGACGGTTAAACAGTGAAAGCGTGCCTTCCTCGAGCACGCGTCCCCAGGCGGACTTCAGCGAAAAGTTGAACTGCCCCGGATGTTGCGCCGGATCGTAGCCGACCGCTGCATGAGGGACGATCACCGCAATTGTTTCGCAATCTGTTTTGACAGCGCGGTGCGGCCTTGAAAAATCGAAAATCTGGATTCCGCCGGCAGACAGGTCGAACCGGTCCTCCCCGAGAATGCCGACCGAGCGGCCCTCCAGGTACATGCGAAGCCGCAGATGGCCGCAGCACTCCATCTTCAACTGCCGGTCCGTGCGCGCGAAATGCATCTCGCAGCCCGAAACCCTGGTCAGGATGCAATCGCTAAGCCAGGCGGCCATCGCGTCGATCCGGGTATTCTCGCCGACCGCCCCGGCCAATGTCATTTCATGAAGCGGGCTGCAGAATTTCTCCAGGGCTTCAATGCGGTGAGTTGGAGGCGTTATCGACTTGTCAATCTTGATCACCGGGATGCGATCGCCGCAGTCGGTGTCGGTCGTTGGATGGGACGTCTGTTGTGGATGCATCGTGCGACTTCCGATTTTTACATCGCCCGCACACGACGTTTGTGGCCCTGCGTATGGAAATTTAACTTTAAAAAAGCTCATATAAGACTTGTTTTCAATTGTAAAATAAACGAAACAAAAAGAACGTTTGTTCAAAATCGGTCGTGGAATCCGGCGTACCGTTCATTATGATTGGTCTCAGAATCCCCTATTTCTCATCGCGCCCAAATGTTTCCAGATTGCCAACATCATGCCATGCGTTTCGGGCGTGACCGTGGCACGAAAGCGCGCGCCGCCAGCTCCGGGCGCGGGACGCGGCCCTGCGTGCGGAGCCCTGCAGAAGTGTCGCATGGCTTCAGAGAGGTACGTCTGAGACACCGTCGAACTGTCGCTTCCGGCAGCCCGAAAGCGGTGCCGGGGCGGAGCATTGTCCTCACGGCGACGGGTGACCTGGCAGTTCTGGTCTGACTGCATCGCGCGCGCTCGCTATTCTTTCATCGCCCGCACGATGTCTTGCCTCAATGTGCGATCCGCCTGGCCGCCTGTTCTTCCGGGCTGGCCGCCCCTGTCGACCGAATTCCCGGAACGCCCGCGAAACTGCACGCCCTCTATCGTAGTGAGGTTGTCCGTAAAACAAAACCGGAAATCAGTCGAAATCCTTCCAAAAAGCCCTGTTTTTCGGTCAAATACATTTGCTACGCTTATCTATTGATCAAAAAAATGAATGATATTTATCGATCAGAAAAAAATGAATGAACTCGATCTGTGTCAAAGTCCGCTCAGGAATGTAGAACGGTCATTCAGGAATATTGACCGCCATCCCCTGCCGCACCCATATGTATTTCGCCGGAGTCCTGATAAAGCTGTCCCTATCCTCAATTCACCCCTTGAGACGAACACGTCATGATTGGGAGATCGATTAAACTGACCGTTGTCGGAGCGCTCGTCGCCCTGGCCTTCTTCGCGCACCGCGCCACCTCCCAGGACGCACAGTTGCAGATTGTTGTCGAGCGGAGCGAAGGATATGTGGAACTGTACCTCTCGACGCCGGCTGCATCCCTTGTGGAACTGTTCGATTTGCCGCCGCAGAAACTGGTCGGATCCGACGGCAACGTCAATTTTGATCACCTGAGACTCGGGACCGCACACATCGGCGACAGGCTGTTCGAGCGCGTCAGGTCCCAGGCCGGCGGAACGGATATCAAGTTCGAAGCCATGTCGCTCATGCTTCACCCGATCAGTGAAAAGCTGCCGCTCAACAACGCCCTCGACGGCGCGATCGCGATCGGCGTCTGCAACACGCCGACTCCCGAACATCGGGGGCTGTCGCGGCTGCAGGCCTATACCGGGCTCATCGTCGACACAGAAAAGTTCGCCGAGACGATTTCTCTCAAGCTTCCGAACTCAAGCGAAAAGACCTGGACCGTCATCGTGCGCGACCATGTCGACGGAAAACTCAGCAGAGAATATGTGGCGACGATTTCCGGCGACGGGAAACTGACACTCCCCGGCCCGACCGGCACCTCAAACAACACCAGCTGACCTGATCGGCACCGCTGCCTCGCCGCGTCAGGCCAAGGACGGTTTGTACCGCGCGCCGGGAGCCGGCAATTTGCATGCGCTGAACGTCCCCTATAAATTGCATTTGCCGTCTGGACTTTTCTCCGGACCGGTCCAGATAAAGCGCCAAGAGAGCGGTCTCTGTCGGAACGCCCATGAGGGTGCGCGTTCCGCATTCGATCTTCCCCACCGGCAGTCGCGGGTCATTTCGCGGCAATGCGGGGCCGCACAAGACGAGGGCAAGAGCCCGGACACCCCAGCGGAACCCTTCCGCCTGGGCAAACCGGGAATTTATGACGTTTGAGGTACCGATGCACAGTCTCCTCCACGCTTCCCGCCAGCCGTTACATCAAGGAAACCTGAAACCCGGCCGCCTCGGTGTCGCCGGCCTGCTCGCCGCCGCGCTGGCGCTCGCCGGCTGCGACGATAGTACGAGCCAGGCCACCGCCAATGCTCCGCCCCCTCCGCAGGTCTCGGTCTCCAAACCGGTGGTCAAGGAATTCATGGAATGGGACGACTTCACCGGGCGCTTCGAGGCGGTCGACCAGGTCGATGTGCGCGCCCGCGTCTCAGGGTATCTGCAGAAGATCCACTTCACGGAAGGCGCGCTGATCAAGGAGGGCGACCTGCTTTTCACCATCGACCGGCGCCCGTTCCAGGCAGCCCTCAGCCAGGCCGACTCCAGTGTCAACATCGCCAAGACCAAGCTCGATTTCGCCACCCAGGAATTCAAGCGCGCAGAGGACCTCGTCAAGTCCGGGACAGTCTCGATCAGCACGCTCGACGAGCGCAGGCAGGCATTCCTTTCCGCCCAGGCCGAACTGGCCGGTGCTGAATCCGCACTCAGGACAGCCCGCCTCAACCTCGACTACACAACCATCTATTCGCCGATTACCGGGCGCATCAGCAGAAAGAACATTTCCACCGGCAACCTCGTCGTCGCCAACGAAACCGTGCTGACCAACATCGTGTCGCTTGATCCGATCCACTTTTACTTCGATGTCGACGAGCGCTCCTACCTGGCCTATGCCCGCATGGCGCGCCAGGGCACCCGGGCGTCCGGCCGCATCACGCCGCACGAGGTGCGCGTCACGCTGACCGACGAGCGGGAAGGCACGCGGACGGGCAAGCTCGATTTCGTCGACAACCGCATTGATTCGGCGACCGGCACCATGCGCGGCCGCGCCATCTTTGACAACCAGGACATGCTGCTGCAGCCGGGGCTGTTCGGACGCCTGTCGCTTCCCGGCTCACCGCTCTACAAGGGCATCCTGATCCCTGACGAGGCGATCGGTTCGGACCAGAACCGGCGCATTGTCTACGTGGTCGGCGAGGACAATGTGGTGGCTCCAAAGGTGATTCGGCCCGGCCCCAAGATCGACGGCTACAGGGTCGTGCGCAACGGTCTCACCGGCGAGGAGACGCTCGTTGTCGGCGGCCTGATCCGGGTCCGCCCAGGCGTCAAGATCACGCCGAAGCCGGTCGAACTGCCGCTGACACGCGAGTAGGCCCGGCCCGGCCGGACCACCGCACGCAGGATCACGAGGGGACACGCATCCATGCAATTCGCCCATACATTCGTTGACCGCCCGATCTTTGCTTCCGTGCTGTCGATCGTCATCGTGCTGATCGGCGCCATTTCCTTCGTCAGCCTGCCGGTGGCGCAGTATCCGGAGGTCGCCCCGCCGACCATCGTCGTGCGCGCGCAGTATCCGGGTGCCGACGCCGCCACCATCGCCGCGACCGTCGCCACGCCGCTCGAGCAGGAAATCAACGGCGTGGAGGACATGATCTACATGTCGTCCTACTCGACCGCCGACGGCTCCATGTCGCTCACAATCACGTTCAGGCTCGGCACCGACCTCGACAAGGCCCAGGTGCTTGTCCAGAACCGGGTCGCCGTGGCAACCCCGCGCCTGCCCGAGGAGGTGCGCCGTCTCGGCGTCACCACGACCAAGAGCTCGCCCGACCTGATGATGGTCGTGCACATGCTCTCGCCGGACGAGAGTTACGACCAGCTCTATGTCTCGAACTATGCCCGCAACAATGTGCGCGACGTGCTGGTGCGGCTCGACGGGGTCGGCGACCTGATCATCTTCGGTGAACGCGAGTACTCCCTGCGCGTCTGGCTCGACCCCGAGAAGCTCGCAACCTACAGCCTGACCGCCGGCGATATCGTTGCCTCGCTGCGCGACCAGAACGTCCAGGTCTCCGGCGGCGCCCTCGGCACACCGCCCTCACCCGCCGGCAACGCGTTCCAGTTCATCGTCACCACACAGGGCCGCTTCGACAACGAACGCCAGTTCAAGCAGGTGATCGTGAAATCCGGCGACGACGGCCGCCTGATCCGCCTCATGGACGTCGCCCGGGTCGAGCTCGGCGCGCGCGACTATGTCACCAACTCCTACCTCAACGGCAAGCCGGCGGTGGCGCTCGCCATCTTCCAGCGACCGGGCACCAACGCGCTCGACGCCGCCGACGAGATCATCGGCACGATGGAGGAACTGAAGAAGGACTTCCCGCCGGGCCTCGACTTCCAGATCGTCTACAACCCGACCGAGTTCATCGCCCAGTCGGTGACCGAGGTCTACAAGACCATCTTCGAGGCCATAGCGCTCGTCGTTCTGGTGATCGTGGTCTTCCTGCAGTCCTGGCGCACCGCGCTGATCCCGATCCTTGCCATCCCGGTGTCGCTGATCGGCACCTTCGCGGTCATGGCGGCGCTCGGCTTCTCGCTCAACACCCTGACCCTGTTCGGGCTGGTGCTCGCCATCGGCATCGTGGTCGATGACGCCATCGTCGTGGTCGAGAACGTGGAACGCAACATCGCGCTCGGCATGTCGCCGCGCGAAGCCGCCCACAAGACCATGGACGAGGTCGGTACGGCCGTCATCGCGATCTCCATGGTGCTGCTCGCCGTCTTCATTCCGACCGCCTTCGTGCCCGGCATCACCGGCCAGTTCTACCAGCAGTTCGCCATCACCATCGCGGTCTCCACCGTGATTTCGGCATTCAACTCCCTGACCCTGTCACCGGCGCTGGCGGCAATCCTGCTGAAACACCACGACTACAAGAAGGCCGCAATCCAGCCGAAGAACCCGATCGCGCGCGCTGGCAGTTGGGCGGCCAACCGCTTCAATTCCGGCTTCGACCGGATGGCCAACGGATATGCCTTTTCGGCTTGTGCGCCTGCATGGTGCGCGCAGAAGACGCCATGCATGGCTCTGGTGATGGTCATCTTCGCCGGACTGTCTACGGCGCCTACCGTCATGGGTGACGGACACGGTGCCGCGCGGCTTCATCCCGACTTGCTCGACCAGGGCTATGGCATCGTCGTCGTGCAGTTGCCCGACGGCGCCGTCGCTGACCCGCACCGACGCGGTCGTCCAGCGAGCCTCGAAGATCGTCGAGGAAACGCCCGGCGTGCGCGACGCGGTGGCCTTCGCCGGCTTCTCGGGCGCCACCTTCACCAACGCGTCCAACTCAGCGGCGATCTTCGCCGCGCTTCGACGAGTTCGGACAAGCGCATGCGACAGGGCCTGACCGGCAACGCCATCATCGGCGATCTCTTCGGGCAGGCTGCAGGGCATCGCAGGAAGCCTTCATCATCGCCATTCCGCCGCCGCCCGTGCGCGGCGTCGGCAATGCCGGCGGCTTCAAGATGCAGCTGCAGGAGAAGCCGAAGGCTCGGACATCGGCCGCGTGCTGGCATCCGCCTTCCAGATGATGGGTGAGGCGCAGCCAGACCCCGGGCCTGACCGGCGTCTTCACGACGTTCTCGGCGTCGAGCCCGCAGGTCTTCCTGAAGATCGACCGCGCCAAGGCGCGCATGCTGAACGTGCCCATCCCCGCCATATTCGAGGCGCTCCAGGTCAATCTCGGCACCGCCTACGTCAACGACTTCAACGCCTTCGGCCGCGTCTATCAGGTGCGCGCCCAGGCCGACCAGCGGTTCCGCATGGAGCGCGAGGACATCGAGCGCCTGAAAGTGCGTTCCGCGACCGGCGCTCTCGTGCCCATGGGCACGCTGGTCGAGATCCAGGAAGTCTCAGGGCCTGATCTCGTGCAACGCTACAACATGTTCACGTCCGTGCCGCTGCAGGGCAACGCGGCACCCGGCGTCTCCTCGGGCGAGGCGCTTGACATCATGGAGAAGCTCGCCGCCCAGATCATGCCCCAGGGCATCAGTTTCGAGTGGACGGAGCTCGCCTTCCAGGAACGCTCCACCGGCGACACGGCGATCTTCATCTTCATTCTCTCGGTGCTGTTCGCGTTCCTGGCGCTCGCCGCCCAGTACGAGAGCTGGTCGCTGCCGCTCGCCATCATCCTGATCGTGCCCATGAGCGTGCTGTCCGCCCTGCTCGGCGTCATGGCACGCGGCTTCGACAACAACATCCTGACCCAGATCGGATTGATCGTGCTCATAGGGACTCGCGGCCAAGAACGCGATCCTCATCGTCGAGTTCGCCCGCCAGCAGGAGGATCAGGGCAAGAACCCGATCGATGCGGTGATCGAGGCCTGCCGCCTGCGCCTGCGTCCGATCCTGATGACGGCGTTCGCCTTCATCCTGGGCGTGGTGCCGCTGGTCATCGCGTCAGGGCCGGGCGCGGAGATGCGTCAGGCACTCGGCACCGCGGTCTTCTTCGGCATGCTGGGCGTGACCTTCTTCGGCCTGTTCCTGACACCGGTGTTCTACGTCGCCATCCGGCACGTGCTGCTCTGGTTCGGCAAGGGCAAGACGGAGGCCGCCCCGGCAAAGGACCCGGCGGAGTAGGATCTGCACGACACACCGCTTTACTGTCCGGTGTTCACGGCGCGGCGGTCCTGCCGCCACTGCTCCGCCATGCGCCTGCCCTGCGCGACCTGATCGGCGGTCATGCCGGCGGCATGCCTGGCGCCGAGATTCCCGGACGCGGTCCCGGCAGTGTCGCGGGACGTGACGATATCCGCCCACATGTAGCCTCTGACCGGGTCCTTCGGCACGCCGTCACCGGTCCGGTACATCTCGGCAAGACGGCGCATGACCGGGACGATGCCTCTGGCAGCGGCCTTCTCGAACCACGCCGCGGCCCGGGCCGCATCGCGCGTACCGAGCAGCCCTGATCGTAGACATGTCCGAGCGCGGCCATGGCGGGCGCGTACCCTTGCTTGGCCGCGAAGCGATACCACTGCACGGCTTCGGCGTAGTCCTGCCGGACGGCGTGGCCGTGAAAATACATCCGCCCCAGCAGATAGAGGCCCTCGGCGATCCCCCGGCTCGCTGCGTTCTCGAACCTTGTCAGCGCCGCCTTGTGGTCTCCGGCCGCGAGCGCGGCCCTGCCGTCCTCGACCGGACCGGCTGAAGCAGAACCGGCGAGGGACAGGAAAGCGGCGATGCCGAACACCAGCTTTCTGGCATTTCCCATGACGGAACGTCCTCTGCCCGTCTTTTCCCAGTACGGAAGTCTGGCACGGAACCCGCGCCCGGCAAAATGCGCCGCCGGACCGGCCGGTTCCGCTCAGGTCCTCCCGGCTCTGTCGGCCTGCCTTCAGGTCAGGTCCTTCATCTCCGCTTTGATCCACTTGCGGAACGCCTTGATCTTCGGCGCGTTGCGCCGGCTTTCGGGATAGACCAGCCAGTACGCCCGGCCGTCGTCGCAGACCAGGTCGAACGGCTGGATCAGGCGGTTCTGCGCCATCGCCTCGCGGTAGAATGCCGGGGTCAGGATTCCCACGCCCTGCCCGGCCATGGCGGCGTTGGCCTCGAGGATCTGCGACCCGAGCCGCAGGCCCAGGTCGCCGCCGATTGCCGCGTCCGGCAGCCCGGCCGCCTCGAACCACTGCTGCCACCACGGGTCCCCGGCCTCGATGATCGGCAGCTTCAGCAGGTCCGCCGGCTCATTCACGCCGCCGATCGTAGCCGCCAGGTCCGGGCTCAGCATCGGCGTGAACAGGCTCGGGATCAGCAGGTCCGCCTTCAGGCCCGGCCATTTGCCGTCGCCGGACGGATGCCGAGATCGAAGTCCTCGGCCGCCAGGTCCGCGATGCCCTGGCTGACATCGACCCTGACCGCGATCGACGGGTTGGCGATCTGGAACCGGCCGAGCCGCTGGGCCAGCACGTTGGTGGCAAACGTCGGGATAACGCTGATCACAAGGGTCTCGTCCGCAAGGCCCTGTGCCTGCGCATAGGCGTCGCGCAGGAGGGTCATCGCCTCGTGCGCCTGGCGCGCAAACCGCGCGCCCACATCGGTGAGCTCGACGCCGCGCGCATGGCGCACGAACAGGGCGGAGCCCACCCGTTCCTCCAGGATCCGGATCTGGTAGCTGACCGAGGCCTGGGTCATGCCGAGTTCCTCCGCCGCGCGCGTAAAACTCTTGCGGCGCGCGGCCGCCTCGAACGCCCGCACGGCGGTCAATGGCGGCAGGGCTGAGGAATCAGACATAAAATCTCTCAATGTATTGGAGCGACGTTCAATTGGAACACCGCGCCCGATTGCCTCATGTCTATACCCGAGACCACCGGCAATGGACAGGGTATTGAAATGGCGTATATCAGCGAAGGCAGCCCTTACAGGTTTCATTTTTTGCACCGGATCACGGATCGCATCGCCCGGCTGTGGGTCCGCGCCCTGAAGCGGCGGCAGATCAGGCGGGACAGCGCCGACCTGCGCCACTGGTCCGATCACATGAAACGGGACATTGGCTGGTTCGATAGATAGGTGTCGCGCGTGCCGGTGCGGCGGCAGCGCCCGCACGCCTCCACCGAGCGCAAAAACGGTCCATTTTGTTCACGAAAATATTGGTTGCCGGCACTGTATCGCAGCGGCGACCCTGAGGCCGGACATCCACATTCCGGAGACGCGAGACGTGAGCAACCGAAAGTATCCGGCCCGGCGCGACTTACTCCTCGGCGCCGCTGCCGCGGCGGCGGCCGTGACCGCATTACCGACAGCGGCCATGGCCGCCGCCCGCAAGGCCCCGCAATGGGAGATATCCGAATGGATCAACGGCGACGGCGGCAATATCGACACGCTCCGGGGCAAGGTCATCGTCATCGACTTCTTCCAGCTCTGGTGTCCGGGCTGCAACAAGTTCTCCGGCCCGCTGATGAAGTACTGGCAGCAGAAGTTCGCCGACGAGATGGCGAAGGAACGGCTCGTCCAGGTCAAGATCCACACCGTGTTCGAGGGCCACAGCTACCAGACCGTCAAGCGGCTCAAGGGTTACGTGAAGGAAAAGCAGATCACCGTTCCCGTCGGCGTCGACCGGCACATCGACGGCCAGCGCCTGCCCGAGACCATGCGCCGCTACAACACCCGCGGCACGCCGGAGATGGCGATCATTGACGGCGACGGCATGATCCGGTTCCAGGAGTTCGGCTATTTCGAGCCGGCCAAGGGCGAGGCGGTGATCATGGAAGCCCTCAACCGCGCCCGGGCGTGACCCGGTCATCGCCTTCCGGGGCTCAAAGTATGCCCCCACCCCTCATCGTCATCCCCGCGCAGGCGGGGATCCAGAGGCTACAACTCACGCCGTGCTGTATCGCACTGGATTCCCGCCGGAGCCGGTCCCCGACTGGATCGGGGACGGGAATGACGAAGGAGTGTACAGTCAACAGTCGTCGCCAATACTCACCCCATATACCGCCCGGGCGTGGTGCCGGTGATGGCGCGGAACGCCTGGATGAACGCGCTCGGGCTGTCGAAACCGACATCGTAGGCGACCCGTGTCACCGGCTCGCCCTGCGCCAGCCGCTCGACCGCGGCGATGATCCGGACCTGCCGGCGCAGCGCACGGAACGGCATGCCCGTCTCCGCCCGCACCTTGCGGATCAGGCTGCGCCGCGACAGGGCGAGCCGCTCCGCCCAGTCCTCGAGCGTCGCGGCGTCCGCCGGATCGTCACGCAGGTGCTCGACGAGCTGCGCGATCCGGGCGTCGCCCGGGACCGGAATATGCAGCGGCTCGACGTCCGACGTGGCGATCTCGCGCACAAGCAGCGCGCTCAGGTGCGGCACCTGATCCTCGCCCGCCCCCTCCGCCAGCCTGACAAGGATCTCGCGCATCAGCGGACTGACGCCGGCGACGCGCACGTCCTCCGGGAACACCGGATCGTCGCCGGTGAGATAGACCGTGCGCATGCGCACCGCGCCGGGGCAGCGGACCTCATGGACGATCCGCGCCGGCACCCAGAGCGCCCGGCCGGGCGGCAGAAACCAGGTTCTCCCCGCGGCCGTCACCCGCAGCACGCCGTCGAGGCCGTGCACGATCTGGTGGGCGTCGTGCGCATGCGCTTCGATATGCGTGCCGGCCGGATAGTTGGTCGCCAGCCCCTCGACTCCGATCCGCAACATCATTCTCGTCCGTTTGGCACTTAAAAGATATAAATCGTCATTCTATCGATAGAGTGTACCGGCCGCTCCCCCTATCCTGCAACCGGTTAGCCTGACAGCGGAGCCGGCGATGACCCGACGCGCAATCCTGCGGTATCTCAATGCCGCGCATTTTTTCGATCACTTCTTTCTTCTGATCTTTCCGACCGCGGCCCTCGCGATCGCCGCCGACTGGGGCATGAGCTACGCCGCCACCCTGGCGCTCGGCACGCCGCTCTACGTGGCCTTTGCCGCGGGCACGCTGCCCGCGGGCTGGCTCGGCGACCGGTTCGACCGCCTCACACTCATCGCCATCTTCTTTCTGGGCTGCGGCGCCGCGAGCCTGGCCATCGCCGCGGCCACCGGACCGGTCATGCTCATGACCGGCCTGGCCGCGCTCGGCCTGTTCTGCGCGCTTTACCACCCTGTCGCCCTTGCCGTGATCCCGGATCTCGCAGAGCGGCCCGGCCGCGCGCTCGCCATCAACGGCGTCTTCGGCAATATGGGGCTCGCCGGCGCGGCACTGGTCACAGGCGTGCTGGCCGACGCCTCCGGCTGGAAGAGCGCGTTCGCCGTGCCCGGCATCGTCTCATTGGCCGTCGGGCTGGCGCTCGCCCTGCGCTGCCGGACCCGCACAGCCGGGACAGTCCGCGCTGACAGGAGACCCGGCGCCGATACCGCGAGCATCGCGCGGCGCACCCAGATCACGGTCTTCGCCGTCATCTGCGTCTCCGCCCTGTTCGGCGGGCTCGTGTTCAATGCGGTGACGATCTCGCTGCCGAAATTCTTCGATGAGCGGCTCACCGGCGCCGCCGGCGACCTCACCTGGATCGGCGCCTCGACCGGCCTTGTCTTCGCGATCGCCGCCTTTGCGCAATTGCCCGTCGGCGAACTGCTCGACCGCTACGGCGCGCGCCCGATCCTGGTGACGCTCATCGCCGGCCAGACCGCGCTGCTTGTGGTGCTCTCAGGCCTCGACGGCTGGCCGGTGGTCCCGCTGGCGGTCCTGCTGGTCACCATGATGTTCGCCAGCATCCCGATTTCGAGCTGGCTGCTCGGGCACTATGTCCGATCCGGCCTGCGCGCCCGCGCCATATCAGTCGAATACGTGCTGTCGCTCGGCATGGCGTCCGCCGCGGTTCCCGCGATCGCGGGGTTGCACGGCATCGGGCTCGGTTTCGACGTCCAGTTCTATCTGCTTGCCGGCTCGTCGGCGATCGTGTTCGCCGCCGCCTGGGCGCTGCCGAGGAGCGGCAATCGCGCCGCGTCGCTTCCCGGAAGCCCGTCAGAGCTGTCCGGGACCGTACAGAACTCCGGCCAGCGTCCTTGACGGCCCCGGTCTGCCCTTCGGGCAACCGGGGAACATCTAGGGTGATACGGCACCGTCCCGCCTCAACCCCTCACGTCGTCTTTGGCTGAGCGTTAGGACGAGGCGTCATCCCCGCGAAGGCGGGGATCCAGAGGGCTACACGCTCACGCCGTGCCGTATTGCACTGGATTCCCGCCTTCGCGGGAATGACGGACAAGAAGCATTCGGCAAGGATGACATCTGGAGAGTTCTCGCGAGACCGGACTGCCCCCCAAAGGTAAACGCCGCCCGGTGGTGAGGGACCGGGCGGCGTTCAGGGGTCCGTCTGTGTCCGACGGAGGGGGAGACTTAACAAATCGTTATCAGTAATTCCGGCGGAAAGGCTCGCTGCCATCAATCATTGTGCGGAGCCACCAGTGATCCGCCTGGGCGACCTCGTGGTCCGAGGGGCCCACGTCGGCCCGGTTCAGGCCGATGTCCTTGAGATGACGGTCGTCGAGGTTGCGCAACTGCCGGAAGGACCGGCGAACTTTCAGCCATTCTGCCCAAAGTTCTGCCGTTTTCGCCACCATGCCGGTCACGGGCAACGGGACGTTGCGGTGCGTTACGGGATAGGTCGAGGCCATTTTTCTAACTCCGGTTAGGGCTTTCACTGAGTACTATATTGGTCGGTGTTTGACATTTGAGAAACGAATTGTAATTATGTCTGACATCAAATTCTGTGATATCGAACTGTCAAGCCCTGCCATGACCATGCACATCGACAGCGAGCTGTTGCGCACCTTCGTGACCATCGCCGAGGCCGGCAACATCACCCGTGCGGCCGACACCCTGAACAAGACCCAGTCCGCCGTCTCCATGCAGATCAGGCGGCTTGAGGACAACATCGGCTCGGCCCTGTTCGAGCGCGAGCCGCGCGGCGTGCGCCTGACCAGGACAGGCGAAAACCTGCTGACCAACGCCCGGCGCATCGTCGCCCTGCTCGACGAGACCATCGAATCACTCAACTCCAAGCCGCTGGGCGGTTCGGTGCGCATCGGCATTCCGGAGGAGTACAGCGACACCATCCTGCCGAGCGTCCTGGCGAGCTTCGACCGGCAGCATCCGGGCGTCGAGATCACGGTGCATGCGGCCTCGTCGGAGGACAACAACACCGCGCTCTATGACGGCGAGCTCGATCTGGCGGTGGTGTTCGAGGACACGCTGCGGGCCGGCAGCGAAGTGCTGATGAACGACCCGACCGTCTGGGTCACGTCCATGGTGCATTGCGTGCATGAAATGGACCCGATCCCGGTCGCCATGTATGAGCGGGGCTGCTGGTGCCGGGACTGGGCGATCCGCTCGCTGGAGCAGCATCGCCGCGACTTCCGCATCGCCTATTCTTCCGATACGTCGAACGGCTTGGCGGCCGCGGTCACGGCCGGGCTGGCCATCGCGCCGCTGTCGCGCAGCAAGATCCCGGAGGGCTGCCGCGAGCTCACCCTCGCCGACGGGTTCACCAATATCGACACGTCCCATGTGGTGCTGCGCCGCGCTCCCGGCCAGGCCACGGAAGCCATCGACGGCATGGCCGACGCCATCCGCGAGGCCTTCCGTTCGCGCATTTCGCTGGACCGGGATGTGAACTGAGCGCCGGACCCGGCGCGCCCGCGCCACACCCTGCGGCAAAAGCGTCCCCCCTCCCGAAACCGGCCAACACGCCGCGCCAAATCCGCTATAAAGGGCGCGCTAGAAGCTGCATTTCCGATCAGGGGGGAACTTGATGGACCCGGAGATCATCAAGGAAAAAGGCATTGCCGGCGCCATCGGCGGTGTCATCGCACTCGTACTGTTGCTGATCCTGAACGCCGTATCCGGCGGATTCTTCGTCTCGCTCATGGGCGGAGTGACGGAGAGCCAACTAGAGCGGGCCATCGCCGGCGTCGCGGGCAAGCCCGGGCCGCAGGGCGAAAAAGGCGAAACGGGCCCGGCGGGGCCCCGCGGCGAGCAGGGTGAAAGAGGCGGGACCGGCGCCACCGGCGAACGCGGAGCGCAAGGCGAGCAGGGCGTTGCGGGACCGCAGGGACCGGCGGGAACCGGGCCCGAAATTCCGGCCGGCGCGGTGGTCGCTTTCGCCGATGCCGGCGCTGCCTGCCCGGACGGATGGGCGCCGTTTGACGCATTGCAGGGCCGTGTCATCGTCGGCGCCGGCGGCGACTACCCGGTCGGCAGCACCGGCGGCGCGGCAACCCACAGCCTGTCGGTCGGCGAGATGCCGCCACACTCCCATGTCGTGAAAAACAACCGGGCGTGGGAGACGGTCGGCACCGTCGACGGCACCACCATGCATGCCTTCGTGGTCAGCCCCGGCAAGATCGCCACCAGATCGGCCGGTGAGGGCAAGCCCTTCAGCACCATGCCGCCTTATCTGGCGCTCACCGTCTGCCGCAAGCTCTAGCGGTCAGGCGGCCGGGGTCTGTTGCCTTGCGGTGCGGGTCATGTAGTCTGGGCGCAAAACAGGAGGCGGAGCAGTCATGCTGAGAATTCTTGGAGCCGTCGCGTTCGGCGCGATCGTTTGGACAACGCCGGCAAGCGCCGACATCTTCACCAATTTCGCGGTGACCTTCGGCGACGAGTCGTCGACACAGTCGCGCGCGCCCGGCGCCTGCTGGATCAGGAGCGCTCAGGGGTGGAAATGCTACAAGCTCAACGGCATACAATGCAAAACGGTTGCCAGGACGAACCGCAACCCCGGCCGTTACGCATCCGCGCCGAGGACCTGCAGCACCACCCGCGCCCCGAATTGACGCCGATGGCAGATGCCGCGGTCCGAAGAACCGGTAAAAGGGCCCCGGGTCGAAGCCCGGGGAACGGGAAGTGGACGGTCCGCCGGATGAACCTAAGCCGTCCGCTCGATGCGGAAGCCCGCATCCGGCGCTTCCGCGCAGTCGAACAGCCGGACCCTGTCGACATTCGCATGCCGCGGCCCGCGCCGGCTTTCGGCAACCATGCGGTCGACGGCTTCCACATCACCCGAATAGACCGCCTCGACCGAGCCGTCGCGCAGGTTGCGGACCCAGCCCGAAACGCCCAGCGCAGTAGCGGTATTCTCGACCCAGTAGCGGAAGCCGACGCCCTGGACCCGGCCGGAGATCAGGACCCGGACGGTCTTCACCTCCGTCATGACGCAGGCATATGGAACCCCGGCGTCGACAGGGAAAGCTCGGTTTCCTCTTCGGTCATGTCCTCCGGGATGCCTTCGAACAGCGGCGAGGACAGATAACGCTCGCCGGTATCGGGCAACATGCAGAGGATCACGGACCCGGGCTCCGCCTTCCCGGCGATGTCCATGGCGATCGCGAAGGTCGACCCGCCTGACACGCCGGTAAAGATGCCTTCGGAGGCAGCGAGCTTGCGCGACCACTCGATGCCGACCGGACCGGGAACCGGAATCAGCTCGTCGTAATAGTTCCGGTCGATGGACTCCTGCAGCACGAGCGGGATGAAGTCGGGCGTCCAGCCCTGGATCGGGTGCGGCTCGAACGCGGAATGGCTGACCGCGGGCGAACCGTCGTCGCCGCGCTCCTGGGCGATGCCGCTGCCGATGAGCTGGGCATTGGCCGGCTCGCTCAGGATGATCTTCGTGTCCGGCCGTTCCGCGCGCAGCACACGGCCGACGCCGGTCACCGTTCCGCCGGTGCCGTACCCGGTCACATAGTAGTCCAGCCGCTCGCCTTCGAAATCGGCCAGGATCTCGCGCGCCGTCGTGTTCTCGTGGATCGTCGCATTGTCGGCGGTCTCGAATTGCCGGGCGAGGAACCAGCCGTTGGCCTCCGCCAGTTCCACCGCTTTCTTGTACATGCCGAAACCCTTTTCCGCCCGCGGCGTCAGCACGACCCTGGCCCCCAGGAACCGCATCAGCTTGCGCCGCTCGATGGAGAAACTGTCGGCCATGGTGACCACAAGCGGATAGCCCTTGGCCGCGCAGACCATGGCAAGACCGATGCCGGTATTGCCGCTCGTGGCTTCAACCACCGTCTGGCCCGGTTTCAGGTCACCGCGGCGCTCGGCCTCCTCGATGATGCTGATCGCCAGCCGGTCCTTGACCGAGGCGGCGGGGTTGAAGAACTCCGCCTTGACGTAGAGCCGCACGTGATCCGGCGCCAGCGTGTTGACCCTGATGCAGGGCGTGTCGCCGATCGTGTCGACCACGCTGTCAAAGAGCCGTCCGCGCCCCGCAGTTGTTCTTGAGCTCATGGCGTCTTTTCTCCCTGTTGCAAATTTCGTCGGGTGCAGATGTGATGTCGGCGGACGCGACTGTCAATGGACCGGCGGCGAATTCCTGCACCACGGCTTGCTGCCGGTCCGCGACAATGCCAATCTCTATTTCGCCGGTAGCAGCGCGAAACGATAAAGTCTCTCACATCCGGAGGAACGGCGGAATGGCCGGAACCAGCGTCTCCAAATCCTACTCAGCGGCGACCCCCGAAGAACAGCGGTCGAGCTACGACGACTGGGCACAGCAGTACGAACAGGATCTGTGCGCCATGGGCTACCGCATCCCCGCGGTGATCGCGACCGTGTTCACCCGGTTCGCGCCGCCCGGCACCGCGCCCATTCTTGATGCCGGCTGCGGCGGCGGCATACAGGCCGAAGCACTCGCCATGCTGGGCTACGGCCCCATCACCGGCATCGACTTTTCAGAGGGCATGCTCGCGGTCGCGCGCGGCAAGGAGATCTATGCCGAACTGAGGCAGATGACGCTTGGCGAGACACTCGATTTTCCCGACGATACCTTCGCCGCCGTGATTTCATCCGGAACGATCACCCCGGGTCATGCCCCCGCACACAGCTTCGACGAACTGATCCGGGTCGCCCAGGCCGATGCGCCGGTCATCTTCAGCCTGCGCGACGACCCCGCACAGGAGCCGGACTACCCGGCCGCGCTCGAACGGCTCGAAGCCGAAGGCGCCTGGTCGCCGGTCTTCCGCACGCCGAGCCTCCGGTCCATGCCCTACGGCGAACCCGACGTGACCCATCGGGTGCACGTTTACCGCGTCGCGTGAAGCCGCACTTTCCGGTTCAACAGATCCTGCGCACGGAAAGCGGTTGAATCCTGCAAGGCCGCCTTGTCGTCCCAGCGCCCGGGCCCGACCTTCGGTGATCCCGGCACGGCTTCAGCCCTCCAGTTGCCCTTCCAGTTCCGCCTCGCCGGCCAGCCATTCGTCACGGATCCTGCGCGAGCGGATACTGCCCCGCTCCCAGCACACCGGACAGCCGCAGGGCCGGTGGCCGTGCGCCTCGGGCCAGTAGCGCCAGCCGAGCTTCTGCGGCAGGGCGCGCACTTTTCGGATTTCCTTGGGCTGGATCTTGCGCGGAATGATGATCTCGTAGCCGCGCATGTCCTTGTCCCGCCCGGTCATCCGGCGCAGGAACCCGGCAGCGACCGACGCCGTGACCCAGATGTGCCCGCGCCCGTAGTGGCCGAGCACCACCGGCTCGTCGTCAGGCAGGCGGAAATAGACGCCGACGATGGTGCGGGCGCCGCCGCGCTTCAGTTCACGCAGCCACTGATGGCTGAGCGTGTAGTTGGGAAGAACCGGGAAGGCGTAGACGCCGCGCCTGACATCCGCGTTCCGGAGAAACACCCGCGCCGTCTTGATCCCGCCGTAACGCATCTTCCGGGCCAGGCGCTCCGGCGCCAGATGGACAAACCCGCTCATCCGCCCTCGAGCCGGGGCAGGATGAAGATCTCGTTCTCCGGGCCGATCGGATGGAACCAGGCGTCGTTGTAGATCTGGCCGTCGATCGCCACCGAGACCCCCTGCTCGAGCGCGGGCTTGAGCCCCGGATAGTTTTCCTCAAGCGCCGTCAGCATCTGCTTCACGGTCGAGGCCTCGACCTCGACCGAAGCCTCGCCGCCGGTGGCGGAGCGCAGCGACCCCCAGAGAACGACCTCGACCATAATGCGTCAGCTCTTATTCCGCGGCCTCCGCCTTGACCCTGCTTTCCGAGATGGCCTTGAGCACGCGCGGCGGCGACATGGGCAGTTCGGTGAAGCGCACGCCGGTCGCCGCCGAGACGGCATTGGCGATGGCGGCCAGCGGCGGCACGATCGAGGTTTCGCCGACGCCGCGCACGCCGTAGGGGTGGCCCGGATTGGGCACCTCGACGATCACCGTGTCGATCATCGGCAGGTCGGAGGCCACCGGCAGCCGGTAGTCGAGGAAACCCGGGTTCTGCAGCCGGCCGTCTTCCCCGTAGATGTACTCTTCGTTGATGGCCCAGCCGATGCCCTGGACGGCACCGCCCTGGAACTGGCCTTCGACATAGGACGGGTGCACCGCCTTGCCCGCGTCCTGGACCACGGTGTAGCGCAGGATGTCCGTGCGGCCGGTTTCCGGATCGACCTCGACGTCGACCATGTGCGTCGCGAAGCTGACGCCCGCCCCGCCGGCATTGACCTCGTAGTGGCCGGCGATCGGCCCGCCGGTCTTCTCGGCAATGGCCGCGATCTCGGCGAGCGACATGGGCTCGAAGTCGCCGGCATTCGGCCCGGACGGCCGCGCATAACCGTCTTCCCAGACCACGGCCTCGGGCGGAATGTCCCAGACCTTGGCGGCGCGCGCGCACAGCTTGTCGATGGCATCGCGCGCGGCATTGATCACCGCGAGGCCGCTGGCGAAGGTCGCCCGGCTGCCGTCAGTGACGTCGTTGTAGCCGAGCGAGCTCGTGTCCGCGATGATGGTGCGGACCCTGTCGTACTCGATGCCGAGTTCCTCGGCCGCCATCAGCGACATGGACGCGCGCGAGCCGCCGATATCGGGCGTACCCACAGCGAGCACGAGCGTGCCGTCCACATTGAGGTTCAGCGACACGCACGTCTGGCCACCGAAGTTGAACCAGAAGCCGCTCGCCACGCCGCGTCCCTGGTTGGGCCCGAGCGGTGCGGAATAATGCTCGTGCGCCCTGGCCGCCTCGACGGTCGCCTTGAAGCCGATGCGCGGCATCTTCGGCCCGTAGGACGCCTGGTCGCCTTCGTTGACACCGTTGGCCAACCGCAGGTCCATCGAATCCATGCCGATCCTGGCGGCAATCTCGTCGATCACGCTTTCGACCGCGAACGCCGCCATCGGCGCGCCCGGCGCCCGGTAGGCGACCTGCTTGGGCCGGTTGGTGACGACGTCGTAGCCGACGGTCTTCACGTTCTCGAGGCTGTAGCAGGCAAACGCGCTCATGGCGCCGAGATCGACAGGCGAGCCGCGGAAGGCGCCGCCCTGGTACTTGAGCTCAGCTTCCGCCGCGGTGATCTTGCCGTCGTTCTTGACGCCGATCTTGACCCGCACGACCGTGCTCGACGTCGGGCCGGACGCCCGGAAAACCTCGTCGCGGGTCATCACGACCTTGACCGGCTTGCCGGCCTTGCGCGCGAGCGCCAGCGCCACCGGTTCGATGAAGACCGTGGTCTTGCCGCCGAAGCCGCCACCGATCTCCGAGGCTGTCACGCGCAGCTTGGAAACGTCCATGCCGAGCAGACCCGCACAGGTGTCGCGCACCATGAAGTGCCCCTGCGTGCAGCACCACAGCTCGCCCAGCCCGTCCGCGCTCACACTGGCGAGGCAGGCATGGGGTTCGATGTAACCCTGGTGCGTCGCTTCCGTCCGGAACGTCCGTTCGACGACCACGTCCGCCTCGCCGAAGCCCTTGTCGACATCGCCGTGCCCGAACTCGCAGCGGCTTGCCACGTTCGACGGCGTGTCCGGCTTGGGCTCGACCCGGCGGGTGAACATATCGTCATGCAATACCGGCGCGTCCGGGGCCATGGCCTCCTCGACGTCGATGACGTGCGGCAGCACCTCGTAGTCGACCTCGATCAGCTTCAGCGCCTTGCGTGCCACGGCCCTGGATGTCGCAGCGACAGCGGCAACGGCATGGCCGTCATAGAGCGCCTTCTCGCGCGCCATGATGTTGTAGAGCGTGTCCTTGAGCGACCGGTCAACGTCGCCCGGAAAATCGTCCCGGGTGACAACCGCCTTCACGCCGGCAAGCGCTTCGGCTTTCGACGTGTCGATCGACCGGATGCGGGCATGGGCATGCGGGCTGCGGAGAATGAGCCCCACGAGCATGCCCGGTGCCGTCATGTCGGCGCCAAAGCGGGCGCGCCCGGTGACCTTGTCGACCCCGTCCGGGCGCAGCGGGCGCGTGCCCACCACCTTGAAGTCGCGGTCTTCGTTGATGCCTGGTTTTGCGTCAAGCGGCATGGTCTCAGGCTCCTCTCATTTCGGCGGCGGCGTCCATGACGGCACGCACGATCTTGTCATATCCGGTACAACGGCAGAGATTGCCGGCAAGCCAGTAGCGCACTTCCGTCTCGCTCGGGTCCGGGTTCTGCTCCAAGAGCGCCTTGGCAGCAACCAGGAATCCCGGCGTGCAGATGCCGCACTGAAGGGCCGCGTGCTCCAGGAACTTCGTCTGCAGGGGGTGCAGGTTCTCGCCGCTCGCCATGCCCTCGATGGTCTCGACTTCGCGGCCTTGCGCCTCGGCGCCAAGCACCAGGCAGGAACACACCAGCCGGCCGTCGAGCATGACGCTGCAGGCCCCGCAGTCGCCCGAGCCGCAGCCTTCCTTGCTGCCGGTGAGCGCGAGCCGGTCGCGCAGCACATCGAGCAGCGTTTCCTCCGGGTCGCAGAGATACTCGACCGCGTCCCCGTTGATGGATGTCGTGACGTGAATCTGGCTCATGCGTTGCCTCGTGCGCGTTCGAATGCGATTTTCGCCGCCCGGCGCGCGAGCACGCCGGCGACCTTGATACGGAAATCCTTGGTGCCGCGCTTGTCGTCGATGGGCCGGCAGGCCGCCGAGGCGGCGGCGGCGAGTGCGTCCAGCGCAGCGTCATCGAGGCTCGTTCCGATCAGCGCCGCGGCAGCGTCCTCGACCAGGAGCACGCGCTCCGCGACCGCGCCCAGCGCCACGCGGGCGGCCGTGCAGACGTCGCTGTCATCGAGCGTCAGGCTGATACCGGCCCCGACCACGGCGATATCCATCTCGGTGCGCGGTATGAACCGCAGGTAAGCGTCGCTCGAACGCCCCGGACGGGCCGGCAGCAGGACCGACTCCACAAGCTCGTCACGGGCAAGCGACGTCTTGCCAGGCGCCGTGCCGATGTCCTCCACGGGCACGTCGCGGCGGACATTGCTGCCGACAACCGTTGCCACCGCACCCGCCGCGACCATCGCCGGCACGCTGTCTGCCGCCGGCGAGGCATTGCACAGGTTGCCGACCATCGTGGCCCGGCCCTGGATCTGGGTCGACCCGATCAGCTCGACCGCCTCGACCACGCCCGGCCACTTGGCGCAGGCCAGTTCGTGTTCGCCGAGCACGGCACCCGGCACCGCCGCGCCGATGCGCAAGGCCCCGTCTTCTTCCGTGATCGCCCGCATGGCGTCGATCCGCTTCAGATCGACGATCAGATCGGGTTCGACATGGCCTGCGCGCAGTTGCACGAGCAGGTCCGTGCCGCCCGCCAGCACGCGGGCATAGCCGCTTTCACTGGCCAGCAGATCAACCGCAGCCTCGGTCGATCCGGGAGCTTCGTATCGCATTTCTTGTTCCGTCTTTTCGAGCTGTATGGGGTTGTGATCCTAGAACGAATCCGGCGTGCATCTCTGTCCGGCGCGGTCGTCTCGCCAGCTACGTTAGACCCTTTCTTCCATATACGAAAGCGTTTGATGGCTGCAGGCCGGAGCGTCCGGCGAGCAACCTCAACCGGTACGCATCATCGCACGCGGCACCCGTCCGAGCGGCTACTCAGAGCATCGAAGTTCGGGGATTGAAGGGCTCGTCAGCGGCGGCGCGCCGACGGAAGGGCGACCATGCCGCTCCAGTAGATGTCGAGCGCGCGGACCACATCCTTGAGACCCTCGAACGTCGAGGGTTTGGTGATGTAGGAACTGACGCCGAGATCGTAAGTGTCGTCGATGTCCTGCTCGACATCCGATGTCGTGAAGACCACGACCGGGATGCGCCGCATTTCGGGATTGGCTTTGAGCCGCTGCAGCGCCTGCCGGCCGTCCATCTTCGGCATGTTGAGATCGAGCAGGATCAGCCGCGGTACCGGGCGGTCCGGCGTTGAGCCCGCCAGTTCCAGGTACTGCAGCAGTTCCTCACCGTTACCGACGAACTCGGTGCGGTGGTCGAAATCGCTTTCCGCAAACGCCTCCGCGATCAGCAGCCGGTCGTCCGGGTCGTCCTCCGCGATCAGCACGGGGATCGAATTTGACGAAGCCGCCACCGTCCCGGGATCCGGCGCTGCATTCGCAGCCTGCACGGGCACATCGACGCGGATCCTGGACAGGTTCCGCGGCCGGGGCCGGTGCCGGTTCGGAGACCTGATCCGCTGCCCTGGTTCCACCACCGTTTGTAGCGGCGATTCCGGCTTCCGGACTCATGCACCTTCGGCTTGAGCAGCAGACGGGCGCGGAACAGGTTCAATGCCGCGGTCCGGCGTTTCGGACTGCTGGCCGCATGCCTCCGCGTCAGTTGCCGTGATCCTTGCGCCGGAGCGACGGCTGGATGGGTTTCTCGAGGTCCGAGACGATCTGAATCCGCTTCGGCGCGACCTGCTTCGGCTCGGCCCTGAACTTGATGCCCAGCTCCTTCTCCGTCCGCCAGGCCACGACGCATTCGGCCTCGAATCCGTCAAGCTCGATGAGCAGCTCGAACGTATCCGGCACCTCCATGGCCCGGTGGACCTGAAGCCGCGCACCGGTTTCCGAAAGGTCGCGCACCACGCAGGGGCACGTCACATGCCTCGACGAATAGGCAATGACACCACCTTTGATGACCCGGCGACGCTGTGCCGTCGCTGGCCTCGGATTGTTCAGGCAGACTCACGGATTCTAGCCTTTCCGCTGAATTGAGGGCTTCCCGCAGAATCCCTTCAATTTCCTGCAAAAAACTGTCTTCTCCGCGCGCATGTTAACCCTGAATGGTTAGAAACTGATTACGACCGCGCACGACGGAATCTGAGGAAAATCGCGGGATTTCCGGCGCCGTCAGGCCGGTTTGAACGCGGTCAGAGCCTGCTCCGTGATGGCCTTCAGGCGCTCTGGATCGCGCGTCAGGCGCCCGATCACGCCGAGTCCCTGAAAGCAGGACGTCAGATGCACGGCCGTCGCGGCGGCATCGACGCCGGCATCGATCTCGCCCGCCGCCTGCGCTTCGCGTATGCGGCGGCGGAACGCATTCTCGATCATCGTGATCCCGGACGCCACGGCCTCCTGGATTTCAGGGTCGTCGGGCGCCATTTCCGTGGCCGTGTTGGTCAAGAGGCAGCCGATCAGCTGCTCCGCCTCGAAGCCGTCATAGGCGGTCCGGAAGAAGGCCTCGATTCCCTCCATCGGGCGGCCGCTGTCGAGAATTGTGGCGACGCGCAGGCCAACCACGGTTTCGCGGTAATGCGCAATGACCGCGAGAAACAGGCCCTTCTTGCTGTCGAATGCGTTGTAGAGGCTGCCGGGCTTCAGGCCGGTGGCCCGTTCCAGATCGACCACCGATGTCGCCTGATACCCCTTGGTCCAGAACACCTGCATCGCCGCATCCAGCACCTTGTCCCTGTCGAATTCGGCATGGCGCGCCATGACTGTTCCCTGCTGCCCTCTTGCGGTTCCGTCAGCCCATGATACTATTTTTGAGTGTTCATTCAAGAATTGGATATGTGTCATGGCAAAGGGTCTGTCGGAATTCGAGGCGGTCGAGGGCGTGCCCGGTATCTCCTGCGCGCGCAAGGGCACGTTGCGGTGCACGGCGGTCAGCCTGAAGACGGGCGAAATATGCCTGTTCAGCCCGGTCCAGGGCCTGGGCGATGCGGCCCGCGCGAGCCTCGGTGGACTCGGCGCGGTCCGTTTCCTGTTCGCCCCCAATCACTACCACAACAAGGCGATCGCCGAGTACGCCGCTGCCTTTCCGGACGCCGAACTGGTTGCGCCGGAAGCCGCCACACCGCGGCTGGAGAAAGTGACGGGTCATACGTTTCACGGCCTCGGCCGGCTGTCCGCCACCCTGCCCGCAACTATGACCCTCCTGCATCCCGAGGGCCTCAAGACCGGCGAGGCCTGGCTCCGTGTGGAGGCCGAAGGCTCGGTGACCTGGGTCGTGGTCGACGCCTTCTGCACCACCAAGGGCAATGCCAAGGTGGCCGTCACGGAGACCCCGGAGCTTCTCGGCACCTTCCCGAAATTCGGCGTCGCGGACGCCGGCGTCTACCGCCGCTGGGTGGAGGAACGGATCGCGGCCGACAAACCGGACACGGTCATCCCCTGCCACGGCGCCATCATCCGGTCCGGCGAACTGCACGCGTCGCTCCGCGCCCTGATCGCCAAGTCGTTTTGATGCCCGGATTGGTCGGCTCTGTCATTCAGGTCTTCTGCCTGGGCCGCGGCGGCCTTAGACTGGCGCTACGGGTCCAGCCGATGAAGACCTGCTCACAGGAAAGGCGGACAATGGAAAACAAACTGGACAGTGACCTCACCGAGGCTCTGGCGGCGGCGGATGACGCCGCGATGGACCGGAGTGTTCCGGTTATCGTGACGCTTCGGTCCGGCACCGATGCGTCTGCATTTCAGGCTGACGGCCTGACCATAAGGAATGCCTTTTCCAATATCTCAGCCGTCGCCGGCAGCATCCGGCTCAGGGACCTCAATGCCCTTGCGGCCAGGGAGGACGTGGAAATGGTCGAGTTCGACGGCGAAATGCACGCGACGGACTGAAGGCACTTGCGCATGGCCGGAAGCGCGTGCGGGCGGCGGGTCTGCTTCCCGCCGCCCGGCAATTCAATCTGCGGCCGGACAAGCCGCGAGCGCTCCTGTCCCGGACCCTACGGGATACCCGGGATCGCCGGCGGCTCGGTCATCTCGCAGGCGGACTGTTCCGCATCAACCCGGCCGAAACCGAATTTGGGATCGCGGCCGGGCGTGCCGAGATTGTCGGCACGCCACGCCAGCAGCCGCCGTATCGTCTTGTTGTCGGCATAACGGTGCGCACCCCAGGCCACGGCGGCCGCGCCGGACACATGCGGGCAGGCCATGCTCGTGCCGTTGAGCTTGCGGTAACCGCCGCCGGGTGTCGTCGACAGGACGTCCACGCCGGGGGCGCACAGCTCCACTTCAGGCCCGTGATTGCTGAACCAGGCCAGACTGTTGGCATTGTCGATGGCGGACACCGCGAGCACGCTGTCATACTTCGCGGGGAAGCCTACAGGTCCGGCGTCATTGCCGGCCGCGGCGATCAGAAGCACGCCTTTCTGCCATGCGGCGTCGCACATGTTCTTCAGCGCATTCGGCGCTCCGGCACCGCCCAGGCTCATGCTGAGAATATTGAGCCCCTTCTTGTTTATGGCCCAGTCAATGCCCGCGATAAGCCAGCTCCAGTTGCCGCGTCCCGTCTTGCTCAGCACCTTGATGGCATAGAGATAGGCTTCCGGAGCGACACCGACCACGCCGCTTCCGTTGATGGCCGCGGCGACCGTGCCGGCACAGTGCGTGCCGTGGCCGTTGTGGTCCATGGCGGTGCTTTCGTCCGGCACGAAACTCGTTCCGAACCTGTAGTTCGGCTTGAGATCCGGATGATTGAAGTCGATGCCGGTATCGCAGATCCCGACTTTGATCGCCTTGCCGCGCGAGCAGCCCCAGGCATCCGGCGCCTTGATCTGATGAACGCCGGCAGGCACGGTTTCCGACTGGACCGAAGGCTGGTTCTCGATCACCATCTGGCGCAGCTCGTGCGGACCGTCGACGGCGTAGCAATAGCCGTCCTCCTCGACATCCTCGATGTTCCGGTTTTTCTTGAGCGCCGCGATCTCGTTGTCGGTCAGGTTGGCCATGACGATCGGCGCCTCGTAGAGGTTGACGTCGTAGCCGATCTTCTCCTCCGGCATCCCGGACGGAACCGTCATTCCGCGCGAGAGGTCGTCGGCGGTGAAGAACTGGATGTCGGACGATATTTCCGCGCGCACGATATCGGTCTTGTCTTTCTTCTTTTGCGACCGTTTGTCTTTGGGCTTGAACGTGACGATCACGGACCGTCTTTCGCCTGATTCACTCATGTTTTCGCTCCCGTAAGCAGATGTAACAGAGTTTGAATCCGCGCATGACGGTCTTTTCGCACCAAACGACAGTCGATTATGTGACTAAAGACACAAAACCGAATGTATTCATGGAGTATCGGCAATGAATATTGCCGGAAAGTATTGAAAACAAAGGTGACAAGGCGCTTCCAGAAGGTGATCGACAGATTGCAGGCGGAACGACTCATCACCGGCAGAGACGGACACACATCCTGCCGGTTATCTCCCGCTTAACCAAACGCCGTTATCCTCAGCCGGGTGAGGACGTCCGGATGGAACATGTCGGGAGACATGCGTCCGGACCTGCGGACGGTAAAAAGGGGGCCGGGATGGACAACACCTCTCTGGCGGCAACGATTGTTGCGGATGACGACCGGCGCGATTCGACGCGCCAGGAAGCCGACGAGTACGCACTGACACTGCTTCAGGGCAGCGACAGCGCGATCGCCTGTGTCGTGAAGGATATTTCCGAGACCGGCGCGCGGATCATGATTTCCGCGGACTGCTTCGTGCCCAAACGCTTCAAGCTCTGCATTCCCGAGCGCGACGTGATCGCGGACTGCGAATATGTCTGGCGCAGGAGCGACGAAGTCGGCCTCCGGTTCCGCAATGTCGTGGACATGGCCTGACCGGCTGTCCGGCCGGCATTGACTAAGATCGAATCATCCTGTTTCATGGCCTCCGCTTGGTTGCCGGAGGCCAAAGGCCGACGCTTTAAAAGGGAACCCGGTGCGCTGTACCCATCAGGGGGCAATGCCGGGGCTGTACCCGCAACTGTATGCGGTAGGGGTGCCTGATTACGCCACTGGGAGAATCCCGGGAAGGTGGGCACAAAACCCGATGACCGCGAGCCAGAAGACCTGCCAGGCATTTTGTAATCCTCGATTGGGGCGGGTGTCCCCGAAAAGGAGCATAAGATGCCTACGATTGACCTTTCAGGCCGGATTCGCCCCGAATTCAATTTCACGGAACTCAGCACATTAAGGCTACTGATCGGCGCCGGCTGCACCTGTGCTGCCCTGTGGGCCGTAATCGCGACCACCGTCGGCACATAACGCCCAGAGGTCCGGGCCATGATGCTGTCGGCGACCGGGCTGACCCTCGGCTACAGGGGCGTGCCCGTTG
>CBDHYJ010000007.1:0-20499 GCA_965275905.1 Hyphomicrobiales bacterium | reverse complement strand
ATCGGGCAGCATCCGGCCGATATCGCGGTATCTTGCGTTGCGCGGCGGCGAAGTTGGGGCGTACACTTTTGTCATGCGGGATTGCTGACAAGGGGATCAGCCGGGAGTAATCCAAGCGTAGAGGGAAGCAAGATGCGGAAAATCAGTATTCTGACAGGATTGGCGGCGTTCCTGACCCTGGCCATGGTCACGGTGAGCGCGCATGCGGAAGTGATTTATCACCGTGGCAACACCGGTGAGCCGGAAACACTCGACCAGCACAAGACATCTACGATCTACGAGTCGAATATCCTGCGTGACCTGTATGAAGGCCTCGTCGTTTACGATGCCAAGGCCAAGGTCATACCCGGTGTGGCCGAAAGCTGGACGGTGAGCGATGACGGCGGAACTTATACGTTCAAGTTGCGATCGTCCGCCAAATGGTCGAACGGCGATACGGTGACCGCCAGTGACTTTGTGTTTTCGCTTCGCCGGATCATGGAGCCGGGCACCGCGTCAAAGTACGCGTCCGTCCTCTATCCAATCAAGAATGCCGAGAAGATCAATAAGGGCGAGATGGCCAAGGAAGAGCTCGGCGTGAAGGCCGTCGATGCGTCCACGCTGGAAATCACGCTGGAATCGCCAACGCCCTATTTCATCGAACTGTTGACCCACCAGACAGGATTGCCGCTGCATCAGGCATCGGTGGAAAAGCTTGGCGCCGATTTCGTCAAGCCGGGCAATATGGTCTCGAATGGCCCATACACGCTCGCGGAGGCCGTGCCCAACTCGCACATCAAGGTTGTGAAGAACCCTGCCTTCCACGACGCAGCCAACGTCAAGATCGACACGGTGATGTACTATCCGACCGAGGATCGCGGCGCGGCGCTTCGGCGATTCCAGGCGGGCGAACTGCACTCCAACAATGACGCGCCGACCGAACAGACAAAGTGGATGCGCGAGAATCTCGGCGACCAGTTCCGCGTCGCGCCTTATCTCGGCACCTACTATTACGCGGTGAACACGACCAAGCCGCCGTTCAACGACGCGCGTGTCCGTCAGGCGCTGTCCATGGCGATCGACCGGGAGTTTGTCGCCGACGAGATCTGGGGTGGCACAATGGTGGCCGGGTACAGTTACGTGCCGCCCGGCATCGGCAACTACGGCGATCCGGCCTTTGCCGAATACAAGGGCATGTCCATGCTCGACCGCGAAGACAAGGCGAAGGCCCTGCTTGCCGAAGCCGGCTTCTCGGCAGACAAGCCGCTGAAGATCGAGCTGCGCTACAACACGTCGGAAAACCACAAGAACACGGCCGTTGCGATCGCGGATATGTGGAAGCCGCTGGGCGTCGAGGTGTCGCTGCTCAATACGGACGTGAAAACGCACTACGCGTTCCTGCGCGACAAGGGCGACTACGACATCGCGCGCGCCGGATGGATCGGGGATTACTCGGATCCCCAGAACTTCCTGTTCCAGGTCGAGAGCGAGAACACAGGGCTCAACTACGCCAACTACAAGAACGCGGAGTTTGACGGCCTGATGGACAAGGCGGCAGCGGAGACGGATCTCGACAAGCGCGCCAAGATCCTGTTCGACGCGGAAACCATCTTCATGCGCGACCTGCCGTACATCCCGATCCTCTACTACGGTTCGCTGAGCCTGGTGTCCAAGAAGCTCAAGGGCTGGGAAGACAACATTCAGAACGTCCACGCCAGCCGATGGATGTCGATCGAGCAGTAGCCGCTTAAGGGGGCGGGATCGATGCTGCGCTACGCCATCCGGCGTCTGCTGGTCGCGATCCCGACCCTGTTCGTCGTTATCACGATCTCGTTCTTCCTGATCCGGGTCGCTCCGGGCGGCCCGTTCGATCTGGAGCGGCCGCTTGAGGCGCAGGTCATGGAGAACCTGCTCAAGGTCTACCAGCTCGACAAGCCGGTCTGGCAGCAATACCTGATCTACCTGAAGAACATCGCCCAGGGCGATCTGGGCCCCAGCTACTACTTCCGCGACTTTACGGTGATTGAGCTGTTCGCCCGTGGACTGCCCGTGTCGATCACGCTCGGGTTCTGGGCGCTCGTGCTGGCGCTCGGTCTCGGCATTCCACTCGGCTGTCTTGCGGCGATCAGGCAAAACGACAAGGCGGATTATGCGGTGATGGCGATGGCCACGCTCGGCATCACGGTTCCGAATTTCGTTGTCGCGCCGCTGCTGACCCTCTTGCTGGCGGTTCATTTCGACTTGCTGCCCGCCGGCGGGTGGGGCGGCGGTTTTGAGGACATGGTGCTGCCGGTGGTCACGCTGGCCTTGCCGCAGATCGCGATTATTGCCCGCATGACGCGCGCAAGCATGATCGAGGCGTTGAGGTCCCATCATGTCAGGACGGCGAGGGCCTACGGCCTGCCGGGGCGCATCGTGGTGGGTGTTCATGCCCTGCGCGGCGCACTTCTGCCGGTCATCTCCTACCTCGGACCGGCCGCGGCAGCCCTTTTGACAGGATCGGTCGTGGTCGAGACGATCTTCGGCATTCCCGGTGTCGGGCGCTATTTCGTGCAGGCCGCGCTCAATCGCGATTACACGCTGGTCATGGGCGCGGTCGTTCTGATTGCCGTTTTCGTGATCCTCTTCAATCTCCTTGTCGATCTGGCCTACGCCGCGATCGATCCGCGCGTGCGCTCGTCCACGGAGTCCGGGCCGTGAGCGCCGTCACCGAATCCAGTCCGGCAAACTTACAAGAGCCGGAGGCGGGGCGGTCTCTCTGGCAGGACGCCATGCGACGGCTGCGCGAGAACCGTGCCGCGATGGCCAGCCTGATCGTGCTGGCACTGATTGCCATTGCCTGTGTGGTCGGGCCCTGGATTACACCGCACGATTACACCACCGTCTATCGGAACTACGTGAAGGTGCCGGCCAGCCTGTCGGCGCATCCGGGGGCCGAGGACGTCGAAAAAACGGTGAAGTCCGCCCTGAGACGCGCGCGTGTCAACGTGGAAACCGTTGAGATTGCGGGCGATACCGTGCGCGTCACGGTCACGTCGTCGCGCGAGATCGACCCCAGGGTGACCCGCTATCTGGATCGTGCCGACATTTTCAGCGCGACGCGCATCACCGAGTTGCAGGATGACCGGCTGCGGGCGGTGATGGAGGCGGATGTCACCCGGCTGAGATTTCTGTTCGGCACGGACTCAAACGGCCGGGACCTGCTGACGCGAACCCTCATTGCGGGGCGCATCTCTCTGCTGATCGGCCTGCTGGCCACGCTTGTCGCCCTGATCATCGGCGTCACCTATGGCTCCATATCCGGCTATCTCGGCGGACGGGTCGACACGGTGATGATGCGCATCGTCGACATCCTCTATTCGCTGCCTTTCATATTCTTCGTCATCCTGCTGATGGTGTTTTTCGGGCGCAACTTCGTGCTGATGTTCATCGCCGTCGGTGCGATCGAATGGCTCGACATGGCGCGCATCGTTCGCGGCCAGGCGCTGACGCTGAAACGGCAGGAATTCGTTCAGGCGGCCGAGGCCCTGGGCGTCGATGCCAGGGGCATCCTCCGGCGCCACATCGTGCCCAACACGGCCGGGCCCGTGGTGATCTATATGACGCTGATGGTGCCCAAGGTCATCCTGCTGGAGAGCTTTCTCTCGTTCCTCGGACTGGGCGTGCAGGAGCCGATGACAAGCTGGGGCGTGCTGATTTCAGAGGGTGCGCGCAACATCCAGGGCGCGCCTTGGATGCTGATCTTCCCGTCCATTTTCCTGACCGCAACTCTGCTTTGCCTGAATTTTATCGGTGACGGCCTGCGGGATGCGCTCGATCCGAAGGAGCGCTGACGGTGCTGAGGGAAAGGGCCGCATCCGAGCCGATATTGAGCGTGCGTGACCTCAACGTGCACTTTCAGACGCCGGACGAGGAGGTTCACGCCGTTCGCGGAATCGATCTGGACCTTCGCGCCGGTGAAACCGCGGCAATCGTCGGAGAGTCGGGATCGGGCAAGAGTCAGGCGATGCTGTCCCTGATGGGGCTTCTGGCGCGCAACGGCAGGGCGGAGGGCTCTGCGCGGTATCGTGGTCAGGAACTGATCGGCATGTCTCCGCGCCAGCTTGACACGATACGGGGTGCGCGGATTTCGATGATTTTTCAGGAGCCGATGACATCACTCGATCCGCTCTACAGGGTCGGCCGGCAGATCGAAGAACCTTTGATGTATCACTCCGACATCGCAAAGCGGGACCGGCGCGCGAGGGTTATCGAACTGCTCCGGCTGGTCGGTATCCCGGATCCGGATCGGCGTGTCGAAGCGTACCCGCACGAACTTTCCGGCGGCCAGCGGCAACGGGTCATGATTGCGATGGCGCTGGCGAACAGTCCCGACATTCTGATCGCGGACGAGCCGACGACGGCTCTCGACGTCACGGTTCAGGCCCAGATTCTCGATCTTCTTGTCGACCTGCAGAAGAAGATGGGGATGGGCATCGTCTTCATCACCCACGATCTGGGCATCGTGCGTAGGATTGCAGACCATGTGCACGTCATGAAGGAAGGGCGGGTTGTCGAGGCGGGCGCAACCAGAACCGTATTCGACACGCCCGAGGACGGCTACACGAAGATGTTGCTGAATGCGGAGCCCTCAGGCGAAAAGCCGGGTGTTTCCATGGACAATCCGGTCGTTCTCGATGCCAGCGACCTGTCGGTTACATTCGCGAAACGCACGGGTTTCCTTTCCGGTGCCTGGCACGAGATCAAGGCGCTTGACCGGGTCAGTCTCAGGTTGCGCAAGGGACAAACCATTGGCGTCGTCGGAGAATCGGGATCGGGAAAGTCCACGCTCGGCAGGGCAATCCTGAAGCTGCTGCCCGCAGCCGGCACGGTCCGGTTCGAGGAACAGGATATCAACACCTGGGATGCCAAGCGGATGAGGCCGCTTCGCCGTCACATGCAGCTTGTATTTCAGGACCCGTTCGGTTCGCTCAGTCCCCGGATGACTGTCGGTGAGATCGTATCGGAGGGCCTTCTCGTTCACGAGCCGTCCATCAATGCCGGGGAGCGGGACAGGCGTGCGGCAAGCGCGCTCGAGGACGTCGGTCTCGAGGCTTCGTCGCGCCGGCGGTTTCCGCACGAGTTTTCAGGCGGTCAAAGACAACGCATCGCCATCGCAAGAGCGATGATCCTGAGACCCAGGCTTGTCGTGCTCGACGAGCCGACATCGGCGCTCGACCGTTCCGTGCAGAAGCAGGTGGTGGATCTCTTGCGCGAACTGCAGGACAGGTACGACCTGACCTATGTCTTCATCAGTCATGACCTTGCGGTCGTGCGGGCGATGTCCGACGAGATCATGGTCATGCGGGAGGGGCGGGTCGTGGAATCAGGAGCCACGCAGGACGTGTTCGAGAACCCGCAGGCCGACTATACGCGCGAACTGATTGCGGCGGCGTTCGATCCTTCGTGATCGGGCTGTGAAGGCGTGCCCCTTGGTTCGGGCGCAAAACTTCCTACATCAAGGCAACCGCGCTCTAAGCGAACTGTCCGGTAACCCCGATCAAGGTGCTCATCATGCGATCAGCGAAACTCTTCTTGGCTGCAAGTGTCGCTCTTCTGTTTTCCGTCGTATCGGCGCAATCCGATCCCCGGGAGGAAGCGCGAGCGGTTCAGGAAGCGATGCTCTGGACCGGTCATTTCGAGGCCATGGTCGACGGAGTTCACGGGCGCCTGACCCGGCAGGCCGTTAATTCCTGGCAGCGCAAGAACGGGTTCCGTCAGACCGGCTGGCTGACGCGAAGGCAAATGGCGCTGGCGGGCGACCAGGCCGACCGGGCGAAGCGGGAGCTGGGCTGGGAGCAGTATGTCCATCCGCGTCTCGGCATTCGCATCGGGTATCCGAAGGCGTTGATGCCGAAGATCGCCAATGATGCCGACACCGCGACGATTTCTTCGCTGTTCGGAAACGCCAGTCTCACAATTGTGGCGTTCCGCTTCAAGACGACGACGGAGTTCGAACGTTATCTCCGCAATTTCGAAGGAAGCGTCGAGCGGGTCACCTACAAGCGCCGGAAGGGCAACTGGTTCGTGGTGACGGGATATGACGGCGAGTACAAGAAGTACGGACGCGTCGAGCGCCGCGGTAACGGCTGGGCGAGTTTCATGCTGACCTACCCGGACGATCCGAAGACCCTGGATGTGCTGCCGACAGCGCTGGTCAATAGTTTCTTCGTGCCGGAGCGGGTGGCTCTCAATGCCGCTGTTACAGGCCCGTCGAAGCCGGTCTACGATCCGGATGTGGAGCAGGTGCTTACCGTCGCGGTCCCGGAGCTGGCTGGCGGTGATGTCGCGGTGCCTGAACTGGCCGGCGGCGATCTCTAAGGCCGTCTCGCACGCGGCGGTTTCTCAGAACCGGCAATGACGTCTACCGTTTGTCGGCCGCAATCGGGCCGATCTGGGCCGGTGACTTGAGCCAGGGGTAGCCGTTCTTTCCGAGACTGTAGCCCTTGTCGAAAAGGGCCTTCATGTATTGCGGGTCGAACAGTTCCTTGGATTTGACGTCGAAGCCGTCCGGAATATAGGCGAGGTTGTAATCGATGCGGTCGCGCTTCGCGAGCGTGTAGATGCGATAGAGGTCGCCGACGCCCTGGTTCTTGATCAGGGTGTCGATCGAACGCTTCGAGATCGAGAGCAGACCTGCCTCAACGGGCGAGTATTCCGCATTCACCTTGCTGTTCCGGATCACGAACAGCCGCCGCTTGGGCTTGAAGCCGAGCATCCGGTCGATGCTGGCCGGGGAAATCTGCGCCGGATAGAGGAAAACCTGCGCCGTGACCCCGCCGTCGACATGGAGCTCGCTGTACTGCTTGCCGTCGACGGTGACGTCGATCTTGACCGGCGGGAAGGCGCCGGGAATGGCGGCCGAGGCCAGAATGACCTTGCGGAACAGCGCGAGCGCCCGCGGATTGCCGCTGGCCGCAATCGCACCAATGTTCCAGATGACCGGCCTCTGGGCGTCGATGTTGGTGCTGGCAACGAGCAGGAAACGTCCCTTTCGGTACTCTGCCGCGATCTCGTCGAGGATCTGCTGATTGGTGTATCGGGCGATCAGCTTCTGGAAACCGCTGGTGTCGGTGAGGGCGGCGCCACCCAGCAGGCCACCCAGCACGTTGCGGCTGATCACATCGTCGGTCGAGATTGTCGTGTAAATCTCTCTCAGTTGCGCGTCGTATTTCGGGCCGAGGAATGCGAATGGCGCCAGGATCGCGCCGGTGCTGGTGCCGGTGACGACCTCGAATTTGGGCCGCGTGCCGGCCTTGGTCCAGCCCACAAGCAGGCCGGCGCCGAATGCGCCATCTGCACCACCGCCTGAAATCGCGAGCAGGTCCCACGTGCGTGACTTGCGCGGATTCGCCTTGATCTCCGCCGCCTTGGCCCTGGAAAACTCCTCGAAGCCTTTTGGCGCCTCATCACCCCAGCTTCTGATCGTCGGCGGGAAACCGGGAACGGCAGCTTCCGCGAATGCCAGTTCCGGAGCCGGCACGTGTGTGAGCGTCGGGCCGCACGCCGCCACGGAAAACAGCAACAGGATTGCTGCAACAAGACGTTTCATGCGGAGTTACGCTCCATACAGGTTGCTCTGCCGGGATCGAGCCAATATCTGCGCGGTTGTCGTGCGGCGACCCGGTAAATGATCGGTATGTCCGGAATGTGACCTCAGCCCATCATTCTTCCTGCATGAAGGGCGTCACAGGCCAAACCTTACGGCACATTGGCAATGACAACAATCGCGTTGCAGATCAAAGTGATCGCATGCGCTCAAGGGCACCTTGAAGGATATAGGCGGCCGCCATCTTGTCGACCAGTTCGCCGCGCCGCTTTCGGCTGGTGTCCGCCTCGAGCAGGGTGCGGGTCACGGCAGTCGTCGAAAGCCGCTCGTCCCAGAATGCGATCGGTATGTCCGTGAGGTTGCCGAGGTTCCTTGCGAAGGCGCGCGTTGCCTGGGCCCGCGGACCTTCGGATCCGTCCATGTTCACCGGCAGGCCCAGGATGAGGCCGCCGACCTCGTTTTCATCGCAGAGCGCGAGAAGTTCTGCCGCGTCCTTGCCGAATTTGGTCCGTTTGATCGTAACGAGCGGCGATCCCACGGTGCGCGTGACATCGGAGACGGCCAGACCGATCGTCTTGGTGCCGAGATCAATTCCGATGAGACGCCGGCCGGGTTCCAGGGAGGCGGCCAGGTCTTCAAGCGTGACGGTCGTGTCGCTCGCCATATCCACAATGCAACTTAAGCAGGGTTATACGGCGACCGTTTAGGCCATAAACTGCGCAGGCGAAAGAAAATAAGAAACAACCGCGGCAGAGAGAGGGAGAAAACCGAAATGAGAATTAAATGGTTCGGCCATTCAGCCTTCCGGATCGAAACCGGCAGCAGCGTGATCATGATCGATCCGTTTCTGAGCGGCAGCCCCGTTTTTGACGGCTCGGTGGCGGATGCGGCGGCCGGCTGCACCCACGTCGCCCTGACTCACGGTCATGACGACCATGTCGGCGACACAGTCGATATCTGCAATTCGACCGGCGCGACCCTGATCGCCATTTTCGAGATCTGCATGTACCTTAATGGCAAGGGTGTCGAGAATGTTGATCCGGCGAATACCGGCGGAACGATTCATACCAACGACTTCAGCGTCACCTTCGTGAGGGCCGATCACTCGTCGGCTGCCCAGGTCGATGGCGGATTTGCCTATCTTGGCAACCCCTGCGGCCTGATCATCCAGTCAAAGGTCGAGGATCGCTGCGTCTATCACATGGGCGACACCGACATTTTTTCCGACATGGCGCTCATAAACGAGTTGTATCAGCCGGACATCGGCATTGTGCCCGTGGGAGACCGGTTCACCATGTCGCCGCGCACGGCCTCGATTGCCTGCAAGCGCTATTTCAACTTCAAGACGGTCATCCCGTGTCACTACGGGACGTTTCCGATCATCGAGCCGGATGCCTCGAAGTTTCTCGCGGAGATGGAGGGCGAGAACGTTTCCGTGCCCGGCGTCGGCCAGGAAGCCGCCATCTGATATCGGCCGGGTGTCCATCTCCTCAAGACAATGCTGACAGTATGATGTCAGCAGGAGTCTGGTAGCCGTATTCCACGACACTTCGTGGAGGATGGAACCGTGGCTGTTCAAACCCGCTTGCGCGAACCGGACGTTGCTTTCATTGCCGCGCAGCGGCTGTTCTTTGTCGGCACGGCCGCTCCTGACGGCCGGGTCAACATCTCTCCCAAGGGCATGGATACTCTCCGGGTGCTCGATCCCGGGCGGATCGTCTGGCTCGGGCTGACCGGCAGCGGCAACGAGACGGCGGGACATCTGGCAGAGCATGACCGGATGACGCTCATGTTCTGCGCGTTCGAAGGCGATGCCAGGATTACGAGGGTTTACGGCAGTGCGAAGGTCTATCACCCGCGCGATGCGGAATGGGCGGACCTTGTCGGACTATTTCCGTCCTTGGCGGGGTCCCGCCAGATCTTCGATCTTGCGGTTGACCTCGTGCAGCACTCCTGCGGCACCGGAATTCCGGTCTACGAATACCGGCACGACCGCGGGCCGACGGAGCTTCTGCCGTTCTACGACGACATGGGCGCGGACGGCGTGCGCGCCTACTGGGAACGCAAGAACTCGGTCACGATCGACGGCAAGCCGACCCATATCTTCGATGACTGATCAAAGGCGGCTGGTTGGCGCCGCGATGGTCGCTCTGTCGGCCGTGACCTGGAGTACGGCAGGCATTTTCACCAAGGGCGTCAGCGCGGATGTCTGGACGATCATGTTCTGGCGCGGGCTGTTCGCCGCCGGTTTCGTATTCCTTTACGTCCTGTGGCGGCAAGGGGGAGACGCTTTCCGGCAGTTGATCGGGCTGGGCCGGATCGGCTGGACGGTCGCAACAGTCAGCAGCCTGGCCACACTGGCGTTCCTCTCCTCGTTCAAGCTGACCTCTGTCGCCAACGTGGTGTTGATCTATGCCACAGCGCCGTTCGTCGCCGCGGGCATCGTCTGGGTCTGGAAGCGCGAACGCATGGCCCGGACAACGTTCACGGCAAGCGTCTGCTGCCTTGTCGGCGTTGCGGTCATCGTCGGCGGCTCGCTCGGTGCTCCGAATCTGGCCGGGGACCTGCTGGCGATGCTGATGACAGCCGGCATGGCGTTGTTGATCGTCCTGATCCGGCTTTACCCGGATGCGCCGACGGTCATGGCGGCAGGCTGCGTATCCTCGCTTCAGCTTGCAGGTCTCGGCTGGCTGCTGTCCGATGTGACGGCCATCCTGCCGCAGGAACTGTCGATACTGGTTGCGTTCGGAATCGTTCAAGCTGTGGGCGTTGTGCTGCTCACCGAAGGCTCGCGCCTGGTGCCGGCTCCGGATGCCGCGCTCATCGGATCGCTCGAGGTGCCGCTGGCGCCGGTCTGGGCCTGGCTGATTCTCAGTGAAGGCCTGCCGACGGCGACAGCAATCGGCGGGGCGATCGTCTTGTCCGCGCTGTTCTGGTATCTCGTAAACGGCGTACGGCAGGACCCTTGACCCACGACGCTGTCGTGAACACGTCAAACGGGGCCGTTAGGGATACGATAGAAATGGCAGTCGTTCCCTTCATGCGAGTCTGATTATGATGTCTCTGCTTCGTCTCCTGGTTCTTTTTGGTTTTGTAATGTCTGTACCCGCGATGACCGGATCAGCCCCCGCTGCGGAGAAGACCGTGATCGCGCACCGTGGCGCGTCCGGTTATCTGCCCGAGCACACAATCGCTGCGAAGGCCATGGCCTACGGAATGGGCGCGGATTTTATCGAGCAGGATCTTGTGCTGACGCGCGACGGGGTTCCGATCGTGCTTCACGATATTCACCTCGACACCGTAACGGACGTTGCGGAGCGTTTCCCGGACCGGAAGCGTGAGGATGGCCGGTTTTACGCCATCGACCTGACGCTTGCCGAAATCAAGACGCTCAGGGTGTTCGAGCGCTTCAATCGCGAGACGGGTAAACGGGTGTTCCCGAACCGGTTCGGGAACAAGGATGTGCGCTTCACGGTGCCCACGTTCGAGGAGGAGATCGCCCTTATCAAGGGGCTGAATGCCGCCACCGGACGAGAGGTCGGCATCTATCCGGAAATCAAGGCCCCCGGTTTTCACCGGGCCGAGGGCAAGGATATCTCGCGGATTGTCGTCGAGATCCTGAACAAGCACGGTCTCTCGTCGAAGGCCGATCCGGTGATCGTCCAGTGTTTCGACTGGAACGAGACGCAGAGGATCCGCGATGAGCTTGGCTACGGGGGGCGTTTGGTGCAGCTTATTGCCGAGAACAAATGGAACATCGCGGCCGGCGTTGACTTTGACGCCTTGAAGACGGCGGAGGGACTGGCGATGATTGCCAAGGTTGCCGAAGGGATCGGCCCCTGGATTCCGCAGGTGATTTCGGGCCGGGCCGAGGACGGCAAGCTGACTGTGACGAGCCTCGTTGTCGATGCCCACGCCGCGGGTCTGGTCGTTCACCCCTACACGGCGCGGTCCGATGGCCTGCCGGACTGGGCAAAGACGATGGATGACCTGCTCGAAGGCGTTCTGATGACGGCCGGAGCGGATGGCATCTTTACCGACTTCCCCGACACCGCCGTCTCGTTTGTCGGCAACAAAAAGTAGCGGGCGCGGCGTGTTGCCGCCAGTTGCGGGCCAAAGTGCACGGTGTTATGAGTCGCGCTGATCGTTGGTGTTACGTGGCGGTCCGGCGCAGCCTGCACATGCGGGGAGAACGCCGACCTCTCTTTTCAAGGTGGTTCCATGTCGGTGGATCAGAAAACGGTCCGTCATATCGCACGGCTTGCGCGTATTGCCGTGACGGATGACGAGGCCAAGGCCCTGGAGTCCGAGCTCACGGCGATCCTGGATTGGGTCGAGCAGCTTCAGGAGGTCGACACCGAGGGTGTCGAGCCCATGACGAGCGTTGTCCATATGGACATGAAGAAACGTGATGACGAGGTCAATGACGGCGGTATCGCCGAAGACATCGTCGGAAATGCCCCTATGAAGGACAATCATTTCTTCATGGTCCCCAAGGTTGTCGAGTAGGGGCGGGTCATGAGCGAACTGACAAGACTGAACCTCGCCGAAGCCCGCGAGGGGCTGAAGGCGAAGGACTTTTCCGCAACGGAACTCACCGAGGCCTACAACGAGGCCGTGGAGGCTTCGTCCGGCCTGAACGCCTATGTACTGCCGACGCCGGAAAGGGCGCTGGAGATGGCGGCTGAGTCCGACAAGCGGTTGGCGTCCGGAGAGGGCGGTCCGCTCGAGGGCATCCCGCTCGGCATCAAGGATCTGTTCTGCACCAAGGGATTCCGCACCACGGCCGGCAGCCATATCCTCGATAACTTCGTGCCGACATACGAGTCGACCGTGACCGCCAATCTCTGGCGCGACGGAGCGGTCATGCTCGGCAAGCTCAACAACGACGAATTCGCCATGGGCTCATCAAACGAGACCAGCTACTTCGGACCGGTAAGCAACCCCTGGCGGCGCAACGGCAGCAACATGACGATGGTTCCCGGCGGGTCGTCGGGCGGATCGGCATCGTCCGTTGCCGCATACACCGCGGTGGCCGCCACCGCGACCGACACCGGCGGCTCGATCCGCCAGCCGGCGGCCCTTACAGGCACCGTCGGCGTCAAGCCGACCTACGGACGCTGCTCGCGCTGGGGCATTGTCGCTTTTGCCTCGTCGCTCGACCAGGCCGGAGCGATCACGCGTACGGTGCGCGACGGCGCCATCATGCTGCAATCGATTGCGAGCCACGACCCCAAGGACACGACCAGCGTGAACGCGCCGGTTCCGGACTACGAGGCCGCCATCACGGGTGATATCCGGGGTTTGAAGATCGGGATTCCGAAGGAATACCGGCTCGACGGCATGCCGGAGGAGATCGAGGCCCTGTGGAGCAAGGGCATCGAGTGGCTCAAATCGGCCGGCGCGGAGATCGTCGATGTCAGTCTGCCGCATACGAAATACGCCCTGCCGGCCTATTACATCGTGGCGCCGGCGGAGGCCTCTTCGAACCTTGCCCGCTACGACGGCGTCCGCTACGGGCTGCGGGTTCCGGGCGACGACATCATCGACATGTACGAAAAAACGCGGGCGGAAGGCTTCGGCGCCGAAGTGAAGCGCCGTGTGCTGATCGGAACCTATGTGCTTTCGGCCGGTTACTACGATGCCTATTACATCAAGGCCCAGAAGGTCCGCACGCTGATCGCGCAGGACTTTGCCACCGTATTCGAGCAGGTCGACGCCCTGCTGACGCCGTCCACGCCGTCCCCGGCGTTCGGTGTCGGAGAGCGCAGCGGCGATCCGATCGCCATGTATCTGAACGACATTTTCACGGTCACGGTGAACATGGCGGGGCTGCCGGGCATCTCCGTGCCGGCGGGGCTGAGCGGTGACGGATTGCCTCTCGGCCTGCAGGTCATCTCCAAGGCGTTTGACGAGGAGATGCTGTTCCGTGTGGGCGGTGTGATCGAGGAGGCTGCGGGGTCGCTGCCGGGGCCTGACGACTGGTGGAGCAAGGCGTGATGGCGGGTCCGAACGGAAAACTCATTCACGGCGCGACCGGCGACTGGGAGATTATCATCGGACTGGAGGTCCATGCCCAGGTGATTTCGGACGCCAAGCTGTTCTCGGGATCTTCGACCGAATTCGGCGGCGAGCCGAACAGCCATGTCAGCCTGGTCGACGCGGCCATGCCCGGTATGCTGCCGGTGATCAACCGGAAGTGCGTGGAGCAGGCCGTGCGTACGGGGCTCGGCCTGAAGGCGAAAATCAATCTGCACTCGGTGTTCGACCGGAAGAACTATTTCTATCCCGATCTGCCGCAGGGCTATCAGATATCGCAATATCTGAATCCGGTGGTGGGCGAGGGAACCGTGATCATCGATATGGACGACGGTTCGACCAAGGACATCGGCATCGAGCGCCTGCATCTGGAACAGGATGCGGGAAAGAGCCTGCACGACCAGCATCCGAGCATGTCGTTCGTCGATCTCAACCGCAGCGGCGTTGCGCTCATGGAGATTGTATCGAAGCCGGATATGCGCTCGGCAGAGGAAGCCAAGGCCTACATTTCCAAGCTCCGCGCGATCATGCGCTATCTGGGCACCTGCGACGGCAACATGGAGCAGGGGTCGATGCGGGCCGACGTCAACGTGTCCGTGCGAAAGCCGGGTGACGAACTGGGGACGCGCTGCGAAATCAAGAACGTCAACTCGATCCGCTTCATGGGTCAGGCCATCGAGTACGAGGCGCGGCGGCAGGTCGACATTCTCGAGGACGGCGGCGAAATTGACCAGGAGACGCGCCTGTTCGATCCGCGCTCCGGCGAGACGCGGTCCATGCGCAGCAAGGAAGAAGCGCACGACTACCGCTACTTCCCGGATCCGGACCTGCTCCCTCTCGAACTGGAACAGGACTGGGTCGACGAGATCGCCGCCAGCCTGCCGGAGCTGCCCGACGAGAAGAAAGACCGTTTCATGAGCGAGTACGGTCTCAGCACTTACGACGCCGGCGTCATCGTGGCGAGCGCCGGTGACGCGGCCTATTTCGAAACCGTCGCCAGGGAGCGGGATCCGAAGCTTGTGGCGAACTGGCTCATGGGCGACCTGACGGCGCACGCGAATACCGCAGGGGAATCGTTCTCGAAACTCGGCGTCAGCGAGGAGCAGATCGGCGGCATCATCGATCTCATCTCTGACGGAACCATCTCGGGCAAGATCGCGAAGGACGTGCTTTCCATCGTGGTCGACGAAGGCGGGGACCCGGCGCGGATTGTCGAGGAACGCGGCCTGAAACAGGTCACCGATACCGGTGAGATCGAGGCGGTGGTCGACGAGGTTGTTCAGGCGAATCCCGACAAGGCGGCGGAAGTGGCGGAAAAACCGAAGATGATCGGCTGGTTCGTCGGCCAGGTGATGCAGAAGACCGGCGGCAAGGCGAACCCCCAGGCGGTCAACGAGACGCTGAAGCGCAAGCTCGGGATCGACTGAGAACAGTCCCCGAGGCGCAGCTCACAAGGAACACGGGCATGCAGAAGAAACCCATCGAGCTTCACTACTGGCCGACGCCGAACGGCTGGAAGATCACGATCATGCTCGAGGAGTGCAAGCTGCCCTACACCGTGAAGTATGTCGATATTGCCAGGGGCGATCAGTTCAAGCGCAGCTTTCTGAAGATAGCACCCAACAATCGGATGCCTGCGATCGTCGATCCGGAAGGACCCGGCAAGAAACCGATCTCGATCTTCGAGTCGGGTGCAATCCTGCAGTATCTCGGGAACAAGACGGGGAAGTTCTATCCGAAGCGCACGCGCGATCGCGTTGTTGTCGATGAGTGGCTGTTCTGGCAGATGTGCGGGCTCGGCCCCATGGCCGGTCAGGCCCATCACTTCAGGCACTACGCGCCGCGCAAGGTGCCCTATGCCATCGATCGCTATAGCGATGAGGTGAACCGGCTCTACGGCGTCATGAACACGCGGCTGAAAGGCCGGGATTTCCTGGCTGACAAGTATTCCATCGCCGACATGGCCTGTGTCGGCTGGGTCAAGCCCTATGCGCGCCAGGGGCAGGACATCGATGAGTTTCCCCACCTCAAGGCGTGGCTGGACCGTCTTCTGGAGCGTCCGGCCGTACAACGTGGCCTTGCCGTCGGTGAAGAACGCCGGCATGCGGTGAGCATCGCAAAGGACAAGGATGTCCAGAAGATCCTGTTCGGCCAGCGGGCGCGAACCTGAGCCGGATTTCGGCATTCCCGATTCCGCCGCGACTTCCGACAGTCATTCACAAATGACTCTGCCGATTTCTGCGGCATGATTAGCGATTGGTTACGCCCAAGGCGTTGATTTTTCCTAAAATTCGCAACAACGCATTGTTTTTATTGCGTTTTCTTTCTCAACAAAATCACAATCTAACGAATTGTTATTGCCGCCTTCAGGCAAAATTAAGCGTGCCTTTTTACCCGATCTTGAACGCCACCCGGCAGCATTATCGCATGCAGGGTGGGGAAGCCTTGCGGACTTGGGAAGGCCCCGGGGAAAGCCGATGGAGGCGCGGTTGGGGCCGGCGAAACAAAGCAAAGGAGTAAGTCGCCATGGCCCGCAACGTGATGTATGAATTCGAACAAGCCGAGATGGCTGCCGGCAGCGGATCTGCTGAAGCGCTTTTTGATCTTGGTCTGGCCTATTCAACCGGCCGCGAGATCGATCAGGATCTGGTCAATGCCCACAAGTGGTTCAATCTGGCCGCACTCAAGGGTAACTCGGCTGCCCGTGAATACCGCAGCGAGATTGCCCGCGAACTGACGTCGGATCAGGTCGCTGAAGCGCAGCGCCGGGCACGCGAGTGGCTGCAGATGCACTGAGGTGCTGGCAATCACTAAAAAAGGCGGCCACGAATGGCCGCCTTTAGTTTATCTGGGATCTAAGCAAACCAGTTCAAGCGGTTCGCAGATCGGCATAAATCTCAATAGTCCGAGTAAGACCGTCCCGAAAAGTACAGGTCCCGGTCAATGAAGGTCCGGAAATGTTCGAAGAACGCCCGGTCCTCCTGCTTCTTGCGGTAAATCTCAGTCTCAATGACATCCGTCCGGGAGATGATGTCGGACCGGCGGCTGAATCTCGGCGGCAAGGCATCTGCCTGCGGCGTATACAGGTGTCCCTTCGGGATGAAGTATTCATCCGCCTGCACCTGCGTCGCCGGCGTAACCGTCAAAATTGTTGCCGCAAAACCCGCAGCGGCGATAAGCGACACCATTAATTTCATTATGTAAGGCTCCCGGTCGATATCGGAGTCACTACTGCCGAATCTTCATGCTAGGGTCACTCTAAACCCAAGCGTGACTGCGTTGTAGCAGTTTTTCGGCAAACGGCGCGGCAAATCGGCTCGTGTCACGCGAAATTTACGGATTGTGGGGCCAATTGGTCACACCCTGTTGCCCGTTTATCGCTCTATAAACGGACCTGTGACCACGGGGCATCCTTCGATTGCCGGTTTGCCGACTAAACCTCTGTCGCCAGCACATCCGCGAAGAGTTCGGTGGTGTTGTCCATCGCCTCAAGGACCAGAATACGCTCCCGAAGCCGTTCGCAGCCGCTGGATCCCAGAACCGGCGCGCAGCAGGACCGGAATTTGGCCGTAATGTCTTCATCGGATAGCGGATTATCGGGCATTCCGTAGGCGATCGGTTTGGCGACCGTGAAATGCTCGCCGCTCTTGAGGCTGACCGTCACAACCGCGCCTTCCGGACCGTCCTCCGTGCGCGCGAGGCGGCCGCCGAGATCAGGCGACGAGGTCATTCTCACCTTTGCCATGAGCGCGTGAACCTGCGGCTCTCTCCAGGATTGGCGCGCCAGGTGCTCGGGTGTAACGGTTCCGTTGAGGAGGGCCGTTGCGACTGTATAGGGCAGGCTGAACTGGGCCTGTTCCGCGCTGGCGGGATCCGGATATTTGAGGCTCGTCGCCACAAGCGGCGTCACGATGCACTCCACCGTGTCGATCAGGTCAGGGTCGACATTGTGTTTGCCGGCAATCTCGGCAGCGGCATCCACGGCCGCATGGGCGGCGGAGCAGATCGGAAAGCGCTTGAACAGGATGCCCGGATCGACCAGCCCGAACCTGCTTCCAATCTCGGCAATCCTCGTGTCGTTGGCCCTTTCGATCCCGAGGCGGTGCAGCCAGCCCTGATCGCCGGTCGAGATGCGACAGCCAGCCTCAATGCCGGAGCCTGCAAGATATGCCGCCTCCAATCCCTGGCGGGCGGCAATGCCGACGCCAACAGGTTTGGCTGCTGTGCCGAACACCGATCGCATGCCCGCCGCCGTTGAAACGGCAAGCTCGATGGCGGCTGCGGTCTTGCGCTCGTCCAACTCCAATACCTTTGCGACAGCGGCGGCTGCTCCGGGCTGTCCGATCAGGGGTGTTGTCCACCAGCCGTCGAAATAGATCGACGTGCCGATCCACTCAGCCAGGGCATAGCTCGTCTCGACACCCGCGATGAATGCCTCGAGCATCCGCCGGCCGGAGACTTTCCGCTGTTCGGCGGCGGCCAATACCGCCGGCCAGCACACCGCCGTGGCATGAAAGATGCCGGTATAGGAGGTGTCGTCAAAATCGAGCACATGCCCAGCGGTGCCGTTGGCGAGAGCCGCGCCTGCCGGGCCGAGGCGAGGGCATCTCGGGCTGAGAACAGTGCATGGACCCGGGCCATAGAGTTCCGCGGCCGCTTCGGCCGCCTGTCTGGAGGTCTTGTGAACACTGCCGGCAATCGCCACTCCGATGCCGTCCAGCAGGCAGCGGCTGGCCTCGCCGCAGACGTCCCGGGGCACATCATCCAGGTCGAGAGTGGAGACCCATCGCGCGAGCGTTGCTGTGATGCCGCCATCGGTCCGGTCGGCAGGCGCGCTCATCAGGCGATTTCGTAACCGAATTCCTGCGCGGCCGTGGTCAGCCACTCCCAGAGGGACAACGCAAATCCGGACGGGACGTAAATGTCGAATGCATCTTCGCTCAGTGTTGGCAGCAAATGCACCAGCACGGGCATGTGGGCGATAGCGCTGTGGGCAATCGAGTTGGCAGGAAATACGCGTCTGTGCGTGTCGATCGGCAACCCCTTCGCCAGCATGTCCCGGGTCCGCTCGCCCTGGACGTTGAGAATGGTTCTGCTTTCGGACAGATCGACCAGTGCACCGTCTTCCGGTGCGAAATACGGTGCCTTGAACTCGGTACGCCGCTCCACGACGATCCAGTATCGCCGCGGCGCGACCATCATGACGGTCAGGCCTTCGCCGCTTGAAGCCCGGCCGATTTCAGTCGGCGCCTCGCACGCGCAGCGCGCGGTAACCGTCGTCCGGACCCGGTCGACCGTTTCGGGCCAGGCCGTCACCTGATAGATGCGCCGCCCATAGATTTCGGCGACGAGAATCGGCTCGGCGTCCGTCGCCGGATTGCCATATCGTCCGGGCCGCATCTGGCCCGTTAGCGCGGACCTGCGGTCAGGCATGGACACGTTCTCCCTTGGGGTCGTAGAACACCGGATCCGTCACTTCCGCGGCGACTGACTCGTCCTTGAGCGGATAGACGATATTGACAATATCTCCGGCACGCGACAGTCCACCCTTCATCAGCGCGAGGCCGATGTAACAGCCCACGACCGGGCTGTATGTCACCGAGGTGACGTGTCCGAGATTGTAACCGTCCATGGTGGACGTGTCCTGCTCGACGATATGCGCGCCATTGCGGAGGCGGTCGCCGGGCGTGACAACCTTGAGGCCGACCAGTTGCATCCGGCCCTCCGCGACCAGTGCATCACGGTGCCTGAGGACGCTGCCGACATATGGTTTCTTCGTGCTCGCCATGCGTTCGAGGCCAAGATCGCCGACTGTTGTCCGGCCGTCGAGTTCGGCACCGGCGACGTGCCCTTTTTCGATGCGCAGGGCCGCCATGGCTTCCGTGCCATAGGGGATAATCTCGAACTGCTTGCCAACCTCCATGAGACGGGACCAGACCGCCTCGCCGTAACTTGACGGCGTGTAGATTTCGAAGGCCAGTTCACCCGAGAAGCTGAGCCGGATGATCCGGACCGGGGCGCGGGCAATGTGTCCTTCGGCCATGCACATGAAGGGCAGGGCTTCCTTGGTGACGCGCGTGTCCTGCACTGCCGCCGCCAACACATCTCGGCTGAGCGGGCCGGCGAGCGCCATGCCGGCCCATTGATCCGTGATAGACGTCACGTCGACCCGTAGTTCGGGCCAGACGGCATGAAGATGGTACTCGAGGTGACTCATGACGCCTGCCGCATTCGCGGTTGTCGTCGTCATGAAGAACTGCGTCGGCGAAATCCGGCAGGTGGAGCCGTCATCGAACACGAAGCCGTCTTCACGCAGCATGATGCCGTAGCGTGCCCGGCCCACGGGCAGTTTCTTGAAGCCGTTCGCGTAGATCCGGTTCAGGAACTCGGCGGCGTCGGGACCCTGGACATCGATCTTGCCGAGTGTCGAAATGTCGACCATTCCGACTTTTTCCCGAACATGCGTCGCCTCGCGGATGTAGGCGTCGTTCATGGTTTCCGTGCCGCGCGGATAGTAACGGGGGCGGTACCACAGGCCCGCTTCGACCATGACGGCGCCGTTGCGGCGATGCCAGTCATCCATGGGCGTCAGCCGGGCAGGGCGGAAGTGTTTCCCGACTTCCTGGCCGGCAACCGCGCCAAGAGAAACCGGAGAGTAGGGGGGACGGAAAACCGTGGTGCCCACCTGCGGTATGTCCAGACCCCGGTCAGCCGCCAGGATGGCGAGGCCATTGACGTTCGACGTCTTTCCCTGGTCCGTTCCCATGCCCAGGGTGGTGTACCGTTTGAGGTGCTCTACGGAACTGTATCCCTCGAGATTGGCCAAACGGACGTCGGATGAAGCCACGTCGTCCTGGAAGTCCACGAAACGCTTCGCACGGCGCTTCGACGGA
>CBDHYJ010000006.1:0-37955 GCA_965275905.1 Hyphomicrobiales bacterium | reverse complement strand
CCCACCATGTCTTCAAAGGCATGCCACACCAGCTCGACGCCCTGCTCGAGCGTGATCATGAAGCGCGTCATTCTCTCGTCGGTGATCGGAATGTGCGCGCTGCCCTGCTCTGCCAGGTCGACAAAAAACGGAATGACCGATCCGCGCGAGCCCATCACATTGCCATACCGCACCACGCCAAAGCAGGTCTGCTGAGCACCCGTATAGGCGTTGCCGGCGACGAAGACCTTGTCCGACGCCAGCTTGGTCGCGCCATAGAGGTTGATGGGATTGCTGGCCTTGTCGGTGGACAGGGCAACCACACGCTTGACACCACGGTCGATCGCGGCGTCGATGAGGTTCATCGCACCGTTGATGTTGGTCTTTATGCATTCAAACGGATTGTATTCGGCTGTCGGCACGATCTTGGTGGCCGCGGCGTGCACCACATAATCGATGCCGTCGAGTGCGCGCACCAACCTGTCCCTGTCGCGCACGTCCCCGATGAAGAACCGTACCCGATCGTCGTCGGCATAGAGTTTCGCCATCTCCCACTGTTTCATCTCATCGCGAGAAAAGACGACAAGCCTGCGCGGGTCGTATTTGGCCAGCGTCATGGGCACGAAGGTATTGCCGAATGATCCGGTGCCACCAGTGATAAGAATGGATGCGTTCTTGAACATTCTCTTCGGGATGAATTGACTACAAATAGAGTTTCGACGCGCTCGCTGCCTCTCAGGCGACTGCCCTTTCGACCAGCTTCGACGCCAGTTTCTGATCGGAAATTTCCAGCACAATGTCCGCGACCTCCAGCCAGGCCGGCCGGTGCGTGATCGAAATGATCGTGCGTGTCTTCGACAACTCACGGATCTGCGCGCAAATCGCGGTCTCCGTAGCCGGGTCCAGGGCACTGGTCACCTCGTCGAGCACAATCAGCTTGGGGTCATGAACCAGTGCACGGGCGAGCGAAATCCTCTGACGCTGGCCACCGGAGAGTTTCAGTCCCTGTTCGCCGATTTCGGTCTCGATCCCATTTTCCAGATTGCCGATAAAATCGTCGGCACTTGCCAGACGCAGCGCTTCGAGCACCTGTTCGTCGCTGAATGACGGGTCTCCCAGCGTGATGTTCATCTTGATGGTCGCATTGTGCATGATCAGTTCCTGGGGCACGTAACCGACGAGGCTGCGCCACTCCTTCAGGTCGATGCGATCCAGAGGCTCGCCATCGACGAGAATCTGGCCGCTGCTGGGCTTGTAGAGTCCAAGCAGGAGATCTGTGAGCGTCGTTTTGCCCTGACCCGACGGACCGTGGATCACGGTCAACTGGTTCGCCGGAATCCGGGCAGAAGCGTTTTCGATTATCTTCTTTTTCCCGTACGCGAAGCTGACCTCGTCAATCACGATGTCCTGATCGAGCGAAGGCGCGATGGTGCCAGGATTTGCTTCCTCTGCCTTCTCGGCATCCTTGATAATCTGCCGAATGCGCTCGTAGGAAATCTCGGTCACGGCAACCCTTTGCGACATGCGCTGAATCCGCCCGATGCTCTTTGTAATATGCAGCATCAGGCCGCCAATCACCGCCAGTTCGACAATCGGCACATTCCAGTGCACGATCGCGACGTAAAGACCGGCGCCGACAGCAAGCGTTTCCAGCAAACCCTGCAGGTTGATCAGGGCCTGTCCCGAGATGACCGTCTTGCGAATGTGCTTTCGCAACCGCTTGATCGTCCGTTTGAAGACAATATGGACATGGTTCTGTCGCGCCATCGCCTTGAGAGGTTTGATGCTGCCGAACGTGTCCGTCAGGTTCACGCTCAGGAGCTCCGACGTCAGAGCCTTTTTCCTGCCCGCCCTGCGCGCAACCCCGACAAGGAAGTGCAGGGCCGCGACAATCAGCGCTCCCGCGGCAAGCGCCACAAGCGCCAGCTTGCCTGAGATGATGACGATCACGGTGAGATACACCAACGTCCTCATGAAGTTCGCAATAAACCGCGCCGATACGAGGAACGCGTCGGCAGCCCCGGCTGCGAAGGTGCTGACGGCATAGGTGAGTTGGCCGAGCGGTTCCTTGGTAAAATAGGACCAGGTGGCCTTCAGGTAGGCATTGATGAGACGCCGGCGATAGTCGGTCGCGAGGCTCGCGATCGTGTATCCGACAAAGCTGATCGCAAAAAAAGTCAGGATTTCCCGGGCAACCAGACCCGAGATCATCAGCAGCAACAGGCTGTTGAACGTCACCGGGACGCCGTATGACGACAGGAACGCGATCATCTTGGTGGCGAATTCAGGCTGCTGGCCCAGGCTGTCGCCGACGCTCACGGCCAAGACCGGCAGAATCGTTGCCAGTCCGAACCCTTCTGCGAGACCGGCCGCCAGAAGACAGGTCAAGATCAAAATCTGACGCCACCGCGGCACGTCGGTTCCGAAGAAGATCTTGAACGCTGTCATTTTCCCCACTACGCAATTCGAAAGCCGCTACGCCGCTGGCCTGCTTCGCTGCCTCTCAACGCCGCAACAGAACCGCAATCAGGTTGCCCTAGTATCAGCATATTCAGCTTCTTGCCAGCCCGGAACACTCATATTCAACGCCATTGAATCGCGCCGTAATCCGGAGCAGTCAATCTGACCGGCAGGAACCGCACGTGCGTATCCGGCCGTCTCCGGGAAACGCGCGTGATTATCCGTGATACAGGCCAGACAAGACGACTGATGTGCGATCGGGACCAACGCCAGGGATCAAGAAGGCAGGCGGCAGTCCCGAGTGGCCGCATACTTCAGTCTCCGGCAACAGACTATCAAACCCTATGCCGCCACTTCCGCCTTTGCCGCTTCTTCCTCGTAAAGCTCCTTCTTCGAAAGCTTGCCGACCGGCGTTTTCGGCAATTCATCACGAATGTCGATGGACCGGACCATTTCGTGGCGTCCAAGCTTGTCCCCGAGAAAAGCCTGAAGCTCTTCGAGCGAAAACGCCGACGCGCCGTCCTTTAACTTGATGAATGCCTTGGCGCTCTGGCCGCGCTTGGCGTCGGCGACCCCGATCACAATCACTTCCTCGACGTCCTGATGCTGGTAGATCGCCTCTTCCACAACGCGCGGATAGACGTTGAAGCCGGAGCAGAGAATCATGTCCTTGATCCGGTCGATGAGGAATACGTAGCCATCCTCGTCGATATACCCGCTGTCGCCGGTGCGGAAGAAGCCATCGGCATTGAAGGCTTCCGCGGTTGCGTCGGGGCGTTCCCAGTACCCCTTCATGATATTCGGTCCGGTGATGCAGATCTCGCCCTTTTCCCCGGCCGGAAGGTTCTGGGTCGAGGTTTCGAAGTCATAGACCCGCATCTCGATCCGCGGCAACGGGATCCCGCAGCTGCCTTCCTTGTAGGTGCCGTAAAGGGGTATGCCGGTGCCCGCGGGGCACGTCTCCGTCATGCCCCAGCCCTCGCAGATCCGGGTGCCGGTGAGTTCTTCGAACTGCTGCAGGGTATCGAGCGGAAGCGGCGCCCCACCCGAAACGCAGTATCTAAGCGAAGAGAGATCGTACTTGGCGATATCCGGCTTGTTGTTGATCGCCGTGTACATGGCCGGCACGCCCGCAAAGACGGTCGGTTTCTTGGCGTGGATGTCCTTGAGCACCGCTTCGAGTTCGAAACGCGGATGCAGGATCAGCTTCGCACCCGCCCCCAGCGCCAGGAACAGGTTGATCTGCAGTGCAAAGATGTGGAACAGCGGCAGGACCGCGAGGAAAGAGTCGACCCCGACCTCAAGCGCGGCCGGGTCACCGCCGGCAAATTCGCGATATTGAGAATAGGCGGCCACCAGATTGCCGTGGGTCAGCATTGCCCCCTTGGCGATGCCCGTGGTGCCGCCGGTATATTGAAGGACCGCGACCTCGTCGTCAGGGTCGGAAACGGTTCGTGCCTCGTACGCCCCGTCATTGTCGATCAAGGCCGAAAAGCGCATATGGCGTTCATCGTCGGGAACGGACGCGATTTCGCCGCGTTTAACCAGCGGAAACAGCAGGTTCTTGGGGAATGGCAGCATTTCCTGCAATGAGCCCACGACCAGCTTCCTGACCTGGGTCTCCTCGAGCACCTGCGCCATCTGAGGGTAGAGCGCCTTCAGATCGAGCGTCACGATCAAATCGGTCCCGCTGTCCTCGGCCTTGTGCTTGAGAGTCTGGACCGCATCGAGAGGTGAATAATTGACCACGATCCCGCCGGCCTTGAGGACGCCGAAAAAGGCAACCAGGAAGTGCGGCGTATTGGGCAGGAACAGCCCGACACGGACGCCGGGTCCGACACCGAGCTTCTGGAACCCTGCCGCGGCCCTGTCGACCAACCCGTCCAGATCCGAGTAGGTCATCGTCTTTCCCATGAAATCGATCGCGACGAGGGGTCCGTACGCGGCGACCGCCTCGTTCAGAACTTCGTACGCCGGCCGGCTGTCAATCTCGATGTCCCACCGCACTCCTGCCGGGTATGACTTTTCCCAGCTATGGCCGCCCATATCGCACTCCCTCCTGTTCGTACCTTCCACCACACGGTCTCGGGATCGCGGCGCCGTTTGTTGCTTTTTTCGCAATCCCTTCCGATCTGCAGATTAGCATACCGGTCAATCGGAACGGTGGGTCGTATTTGCCGCGGCGACGGTACAGATCCCGTCCGCGAGAGCAGTATGCACGTCTTGGTTGTCAGAAGATACGCCCGTAACATGGATAGCGCGCAGGCCGCCGTGTCACGCATCGCAGCCGAACGGACGGAGAGCGCCGCGAAAAGCCTGCGTTGCGGATACTCAATTCAGCCATCACCGTTGCAAATAGGACACGGCACAATGCGGCGCCTCACCCCCTGCGCGTCGAATCGCGGACGCCATGGTGCTGCCACACATGGGGCATCCCGGCTCTTCCGCACGAGTCGAAAACGGCTGAATACTGCGGCCGGCCCGGCGACCGCCTCAGTATTGTCCTCGCATGGACAAATTCCAGTCTCAAGAATGCCACAAAGAAAACTTATTTTGTTAAGCATAAGTTGATGAAATTTCAAGAATTTTCGACAGTGGCGGGGGCGTCAATGACACAGTTCTCAAGAGTGTACTCCAGCGTGAAAAAGGGAGAAGTGATGGTGCGGAATATTCTGGCCGGACTGGCCATTATCGCGGCATTCATGGTTGCCGCGCCAGCGTCGGCACAGGAGCGGGACAGCCAGCTCGCAAACGAAATCAACAACGGCACGGTCGGCCTGGTCTCCGGCGGCATTTCGGGAACCTACGTGAGGATCGCCTCGGATCTGGCGTCCGTACTCGATAACGGCAAGGACCTGCGCGTCCTTCCGATGGTCGGCCAGGGCTCAATTCAGAACGTGTCGGATGTTCTCTATCTCAAGGGCATCGACATCGGGATCGTCCAGTCTGACGTGCTTGAGTACCTGAAGCGCGAGGGCACCCACCGCAATATTCAGAACAGGCTGCGCTACATCACCAAGCTCTACAACGAAGAGTTCCACCTGGTTGCCAGTGAAGGCGTTCGCTCCATCAAGGACCTGCGCGGAAAGAAGGTCAACTTCGGCAACAAGGGCAGCGGTACATATATGACGTCGTCGATCATCTTCGCCGCGCTCGGCGTGCCGGTTCAGCCGACGTCGCACAGTCAGGCCGTCGCGCTCGAGAAGGTCAAGTCGGGCGAAATCGCCGCCATGGTCTATATCGCCGGCAAGCCCACCCGCGCCTTCGTCGACATCAAGGCGCAGGACGGCCTGCACCTCGTCCCGGTCGACTACAAGGGTGCTGTCCGCCAGACCTACCTGCCGTCATCGTTCTCGGAATCCGACTATCCGGGTCTTGTGCCGCCGGGCAAGCAAGTCCCGACGATTGCGGTTGGCGCGGTCATGGCCGTCTTCAACTGGGCAGAGGACAATCCGCGGTACCAGAAGGTCGCCCGTTTCGTCGATTCGTTCTTCAACAATTTCGAACAGTTCCAGCAGCCGCCCCGTCACAAGAAATGGCGTGAGGTCAACCTAAACGCGCAATTGCCCGGCTGGGTCCGGTTCAGAGCCGCACAAAGCTGGCTCGACAAGAACAAGACCTATTCGGCGGCGGATTTGATCAAATCCTTCAAGACCTTCCTCGCGGAAAATGAGGTTCTGGTCGATGGCGACGGTGTGCCGTCGGACCAACGCGAGGATTTGTTCAAGCAATTCATTCAGTGGCAGCGGCAGCAAGCCCAGTGAATGCACACAAAATTGGCTTAATTCGCAGTTAGCGTTGCCGACGAGTCGAAAATGCGATCATCGTGCGTTCACCCGATGGTCGCGAAAGGTGAATGTGCCGGGGACAGTCGAGAGTAGTGCGTACCGAAAGTGCTTGGCCGGCCCGAACTCGGGGTTGGGGTCAAGGCGGATGCAGAACGTTACACACGTTAGGGTTGCGTTGTTCTGCAGTGTCCCGTCGGTTGCTTTCAGTAGTGAAAGGAGTGAGTGGTGGTCGATTTGAGTCAGCGTAGTGGGGAAAACGCGCCAGCGGAATCGGAGACTACACCCCCCAAGTCTGGATCATACCGCCCGGTACACGGGCCGAGACCTGCATGGCCACGGCCCGGTGATATCAAAGCGGCGATTCGGGATCAGGATGCCGAAGGCAACGTGGCAACCGGCGAAACCGCTGACCAGGAGGCTTCGGACCAGCACGACACGGTCGATGACGCGGCGGTCGAACAAGGCCCGTTGAGCGCAGCACCTGAGCCTGGCCCGGAATACGAGGCGACAGACGCCCCGCATGAAAGCCCGCAGGCCGAAGACGAAGCGCTCGATCTTCCCGACGAGGATTCCGAGGACGTCATTACGGAGTACCGCTCCTACGAAACCGATCCGGAATCGGAAAGTCTCGGCACGGCATCGAGCGGGTCCGCATGGGCCACCGCTTCAGCGGCACTGCCTGAGCAGGGATATCGGAGTTGCCACACTCCGGCTGCGGAACGTCTGCAGCGGCTCAGTTCCGTCGACATGGTGGACGATCTTGTCGCCGCCGAAGAGTCCAGCCCGGCTCCTGCTGCGCAAATGAAACCCGGACTCGATCTCGACAATGAGGCGATGGCCGAGAACGACTTGCAGGATGAAGCTGCAAATCCGGCTCCCAGAACGGTCGTTTTCGAGGACGAGTCTGTGGCCGGGCACGACGAACCTGACGGATCTATTGCTGACCGCCTGGTTCCGACATCGACCGTGGCAGCGGCCCTCGCCCGTCAGGCGTCGCATACCCAACCTGACGGTTCCGATGGTCCGACACATCAGTTCGTCGACCGGGGATACGCCGCCCAAGACAGAGAGCCGCCGCGGACTCCGCGCATGCCGGCGACGCCGAAATGGTCGGAATCGGCGCGGCAGCACATGTCAAATCTGCTGGCCGCAAGTGCGGAAAACAATTCGGCTGCAGCCATGGCCGCGCGGATCGACAATTCCGCTGACCGATACAGGCGCTCGAGCGCCATGCTCCTGCTCGGGTTACCCGCCCTTCTCCTGCTCGGTTTCGGAGGCGCCTATCTCTATCACGCGGACTCTGTCTCGAAGGGACGCTCGATCGTGGCCGGTCTTCAGTCTGCAGTTTCGGCGACCGCAATCGGTGTCGCCACTGAACCGGCCCTGTCACCGTCGGGAAAGATAACGGAGAGCATTATCGAGAAGCAGGAAGCGGAAAGGGTCGCGACGGTCGCCAAGCCTGAGCCAAACCTGCCGCCGCCTGTCGCTCCCGACCTCGCAGAGTCGGAGGTCCCCGCCGCGACATCTCCTGTAAAGGTTGTGGAAGCAAAACCTGTCGGTGAAGCCGAACCGGCCGCTGAACAGCCTCAGGCGGTGCAGCCGAGCGAGAGCGACAGCAGGTCCGGCATCGTGCTGGAGTGGCCGGCGAAAAAACCGGCAGCGGTTGCGCCTGTGGCGGAACAGCCCCAACCGGCCATCACGTCCGAACCGCGGTCCAAGGTCGCTGCTCCGAAGATCACCATCACCGCTCCGACAACGGCGGCGAAGATCATTCCGCCGAAGGAAAGCCCGGAGCCGACCATTACGCCGACCGCGGCTGATCCACTGCAGCCCGGCGTTATCGGAACGGAGTCCGACGCGGTGCCAAGCGCTGCGCCGGAGACGACGCAGTCACAGCAACTGGCCGCGCTCAACCTGCCGAAGCCGGCCGTGCCGGAGACGAAGTCCGCAGCAACGCCCGCTGCGGTCCCGACCGAACCCGCGGCCGGACTGGGCAGCACAGCGGAGCCCAATGACGAGTCCGCGCAACTGGTTGCCCGCGGCAACGAACATCTGGAGATCGGCGACATTGTCGCGGCCCGCCTTCTGTTCGAACTGGCGGTCAGCAACGGCAGCGCGAAAGCCGCGACCGCTATGGGCCGCTCCTATGATCCGACCTATTTCGAGACCATGGGCGTCAGGGGTGTCCGGCCCGACGCCACGAAAGCCGCCGAATGGTATGAAAAGGCGATTGCGGCGGGCGATCCCGCAGCGAAGTCCGACCTTCAGAAACTCTCGGCCTGGCTGAACCAGTAATCACCACATATGGCGACACTCAAATGAGAGTGTCGCCATTTCTGCTCACGTCGCACTCGACAGAGATCTGAGCGCCGGCTCGATCAGTTCTGCCAGCGCGTCTCGGCATTCCGTGCGGCCGCTGTCCCGGCGGGTTGCGTCGGCAATGCTGGTTTCGATTCTCGACCACCCCGGATGCGCGCGGGCTTTCTTCACTGACCGCGTAATATCAATCTGCTCAAGGATCTCCCTGCTCTTGTCGGCATCCCGCTCAATCTGCAACGGGGTCTGACTTGCGTGTCCCCTCCTGAACAGGGCTTCGACAAGGGTCGCATTTCGCATCGTAAGGACTCGCAGGGTTGGCATGTCCACCCGCAACTGCGAGTAACCGCGAATGCGGGAATAAATGTCGCTGCCCTTCTCCCGTGCCACGCCCAATACCGCACCAACCGCGGCACCGGTGGCAGCGGCCGCGCCAAGGGTGATACCGCCGACGACAGCGTCAACCGCGAGGCCGGCAGCCGCACCGACGGCGGCGGCGGAACCGGTCCGTATTCCAAAACTGGCAAGCGTCTCGGGATTGAAAAGATCGGCGCCCCATGACCCGTCTTCAACCGGCAGAACCGTGTATTGGTAATCTTCCGGACCGAACGAGTGCAACGCGAGCACATCGTCAACGAACCGCTGTTCCCTCCCGCGCACGGCGCTCTTGAGAATTTCGATTGCCTCCGCCGCCTGTTCGGGGTCATCGCGACGGACGGTAACGACGTAGGCCGCGGCATCAACCAGGAGATCGGCAAGAAGTTCGGCGGAAGCGCGCGTCAGCCAGGACTGACGGCGATCGATGTCATCAAGAACAGTCTCCAGCGTCGGGCGAAAGCGTGCCGCCATAACGATCATCGTTTCATAAAGCCGCCGCTCGCTCTCGATATCCAGCGCGACCGTATCGAACTCGGCGATGGCGTGCAGTCCGGCCCGGGCAAGATGCTCGCGCCATTCCGCAACCCGTGCATCGGGTCCGGACACAAAGTTCAGGACGGGCACAATGGGAACGCCGCATCGGCCGAGAATTTCAAGCTCGTCCCGGTACTTGCCGAGCACGGAGTCCCGGGCGTCCGCAACATAGAGCGCAATGTCGGAGCGCAGCACCTGCGCCAGGGCCTTGGCCTCCTGCGCATACTCGCCGACAGCATCCTCGCTCTCCAGAAATCTCGAGATCGCATCGACCCAGTCCAGACCGAGATTGCTCCTGACCCGTTCGAGCAGTTCAAGCAATCCGATCGAGTCTTCCAGACCAGGCGTATCGAAAAGGTCAACGAGACGCTCTCCATCAACAAGCAGGGATGCTCCTTCCACGCGGCGGGTCGTGGCGGGACGGTTGGAGACCATTCCGAACGACACATCGCGCGTGAGCGTGCGCATCAGGGAGGTCTTGCCCGTATTGGTGTGGCCGACCACGGCGACTCGCATCAGGTCCGCGCTCATCGCGTCGCCTCTCTGCGTTCGGATTCCCGGTACTTCAGGTGCACGTTGTCGAGCCAATCGCTGATCTGATCTTCGCTGCGCAGTTCCGTCGCCTCGTCGGAGAGCGCATCATCGATCATGCGCGTGATCGCCATTTCGCTATGACCCTGCGCATCGAGGACAAGCGACAACAATGCCGCCGCGCGCACAGCATCGGCCAGGTCCGGGGCGTCCGGCGGTGTGGCGCCCATTTTTCTGACCGATCCCGAAATGGCTGTCGCAAGCGCGGCACCCAGACCCGCCCACAGGGGCAGTCCGGCGATCGCACCGGACGCGAGCAACGTCGCGGTGGCCACGCAGCCAAGAGCTCCCGCCGTCGCCCCGGCGGTCAGCCAGACGGGATCCGCCACCATTCTGCCGGGCAACATTCCGATCAGCATTTCCGAACCGGCCTGCAGCCGGCCGCCCAGGTTCTCTTCGGTCAGGCCGCGGGTTTCAAAGATGCGCGTCCACATCGGATCGTCTTCGCGGTAAAGGCGCGTTATCGAACGGTGCAATTCGGCCTGGGCCTGAGCGCTCGGCACTTCGGGCCACCGCGCCGACTCTGCTGCAATCAGTGCAAACGCCTTCGCCAGGCGCTCCGCTTTCGGACCGCCATGCACCGTCTCGCCCGCAAAGGCGGCGAGTTTGGCCTCCGACGCGTCGGTGAGATGCCGCAGGTCCACTTCAAGCACCCGCTCCCTTGAAACGCCCGCGCGATGGGCCAGGGCGCGCCAGTCGGCAATCCGCAGCTGGATGTCGTCCCTGGCGGCGCGTTCGCGAAGTTTCTGACCCTCGGTCAGGATCAAGCCGGCCGGCATTTCCACGATGCCAAGCAATGAGTCGAGGTATGCACTCATGCCACGGTCCGGCGTCGAGACAAGGGAACACACGAGGATGAGTAACCGTGGCGCCGGGTCGGCAAGCCGCAGTGTCTCGACGGCGTCGCGAAATTCGTCTCCATCGGTGACGTGGCCCAGATCCAGTATCCCCGATTGTCCGATGGCCGGAGGCCACTTGTCGCGGGCCTCCGTGGTTTCAAGTCCGATCACGGCGACCGGGCCGGCCGGATTGCCCTTGATCCGGCGTTCGGGAGGAACGCTGCGCGATGACGGCTTGTGAGGATTGACGCCTTCGCCGCTGTCGACAAAGCCCAGTTCCTCGGACCGCGGCATCAGGCGCCCCTCGAGCCTCGCATAGCCCGGGCGCGCGGTGTCCAGGCGATACCGCCCACGGGCGCGGCGGTACATGACGGCGCTCAGTCCGAACAACGCCAGCCGGGGAACGAGGCCATAAAGAATGACGCTGCCCACCAGAAGCCCGGACCAGGCGTCGCGGGCCACATCCTTCGCGTCTCCCTGGCCAAGCCACTGGCTGGCCGTCACATCTGCGGAGCTTGGCACTGCAAAACCGAGCAGAGCCGGACCTGCTGAGAGCGCTCGTGTCATCCCGACATAAACGTCCTGAGACAAGATCGTCGTTTCCCAGACGAACAGATAACTCCGGGTACTGAGCAAAAACAGCATCATGGCCAGCGCCATGGCGAGAAACATTGCCCAAGCGGCGTGGGTCACCGCACCGAATGCCCACCTGCCGAGCGTTGACCCGGACAGCACCGTAGTCGTCGAACGCAAAGCTGAAACATGGGCCGCACTCTTGTGGGTCAACAGTACAAGCCGGCGCGCCAGTTCAGCGACCAGCCGCGCCGGAACCCCATGAGCGCCGGAGGGCGCGGCAAGTGTGACCACGCACCAGAGGACGAGCGCCGCAGTCTCGAAACCCAGCACCGCGATTAGGAGAACGTAAACATTCACGATGCTGTCGCGATCGGAGCCCATCGCAGCCTGAACGGCTGCGGCTCCTGCCGCCGCGGCAAGAACAAGGACGGTGAGCACCGCAAAGCGCGCGGCGCCCCGGACATTGGCAAGGGCGGTCGTCAGTCCGGCCGCCTTGTCGATTTCCCGGGCGCGCGCAATGATGCGATGTTCGAAACCACCCCCGACCGATCTTGCCACACCGTCCGGCCCGCCAGTGTCTACTGCGAGGCCGCCGGCCTCTTCATGCAGACGCATCGCCTCGGCGAGAAGCCGATCGTCAAACCCGTCAGTGATTGGTTCCCTCGAAGGTTCAGACATTGGCGATGCTTGTTGGCGTGATCGCGGGGGCGATGAATATCGGGCGGCAGGTGATCAAAACAGGCAACATTCGGCTAGGGAATCGCCGGACAACTCGCCGCGATACTATGGTGGCTGCGCCGGAAATGTCCAATGCAAGCGGAAGGTGCCGATTAAGTGCATTCACCTTTCTCGCGTAGGTTGTAAGTGATTTTTAATCAATTAATGCGGTAATTGGGGGATAAGTAAATTTCTGATCGGCTCTTGAGCAAGCCAGAAATAATAACTCAATAATTGAACTCCGCGGGTCTGTTATGAGTACGCTCGATCTGACCAGACTGTCGGACACCGAACTCAACCAACTTCCAACAGACGAGTTTGTGTCCGCCCTCAGAAGACTGCCACGTGACGCAGTTGAAGATCTGCGTGTCCGCGACAGTCTTACTGATGCTCAAAGTGGTGCCGTTTCGGCATTCCTGTCGATGGCCCCCCTCACCCCGCAACCTGACGATGCTCTGGCCGGACTGGAAAAGAAGTACCGGGCCGCGTTCGAAGACAAGTATGTCCCACTCAAAAACCGTTTGATCGCCTGGTGGCACGGAACGACCGAAGTAGACCTGATGAAGCCGCCTTCGGGCGCGGCATTCGGCATCGAGAGCGATATCGACGACGAAGACGACTCCGGCGACGGCTGGGCTGCCTCCAGGATCGACATCTCCGAAAAGCTGTGGGGCGAAGGTTTCATCGAGCCGGGCAATACGCAGTTCGCCCGGAAGGTCATGGCTCCCGTAATTCCGGATTCCACGAAGACGGTAATGGACCTCACGACGGGACTTGGCGGAACCGCGTTCATGCTCGCGCGGGAGAACAACGTCTGGATGGAGGCTTTCGAGCCGGACATGAACCTTGCGGAAAAGGCGCGCGAGATCGCCCAGTCGTACATGCTGGCGAAACGCGTACCGATCAAACACGCGGATTTCGCGACGCTTTCTCTGCCGAGCAAGCGGTACGATCTGATCTACTCCAGAGAACGACTGTACACGTCTTCCCATAAACACAGGCTGATTCAACAGGCGGCCGCGGCACTCAAGCCCGGCGGTCAGATTCTGATCACCGATTATGTCCGGAACGATCAGAGCGGCTTTACCCAGTCCTTCAATTCCTGGGTGGACGCTGAGCCGAATGTCGTATTTCCCTGGACCTCATCTCAGTACACCGACGAAATCCGCAAGGCGGGTCTCAAACTTCGCACGTCGCACGACTTTTCCGAGCGAATGGTTGAAAGCATTCATACCGGCTGGCACAGGATGGTGCGTTCACTGGACAGTAACGCAGTGAGTCGAAAATACGTCGATAACCTGCTTCGCGAAGGTGAGGTCTGGCTCGCGAGAGCCAAGGCCCTCCAGTCCGGCGACGTTCAGGTTACACGTTTTATCGCCGTCACATAGCTGTGGCAGGAAAGCAATTGGCCATGCAAGATCGAGATTCGCTCACACTGGAAATGCGGGAATTTCTCGCGCGGACGCGGCCCGGCAGTTCCTCGAACGCCCTGGCTGAGTTGCGCGTCGCCTTTCCCGATGCCGACCTCGCGGACCGCGTCAGAGTTTGCCGCGACTGGCACGACACGCCCCTGCGCGCGGCAAATCGAGACGCCTGATCCGATCCGCCTCCTGTTCGACCGGCCTCATCGGCACTGCCAGCTCATTCAGCACAGACCGGTGTCCCGCGCCGCCCGGGTCCGCAGTGTCGCAACCGTATACTCCCTTGCCACCGGCAGAGCCTTGCAGTCACGGTAATTCGGGTCGGCGGGCACACACTTCCTGCCGCAGAGAAGAGATGCCTTCCGGTTCTCAAGCCGCACCTGCCACACACGGCCACCCGGCGTGGCAATGTAGCCGTCTATCTCTTCCTCGAAGTCGCTCAGCAGGTCCTCGACAGACGGGACCTCGGTGTCCGCAAGTATCGTCCAGGCCCCATGTGTGTGATAGGACGCGATCACGTCGACGTTGTCTGGCGCCTCTTCGGGCTCGCAGCCGTTCGGCCCTCCCTTGACGGCCTTCGTCGCGACCAGCCTGCCGGATTCATCACGGCCAAAAAGGCCGCAGTACTCGACGTTTTCCCGGATCGAGTTTCGCTGGACCTTTGCCAGATGTGCGATCGCAAACCTGTCCCTCTCGTCGGTTACGCTCACGCGAGACTGGGCAATGACAGGTTGGCCGGTCATGGCGGCGGCGGCAATGCTGAGGAGCACAATACCGATCATGTCCCTTGTCGCAGCGCCTGCGGGACGGCACCGGCGGAAATCGGGTCCTGCGGCGCCCGTACATCCGACACGCATGCACGATAAGGCCGTCGGCACAGTGGTGATCAGCATCGGTCATCGTCTCCATTATCGGGCGGCAAGACAAGGTTACATTTTTTTATTGATTGGCCGTCCAATAAAAAATAATCATCGCTACAGAACACAGCGCGGAGAGCCAGAGATATGCCAAAAATCGGAATGGAGCCGATCCGCCGCCGTCAACTCATTGACGCGACACTTGAAGCGATCCATGAAGACGGCATTGCCGATGCAACGATCGCGAGGATTTCGAGACGGGCCGGCCTGTCGAGCGGAATCGTTCATCACTATTTCACGTGCAAGGAAGACCTGCTCTTCGAAACCCTGCGCAAGTTGTTGAGCGATATTCGCCGGGCGGTCGGCGTCAGGCTTGCGGAGGCGGACTCACCGCAAGCAAGGCTGGATGCAATTATCGACGGGAACTTTGCATCCGAGCAGTTCACGCCCCAGGCGGTGAGTGCGTGGCTGGCGTTCTGGGCCCAGGTCCCGCACGCTCCGAACCTGGAGCGTCTCCAGCGCATCAACAGCCGCCGCAGCCTGTCAAACATACGGTATGCGCTCCGGCAGATTCTGGCCGACGAAGACGTTGATGCAACCGCGATGGCCCTCAGCGCACTGATTGACGGCCTCTGGGTCCGGTGCGCGACCGGCGACGGCCTCGACGGGGCATCGGCCGGCAAGATCGCCCGGGAGTTCGTTGCAAACATTCCCGAAGGATCCAGACACCCGGCGCCGAACAGGCGGGGAGTAATGCAATGAGCGAAACACAGGTCTTCGACTACATTATTGTCGGCGCCGGCTCGGCGGGATGCGTTCTTGCCAACCGCCTGAGCGAAAACGAGGACGCGACGGTTCTTCTGCTTGAGGCGGGCGGCCGGTCGGACGGCAGCGTCTTCATCCAGATGCCGTCGGCACTTGCTTTCCCGATGAACATGAAAAAGTACAACTGGTTCTACTGGTCCGAGCCGGAACCGCATCTGGGTGGCCGGCAACTGCATTGCCCCCGTGGCCGCGTGATCGGCGGTTCGTCGTCGATCAACGGAATGGCCTATGTCCGCGGCAACGCTCTTGATTATGACGGCTGGGAAGAACTGGGAGCGACCGGATGGGCCTACCGCGACGTGCTGCCCTATTTCCGCAAAGCTGAAAACCGGGCCGAGGGGGGCGACCCCTATCGCGGCGAGGCCGGACCGCTTCATACCTCGAACGGCACGCTGAAGAACCCGCTGTATCGCGCATTCATCGATGCCGGCGTTGAGGCGGGATATGCCGAAACCGCTGATATGAACGGCTATCAGCAGGAAGGCTTCGGGCGCATGGACATGACCGTCCACAACGGACGGCGCTGGAGCACCGCGAACGCCTATCTCAAACCTGCCCTGAACCGCAACAACCTGAAGGTCGAGACCAACGCTCTCGCTGAACAGATCCTGTTCGAGAACCGACGCGCGAACGGCGTGCGCTATTCCAAGGGCGGAACGGAACAGATCGCGATGGCACAGCGTGAAGTCATCCTCGCCTGCGGGCCGATCAATTCACCGCAGTTGCTCATGCTCTCGGGCGTCGGGCCGGCGGCACATCTGAGCGAACTGGACATCCCCGTCATACACGACCTGCCGGGCGTCGGACAGAACCTGCAGGATCACCTCGAGCTCTATATTCAGCAGGAATGCACTCAACCCATTACGCTCTACGGCGCCATGAACCCACTGCGGAAAATGTTCATCGGGCTGCGCTGGCTACTATTCAAATCGGGCCTCGGCGCAACCAACCACTTCGAGAGCGGCGGTTTCATCCGGTCGCGGGCGGGCGTGCAATGGCCCGACATCCAATACCACTTCCTGCCTATGGCGGTTTCATACGACGGCACCGCCGCAGTCAGGGGACACGGATTCCAGGCGCACGCCGGATCCATGCGGTCGAAGTCACGAGGCGTGGTGACGCTCAAGTCGACGGATCCGAGGGAACATCCCAAGGTGCTGTTCAATTACATGAGCCACCCGGATGACTGGGCCGAGATGCGCGCCTGTGTCCGGCTCACGCGGGAAATTTTCGCCCAGCCGGCTTTCGCGCCTTACCGGGGCGAGGAGATCTCTCCGGGCAAGGACGTCCAGACCGATGACGAGATCGACGGCTTCATCCGTGAGGCCGTGGAAAGCGCCTACCACCCGTGCGGCACCTGCAAGATGGGCACCGATCCGATGGCTGTGGTCGATCCGTCGACCAAGGTGCGCGGACTCGAAGCGCTTCGGGTTGTCGATTCCTCGATCATGCCGCGCATCACGACCGGCAATCTGAACGCACCGAGTATCATGATCGGGGAAAAGGCGTCCGACATCATCAAGGGGCTGGCCCCCCTCGCCCCGTCCAACGCGCCATTCTATCAGGCACCGATGTGGCAGACCTGGCAGCGTTGAGATGTCGGAATGCTATCGGGCCGATCCGCCCGCTTGATGGCTTAGGTCCGAGTTGCACAACGCCTGGCAGACCGATTTTGAATCGACTGGACGTATTACTCGCTATGTGGCTGGCAGTCCGCATTGCAAAAAGTGGCGTTTTAACTGACTAGAATAAGATCACAGTTTGAATCTCCAAATTGTCGTCGTTTTTCGAGATCAAATAAATTGCCCTTATCAGTGTGATGGCGTTAAATGATTTTCTGACAAGATTGTTTGTTTGGCGTGTCGCGGGGGTGTCATGCTTGTTTCCCGATTATTTTGGGTTTCTCTTCTATTCGTCGCATTATTGTCTGCGTGCGTCTCTCGAACCGGTGTTGAAAGTTTTGCGCTTTACAAGCAAGCGTTCGATGAGGCGAAAGCTGTCTCCGACTCTGTATTTGACGAGCTTTCAATTTCCGAACGCAAACTTGCGCAGAGGGTTCTTGATAAAAAACGGGGTCGCCTTGCGTTAGGGACATTCGATCCGAACCTCGCCATCTACTACGCAACCGAGGGCGATCCGCCGTTCACTGCGGCCTACAAGAATGCGTTTGCTGTTGTCGACAGATATAACAGCGTAATGATTGCGCTCGCCACGGGAGAGGGATTTCCGGAAATAAGAGAGCGATCAGATGCCCTTGTCTCCCAGCTTACGACACTGTCTCAACTGCTCAGCAGTGCCTCTCCCGCCGGCCCGCTGGGTGGTATCGGGTTGGAGGCAGCAACCCAATCGATTCTAAATCCAATTCGCGATCTCGTTCTTGCAGCTCGCTCGCGCGCTGTATTTCAAGAGTCCTTTGTTGCAACGTTTCCTCTTGTCGAAAAGCTGATTCTGAGAATGCGGAACGGAACCGATAAGGTTTATCAGGTTCTGACCACCGAGGCCCGCCGGCAATACGCCGACTTGAATACCAGCCGCGACCGTCAGAAGGCTTATCGAGCGACACTTTCCAACTGGGTCGTAATGCTGGATCGAACGCTCGACGCCCTAAGAGCCGCCAAACGGGCTGTCGAGCGAGGTCGGGAGCTCGGCGTTACGTTCACTGACGTCACACTGACGGCCGGCGAAATTCTCAAGACGACCGCCGAGGTCAGAAAGCAGTTGGCAAAATTGAGGGCCAGCAGAACAGGACAATAGAGTCGTCCGGCGATAAGGAGCACCGCCATGTCGAATGCTACGCAAATCGCGCTCGAAAAAATAATCATCGCGCGCGAACTTCTTGTCGAGAAATTTCATCAAGCGGATGCGTCGACGAAACCTCAGCTTAAGAAAAAGATCGATGACCTGTTGGACTTGCAGGACGAAATCGTCTTCAAGGAAATTAACGATTATACCGCCGAGCTTAATCGCCTTGCCGGCCTGTTGAGTGACGCAATCGCGGTCATCAAGAATGGAGCCGTCCAGCTGGATGTTCGGGCATTGCAGGCGCTCGTCGCCCAAATCGATCCGGACCGCGCGGCCGAGACCGACACTGAACCCGGAAGCGGAAGCACGACGAGACCAACGCCTCCGGCAGATGCCGACGGAGATTCCGCGCCACCAGCAGAACCGCCCGCCGAAGAGCTTGATCGCCCTGACCCCGTCCCGGAAACAGACGGTCAGAAGTCATTCATTGCCGCACGCGTCCCAGCGCCTAAAACAGTCGTATACGTCGCCAATGACGGGTCGGAAGTGGTCCGCGAGGGCGGATCGCGTGCATGGCGCAATAACAATCCTGGAAACATTCAGAAAGGGTCATTTGCGAACGCGAACGGCGCCATTGGAGGCGACGCCCGATTCGCAATCTTTCCAGATGAGAGCGTGGGTCTTGAGGCCATTGTAACGCTGCTGCGCGGGCCGTCTTATCGCAATCGGACGCTCAAGGACGCGATAAACAGATATGCACCACCGCACGAAAACAATACTGCCGGGTATGTCTCGTTCGTCTCCGAAAAGACCGGAGTCGGTGCCGAAGAGGTGCTCAAAGACCTGACGGCGGCAAAAATCCGGGCGATATCCCGGTCAATCAAGCAGATCGAGGGATGGATTCCCGGAACTGAGCGCCGCGTTGGACACCCCGGCGGTGAAGCTGGAAGTCCGGCCGAACCGCTCGTCTCGGCTGCCAGCGCAGCAGAAGAATGGATGAGTGTCGCAAAATCAGAAGCAAGCCTCCCGGCCAAAGAACGAAGCGAATGGTCCGACCCAGGAGAAAACCCACGAATACTGAATTACTTCAAGATCGCCGCTCCCTGGTTCAATCCGGCGGCAGGTGACGAGGTGGATTGGTGCGCGGCCTTTGTGAATTTCTGCCTCGAAACGTCAGGGTATTCCGGAACCGGACATCCAGGTGCACGGTCGTTCTTTTGGAACAAGAACAACAATTTTCTTAAACTGAATGAGCCGGCCTATGGCTGCGTCGCCGTTTTTCGCAAGCGCCCATTCACAGATCCAAAGTGGAAGTCAGGCGCTGGTCACGTCGGTTTCGTGGTTGACTGGAATGCCGACACAGTAACACTTCTGGGTGGCAATCAGGGCAATACCGTCCAGCGCAAGGTTTATCGAAGAGTTCTGAAGGATGCGAATGGCCGCATCACAAGAAAGATCGCAGCTTTCGTGATGCCGGCCAAAAACTGAAGAGATTCGATTCGGAACGACTGCGATCTCTCAATCCGGCAAACCGGCCAGACGATAGCCCTCAAGCACATGCATGAGATCAGACCGGTTGCGGAAAGGCTGGGTATCGCCCCAAACTTCAGAAGAGAAATCAGGGAACACCTCAAGGAACCTGGTGGCAGCATCCTTCGCTTCCTCCAACTGCCCCAGGCGCGCATACGCGGCGGCCAGGATTCGTAACGGCTCCGCTATGTCTCTCAGCCGGGACAACTCTCGTATCGTGCCCTCATAGTCGCGCGCGCAATAGAGCGCAAAACCCAGATGCCAGAGATACCATTCGGGATAATGGGGATTGAGACGCATGGCGAGACGCACGCTGTTCACCGCGCGCTGAGGCTCGCCGTTGAACGTGTAGACCTCCTGCATAAGGCAATGGGCGTCCGCCTCGTTGGGATTGAGTTCAATGGCCCTTCGGAGCGACTGCATGGCCACCGCGCGGCGCCCGGCATAGAGGCTCACCATGCCCAGCGCCATGTGGGCCAGTGCGTTTTCGGGACCGGTTTCGATCGCGGCGTCGGCGGCCGCGTAAGCCGCGGCCATCGCCTCCTGGCCCGCCTCCTGTCGGTAAAGAAACCAGTCTGAATAGTAGTAGACCGCAAGCCAGGCATGGGCATCCGACAGGTCCGGATCCAGTTCTATGGCCCTTTCGAGCGCCGCCTTGGCTTCGCCGCGCCCCTGCGCCCGCAGCACATTCTGACGGCCCCGCATGACATGTTCGTATGCATCGAGGTTGGCCGGACGCGCAGTAGATCGCGGGTGCAGCGCGGGAATCCCGAGCGCATCCGAAAGTGCCGCCGCAATCTGGCGAACCACGTCATCCTGCACTGCGAAAATATCTTCGATATCGCGGTCGTATCGCTCGGCCCAAATGTGATGTCCGGTTCCGGCATCTATGAGCTGCGCAGTAACACGGACGCGATTGCCGGCGCGCCGCACACTTCCCTCGACCAGGTGGCGGACACCGAGTTCGTCTCCGATACGGCGCATGTCGACCGCCTGGTCCTTGTAGACAAAGCTCGAATGCCGCGCGATCACGAACAGTCCGGGGATCCGCGCCAGTTCGGTAATCAGGTCTTCAGAGATACCGTCGCAGAAATAAGCCTGCTCGGGATCGTTGCCCATGTCGTCGAAAGGCAGGACCGCAATCGAAGGCTGATCACGGTCGAGAGGCATTTCCGCAGAGGCGATCTTGTCGGTCATCGCGTCGGTTTCCGGCTGGAATTGCCAGACCCGAACCTTGCGGTCGATGTTCTTGAGCGTCATTTCGCCCAGGTCCTCGAAACCGGCATCCACCTTGCCCGCCACATTCTCGTGCACGGCATCCGAAATACAAAGACAACCCGGCTCGGCAACCGCTTCGAGGCGTGCGGCGATGTTGACCCCGTCGCCGTGAATGTCGCCCTCGTCTATGACGATTTCTCCGACATTCACCCCGATCCGGAATCGCAAGCCATGACCCGCCGCGTCGCCTGCAAGATGGCGCTGCCACGTCGCAGCCGCCGTCACGGCGTCGACTGCGCTGGCAAACTCGACAAGGAAGCCGTCGCCCATCAGCTTGACGACACGTCCACGGTTTTCGGCAATCAGCGGTTCGATGAAATCCCGGCGCAGAGCCTTGAGGCTGGCGAGCGTGCCTGCCTCGTCGCCCGCAATGAGGCGCGAGTAACCGACAATGTCGGCGGCAAGTATGGCGGCAAGCCTGCGTTCCACCCCAGCCCTCCTAAACCTCGGCTAGACTAGAGCATTGTCGGCGCGGAGTAACGTTCGGTGATAGGCTCGGTCACAATTGGGTAAATGCCGCTCCGAACCGAAGATGAAACTCGTCGCCGCCGAAAACTGCCCCGTTCTGCATGCGCTGCATGATCGCGCTGGCGGAAAAGGCTATTCCATTCGACACAGAGATGATCGATCTCGAACAGAAAGAGCGCGCCCCGGAGCTGCTCTCGCCTTACGGCCGTGTTCCGGTGCTGTTTGAAAATGACGCCGCGATCTATGAGAGCAGCGTGATCAACGAATATCTGGAAGACGTCCATCCGGAGCCACCCCTACTGCCGGCTGATCCGCAGGCCCGCGCCACGGCCCGGTTCTGGATCGACTTCGCGGACACCCGGTTCATGCCCGCCTATTTCAATCTTCTTAAGGCTGAACCGGGAGAAGATCGCGAGTACTGGCACGGCAAGCTGCTTGATCACCTGAGGTTCATGGACGAAAGCGGTCTGGCAACAAACGATCGTGCCGCGCCATACTGGATGGGCAATGACTTCAGTCTCGCAGACATCGCGATTTATCCGTTCTTCGAGCGGTTCGCCGCCGTGGAGGTCTACCGGAACGTCGAGATCCCGAAAGGCATGACGCGGCTGACCGGCTGGATCGACACGATGCGCGCGCGCCCCTCCGTGAGCGCCCTCTCCCGGCCACGGGCGTATTACGTCGACTATTTCGGCCGCTACTACGCGGACTGACTTTCGTCACTGGACAGCGTTGCCGCGTTCGGCTCTAAACGCGCCATGACCCGCCGCGAAACGGCTCGCCTGATCGCACTTTCCTGCAGTGCATTTGTGCTGGTGATGCTGAGCATCTCCACGTTCGCCAGCCTGCTGCCGTTTTTCAAGGATGCGTGGCAGTTGTCCAACACAGAGGCCGGCTGGATCAGCGCGATCTACTTTGCCGGATATCTGGCGGCGGTGCCCGTGCTCGTAACGATAACGGACCGCATTGACGGCATTCGTATTTTCATGGGCTCCGCCGCGCTGATGGCTGTCGCCAACTTCGGCTTTGCCTATATGACGGAGGGGTTCTGGACGGCCATGGCGTTTCGATGCCTCGCAGGGATGGCGCTCGCCGGTACCTATATGCCGGGCCTCAAGGCGCTTACGGATCGTCTGGATCAGGGCGACCACTCCCGGGCGACGGCCTTCTACGTCGCGTCATTTTCGATCGGCGTGGCGATCTCCTATCCCCTTGCCGGCGTCCTGACGGACTGGATCGACTGGCACACGGCGTTTGCCGTGCCCGGCATAGCGGCACTGCTTGCGCTTGCCCTCGTGACCGCTGCCATGCCGCGGAGGGAGGGCCATGACGAGGCCCGCCCGGTCTCCGCCCTGCTCGACTTCCGTCCGATCCTCAGGAACCGGCAGACCATGGCGTACTCGCTCTGCTATTCCTTCCACAACTGGGAACTGTTCGGCTATCGCGGCTGGATCGTTGCCTTCCTGGTCTTCACCGAGAGCCTGCATGGCAAGGCACCGGACATTCTGGGACCGGCGGTGGTCGCGGCCGTGATTACCGTTCTGTCCGCACCGACAAACGTACTGGGCAACGAAATCTCGATGCGGCTTGGGCGGAGGCTGTCCGTCACGGTCATCATGACCCTTTCGGCTCTCGTCTGCTTTGCGGTCGGTTTTACGTCCGCCCTGTCCTATTTCGTCGCCGCGCTCTTCTGCCTGATACACGGCCTGACAATCATCGGCGAGTCGTCGTCCGTCACCGCCGGAGCGCTGGGGCATGCACCGCCGGGATATCGCGGAGCAACGATGGCGTTCCACACCATGATCGGATTTGTCGGATCGTTCCTGGGCCCTCTTGTCTTCGGTCTGGTTCTGGACGCGGCGGGCGGCACGGGCGTGTTCGCCTGGGGCCTGGCCTTCGCCCATATGGGGCTTGTCATGCTTGCCGGGCCGGTCGTGCTTGCGCTGCTGCGCCCGGCGCCCTTGCCGGGTGACAGGCGGTAGCAGATGCAAGCGCAAGAGAGACTCCGGTTGACGGCACCTCCACGACGACGATGGCATGGCAGACTCGGATCGCAACCGAGGACGAACGACTGCGGCTCCGGTCACGCAGACCCGGCTCGTGCTCACGCCGAAATGAATCCGACGGCGATCAGGACGACGGCCCGTTCTTCATGACGCGATAGCAGTGTTCAGCGTGCTGGAAGTATCTTTCGGACTCGATTGCATCACCCGCCATCGCCGCTGCACGGGCCAGTTCCGTATACCGTTCGAAACCGGCTTTTGGACTGTTGGCGCCACCGGAGCGGCCTTGCCTGTTCTCCGACTTCCTGGCTTTCGCGACCGCAGACGAGCGCGCGGCGCCTGACTTGCGCGCCCTGGACCTTCCTTTTTTCGGCGGCGATTTTTGTGGGGTCATACCGTTTCGTATCCCGCAGCAGCAATTAGCTGACAGCATCCATTACTCTGCCCAAAGTTTCGCCTGTCGCGCCTCCGTCAGATCGGCGTTCTGTGGACTTCAGGCAAAGATGGCCCCTTCCTGTCCTTCTCGGAGGGCGCTTTTTTGTTCGGGGCGTTTTTGTCAGGTGTCTCGTTGTCGACCGCTTCATTCTGTTCCTGCAGGTATTCAGTCCTGATCTCTGGAGACCGGTCCTCGTTTGTCATTTTCGTTAGTGTCAACATAGCTGCAATCCCCTCTGTTGGTTGGCAAGCTGGTAAGGCGGTCGTCATTCAGATGAATGGCCGGAGACGCCCAGAGACAGGGGCTCGACGGCTGTAACATTGAATAGTGGCACCGTCTCCGGTCAGGGATTGAGAAGGTGCAGTCGGCATATCGCCCGCATTGTCAGGGGTTGCCTAAGCTAATCGACGGAGCGGCAATATCAGATGGCGCAATCGAATGCGGGGATTTCAGATTAAGTAGCGCACTGCTCCCGGAAATCAATGGCCGGGCAGGCCCGAGCAGGCATCCATCTGCCGTTTTGGCAAGCTGACATCCGGAGAATGGTGGTTTTCCCGAAAACCTAAGACGCCGCCGCCAGCCGCGGTACGGGCTGCTCGCGGATCGGCAGGTGCACGATGCCGGCGAATATGCCGAGCGCTATACCCAGCCACCAGACGACATCGTAGCTGCCGGCCCGGTCGAACAGAAACCCGCCGAGCCACACGCCGATGAACGATCCGACCTGATGGCTGAAGAAGACAATGCCGAAGAGTGTTGCCATGTATCGGGTGCCGAACATAACGGCGACGAGACCGGATGTCAGCGGCACGGTCGAGAGCCAGAGAATTCCCATAAGTGCGGAGAACACGAGAACCGTCGTCAGCGTTTGCGGCGTCAGGATGAACCAGGCAATCACGGCTGCACGCGCAAAGTAGATTGCGCTCAGGAGATACCGCTTGGAGTAGCGCCCACCGGCGACGCCGGCCGAGTAGGACCCGATGATGTTGAAAAGCCCGACCAGCGCAATGGACCACGCGGCAAGGCTGGAGGTGAAGCCAAGGATCGAGAGCGACTGGCCGCCGACGCCCAGGTCCTGCAGGTAGGCCGGCATATGCGCGGTGATGAACGCGACATGGAAGCCGCACACGAAAAATCCGAACACGAGCAAAACGTAGCTGTTGTGTCCGAAAGCCTCGCGAAGCGCCTCCGCCATGGTCTGGTCACGCGCGCCGGCACCGGCAGCCTGTTCAGGCTTGCCCTTCAGCGCACTCGTCATCGGCAGGACGAATGCCAGGCACGCGGCCAGCAGCAGCAGCGCGGACTGCCAACCATAAGCGGCGATGAACGCCTGCCCGATCGGCGCGAAGGCAAACTGTCCGAGCGATCCCGCGGCCGTCGCGATACCCAACGCAGCGGACCGTTTTTCTTCCGGAACCAGCCGGCTGAACGCGGACAGCACGAGCATGAACGAGCCGCCAGCCAGGCCGAGGCCGACCAGCACGCCCCCGGTCAGGGCGAGTGCCGTCGGCGTCGACGAGTAGGCCATGAGGACGATGCCGATGCCGTAGCAGATCAAACCCAGGATCAGAATGCGCGCCGTGCCATACCGGTCCGCCAGCATGCCGGCGAAGGGCTGGGCCGCCCCCCACAGCAGGTTCTGCATGGCGATCGCGAAAGCAAACACCTCCCTGCCCCAACCGTAGGTAAAGGACATGGGCTCCAGGAACAGGCCGAAGGTCGTACGCACACCATTTCCGACGAGGGCGATGATGCAGCCGAACAGAATGATTATCAGGGGAGTCCGCCAGCCCGGTCTTGCAGATGGGGATTCGGTTCCGTCCTGGGGCATGCGCTGCGTTACTTCGGAATTGCGGTTTGTCGGGATACCGGGACCATACTGCGCCGGATCGCGCACAACAAATTCATTATATTCATCATGATTATGAAGAAATGGAATGTGACTCGGACAACAGGCCGACTATGGCCTGTTCGAACGTCTCCATGGCCATGACCATCGGCCCCGGATAGACCCTGCGGATGAGCCAGAAGGAAACGTCGAGATTGAAGCCCGGCATGTCAACGATCTTGATCCTGTCGCGATGCGGCCCCTCGCCCAGCATCGACTCCGGCGCGAGCCCCAGACCCACGCCGCCCGCCACCAGCGAGATCAGGAGTTCCTGTCTTTCCCCCTCGACGGCCACATTCAACGGTTCCGGCGACCGTTCGAGCAGTCTGTTGATCTCGGCGCGATAGCGGCAGCGGTCCGGCAGCAGTACCCAGCCGAAACGGTTCATGGTCTCGATCGACTCCAGGACCGGCGGAGCAACGTCGCGAGGGGCGATGATCCGGACCCGTTCCGACGTAAGACGGCGGGTCACAACGTCCTCCGCCAGCGGCCGGGCGGCTTCATAGACGATGACGCCGGCATCGAGGTCGCCCCGGCGCACCGCGGCCACCACATCGGACGACCAATTGGTCGAGACGCTGACCGATAGGTCGGGATAGAGCTTTCTGATCTGCTCGACGGGTTTTCTGAATGCAAATGCCGAGAGCGCCGGCGTCACGCCAAGCCGGAACGGGCCGCCGGGCTTCGTTTGGTCGGAGAAATCGGCGGTGAAGTCATTAAGCGCCCTCAGGATCCGGCGGGAGTGTGCGAGAGCGTTTTCACCGGCCCCGGTCAGGCGGAAGGGCTTGGTCGAACGATCGAAAAGCTGCGCCCCGATATCTTCCTCAAGCCGCTGGATAAGCCTGGATACGGCCGACTGGGTCAACCCGAGCCTCTGTGCGGCTTCCTGCACCGATCCCGCCTCGACGACCGTCGTAAAGCTCTGGATTTCGTTGATCTTCATTCCGGAACATTATTATGTTCCAGAAGATTATTCTAGATCGGCAATCACGACACCATGCGGTCGCAGATGTTCGTGTCCTCCAGTCCGAAGACGGGGACCGGATCACGGAAGCCATGGACAATGTGGTCGCCGAGATGGATCGTCTTCGCGCCGACCTGCCGGGAGAACTGCTCCGACATGACGAGCGAGCGATCGAGATCCTTGCAGACGCGCTCCAGACGGCACACCAGGTTGACGTCACTGCCGATGGCCGTGAAATCGAGCCGATCGCCGGCACCGATATTACCGTAGGACACTGTTCCCTGATGCAGGGATACCACCGGGTCGTACGAACACATGTCGCATTCGGTGTGATGCATCAAATCAAGAATTCTGCAGGCGGCCTTGAGAGCGCTGCGGCTTGCCGCCTCCGGGCTCTCCGTCACCGGGAAAACCGCGAACACGCCGTCGCCGATGAATTTCAGGACTTCGCCGCCCTCTTCCTCGACCGACGGCACGACGGTGTCGAAATAGCGGTTCAGCCAGTGCATCACCTTGTCGGCATCCTGCTCGTTCGACATTGTCGTGAAGCCACGCAGGTCGGTGACCATGATCGCCGCATCGATCGTCTGGATCTCGCCGCGGTGTATATCCCCGTCGAGAATCCGCCGTGCGGGATCCGACCCGACGTAAGCGGACAGGATCTCGGGCAGCACCCGGCGCAATCCCTTGATCTCCATCAGCAAAGTCAACGCCGGCAGCAGTCCCATGAACAGGGCGACCTGATCGGCATTGAACCCGTCAGCATGGTCGGTCGCAATCGACATGCCATGGATGACGCCATCGGAGAACTTGACCGGTGCCAGGATGTAATGGGTTACGCCCTCTCCCTTCAGTTCATCCAGCATGGGAATGTCGAAGTCGTGTGGCTGGTCGACCCGGACGTTGAGCGGTTGCTGGGTCGTATGCAGATGCAGAAGCGGACTTTTGACATACTCGCTGATCGTGCCGTCTGCGACATAGAGCGGCCGCCACTCTTCAGACCCCTTGCCCCGGTGCCAGACACGGGTCACGGCAACATAGCGCGGATGCAGGGTTCGCACATGGGTGGTGGCCCGCACGACAGGCACACCGTCCGTGTTCAGCCGTTCGGCAAATCTGTCGAGCACGACGCCCAGATCGGGCAATGCCAGCGCTTCCGTCAGAAGCCACGTCTCGATGGCTTTCTGCGCAGCGGCATACTTGACGTTTTCCTGCGTGATGAATGACATTCGCATTCCCCATGGGCCGCCCGCGCGGCGGTTGCAACCGGATGATGTGAGAAGCGTCCGCGCGGTCACATGCGGACAGTATATATATTGGTTGCGGTTGCGGTAAATCGAGGGCAGTGCATCAAGAATTCGAGAGGCGCTCATGTTCAGCCATACAACGGTCGGGTCCAACGACATTGCCGGAGCAAAACGGTTCTACGACGCCCTGATGGACATCCTGGGACACGGCTGTTTTCACACAGACAAGCATTACGTCGGATACGGACTGGAAACCGATTGCCAATTCTGGGTCGTCAGTCCGATCGACCGCAATCCGGCAACGGTAGGGAACGGAACTCATATCGCGCTTCTCGCCGCGACCCGGGAGCAGGTCGATGCGGCGTACGCCGCAGCAATGGCCAACGGGGGCAGCGATGAAGGACCGCCCGGACTTCGTCCGCACTATCACGAGCATTACTACGGCGCCTATTTCCGCGATCTGGACGGCAACAAGCTGCAGGTGGTGTGCCACAAGCCGGCAGGTCAAGGCGCCTAGCCGGACCGACCGGGCCGCTCTCTCAAAAGGCCGGCTCGAACACCGATTGCGGTTCGGAAACGCCGCGCAACATGTGCTCCCCGGCAGGATGGAAGTCCAGAGACGGCAGCATTTCCGCGAACTCGCGCGAGATCAGAACCCTGCGCTCCAGCCGACCGGCAAGATCGGTTAGCCGGCTGGCGATGTTCACGTCCCTGCCGACCACGGTGTAATCGAGCCGCGTCCCTGACCCGATATTGCCATAGGCGACTTCGCCGAAATGCAACGCGAGCTTGATGTCGAACCTTTCCTCATCCGGCGCCTTTGCCCGATCGCCATTGACGCGGCCAAGGATGGCATCGGAGGCCTCCAGCGCCGCGGCGCAGGCCGCGTGCTCGTCGGCATCAGCCCGGTAGATCGCCAGCACCCCGTCGCCGATATATTTCAGGATCTGGCCGCCGCTGTCTTCGATCGGCGGAACGACGCAGTCGAAATACCGGTTCAGCAACGCAACGGCCTGCTCGGCGGTCATCTGTGAAGTCAGTGCCGTGAAACCGCGCATATCCGCAAAGACGATCGCTGATCGCATGCGCATGACTTCGCCAAGCCGCACCTGGCCCGAAAGGATCTGCTTCTGCGGTTCCGCGCCGACATACATGGTCAGCGTCTCGCGAATGATGCGCCACGTCCTGTTCACCTCCAGAATCAAGCCGATCGCCGACTCAATGGCGCGGAGAATTGCCAGGTCCGTCTCGCTGAATCCGTCAGCGCTCTTTGTCGCGTAGGTAATGCCGCCTTCCGCGCCGTCCCTGAAGAAGACAGGTACGCAGATGTAGTGGGTCACGCCTTCCGCGCGCAGTTCAGACACGATGTCGTACCTGTCATCGCCAACCTCATCCAGACGCAACTCAACCCATTCACGGGTTTCGTGAGCTGCATGAAACGGGCTGTCCACATAGGCCTGTTCATTGTCCCATGGAAACTCGAGTTCCCTGACACCGCCTTCCGTCGTCCATAAACGACCCAGCCCGCGGCGTGCGGAATACAGAGTCGGTATCGCGGTCATCATCCGGTCGAGCGGAATGCCCGCTGCGACCAGTCGTCGCGCAAACTCTGCCGTTCCGACATCCGGATCCTTGATGAAACGGGCCTCGCCACCGAGCCAGTCGCGGATCGCTGTGGACTTTTCCATGATTTCGGCGGGCGCGATCCGCCCGGATTTATGTTCGTTCACGACGTCCTATCTACATCAATTTTATACAGGCAAAATAACAGGTTGACCGGCTTTGTTCGACCCATGCCTTATCCGCGCACTTCTCCTGGCCTGCAAATCCGCCACGCACAGCCCAACGTTAAAATATTGCGGCGCCCGAACAATTAAACCCCGGACGACGCGCATTCGAGCCGCCTGCACGGCCTTGAACCGGCTATATCGAGTCGATATATAAAAGTTAGATATATACTCGTTCGATATAAGGCGCTGAGGGGAGCGCGATAGCCATATGAATGCACGCACACTTTGCCTAGGCATCCTGTCGTTCGGAGACGCCACGGGATACGAGATCAAGAAGATGGTTGAGGACGGAATGTTCAACCACTTTATCGAGGCCAGCTACGGCTCCATCTATCCGGCGCTGACGCGGATGACGGAAGAAGGTCTTCTCGACTGCCGCGAAGAGGTGCAGGCAGGCAGGCCGGACAAGAAAATCTATTCCATCACCGAAGCGGGCCGCACGGAACTCGTCCGGTCGCTCTCGGTCAGCCCTCGTGACGACATCTTCAAGTCAGAGTTCCTGTTCATGATGCTGCTGCGCGACTACCTGCCGCAGGAAAACCTGGCGAAAGTCTACGCGCAGCGTCTGGAAGATGTCCGCGCCGAATACGAGATGATCCGTCAGATGGCCAGTGACTGCGACCATTCCGGCACGCAATTCGTCACCGGCTACGGCCTCGCGGTCTTCGAGGCCAAGATCCGGTATCTGCAAGAGAACATGAATTTCGTGGGGCTCGATCCATCCCTTGAATCGGACGACATGAAAGCCGCGGAGTAAGTCAGGTGAAAGTGAAAAAGTCATACGTCTGGGCTGGTGTAATCACCGCAGCCATCGCCGGATGGCTGGCGTCGGGCGAACTCATGTCACGCACAACGCCGGCTGAGGACAAATCGACCGATGCTGCACAGACCCTGTTCCGGGTCGAAGTCGAGACCAAGAACGCATCCGTCCGGCGTCCCGAAATCCTTATCAGAGGCCGGACCGAAGCCGTCCGCACTGTCGATGTCAGGGCGCGCACCCCGGGCATTGTCGAGACCGTTCCGCACAAGGAAGGTGACCGGATCAAGGCGGGCGACCTGCTGTGCCAGCTCGACCTGGGATCGCGACCGGCCAAGCTGGCGGAAGAGAAGGCGCGGCTGGCCAGTGCCGAACTGGACCTCAACGCGGCGGACAAGCTGGTCAAGCAGCAGTTCGTGGCGAGGACAAAGCAGGCCGCGGAGCAAGCCAAATATGATGCGGCAAAGGCGTCCGTCGAACAGATGGAACGCGAGATGGGCTATACGAAGGTCACGGCGCCGATTGCCGGGACCATCGAAAACCGCCCCGCAGAGCCCGGCAGCTTCCTGCAGGTCGGCACGGTCTGCGCGCGCGTGGTGGTCCTCGATCCGATGCTGGTTGTCGGTCAGGTCTCGGAGCGCGATATCGCCAAGCTCAAAGCCGGCATGCCGGGCAGCGCGAAGATGATCACGGGCGAAGCGGCGACCGGCAAGATCCGGCATATCTCGCCGACCGCCGACCAGACCACCCGGACATTCCGGGTCGAGCTGGAAATCCCCAATCCGGAGCTTTCGCTCAGGGACGGCGTCACCAGTGAAATGCGGATACCGCTGCAAGACGGAAAGGCGCACAAGTTCTCGCCTGCCCTGCTGTCGCTGGACGACACCGGCCGGATCGGTGTCAGGATCGTCAACGAAGAGGGCATCGTGAAGTTCGTGCCTGTCACGATCCTCGAAGATGCGAAAGATGGTGTCTGGGTTGCCGGACTACCGGAAACCGTCACGCTCATCACGACGGGGCAGGAATACGTCGTCGACGGCCAGAAAGTCGAACCCGTCTTCAAACAACCCTCAGCGGTCGTGGAGTCTCAGCAATGATGAACGCCCTCGCCGCCATTCTCGGGCGGCCCCGAACGGTCCTGACCCTGATGGTGGTGATGGTTGTCGCCGGCGCCTGGTCCTACGTCACGTTGCCCAAGGAATCCGATCCGGACATTCAGGTTCCGGTGTTCTACGTCTCTATCCCGTTCCAGGGCATATCACCTGAGGACTCCGAGCGGCTCCTGATCAAGCCCATGGAAGCCGAATTGCGCGGCCTCGACGGCCTGAAGGAGATCACGTCGATCGCATCGCAAGGACATGCGGGGGTCATTCTCGAGTTCAACGTCGGCATCGACCAGGATGCCGCCGAACAGGACGTTCGCGAGAAAGTGGACCTCGCCAAGGCGGAGCTCCCAAGTGATGCCGACGAACCGACGGTCAACGAGATCAACCTGAGCCTGTTCCCGGTCATCGTGGCGACACTGTCCGGCGATGTGCCGGAGCGGACACTATTTCAGCACGCCAGAAAGCTGCAGGATGCGATAGAGGCCATCCCGAGCGTGCTGGAGGCAAACCTCTCCGGTCACCGCGAGGAACTGCTGGAGATCGTGTTCGACCGCTCGAAGCTCGATTCCTATAACGTCACGCAGGCCGAACTGATCACCGCCGTCACGCAGAATAACCGACTGGTGGCGGCAGGCTCTCTCGATACCGGTCAGGGGCGCTTCAACGTCAAAGTGCCTGGCCTGTTCGAAACCGCGGCGGATATCTACAAGCTGCCGGTGAAGGCGTCAGGCGACGGCGTGGTCACGCTCTCGGATGTTGCCGAAATCCGCAGGACCTTCAAGGACGCCAGCCAGTTTGCCCGGTTCAACGGCAAGCCGGCGATTGCCATCGAGGTAATCAAGAGGATCGGCAGCAATATCGTCGAGAACAACGCCGAGGTCCGGCGCGTGGTTGCCGAGGAAACCAAGAAATGGCCGGAAGCGATCCGGATCGACTTCTCTCTCGATCAGTCGAAGACGATTTTTGAAGTCCTGGGTTCGCTGCAAGCGGCCATCATGACCGCGATTGCGCTTGTCATGATTGTCGTGGTTGCCGCCCTCGGCATAAGATCCGCCGTGCTTGTCGGTCTGGCGATTCCGGCATCCTTCATGATCGGCTTTCTCCTGGTCGGGTTCATGGGCCTCACCATAAACATGATGCTCATGTTCGGCATGGTGCTCACGGTCGGCATCCTGGTCGACGGGGCCATCGTCGTGGTCGAGTATGCCGACAGGAAGATGGCCGAGGGGCTCGAGCGGCGCAAAGCCTACCTGATGGCAGTCCAGAGAATGTTCTGGCCAATCGTGTCGTCCACCGCGACGACGCTGGCCGCATTCCTCCCGATGCTGCTGTGGCCCGGCGTGTCCGGCGAGTTCATGAGCTACCTGCCGATCACGGTCATCATCGTCCTGACCGCCTCGCTGGTGACCGCGATGGTCTTCCTGCCGGTGCTCGGCGGCATATTCGGCAAGTCGGAGGAACAGGATTCCGACTCGCTCAAGATGCTGGCCGGCGAACAGGGCGGAGATCTCACCAAGGTGCCGGGCATGACCGGCGCCTACATCCGGCTCCTCGTCCGGCTCATCAAACACCCTGCCAAGGTGACGCTCGCGGCGATCGCGATCATGGTCGGCGTGTTCATGGCCTACGGTGAGTTCAACAACGGCGTGACGTTCTTCGTCGACACCGAACCGGAACAGGCAATCGTGCTCGTAGGCGCCCGAGGCAACCTGTCCGCCCAGGAAGAACTGGCGCTGACCCGCAAGGTTGAAGACATCGTGCTGAAGGTGGACGGCGTGGCCTCCGTGTTCACCCGCACGGGCGGCGCCGGCTCCGACCCCAAAATTGGCGGTGGCGCCACCCAGGATGCTCCGAAGGACCAGGTCGGACAGATGACCATCGAGTTGGAGCCATTCGAACAGCGCCGGCGTGGGGCCGTCATCCTTCAGGAGATCCGCGATCTGACATCGGTCATTCCGGGTATCAAGGTCGAGGTACGCAAGCGCGAAGATGGCCCGCCGACAGGCAAGGCCATCAGACTGCAGGTGAAGGCGAACGATACCGAGACGGTGACAGCCACGGCGGCACGTGTCCGCGCCCAGCTTGAAAGAATGGACAATCTGATCGACATCGAGGATGGCCGTCCCCTGCCCGGCATCGAGTGGGAGCTGGCCGTCGATCGTGAGGAAGCCGGCCGGTTCGGCGCAGACGTTACATCGGTTGGATCGCTGGTGCAGATGGTCACCAACGGCATTCTGATCGGCACCTACCGTCCCGATGACAGCCAGGACGAGATCGACATCCGCGCCCGCTTCCCGGAAGAGCAGCGTACGATCGCGCATCTGGACACACTCAAGATTCGCACGTCTAACGGCCTGGTTCCGATCGGCAACTTCGTTACCCGGACGGCCAAACCCCGCGTCGACTCCATTGTCCGCAAGGACGGTCAGGTTTCCATGGACGTCAAGGCCAACACCGTCCAGGGCGTGCTGGCTGATGACAAGGTCAAGGAGTTGCAAGCCTGGCTCGACGCGCAAACCTGGCCGGAAGGCGTTGCCTTCAAATTCCGCGGCGCTGATGAGGAGCAGAAAGAGTCCGGCGCTTTCCTCAGAAACGCCATGCTGGGCGCCCTGTTCCTGATGTTCATCATCCTCGTCACCCAGTTCAACAGCTTCTATCACACGTTCCTCACCCTCTCGACGGTCGTCATGTCGGTGATCGGCGTGCTGATCGGCATGATGGTGACCGGCCAGGCCTTTTCGGTGATCATGACCGGAACGGGCATTGTCGCGCTGGCCGGCATCGTGGTGAACAACTCAATCGTGCTGATCGACACCTATCACCGGATGCTTGGCGCAGGCATGAGCGTCGTTGATGCAGTGCTCAGGACCGCGGCACAGCGGCTGCGGCCGGTCCTGCTGACGACAATCACCACGGTATGCGGCCTTCTGCCGATGGCGCTCCAGATCAGCTTCCAGTTCTGGCCCTGGCCCACTGCAATCTCCTTCGGGGGCGTAACGTCCGTGTGGTGGGTGCAACTGTCCACCGCGATCATCTTCGGCCTCAGTTTCGCCACCCTGCTGACACTTGTGCTGACGCCGGTGCTTATTGCGGCCCCATCGCTCTACGCCGCGAAGATTCGGAACTTGTTTATTGCATTGCTGGAGAGAATCTCCGCACGCAGGACTGTTCCGTTCGGCCGCTTCGGCGCGGTAATCCGCGCTTGGGCAGACAGGAAGCTGGCAGCGCTGCGCGCCGCCGAAACGGAACGGCTTCCGGTTCCGGTTCAACTGGCGGACGCCGCGGAATAGTCCGTACCCGTCTCAATTGCAGTATGCCTTCGCGGAGCCTCATCTTCGCCACAATCGCTGATTACGCACAGAAGAGTATCTATTGCTAGGAATAGGTGCGACCATGACTCTGTTTCAACGCATACGGGTGTTCGGTTGAGAGATCTGTCACTCGTGCGGACGACGCAGTTCAAACCGAGATCGGCCAAATAGTTTGCGCAACGAAACTATCGGAGTTGTTGCTGGGGGCAACAAGGTGCGGCAGAGGATAGCGCGCTCAGCGAAAACATGGCGTTTCGCGCCGACTAACCTCGGCCGAAATCCCTATTACAGAGGTCCCAAGTCGGATCATTTCGACGGCCTCCGGTTTTTCAATCCGGGGCGCCCGCCCAAGCCGGGTCTGCTTTCGTTCCTGAAATGGCAGATGACCGCGGATTGGGAGCCCTGGCCCGAAAGGGTCGAAAACAGTTATTCCGACAGGCCGCCGGAGCGCATCGATGGCGAGCGTCTGCGCGTCAGCTTCGTCGGACACGCGACCGTGCTCATTCAGACCCAGGGCCTCAACATTCTGACCGATCCGGTCTGGTCGGAGCGCGCGAGTCCTTCGAAACGGTTCGGCCCCCTGCGCGCGAACGATCCCGGCATTGCGTTCGACAACCTGCCGCAAATCGATGCCGTGCTGGTGACCCACAATCATTACGACCACATGGATGTGGAGACGCTGTCGCGGCTCTGGCATCGCGACACGCCGCGCATCATCGCCCCTCTGGGCAACGATACGATCATCAAGGCCCACGACCCTGCTGTCGAAGTCGAAACCTACGACTGGCGCGACAACATAATGCTGAACCTCACGGTCCGGATCCATCTCGACAAGACGCATCACTGGTCGGCGCGCGGGGTGTTCGACCGGCAGATGGCGCTGTGGGCATCATTCGTGATCGAGACGGTCGACGGCAGCATCTACTTCGTCGGAGATTCCGGATACGGCGATGGCGATCACTTCCGCGAGGCGTATGAGCGATACGGCCCGTTCCGGATGGCGGTCCTGCCCATCGGCGCCTATGAACCTCGCTGGTTCATGTCTTATTCGCACATGAACCCGGACGAAGCCGTGCGCGCCCATATCGATTTGGGGAAACCGCCGACCCTCGCCAGCCATTTCGGCACATTCCGCCTGACCAGCGAGGGGCGCGACGCTCCGGTCGAGGCGCTGCATCAGGCGCGGATCGATCATGGCGTCAATCCCGGCGCTTTCCGCGCCCTGAACGCCGGCGAGGTCTGGGACATCCGCTGAACGCGGCTACCGTGGCCTGGCCACATCGATAATGGTCTTAGCGAGTTCCGCGTAGTCGGCCCTTCGCGGCGAAGTCCGGCGCCAGACGAGACCGATCGTCCTGCTCGGGCATGGATTCTCGAAAGGCCGCACTTGTACCGAACGCGTGTCGCGGACCTCGACCGGCAACGCCATTTCCGGCAGCAATGTCACTCCATAGCCGCTGGCCACCATCTGCACGATCGTCGCCAGGCTGGTCGCCCCGAACTCGTCCATCTGCTGTTTGGCGCCGAGCGCACTGCAAAAGCTCAAGGCCTGATCTCTGAGGCAGTGTCCCTCCTCAAGAAGAAGCAGTTTTTCGTCCGCGAGGCGGGCGTGCGGCACGCGGTTCAATTCCGCGAGCGAATGCCCGCTCGCTATCGCCACATGGAAGCGGTCCTCGAACAACGCGAGTTCCTCGATCTCGGCCTCTTCGATCGGCAGCGCGACAATGGCAACGTCCAACTGCGTTTCGAGAACCTCCCTTATCAGGTTGCGCGTCTGCGTTTCGCGCACGGCGAGCTCCAGTTCCGGGAACCGCTCGCGCAGCTCGGGCAAAATCTTGGGCAGGAGATACGGCGCGATCGATGGAATGACGCCGACGCGCAGCGAACCGGTCAGCAGACTGCGCTGGTGATGCGCAAAGTCGACCAGATCCGAAACCTCGGTCAGCACGATCTTGCAGCGCCGGGCAATTTCCTCACCTTCAGGCGTCAGCACGGCGCCCTGGTGATGGCGTTCAATGAGGGCGACCCTCAGATGTTCTTCTAGCTCCTTGATCTGCATGCTCAATGCAGGCTGCGTAACATGGCAACGCTGCGCCGCCTGGCCGAAATGCAGGCAATCGGCAAGCGCGTCAAAATACCGGAGCTGTTTCATCGTGATCATTGAAAATAAGATAACCTGATGACGATGAAACGGAAGTGCCAATAATTCTTATCTTGCGATCACGAGGAGTCCGAACGCGGAACGTCCGTCCGGGAGGACGATGTCTTCGCTTGCCGTTACCGGCCGTCGCTCAGTCCACAGGCGGCGTCGGGAGGATCAGGAGTTCGTGCACGCTCACGTGCTCCGGCTGGGAGACTGCGTACATCACGCTCCTGGCAACGTCCTCGGCCTTGAGCGCATCGGGCTTCGGGTCGTCAAAGAACGGCGTATCGACCATACCGGGTTCGAGCAGCGTGACGCGCACGCCGGTGCCCGCGAATTCCTCCCGCGCGCCATAACCCATCGACGTGACCGCCCATTTCGTGGTGCTGTACATGGATCCCGGAATAGTCCGCCGGCCCGCGTTGGAACCGGTCAGGATCAGGTGTCCCCTCGCCGACTTGAGCGCGTCGGCGCAGACGCGGATCGTCAGGGCGCAGCCATAGATGTTGGTGAGGATCAGCTGTTTCCAGTACTCCGGGTCGGCGCCGGTGAAGCCTCCCGGCCTGCCTCCGATGCCCGCATTCGCAAAGACCACGTCGATCCGGCCGAAGGCTTCCAGCGCCCTCGCGGCCATCTGTTCCTGATCACCGTGTTCCGTGACGTCGCACGCAATTGGCAGAACCTGATCCGCACCACCCAGTTCGGACACCAGTTTTTCGAGTTTGTCGATCGAGCGGGCGGCCAGGACGAGCCTGTACCCCTGTTCCGCCGCAAGCCGCGCTGTTGCCAGACCTATTCCGCTCGACGCGCCGGTTATCAGCATGACCTTTTGCATGGTTGTCCCGTCCTCCCTCAACTTTCGTGCCAGACCGCATTTGAGATAGCACGCCGCACGGCGCGATCAACGGGCCGGCCTAACACGGAGCGAAAGCGAGCGGCACGATCAGCGCGCTTTGCAACTTTTACGAGAAGTGAAGATGGGTGCCGAAGGTTCAGAAGTTGTCAACCTTG
>CBDHYJ010000005.1:0-48229 GCA_965275905.1 Hyphomicrobiales bacterium | reverse complement strand
CTCGCGTTCCCCGCGAAACGCACAGGAAAATTCACTCCGGCTGAACGGACGTGATGACGATGGCGCGGATCTCGACGCTGCCGCCGTCCTCGCCCTCGGCCGCGATCGGCTGCTGAAAGTCCGGATCGTCGGAGTCGGGCCATAGCCAGGGCCGCTCCTGCTTGTCGAACCTGAGTTCCTTGACCGTCATTTCGTGGAGGCCGGCCGTGTCCTGGCGCTCGACGATATAACGGTGCCCTTCCTCCGGCTCGATGTCGGCGTCGAGGATCCCCACGCAGATCAGGATGGTTCCTTCGGGATAACGCCTGTTCATGGACGGCCCGCGCACCTCGAGGCCGTATTTCGGGAACGGCTTCCAGGCATCGGGGATCGGGACCCAGACCGGGTAGCGGTCGGCCTCGTCCCATTCGAGCGATTCCGCCCATGTGCCGGCCTGGACGCGGCCGCGCACGTAGATTGGCTCAGGCGGAGGCGCCTCAACGAAAAGGTCGGCTAGGCCGACGTCCAACGCGTTCGCGATTTTCTCAATCCAAGGATCGCTTAAACGCATCTTGCCGTTTTCGATTTTGCTGATTGTCGCCGGCTCGATGTGCTCGATGTCGTCATACAGATCGACGATGCGTCGAGCGACGGCGCCGGCAGACATGTTTCGCTCTTTCCGAAGCTGTTTGATTCGGTTCTTCATGCACACGGTATGTCTTATTTGGACCAATTCATATAGGTCGAAATCGAACCTTCTAAATTTCTTTCTTGACAAAAATGGTCCAATATGGACCTAAATTGTTCATGACATTAGAGGCATGGCGAAAGCTTCATAAACTGACCTATTCCAAATTGGCGCAGAAGATTGGCGTTAGCCAGCCACGCATGGCGAGGCGATACGCATTGGGTGAGCAGTGGCCTCGTCCAGAAGTCGTTCAACGAATTATCGATGCTACAAACGGAGAAGTTACTCCGAACGATATGCACGACGCCCGAATCGCATGGCTGCGCGAGCGCGGTCACGACGTTGATGCCCCGTCCGTCCTGGAGGCGCGGGCATGATCCTTTCCTCCCTCGCCGCGTCTTCCTATCCGAAGACATCCCCTGATGCGGCGCACCTTGCCGGCGGGCGCCTGTCCGGAGTGAGTCGCAAGAGACTTTCCGGGCACGCCCGCCGGTCCCTTTTCCGCGCGCACGAGACGCCGCGCCAAACGGAGACGGGCGAGTGCGGCATCGAGCGCGGGCGAGGTGAGGGGGCGGGACATGACCGGATGATGCCTGCGCCACGGCGCACGGTCATGGGGAATGGCCATGGGTAAAGCGCCCTGCACACGAGCGATGACGCGCCGCGGGTTTTTCGCAATGACGGCGACGGCGGCCGTTGCTGCGGTTGCGCCTGAGTGCTGTCTTCCGACGCCGGATGTGGGGAGGGCGTTCCCATTCCGGTCGGGCCTTGCCCGCGCCGACCGTGAATGGCTGGAGCAGATTGGGCATCACCTTGCGCGGTCATGGCCCGCGCGCCAGGCATCATTGACGGGTCGCGGGCTGCTCGGGAACGCCGAAGATGATGGCCACTCGCGCCGCCGCTTCGCTCCGCATCGCGCCTTGGTCCGACTTCGGCAAGTGCGGAAGCGGAAAAAGCTGCGCCATCCTTATGGCGTGATCGCGAAGGCTCACGGCACTCGTCTCCGGATCCTGAGCAAGAGACGAGACGGCCTGGAAAAGCGCCCTGAACATAATTGCATTCGCGAGGTCGTCGGCGTTTTTGACGAGGTCTTTGTCGTTGTCGGACATGGCGTTGTCTCTGTGATTGTTGCGAGGAATGCGCAGCATGACCGTGCCGGGGATTCGCCGCAAGACGTGCGCGATGGTGCCGCGCAGGGCGCGCATGTCTAGGGCGCCCTACAAACCCAGGCCGAAGGGCACGCTCAAACAGGCGACCGCCCAACTGATCGCGGCGTGCGGCGGCGACACCCTGGCGGCGGAAGGTCTCCGGGTCAGCCGTGGCACGCTTTTCAAATACTCAGACGCTGACGGCGAGAACGCCAGCCGGTTCATGCCGGCCGACATCGTGCGCACGCTGGAGGACCGCTGCGGCGAGCCGGTCGTGACAACGTTTCTGGCGCATGCCGCCGGCTATGTGCTGAAGCCCCTCGATACGGACGCCGTGTCCGGGCTGGCCGAGCAGGTGTCGCGCACCGCGCGCGAGGTGGCGGACGTGTTCGCGGAAACGTCGTCGGCGCTTGCCGACGGCACGGTCTCGCCCGGCGAGGCGGGGCGGATCGTGGCGGAGGTCGACGAGGCGCTTGCGCGCATGTCCGACCTGCGCGCGGCGGCGGAACGGCTCATGAGCGAGGAGGGATGATGGCGGCGGCGCGATCCAGGCGGCGATGGACCGATAAAGAGGACGACTGGCTTGAGGCCCTGATCGAGGAGGGGCTTTCGATCAGGGAAACGGCGGAACGCATGGGCCGGTCCGAGGCCTCGATCCACTGCCGGTGTGTGACGCTCGGGCTTAGCCGCGGGCGCGGGCGGCAACGTCACGCGACGGCGTCGTACACGGCCGGTCAGTACCTGGCTTTTCACCGGGCATTCGTCGGCGCGATGGAGCGGGCAGGATATGTGCATTTCCATCACGCCGGTCCGAAGGATGTCGCGGTGCCCGCACGGGGACCGAGGTTCGTGCCATGACGGCGAACATTCCGTTCCGGGATCTGAGCATCGGCGCGCGGATCGTCTACACGCCAACCGATGCAAGCGAGCCGTGCGAGGGCGAATTCCGCGGCGTGGCCGCACGCACGCATACCGGCGCGGTCAGGACCTTGCGCATTTCCTTCGGGCGCGGGTGCCAGCTCGTCCAGGCGGAGCGCTGCTCATGGCCGGAGGACGGGTGATGCCCGGGCGGATGTCACTTCACGCCGTTGAACTCCGTCGCAAGGCCATTGAGAAAGGCGTGAAGGACGGGCTGACGATGACCGGCATGGCCAAGCGGCTCGGCATGTCGCCGTCGGGTCTGGCGGCCTGGTGCAAGCGCCATAACGTCCGCTTTCGCCGGCATGGCCCTGTCCTCGCTCAAGAAGAGGTCGACCGTCGCACGGCCATCATCCGAAAGGCCGTCGCCGAAAGCCTGACCATCAGGGAAACGGCGGCGCGCGCCGGACTCAATCCGTCGACGCTCTATCACTTCTGCAGGGACTACGGGATCGCGCTGCCGAGGTTTCAATGGGACGGCTCGCCCGGCGTCATCGTTTCGCCGCACCTGCGCAAGCGCCTCGCGGCGCCGGCCATCCTGCGCGGCATGAGCCCGCCGGAACTGGCCGCGCGGATCCTCAACACTGTGATCGAGGACGACCTGTTCGCCGCCGTGCTCGACGATACGGACGACGGGGATGTGCCATGAGCCGGATACGCACCGTCATAGAAGCGCGCCCTGTCAGATCCTCCCATGTCCTGGCGGGGCAGCTCGTGCTCAATCTTGCGCATCGAACGATCTCGACGTCGCTCGGGCGCGTCCGCCTTACGCCGAAGGTGTTCCAGGTGGCACTGGTCCTGTGCGCACGGCAGGGGGGGGTAGTCGCCATGGATGACCTGATCGATTTCCTTTACGGCGACGATCCCGACGGCGGACCGGTCACGGCTGAAAAGCTCGTCCACATGTATGTGATGCGCACCCGCAAAGCACTGCCCGACATCGGATTGCGCGTGCGCACGCTTTGGGGACGGGGCTGGTTCATCGAGTCCGCCGGGACACAAGTTACGGGGATTGCGGCATGAGCGGGCGGGGGCCGGAGGTGTTCTATCGCGATCCGGGCGAGATCACGGCCGACTGCGTGATCGAGCAGGTGGTGATCGTCGACGGCGAGACGGTCGTCTTGCCGCTCGATCCGGTGCGGGTCGCGGACCTGCTCAAACACCTGTCCGGCAACCTTGCGCGGCATCACCGCGCGGGCGGTGATCCATGAGGCGGGCGGGGGTTACAGGCCAGACGCTGAAGACGGTCGGCGCGCTCGCCGGTCTGGGGGTCCTTCTCGCTTTGATCGGCGCGGTCGCCGGCTATACGATCCACGAGACTACGCGTCCCGATTTCGGGATGACCGTGCACACGGAGCGGGCGACACCGCATCCGGCAAAACTCTTTTACGGGCGGATCGCGCCGGAGGAGAGTCGGGGGCAATGAGGCCGCTGAAATATCTCTCGGTCTGCTCCGGCATCGAGGCGGCGACCGTGGCATGGCATCCGCTCGGGTGGACGCCCGTCGCGTTCTCCGAAATAGCCCCATTTCCCTGCGCGGTCCTTGCCCATCACTATGGCTCGAATCTGCCGGGCGAACCGCATAGCTCCAACGGCGTGCCGAACTGGGGCGACATGACCAATTTCCAGGAGTGGCCAGATGCTGAATTTGACCTTCTCGTCGGCGGAACGCCGTGCCAGTCGTTCTCGGTCGCAGGACTTCGAAAGGGCCTTACTGACCCGAGGGGCAACCTCGCTCTCACCTTCCTTGGCATTGCTGAGCGCTATCGCCCCGCCTGGGTTCTTTGGGAGAACGTCCCCGGCGTCCTGTCATCCAACGAAGGACGGGATTTTGGCGCCTTCCTCGGGGGCGTGGGCGAACTCCGGTATGGGTGGGCCTACCGGGTGCTTGACGCTCAGTACGTCCGAGTGGACGGCCTGGGGCGCGCCGTCCCGCAGCGGCGGCGCCGTGTGTTCGTTGTCGGATGTCTTGGAGGATGGTCCCGTGCCGCCGCGGTACTATTTGAGCGCGCGTGCCTGTCGGGGCATCCTCCGCCGCGCCGCGAAGCGGGGCAAGGTGTTGCCCGAACCCTTAGCAGCCGCACTCAGGGCGGTGGCCGACTCGGAACGGATTTCGAATGCGGAGGGGGCTTAGTCTCCGCGCCGCTCTCCGCGGCAAATCAGAAGGGAGACCACGCAGGCCGCGAGGGGCATCTTGTCGCTCACGCATTGCGAGGGGAAGGCTTCGACGCCAGCGAGGACGGCACCGGGCGCGGCACGCCGATCGTTCCTGCAGCCTTCGCAGGCGGTAACACGGCGGGCCCGGTCGACGTGTCGGCGACATTAACCGGACACGGCGGGCGCCAGGATTTCGAGGCCGAGACCTTTGTCTGCGATGCGCCCGTCTACGCCATGCAGGAACGCATGGAGTCGCTCAATCCCGACAATGCCTCGAACGGCGCCGGATGGCGGGACGACGGCGCGGCCTACACAATGGAAAGCCGGCGAAGGCCGCAGGCGGTGGCGTTCTCGTCGAAAGACCACGGCGCGGACGCGGATTCCGAAACCGCACCCACCTTGCGGGCCATGGGCCATGACGGAAGCCACGCCAATGCGGGCGGGCAGGTCGCGTTCGCGGAGAACTCGCGCGGCGAGGTGCGCCTGCAGGGCGGCGACGGCCAGGTCGCGCCGCAATTGAATGCCGGCGGCGGCAAGCCCGGCCAGGGGCGGGGATGCGTTGCTACGGAACGGGCCGTGCGGCGTCTGACGGAGACCGAGTGCGAGCGGCTGCAGGGGTGCAAGGACGGGTACACGCAGATCCCGTGGCGCGGCAAGCCGGCGGCGAAGTGTCCGGGCGGCCCGCGCTACAAGGCGCTCGGAAACTCCATGGCGGTCAACGTCATGCGGTGGATCGGCATGCGCATCGACATGGTGCGCGGGATGACCGGGGAGGGGGAATGAAAGCGGCGATCCCGACACGTCCCGTGCTGCGCTATCACGGCGGCAAGTGGCTGCTGGCGCCTTGGATCATCGATCACTTTCCGGCGCACAAGACCTATGTCGAGCCCTATGGCGGGGCGGCGTCGGTGCTGATGCGCAAAGCCCGATCGGCGGCGGAAATCTATAACGATCTCTGCGGCGACGTCGTGAACCTGTTCCGGGTGCTGCGGTCGGACCAGGCCGAGGACCTGATCGATCGCCTGCGCCTGACGCCGTTCGCAAGGACTGAGTTCGAGCGGGCCTATCATCCGGACGACGATCCGGTCGACCGGGCCTGGTGCCTGATCGCGCGCTCGCTGATGGGCTTCGGATCGGACGGGCACAATCCGGCGATCCGGACGGGGTTCAGGGCCAATTCCAGCGGCTCGCATACGAACTGCGCGAAGGACTGGGCGAATTATCCGGATGCGCTCGAGCGGGTCGTTCGTCGTATGAGTGGCGTCGTGATCGAGAACCGCCCGGCGGTGCAGGTCCTCAAGGCGGCCGACGGGGCGGACACGCTGCATTACGTCGACCCGCCCTACCTGCCGGAGACGCGCAGCCAGAAAAGCCGGCGCGGCAAGCTCAAGTATCACTGCTACACGCACGAGATGACGCCCGAGGACCATGCCGAACTGCTCGGCGCGCTCCAGGGCCTTGAGGGCATGGTGGTGCTGTCCGGCTATCCGTCCGACATGTACGACCGGGCATTGCACGACTGGCGCCGCGTGACGCGCACGGCCCTTGCCGACGGCGCGCGGGAACGCACGGAGGTGCTGTGGATCAATCCGGCGGCCGCGGCGGCACTCGATGCGGCGCGTGCGCCGTCGCTGTTCGCGGAGGCGGGATGAAGACGATGTGGTTACGTTGTCGGTCCCGCCGGATCTTCGATCGGGAACGGCGGGTCTTGTTGTCGCCGCGATGCGAGTATGTTGGGCAGCATGAAAACGTAGCGGACGAACAAGTCGGCGAGTCCATAAAGCTCGCGGGCCTCAGCCTCGTCGATCTCATCGTCGTGGGTCGCTTCATTTCCCTCTATTCGGATGTGGTGGCCCCAATCCTTGAGGTCGTCGGTCAGAAACCCTGCGTTCCAGATTGCATCAATGCGAGCCTTGAGCTTGAGATCGATCGCCGCCTGCAGGTTTTCGTCTCCGCGGTTGCGGATAACCATGCGCGTACCGACTTCGAGAACCTTGCGGGACGCCATCCCCGAGGAGTCCCAGTTCTTTCTTCGCAAATTGTCGCTCGCCTGCCCCAGAAGATTGAGGATTCGCTCCGGGCAATGATGTGGCAGGTCGGAAGTGCTGTCTTGGGGGTACTGCTCAATCAGTTTATATCCCCCATTCAGCGGGTTTACGCCCATCTCATGCGGATTCGACAAGTTGCCGCCACGATCGAGCCCAAAAAGGTAAGCTATCGTCGCCCGGCCGCAGACACCGCATATGCAAAAAGCGTCAAAGTGATATGTCCTGCCTTCCGTGATCTTGTTGCTAGAGGTCAAGAACGAACTCACGACGTCAAAGGCGCTGTTCTCAGTGTCACAGTGCTGACAGTGCATTCGCATGTAGGGCAAGCGAACCCTCCGTTCTCTAGTTCGGCCCGCAAGTATCTACCAGTTGTTCTCACGCCGACGTTGCCACAAAATTTCCGCCACTGCACGGGGCAATTACCGTGAGCGGCGGGCTTCCCCGCGCCGAGATCGAGCGGCTGAAGGTGGCGGCCGATCTGGTCGGCCTCGTGGCGCGGCGGGTGAAACTGAAACGCTCCGGCCGGTCGTACACGGGCCTCTGTCCGTTCCACGAGGACCGCAATCCGTCCTTTGCTGTCTATCCCGAAATCGGGGCCTACAAGTGCTTTTCCGCCTCGTGCGGCGAGACCGGCGACGTGCTGACCTGGCTCAACAAGGCGGAGGGCCTCGACTTTGCCCAGGCGGTCGAATTCCTGAACGGCGGACCGGTGCAGCTCGCGCCGGCACGGCAGAAGGCGCCGCCGCCGCGAGGGGCTGTCCGCTCGCGCGAGGACGAGCGCGCGAAGGCCTACGCGATCTGGAAAAAGGGCCGGCCGATCGAGGGCACGATCACGGAGACATATCTGCGCGAGGCACGCGGGATCAGGACGGCGGACCTGTCGCGCTTCCGGATCGCCCACGGCGATGACATCACCTATTGGGAAGTGGTGGACGACACGCCGCGCGAAGTCCTCACCGGCCCGGCCATGCTGGCGGCGTTCCAGGCGCCGGACTCGCGCTTTACCGGCGTGCACATGACATGGCTGAAACCGGACGGCTCGGGCAAGGCCGAAATCGTCACGCAAGACGGCGAGATCCTGAAATCGAAAAAGATACGCGGGTTCTATCATGGCATCGGCGCGATCCGCCTGGGCGAGCCCGCCGACCGGCTGGCGACCTGCGAGGGCATCGAGACGGGGCTGTCCGTGGTCGAGGTGCTGCCGGATGTGCCGGTCTGGACCGCCGGGTCGTGGCATGCCATGGGCGCGCTGCCCATCCCGCCGCAGGTGAGGAGGCTCACCGTGCTTGGCGACAACGACATGAAGGACATGGCCAAGGGCATGGCCGTGCTGCGCGGCGTCTGCCGGGAACAGGCCGCACGGGGCACGGAAACGCATCTCTCCATGGCGCCCGAGGGCATGGACCATAACGACTGGCTGCGGTCCTTGAGGAGTACCCCGTGACCGAGGACGACACGGACCCCATGCGCGAGGCGGTCGAGGGCGGCAACGTCGTGTTCCTGCCGAGATCGGCCGAGTATTCGGCCGACCGGATGAACGAGACGTTCGCTGTCATGCTGGTCGGGTCGAAGGCGGTGATCCTGAAGGAAAACCCGGCGGGCAATCCGCATGAGCGCTACCAGTTCCTGACGAAAGACGCGTTCGAGCTCTGGTTCCGCAACCGCTTCGTCGAGGGCGAGGACGGCAAGCCCTGGACATGGTCGCGCCGGTGGCTGTCAGACGTGCGCCGGCGGCAGTTTGTGGGCCTTGAGTTCGTGCCCGACCCGACAGGCGCCTATGAGCGCGAGGGTTACTACAACCTGTGGAAGGGGTTCGAGTTCGATCCCGCGCCCGGCTCATGGTCGCTGCTCGCCGAGCACATGCTGGAGAACGTCTGCGGCGGGCGCGAGACCCTGTTCGAGTGGGTGCTGTCATGGTTCGCGCACATGCTCCAGAAACCGACGGAGCGCATCGGCACGTCGCTCGTGTTCCGGGGCGCGCAAGGCTCGGGCAAGACCGTGGTCGGCCAGATCTTCGGGCGCCTGATCGCGCCGCATTATTACCTGGTCGACGACCCGCGCTACATCGTCGGCCAGTTCAACGCGCATATGGCGTCGTGTCTGCTGTTGCAGGCGGACGAGGGCTTCTGGGCCGGCGACAAACAGGCGGAGGGGCGGCTAAAGGGCCTCGTCACCTCCGACTGGCAGATGATCGAGCAGAAGGGCATCGACGCAATCCGCCTGCCGAATTACGTGCGCCTTCTGGTGACGTCGAACGAGGACTGGGTTGTGCCTTCCGGCAAGGATGAGCGGCGTTTTGCCGTGATCGATATCAAGGGCCACCGGGCGAAGGACGCGGGCTATTTCCAGGCGATCCTGAAGCAGATGGACGACGGCGGTTATGCCGGCCTCCTGCATGACATGCTGGCCTGGGATCTGGACGACGTCGACCTGCGGACGATCCCCAAGACCGGCGCGCTGCTCGAACAGAAACTGCGGTCTCTCGACCCGATAGAGGCGTGGTGGCTCGACCGGCTGATGGCGGGCGAGGTCACGCGCGGGCACGCGTGGTGCGACATCGTACCGGCGGCGCATCTCTTCAACGACTATTGCAGGCATGCGGAGATGATCGGGATCCGGCGGCGGTCCGAGGAGACCGTGTTCGGCATGAAGATCCGCAAACTGATGCCGTCCGTGACCAAGGTCCGGCGCGCCGTGCCCATGGAGTTCGGCGGCAATCCGGACGAGGTGACGCGCGTGTCCTGCTACCGCCTGCCGACGCTGGCGGAAGCAAGAACCCTGTTCGACGCGATCGTCGAACAGCCCGTCGACTGGTCGGAGGAGGGCGGTTAGGCGGTGAAATCCGGCATACCTGTCACACCTTCAGGCGGTGAAGTTAAGAGGTGTGTCGCGCTTAAGTCCTTGAAAGGAAACGGTTTGTCATACCTGACATACGTGTCGCACCTCAAAACGGCCCCCGTGCGCGCGTGCGCGTGCGCGGAGTGTGTGTGTAACGTATGACAGGTATGACAGGTATGACAGAGGCAATGAAATCAATGGGTTACGGGCGGCATACCCCGGATTTGAAGGTATGCCGCGGCGGTTGTGAGGTGTGACAGATGGCGGAAAACGGCGAGGTACTGCATGCGTGAAGTCTGGGATATCGAGAAACTGATCGAGTGGGCGTATCGGGTGCAGTGCATCGACAAGGCGCAGCGGGCGGGCACGGCGCTGGTCAACAGCGGTCCGGGCGATGTCATGGGCGGTGGCGCTTCAGGGGTGATCGCGCTCGGCTGCCGTGTCGACCTGCCACCGGCGTCGCTGCGATACGGGTATTCGGGCGTGGGTGTGAACGACGACGCTGTGATCATTGACGATGCGGTTATGATGCTGCCGGCCGAGGCGACGGTGCCCGTGATCGTGCACGGGCGGGCCGGGACAAGGCCCGACTGGGAGGCGGAAGGCGTCGGGCGCATGGTGCCGTTGCTCGATGCCGGTGGGCGGAAGCAGTATCTGTGGCGGGATCAGTCCAAGCGCCGCGGGCAGATCGCCTGCCTGGTCAGGAACACGGGCGCATCGTGGGCGCAAGTCGAGTGTGCAAGGGCGGAGTATACGGTCTGGCACGAGGCGCTTTGCGTGCTCGCCCAGTCGCTCAATGGCCAACTTGAGCGAATCGAGGTCACAGGACCGGTCGCACCGGCGACACCCTGGATCACGGAAAATCAATCACTTACGAGGCGTTTGCATAAGTGCGCTTGACAGTGGGGCAGAAACTTGACATCGCTCGCATTCAGGACAGGTATGTCCCGATCGACCCGGCCCGCAGACGCGCGGCCGGGTTTTTCGTTTGGAGCGGCCATGATCATCGATCTTATCGAACCGATCACTCTCGCCATTGAAAAGGAGATTGCCGAAGCGGCTGGAATGACGGTCGGGCAACTTCGCAGGGCAAACCGGACCGGCGGCACATGGCCGTCGCATGAGCATTACCAACGGGCCGCCGCAAAGGCGGACGAACTGAGATACCAGGCCAGGGACTGATGACAGCACGCAAGGCAAAGCAGAAGGCGCCGCGCAAGACGGAAGTCGAGAAGGAAGCGGACCGCTTCGCCGCCATGCTTGCGCCTTTCGATGGCGATGGCGATGCGCTGGCGCCGCCGAAGTTCATCACCGATCCGCGCATGAAGGCGGCTGCGGCAGTGTGGGACGAACTGGCGCCGGTCCAGGCAAAGCTGTTGCGGTTCGAGGCGCAGCACCGGCAGATGTTCGCATGCTTCTGCTACTACTATTCGGAATGGCTGCAGGCGGTCGATGACATCGCCGAGCAGGGGTTCTCCGTCATGGTGGCGACTGTGTCTGGTGACAAGATGCCACGAAAGAACCCGTCCGTTGCGCGGCGTGACGTGGCGTTCAAGCAGATGATGGACCTGTCCGGCCGGTTCGGGTTCACGCCCATGGACCAGTGGTCGCTGGCAAGGGCGCAGGCGAGCGACGACGCCCAAGCCGAGCTTGGGCTGTCCCGTCCGCAACAGCCCCGGGACAAGGGCAAGGGCGCAGACGCGCCGGCGGAGCCTGACCCGCATGCGGCCGAGTGGCATGACGCGATATCCGGCAGTGCGGCGGTGAACTGATGGCACGATTGAGCACGGTCAAGCCCAGGATCAAGGATGCCGAGATACGCACGGCGCTGCCGCCGGCGAAGCAGGTCGACGAGTTCTACTTGACACCGCAATGGAAGCGGCTGCGCGCCGCGGCGCTGAAGCGAGACGGCGGCATGTGTGTGGCACCGGGTTGCCGACGCAAGGCAGTGGTGGTTGATCACATCATCTCACGTCGCAACGGCGGCAGGGACATCCTCGACAACCTGCGCTCGCTCTGCCGCGTGCACGACAACGAGGTGAAGGAACTGCCCGGCGGCGAGCGCCGCAATGGCGGCGAGTTCGTCACGTAGGGGGGGCGGGTCGGATCTCTGCAGATTTGGCCCCACCGGCTACCGCCCACCCATCTCATTCGGAGATTTTTCCGAATTTTTTTGGCTGAATTATTTTTTTTGAAGGACACCGGATGACCGCACTGCCGTGGGATCTGAGCCGACCCGATTGGGCGGAGCGGATCGTGGCCGGCGAGTCCTTCATGCCCGAGTTGCCCCTGTACAAGTCGGAGGCGGAGCGGGCCGTTGCGATTTTCAAGCGCCTGCGGCTGCCGGACGTTCCCGGCACGCCGACGCTGTTGGATGCCTGCGGCGACTGGTTCATCGAGATTGTCCGCGTCCTGTTCGGATCGCTCGATCCCGAGACAAAAGTCCGGATGGTGCGCGAGCTTTTTTGTCTCGTGCCGAAAAAAAACTCCAAGACGAGTTACGGTGCGGCGCTCATGGTGACGGCCCTGATCCTGAACCGCAGGCCGCGGGCGGAATTCCTTCTGATCGGCCCGACGCAACAGATATCGGAACTTGCATTCACGCAGGCCGTCGGAATGATCGAGGCCGATCCGTGGCTCAAGGATCGAATGCACATACAGGAGCACAAGCAGACGATCACCGTCCGGTGGGTGTCAGACGATGACCGCAAGATGCTACCGGGCAACGGTGCGAAGCTGAAGGTCAAGACGTTCGACACGAAGGTCCTGACGGGCGTCAAGCCGGTCGGTGTCCTGGTCGACGAATTGCACGAGCTGGCATCGGTCAAGAACGCGCACCGGGTGATCGGTCAGATCCGCGGTGGACTTCTGCCGAATGCCGAGGGCTTCCTCGTCTTCATCACGACCCAATCGGAGGAGGCGCCGCGCGGCGTCTTCAAGTCCGAACTCAAAAAGGCGAGGGCGATCCGCGACGGCAAAGCGACCGGCGCGATGCTGCCGATCCTTTACGAGTTCCCCGCCGACATGATCGAGTCGGGTGCCTGGCGTGACCCTGAGAACTGGTGGATGGTGACGCCGAACCGTGGTCGGTCCGTGCACATCGATCGCCTGGCCGAGGAATGGGACGCCGCGCAGATTTCCGGCGAGGAGGAAATCCGCCGGTGGGCGTCGCAGCATCTCAACGTCGAAATCGGTCTGGCGCTTCTGTCCGATAGTTGGGCTGGCGCAAAGGTATGGGAGCCCGCTGTCGACCTGGACGTCACACTGGAATCGATCCTTGAGACTTGCGATGTCGCTGTGGCCGGTGTCGATGGCGGTGGCCTCGACGACCTGCTCGGGCTTGCCATCCTTGGGCGCGAACGGGAAACGCGCCGGTGGAAACTGTTCTGCCGCGCCTGGGCATATCGCGGCGTTTTGCAGTTGCGTCAGACCGAAGCGTCCAGGCTTGAGGACTTCGAACGCGATGGCGACCTGACGATTGTCGATCACCTCGGCGACGACATTGACGAACTGGTTGATATCATCGTGCGCGTCGACCAAGCCGGCATTCTGGCAAAGGTCGGGCTCGATCCCGTCGGCGTTGGCACTATCGTTGATGCGCTTGCTGAAAACGACATCGGCGGCGAGGGCGATGCGTCCCGCGAGGAGCGTGTCGTCGGGGTCAGCCAGGGATACAAGCTCACAGGTGCGATCAAGACAGCGGAGCGCAAGCTTGCCGATGGCACTCTCGTGCATGCCGGCCAGCCGCTCATGAACTGGTGTGTCGGGAATGCCAAGGTCGAGCCCAAGGGCAACGCCATCCTGATTACCAAGCAGGCGTCGGGCACGGCAAAGATCGACCCGCTGATGGCCGCATTCAATGCCGTTGCGCTCATGAGCATGAACCCGAAACCGCCGCGCCGTGTCGTCACGGTCGAGTACGAGCGCGGCCAGATTTTCGCGGCGGCATAGGAACGCTATGGGAATTCGTGATCGCCTTAGTGCCGCGGCGCGTGCGCTGATGCGTCCGCAGGCGGCAAACACGCTGACACAGATGACGATCGAGGATCTGGTCAGGGCGATCCGCGATGCCAATGGCGGCGTGTCGTTGTCCGGTGTCTCGGTTACGGCTGAGAAAGCGATGGGTGTTGCCGCCGTCTATGCGTGCATCAGTTACCTGTCGACGACAATCTCGCATCTGCCGCTTGTTCTGTTCAGGCAGGATGGCAACCGCCGTGTTCCGGACACGGAAAATCCGCTGTACTGGCTGCTCCATACGCAGCCGAATGAGTGGCAGACGTCGCTTGAATTCCGCGAGTTGCTGGAGCGCGATCTCGACCTGCGCGGCAATGCCTACGCGATGATTGTCACGGGGTTTGGCGGTCGTGTTGTGGAGTTGATCAGATTGCACCCTGATCACGTCGAGCCACAACAGGACCTATCAACGCTGACCGTGACATACAAGGTGACGCGCCTGAACGGCAAAACGATCACATTGCCGCGCGATGAGGTTCTGCACATTCGCGGTGCCGGCGATGACGGCGTGAAGGGCAAGAGTCCCATACATCAGCATCGCGAAACGATCGGCGATTCCATCGCGCTGCGCGAGCACGGATCGCGGTTCTTTTCGTCCGGCGCCAAACCGCTCGGCGCGGTCGAGTGGAACCTGAAGGACGGCCAGGTCGGCGAGATGGGCCAGGCGTCGCGCAAGGCGATGATGGAGGATTTCGAAGAGGTCTATCGCGGCGGCGAGAACGCCCACAAGCTTCTGGTCGTTCCGTTCGGCCTTACTTACAAGCCGGTCTCCATTTCAATGGAGGACGCGCAATACATCGAGGGACGCAAGTTCACGCGATCCGAGATCTTCGGAATTTTCGGCGTGCCGCCGCACAAGGGCGGGGATCTGGAGCGCGCGACATTCACGAACATTGAACATCAGGCGCTCGAGGTCGTGATCGACGCGATTGTCCCGCGGTGCGTCCGTATCGAGCAGGCGATCCAGCGCGACCTTCTGCCTGGCGATCGCAATCGTTACGTCAAGCATACGGTCGACGGGCTCCTCCGCGGCGACTCGAAAAGCCGCGCGGAGTCGCTTCAGATCAAGCGCCGCAATGGTGTGATCAATGCGAACGAGTGGCGCGAGATAGACGACATGAATCCGCGCAATGATGAAGGCGGAGACGAGTACATCGTCGAGCAGAACATGCGCGCGAATGACGGATCGGGCGGAGACGAAACCGGCCAACCGACGCAGACACCGGAGACCTGACAATCATGATGACACCTTTCAGCCGGTCACGGATTGTGGCCGGCCCGATCACCTTGCCTGCGATCAGCCAACGGGCTGACAAGCCCTTCATTGCGCGTGGCATCGGTCGAAGGTTCGATATCCATGCCGTCGACGACACCACTGAGATCGATCTCTATGACGAGATCGGGTTCTGGGGGGTGACGGCCAAAGACTTTCGGAACCAGATCAGGCAGATCAATTCGTCGTCCATTCGGCTCCGGATTAACTCGCCAGGCGGCGACGTGTTTGACGGCATCGCCATGTTCAACGATCTTCTCGATCATCCCGCCGATGTGCATGTCGAGATTACCGGGCTGGCGGCATCGGCTGCTAGCATCGTCGCCATGGCGGGCGACTCCGTGTCAATGGCGTTCAATTCATTCCTCATGATCCACAATGCCTGGAGCATCGTGATCGGAGATCGCAACGATATGCGGTCGTTTGCCGATGTGCTCGACGGGATCGATGGCGCCCTTGCGGACACCTACGCCGAGCGTGCCACCGTCGATCGCAACGAGATTGTTGCGATGATGGATGCTGAAACCTGGCTCACGGCCGAGGCGGCTGTCAATGCAGGGTTTGCCGATCAGAGTGGCGATGACGAGGACGTGACGGCCCGATTCGATCTGTCCACGTTCCGGAACGTTCCCAAGTCGTTACCACAGTTCACCTCCCGCGCGGGCGACGATCCGACGCCGCGGGATCTTGAGCGCAGCCTGCGCGATGCAGGCATGTCGCGACGCAAGGCCAAGGCGGCGGTTGCCCGAATCCTTGGCAACGACATCGACGAGGACCTGCGCGACGCCGGCTCGGACGGTGACTTCATTGCCGCTGTCGAGCGGCTGAGACAAAGCATCGAACGGAGGTTTTCCCGATGAACAAGCATATCAGATCCGTCGCCCTGGCTGGCGCTGCGATGGCAATTCCCGTCGGCGCCGTCATTGCTGGCCCGGGTCAGCCGGCGAGCACGCCGACCAATCCCACTGAAATCATCAATGCCCTGCAACAGACATTCGAAGAATTCATGGCGGAGAATGATACGCGCCTTGAAGGGATTGAGAAGCGGTTCGACGACGTCGTTCAGAGCGAGAAGGTTGATCGCATCAACGCTCACATTACCGCGCTGCAGGAAGCTTTCGACGAGGCCCGCAAGTCTATCGCGCGCCTGACCGTCGGGGGTGCCGGCGGTGAGGACGAACGGCAAACGCGCGTCAATGCCGCCCGGATGGTGAACATCCAGGCCCGCAAGCGCGTCGCTACGCCTGACGATGTCGACGTTGATGCATACCGCGCCTATGTGTCGGCGTTTTCCCACCTCGTGTTCCAGGAGTGCAATGTCGACAATCTGGCGCCGGACATTCGTGCCGCGTTGTCCGTAGGTTCTGACCGTGATGGCGGGTTCCTCGTCCCGATTGAGATGGCGACCGAAATCGAGAGGCGCCTGTTCGAGACGTCGGAAATGCGGCAGATCTCGCGTGTAATCTCGATTTCGGGAACCGCTTGGGAGGCACCTTACAAATCAGCCGATGCAACATCCGGCGGGTGGGTCGGGGAAAAACAGGGGAGACCCAGAACCGATTCGCCGACTGTCGGTATGCAACGCATTGAGCCGCATGAGCAGTATGCATTTCCGGAGGTCACGCAGACGATGCTCGATGACGGTGCGATCGATGTCGAGACGTTCATTGTTGATGAGACCGAGGATAAGATGGAGCGCACCGAAAACGTTGCCTTTGTCAGCGGCAACGGTGTGCTCAAGCCCAAGGGGTTTCTCGATTACGCGACCGCGGCCACGACGGCCGACGACAAGGCTCGGGACTGGGGCATTCTCCAGTATGTGCCGACTGGAGCATCGGGCGGGTTTCCGACTATCTCCGGCATTCCGGGCGCATCCGATGCGGATTCCCTAATTACGCTCATGTCGAAGCTGCACCCATCTTACCGCCCGCGGGCAAGGTGGGTGATGAACCGCACAACCGAGGCGACCGTCCGGAAGATGAAGGACGGCGACGGCCGCTACCTGATCGGATTTGGCGATTTGCGTGATGATGCCTTCGGGTTCTCACTGTTCAATACGCCGATCACGAACCTTGAGGATATGCCGGACATCGGTGCCGACTCCTTCTCGATCGGTTACGGCGATTTCCGCCGCGGCTATTACATCATCGATCGCATCGGGTTCCGCGTTCTGCGCGATCCGTACACGAACAAGCCTTACGTCGGTTTCTACATCACGAAAAAGACCGGCGGCGACGTTCGCAATTTCGATGCGATCAAACTCGCAAAGTTCAGCACGTCGTAAGACCTAACCGAATTCATTTCACGCATTGCGGCGGCGGGGTGCTCCCCGCCGCCTTTTTTAATTCCATGACATGAAAGGCTTTCGCTATGCGGCGTGACCTGCACTCCAATATAAAGACGGTGTCGCACATCATCGGCACGGTCTCGACGACACAGACGCCGGCAAACGGTGTCGACTTGAAAGGCTTCAACTCGGCCGAGTTCCTGATCCACATCGGGACGGTCGCCAACATCGCCAACTCCCCGCAACCGTCCTGGGCATTCAAGCTTCAGGAGTCGGATAGCGCTGCTTCCGACTTCACCGATGTCGTTGACAGCGACGTCGTGCTCAAGGACTCCGCACAATCCCCGGTGTCCGCGCCTGACAGTTCCACGGGCGTGTTCCTCACTGTCGATGACGCGGCCGAGGACGATACGGTCTATCGCGTCGGCTACATCGGCAACAAGCGCTATGTACGCGTCGTGGGTACGGCGGCCAACACGCCAGGCAACACGCCCCTGTCTGTTCTCGCGATACTCGGCCACCCGGATCTGCGCCCGACATCGGACGGTTGATTCCATCCTGATCGAGGGGGCGGCTTAATGCCGCCCTCGTCTCGGAGAAGTAGGAGACATGCACGATGAAGAAAATCGTTCTCAATCGCAGAATCAAAGTCTGCGAAGACGGCGAGATCTACCCGACCACATACGAACCCGATCCGAAGGGCAACGCCGTCGAGGTGACGGACAAGGCATTTCGCATTGCAATCGAGGAGGGGTGGGGCAGGAAACCCAGGCCCCCTCGAAAGTCGCAGGCGAAGTCCGGTGGTTCCCAGACTGGCGGGGATCAACAGTCCTCCTCATAGGGGCAGGGCCTTCGCTGGCCTGGTCTGATTGCGACTATGCGCGCGGCAAGGATGTCCGCGTGATCGCGGTCAACCGGGCCTATGAGCTGGCGCCATGGTCGGATGCACTTTACGGGTGCGACGGCCGCTTCTGGCGCACATACCCGGAAGCGCTGCGCTTTCCGGGTCTCAAGGTGACGCAGGACGAGGGCGCGGCTCACGAGTTCCCGGTGTTGCGCCGTGTTGCGTTGGTATCGGGTGCCGAGATCTCGATGACACCGGGTGTCATCGGTTCCGGCGGCAACGGCGGGTTTCAGGCGCTCAATCTGGCGATGCAGTGGGGTTCCGCGCGCATCGTCCTGCTCGGGTTCGACATGTGCATTGCCAACGGAACGCATTTTCATGGCGATCACATCGGCCGGTGTCACAACCCGCGCGCCGATACGGTCATGAACTGGCGCGCTCATTTCGACAGGGCGGTGCCGGCGATCCGGGATGCCGGTGTTGAGGTTTTGAACGCGACACGCGGCGGGGCGCTGGAAGCGTTCCCGCGGGTCACTCTGGAGCAAGCGATTTGACCGATTTTCTGATCGAACGGGAACGCGCCAAATACGAGGATGTCTGGACGCGGCCGGAGTACCGGGTCAAGGCGCACGGCCTTGCGCTCTGGCAGCAGCACCGGGAGATCTTTCCCGATGTCGTGACCACGGCGGTCGATCTCGGATGCGGTCACGCGCGCCTTGTCGAGCGATGGAACCTCGAGGGCATCGACGGGTGGGGCGTCGACTTTGCAGAGGCCGCGCCGGATCCTGAAATCCGTCTCGTGTGGGGCCCCAAGCTCGTCATGTCCTGCCTTTGGGAACTCTCCATGGGCCGCCGGTTCGACCTGGGCGTCTGTGCCGACGTTATGGAGCACATCCCCGAGCCGATGGTCGATCGGACGCTTGCCCGCATCCGCGATCACTGCGATGTGGTCATCTTCAAGATTGCGAATTTTCCTAGCCGGATGTTGGGCCACGATCTGCACCCGACCATGCGCGGCCGCACATGGTGGCGGGACCGCCTGGGCATGGTCGGCAGGGTCGAGGACCTGGCAATTGAAACCGGGCGGAATGAGTATTTCTTCCGGTGGTCGAGGTGATGACGCACATCTATCGCACACTGAACCAGGTCACCGCGCCGCCCGAGACGCCGGTCACGCTCGCCGAAGCAAAGGAACATGTGCGCCAGGATGCCGCGGACGACGATGCGAAAATCACGGCGCTGCTCAATGCAGCCGTGGCGCGAATAGATGGGCCCGGCGGCATTCTCGGCCGTGCGATTGTCGAGCAGCAGTGGGACATGAAACTCGACTGCTTTCCCGAGCACGGCGAAGCGATCAAGGTGCCGTTGCCGCCGCTGATCTCGATTGACCAGATCACCTATCTGGATACGACCGGCGCCTCGCAGACGCTCGATACGTCGAACTACCAGATCGCCGGCGTTGGTCCGGATGCGCGCGGGTGTGTGTTCGAGGCCTACGGCACAAACTGGCCGGCGACGCGGCGTATACCGGAGGCCGTAACGGTCCGGTTCACGTGCGGGTACGAGAAGACGGCGGGCTCGCCGACAGACTACCGGGAGAACATCCCGGACGACATCCGCCAGGCCCTGCTGATCATGATTGCGGAGTGGTACGAAAACCGCGAGGAGACGGTGATCGGTGCGGGTGTCAATCCCGTGCCGTACAGCGCCATGGTTCTCCTGACCCCGAAAAAAGCGAGGTGGTTCTGATGCCCTGGTTCGAATTTGAAAAACCGTTCAACTGGGATATTCCGGGCACCGGGCAAACGGTCGCCTACAAGCCGCGCGCGTACTACGTCAAACAGGAGTGCGCGGACGCCGCGGCAGCGTCCGGTGCGGGCAAGGTTGTCGACCGGCCGAAGGGCGCCAAGGCGCCCAAGGCTGCGCCGAAACCGCCGGCCGCTGAGGGCACCGCCGACTGATGGGCGCCGGACGGCTGCGCGACCGCTGCGCGTTTCAGAAGGAACAGAACACTGCCGACGGTGCCGGCGGGAATGCCACAACATGGCAGACCCAGTTCACGGTGTCGGGTCAGATGATTCACGGCGCGACGCGCGAGGACCGCGAGGCGGGAAGGCTGGAGGCCTCCGCAAAATGGCGGCTGAAGGTGCGGTCGTCGACTGATACACGGACGGTGACGGCGGAGTGGCGTGTGCTGATTAAGGGCGTGCCCTATCAGATCCGCTCGCTGGGCATCAATCGCGACCGCCGTGACAGATGGCTCTGGTTCGATCTTGAGGAGGGGGTCGCGCAATAGAATGGCCATACGGGTTGCGCGTCGGGAGAGGTTGCGGCGCAAGCTTCGCAGGATGGTGCCGGGCGTTGACGAAGCCATCGACGGTGCATCCGAGAAGTCGGCAAGAGAACACGCAGAACTCGCCCGACGCTTTGCGCCCGAGCAATCCGGAAACCTGAAAGCCGCGATCTATGCAGCGAAGGTGCCGGGACGCCTTGGGCCTGCGTGGAAAGTCGCCGTCGACCAGGGCGACGGTCCAACCGGCCGTGACGCGTTTTACGGGTTCTGGGTCGAGTTCGCGACCATCAACACGCCAGCGCAGCCGTTTTTCTTTCCGTCGTTCCGGCTTGTGAAGCGGCGGCACAAGGGCCGCGTGACGCGGGCCATCAACAAGGAAGTAAAAAGGATCGCCCGGACATGAGTGACGGATCGGCGGAACTGGACGCCGCAATCTACGGCGTGCTGTCCGGTGCATCGCCGGCGATCGCCGAAGGCGGAGTCCATGACGATGTGCCGGAGGATGTGACCTTTCCCTATGTCGAGATGGGCGAGTCGGATGCTGTCGACGACGACGTGACTTGCTCGGACGGTCTCGATGAAACGGTCACGCTGCACATCTGGTCGCGTTACCGGGGGAAGAAAGAAACCAAGGAAATCATGTCGCGGATTCGCGACTTGCTGCACAACAAGGTGCTCGCGGTCTCGGGTCGATCGTCCGCGCACAGTTGGGTCACGTCATCCCGTGTCGTGCGCGATCCGGACGGTCTGACCCGTCACGGCATCGTGCTTGTGCGTGTTGTTCATCATGCCTGAACTGAAACCGAGGAGATAATTCATGTCACAACAGCCAGGCCGCACCCTGCTCATAAAGCGGGGTGACGGCGCGAGCCCGGAAGTGTTTTCCAATGTTTGCGGGATCGCGACGCGGTCAATCTCGATCAATAACAACGAGATTGACGTGACGGTTCCGGATTGCTCGACGCCTGGAAACAAGGTGCTCGCGAATACGGCCTACGGAATCCAGAAGCTGGAAGTCTCCGGCGACGGCAAGTTCACGAGCGTCGACGGCCATAAGAACGTTGCCAGCGATGCACTCAACCAGGCAACCGGGAATTACCAGGTCGTGGTGCCGGGATGGGGAACGTTCGAGGGTGCCGTGATGATTTCGAGTTATAAGGTCAGCGGCGAAACCGAGGGAGATGCGGATTTCTCGATCGCCCTGACGCTCAACGGCTTCACGTTCACCGCGTCATGACGAATGCCGCCCGCGGCGAGATCGAGGTGTGCGTCGGCAACCAGAATCTCGTCATCTGTATTACGCCGGACAGCCTGTGCCGCTACAGCTCGTCGATCGGCGCGCAAAGCTTTGCCGAGTGCATGCGCCGGGCCAGCGCGGCCGAGCCGGTCGCGATCGTGGAGGCCGTGCGCTACTTCACGGTCGAGGGCGATGCGAAGCTTGCGATCGAGGGGATCGAATTGCGGCAGTTCCCGGAGATCGGAGCCAGGGTGCTTGACGCCTTCACGGTGCATCTGGGTGACGACAATCCGGGAAAGGAAGACGGCGGCGCCCCGACAACATAGTCGCGGATGTCCGCCGCATGAAACGGGTCTGCTGCGGCGCCCTCCTCTGGACGACCGATGCCTTCTGGCGCGCGTCGCTCGTGGATATCCACGACGCGATGGACGGATGGGGCGAGGTTCACGGCGCGCGCGAGCCCGGAAGCAATGCGCCGTCGCGCGAGGAGATCGAGGATCTTGCCCGCAGGTATCCGGGCACGTCGTCGATCCGGACGAACAATCCATCCGGTAACTGAAATCTGGAGATTGCAACTTGGTCACCGAAGTCGAACGCCTTGCCGTCCTGTTCGAAGCGAACACGAAACAGTTCGCCAATGCCGTAAGGAAGATCGAACGGCAGACGGACGGTGCATTCAAAAAAGCGACGCGGTCGTCGCGTAAGTTTGACAGTGCGCTTGCCCGTAACGCCAGGACAGCACAGACACTCGCCGCGGCCTTCGGGGTCGGGTTCGTGGCAGGAGGCCTGTCGCAGATTCCATCAGCGCTGCGTGCCATTGTGGGCGAAACGGCGAGGATCGGAGAGGTTGCCGACAAGGTGGGGCTGGCAACCGACGAACTTCAGCGGTTCAGGTTCGCCGCGGAACAGACAGGGGTTGCATCCGGTCAGGCCGATATCGCGGTCCAGAGATTCTCGCGGCGTATCGCTGAAGCGGCGGCCGGCGGTGGTGTCCTCGAGCCGGTTCTCAAGGCCAATAATATCGCCTTGCGCGACCAGAACGGCCAGATCCGGCCGGCCCTAGACCTGCTGAAGGATTACGCGGATCTGATCAAGAATTCGGCATCGAACCAGGATCAATTGCGCCTGGCGTTCCTTGCGTTCGATACGGAAGGGGCGGCGCTCGTCAACACGTTGCGCAATGGAAGCGACGGATTGAGCGAGTTCTTCAGGGTTGCGGATCAATCCGGAGGCGTGATTGACGATAAACTCGTGCGGTCGATGCAACGGTTTGACGCCATACTGAAGCAAGTCAGCCGGACGGCTGAGGTCAATTTCAAGTCCGGTGTTGTGACGTCGATAGATGCGGTGACCGATGCGGTCGGCAGCCTCGAGAAAAGGCTCGGCGAACTTGGCAACTCCGGATTCTTCCAAAGGCTCGCGGCGGCCTTGGGTGCAGACCCGGCCGAAGTCGAGCGGATAGAAAACGAACTGAACAACCGCACCGGCGGATTGTCATTCGGTCCACCTCGACGCGATGGCCAGCGTCGAAAAGCGCCGCCAACAAAGATCCCAGGTAACGACAACGATACGGATGCAAATCGGTCCGTCGAGCAAAAGCAGCGGGTTATCGACATGCTCCGGTTCGAGGTCGAGCAGCTCGGCCGGGCGGCGCAGGCGCAGGAACTTTACAACCGTCTGAACCAGGCCGGCGTCGATATCAACTCCAAAGCGGGCCAGGAGATATCCCGGCTTGTCGGCCAGATACACGAGCAGGAAAGCGCGGCCCTCCGTGCTGCCGAAGCGGCGGATTTCCTCGGCAATGCAACGCTGCAGGCGTTCGAGGGCATCGTGCTCAATGGTGAGAAGGCGTCCGACGTGATCGCTGATCTCGTCAAGCAACTGGCGCTTGCTGCGGCCCAGTCGGCATTGCTGGGCTCGGGGCCACTGGCGAACCTGTTCGGTACGGCAGACAGCGGCGGGCTGTTCGGCGTGGCGTTCGGCGGCGCGCGCGCCGCGGGCGGGCCGGTCAGTGCGGGCAGGGCGTATATGGTTGGCGAACAGGGGCCCGAACTGTTCCGCCCGGGACAGGCCGGCCGGATCATCAGCAACCGGGACATGCGGGCCGGTTCAGGCGGTGCGACGGTCATCAATCAAAGTTTCAGTTCCGGGCTCAACCGGATCGACCGGGCGTGGGTGCAGACGCAGGTCCAGATCGGTATGCGCGAGGCGGTTGCGGTGAACGACAGGCGCATGCGGGCCATGCAGGCGTCGCGGTCCGATGCGGTGCTGCAGCGATGACCATTGATATCCTCGAATGGCCGGAAAACCTGCAGGGTGTGCAATCGCGCAATTTCCAACTCGTTGCGACGAACATCAGGTCGCGCGCGTTGCTCACCAAGGACGTGACGCCGGCAGGGCCGACTGACCAACGGTTTGTTACCAGCCTCAGTTTTCCGGCGCGTGACGAGGAGGGGTGGCGCGAGGCGGACGGACTGATCGCATCCCTGCGCGGTTCGAGCGGCAAGATGCGCCTGGGCGATCCCTTCCGTTGCCATCCATATTTCAACCACAAGGTGATGCAGACGACGGAACAATGGGACGATTCAGCAACGTGGGATGACGGCACGGGGTGGGCTTCCGGGTTTCTACCGGAGTTCGTTGCAGTCAAAACCGCCGCCGTACGCGGTGACCGGTCCCTGGTCGTGCAGGGGTTGCCGGCCTCGACATCTCCGGTGCTCTATGTCGGGGATCATTTCGAGATACAGCCGAACGGAATCCCGGCGGACCATGCTCACCTCTACATCGTGACGCGGCGGGCGGCGTCCGACGCGAATGGCGACAGCCGCGTCTATTTCGAGCCCGGACTGCGTACCGGGATCGCACCTGGCGACAAGGTCGTGCTGACCAATCCGAAAACTGTTTTCAACTTGGCAGATGACGAGCAGGGGGCGATGGAGGTGGATAACCAACTCTATGGCCGCATGGGCCTGTCGCTCGTCGAAGTCCTGCCGAGGTCCTGACCCGTGGCCGTTCTGACGACCGTCGGATTGCAGGAGTCGATCCGGCGAGGATGGCCGCGCGTGTGGCTGGCCTATTTCGATCATCCGGACGGTGAGGTGTGGCTTTGGACCGGCGTCGGCGATCTTGTCTATGCCGGGCAGACCTATGAGGGTATCGGGCAATTTGGCGGGATTGCCGGGGTCGGTGGTTCCAAGCAACTCGGCGTCCGTCAGATCACTTTCGAATTGCGCGGTATCCCAGCCGACGCGGCGCAATGGCTCGGCGCGGATGTGCGCGGCCAGACGGCGCGGGCTTGGGTCGCCGGACTCAATGCCGCCGGGACACAGGTCAACGGCGCGGCGTGGCAAGCCGTCGACGGCAAGGCCGATTATCAGGAACTGCCCATCCAGGACGACGGCACGATCGCGGTTCAACTGCGCGTCGTCGAGCCGGTGTTTGAAATGGAACGATCGCAGAATCTGCGATGGACCGCGCAACGACTGAAGGAAACGCACGGCTCGGAACTGACCGGGCTCGACCTGATTTCGTCGCTTGCCGACGCTTCGGAGAACTGGACGCGTACATGACGGACTTTGAAACCGCGATCAAAGAGGCGCGCGCCCAGGCGTGCGGCCGGCCGTTCACATGGGGCCGCGACGACTGCCTGTTGTGGATCGCGGACATCTACAAGACCGTTCTCGGCCGGGATCCGGCGGCGCGGTTCCGGAAGCGCTACACGACGCCGGCGGGGGCCCTGCGGGTACTGAAGCGCGAGGGCATGGTTAGTGTCGCGGATGCGCTCGAGGATTGCGCGGCGCGTATGTCCTGGCCCGAATGTGACCCGTCTCATGCGGAGATCGGCACGCTCGGCATGGTCGAGACGCCGCACGGCAATGCCGGCGTGATCTGCGCCGGTTCATTCTGGATCGGACGGACCGAGTACGGATTCACGGCGATCCGTGCCGATCACGTCGCCCGCGCCTGGAGGATTGTGTAATGCCTCCGGTCATCGCCGCGCCGGTCACTGCCGCGCTCGTCGGCCTCGGTGTGGGGGCGGCAACGGCCGGCGTCATCGGTTCTGCGGTCGGTTCTCTCGTCTTTGCCGGCGGCCTGGCGATTGTCGGTCAGGCGCTGCAATCCAAGCCCCGCGGTACGAGCCTCGGTGCGCAGCTTACGAATTCTCCGGAGGTGCGCGGATCGGTCAAACAGGCGGCGCCGGCGCAGCGGATCGTGTTCGGCGAGACCCGGTTCGGGGGCGCGCTTTCCTTCTACAAGGCGGCTGCGCCGTTTCTGTACCTGCAGCAACTGCACTCCGCGATGCCCATAACGAGCTTCGACCGTTTGTTCGCCGGCGAGGTCGAGGTCCCGCTCGATGCCAACGGATTGCCGATTGCCGCACCCTATCTTGTGGGGGCGTCGACGGCGCGCCTTGAGGTGGCGACACAGGACGGCTCGTCGCTTGCGCAACTCATCAACTCGATTCTCGCTTCCGGCTTCGCCAGCCTCGACGCTGATTTCAGGTTGCCCGGTATCGCCGCATCGGTGTTCAAGTGCGATTACGGCGCAAGCTTCGATGAATTCCAGACCCTCTGGGGTCAGGTGCAGATTCCCGATTTTCAATGGATCGGGAAGGGGGCGCCGATCTATGACCCGCGCGATCCGACACAAATCTTGCCGACCGACGTAAACGATCCGACGGACCTGTGGAATGCGATTGCGACGTGGAAGTACACGAACAACGCCGCGCTAATACAGGCGTTCTGGGCGATGATGCCGTTCGGTCTCAATGCCGGACCCGACCGTATCCGCTGGGACGAGGTGGCAACGGCGGCCGACTTTGACGATGAATCAATTCCGGTCAAGGCCGGCGGAGTCGTCAAGCGTCACACGATCGACGGCGTGGTTTCTCTTGATCAGAATCCCCTGGGCGTCATGGAAGACATGTTGACGGCCAATCGCGGTTTCATTTCCCCGCGCGGCGGTTCCGTAACCGTGTCGTCGTCGCAGCCGCGCTCCCCGCGTATGACGATCGTCGACGATATGATCCTCGCCGGCTTCACGTATCGCGACGCGCGGCCGAAGCGGGATCTGGCAAACATCGTGCGGGGCAAGTTCGTCTCATCGGAACGTAATCACCAGGAGTCGGACGCCCCGGAGCGGCGCCGCCCGGACCTGATCACGGCCGACGGCGAGGAACTGTCGGTCTCGATCAACATGCCGTTGACGGGCCGACACGAGACAGCACAGCGGCTCATGAAGGCCGAGCTTGAAACGACACGGAACGGCCGGGCGGTTGCCGGCACGTTCGATATGCGCGCGCTCGGCCTGGTCGAGGGGGAAATCTGCAACGTCTGGTCCGAACTCTTCCCGGACATGAACGGGACTTACGAGGTTCTTGAATGGGGGCTGACCGACGACCTTCAGGGCGTTTCGCTGTCGCTTGCCCAGTACGACGCGACACTGTCGCGCAACTGGACACGTGACACGGACGAGGCTGATTTCACGATCGAGGTTGAGACGGTATGACCGCACATCCAGCAATAGCGGCGGTCCCGAAGGACGGCACGCCGAACCGGACTCTTCTGCAAGACTATCTGATCTCGGATCTCGTCCATTTTCTCGATGCGACCGAGGACCCGACGCAATTCGATCCGACCAATGCGGCGGGCGCGATCGTTAACGTCATAGCCTACAAGGGCAAGCTGTTCTGGTACGACTTCCTGGACAGCACGACGGCGCATGACGGAACCACGACGCTCGTTGCGCTTGGCGGGTTCCGGTACAAGATCGAGGGCGTCAACGCGCTTGTTACCCGCGTTCTCGACAAAGACCTGACAACACCGCCCACTAGTACGGGTAGCGGTAACGCCTATATCGTCGGCACCGCTGCGATTGCGGATTGGGCGACACATGACGATGAAATCGCGATCGACACCGCGCGCGGCTGGGAGTTCATAACGCCGACGGTTGGGTGGCTCGTCCAGGTCGCGGACGAGGACACAATTTACCGGCTTAATGAGGCCGGATCCTGGGTGCTGGCGCTCGATCCGCAAGGATCTTCGATCCTCGCCTCGATGATGAACGGCGGCCGGACGCATTGGGTCATCGAGAACCAGACCACGGATGTGCCGCCTAGTGCCGGTCAGGGTGTCAATTACATCATCGGGGACAATCCGACCGGCGCTTGGCTTGGTCAGTCGGGCAAGATCGCGGTCCGGGAGACGTCCGGCACATCGGCCGTTTACACGATCTACACACCGCAGGAAGGATGGACGGCCTACGACAAGGATCTCAACATCACGGTCATTTACAACGACGGGGTGTGGGGTTCGGCGTCCGGCGCGTTCATCGATTTCACCAGTATCTTCACCGTGTCCGGTAGCGATACGGAAGACGTGGGATCGGGATACACTTTCAGTGCGACGACCGCTCCGACGACAAGTGCGTCGGCTCTCATAGACGACGTCACGCTGAGTTATGCGGCGCGGCGCGCCGGCGCGAAACTGCTGATCGAATATCACGGTCACGTCAACAAGCGTTCCGCGGAGGAAGTCGTCGCGGCCCTCTTTGTCGACTCCGAAACAAACGCAATCGAGTGGAATGCATTCGGGGGAAACGCGGATGACGTTCATGTCGGGTTCCGGGCGTTGATCACCGCAGTCAACACGAATTCTCGCGCGTACCAGATGCGGTTCATTCGGTCGAGTTCCGAGAACACCGCCCTGCCGAGCGGCGTCGATCGCCGTCTGTTCACCATTACGGAGCTTGCGTCATGACCGGGCCGATCGAGACCACGGTGCAAGACGGCGTCGATGTTTCAAAACCGTCGTTCCGAGGATTCGTCAACGACCGCATGCCGCACCGCTTCGCCAATGCCGATGAGGTTCGTGCGGCAAATCTGGCCAATGTCAATCTGATCTATGTCACGCCGCGTCTCTATGAAAAGGACACGAGCGACACGACGTCGGCGGATGATGGCAGCTCGGTTATCCACGACACGAACGGGACTGCGTTCAAGTATGTTGCGGTCGGGATCGCCGTTACCAGTCTCGGCGGCGCCTGGAGCAACGCCACGTCGTACGGCGTCGGGGTTCTCGTCAGTCATGGCGGCCAGTTGTTCATCTCCCGGACAGAGGGAAACCTCAACAACACGCCGAATTCCAGCACACCGGGTGACACGACTTACTGGATGCTCGTTCCGACGATTTCCGGTGCAACGGTTATAGGTACCTCGACGACGAGTCTAACAATAGGGACTGGAACACGTGTGTTCACGGTCAACGCCGGAATTGCCTGGGGCAGCGGGACGCGGTTGCGTGCGGCGTCCGATGCAAACCCGACGACTCACTACATGGAGGGCGTTGTCGCGTCTTATGTCGGCGGCACGCTGACCGTGACTGTGGACAATGTCGAGGGGTCGGGCAGCCGCGCGGACTGGACCATATCGATCGCCGGCGACGTCGGGTCTCAGGGGCCGTCCGGTAATGACGGTACGAACGGGATCGACGGGACCAGCGCGTTCACCGTCGTTCGCGTTGTCGCAACGACCGACGTCGATATTGCGACGGCGTTGGAAAACGGTGATGCCATTGATGGCGTCACGATTGCGACCAATGACCAGGTGCTTCTAACCGGACAGTCGGCTCCGGCGCAAAACGGCGTCTATGTGGTGCCTGCCAGCGGATCGGCGTCTCGATCGACAAGCTTCGACGCCTATGACGAACTGCCGGGTATTCACTTCAGCGTTATGGAAGGTTCGGCCAAGGCGGATACGTTGTGGCGCTGCACGTCCAACCGGGGCGGCACGATCGACGTTACCGCGCTGACCTTCTCCGAGTTCACCGCAGGCGGTGGGGGTGGCGGTGGGGACGGCGCGCTCGCGCGGGTTCGCGCCGTGGCGACCGGCAATCTGGCCACGGCAACCGACCTGCAAAACGGCGACACGGTCGACGGTGTGACGCTGGCGACCGGCGATTCCGTTCTGCTGACCGGGCAGACCGTCCAGGCCGAGAACGGTGTCTATACCGTGGTGGCAGCGGGCGCGGCGTCGCGGCAAGCGGATTTCACGTCGTTTGACGCCCTGGCCGGCGCGTTCTTTTCGGTTCTTGAGGGCACCAACAATGCCGATTCACTCTGGACTTGCACATCGGACCAGGGCGGCACGATCGGGGTGACGGCGGTTGCGATCTCTGAGTTCACGCCGTCGGTCGATGAAGACTATGGGCTGATTACCGGAAGCCTCACATCACAAGCTGATTACGGGAGCATTGCCTGATGGCGAAGCAGGTGCAAATGCGTCGCGGGACAACGGCGCAGCATTCAAGTTTCACCGGCGCGGCCGGAGAGGTCACGGTCGACACCGACAAGGATGTCGTCGTCGTACATGACGGGGCCACGGCCGGGGGTCTTGAGCAGCTTGGGGCCAAGGGCGGCCAGACAATGACCGGCGGTTTTGACGTCACGTCGCATAATGCCGGCACGAAATCGACCGGCACATTCACGCCGGACCCTGCGGATGGAAACTCTCAGTACGCCACGAATGGCGGTGCGCACGAAATCGCCGCACCGACGACGGATTGCTGGATCGACATTCTCTACACGAACAATGCGAGCGCCGGCGCGATCACGTTCTCCGGATTCCAGGTCGGCAGTAACACCGGCGACGCGCTCACGACCACCAACGGTGATGACTTTCTCATCCAGATCCGCCGCACCAATGGGATTTCAACCTACAAGATCGTGGCCCTGCAATGACCTATGCCATTATCACGCTCAAACCGCTGTCGATCGTTGAGGAATTCGCTCAGCGGCCGCTCCGTGTGATCCTGCCGACCGGTGACCAGGTCGAAGGCGTTTCTGTCGGATGGTCTAACGATGAACACATGCTGGCCGAGGTGCGCCGGAACGGGACGCGGCCGACGCCGTTTCACCGGCCGGTCGATGGCAAGATTTCCCGTTCCGGCTCCGTCGTCACGATCCGGATGGACTACGAGCCGCAATTGCTAACCGAGGTGCAGGCGACGCTCGTGGACCAGATCAAGGGCGAGGCGGGCGCCCGCATCACGGCCATCGTGCCGGAATGGAAGCAACGCAATCTTCTGGCGCAGGCCGCGCAGCTCCTCCACAAGGGTCGGGCGAACTGGAGCGATGCCGAGAGAGGGGCATGGTCGGAGGGACACGCAGTTTGGGAACGTGTCGATGCGATCCGCGCGGCGAGCGACCGCGCCGAGGCGGCGGTTTCCGATGCGTCGATCACGACTGTCGAGGCGGCCTGGGTGAAGTTTCAGTCGATCGAGTGGCCGCAATGACGGTTCCGTTCATCCTGCCGCCGGAACCGCCGGCGATCATCCGGCCCGCCGATGATTTGTGGGTCCCGCGCCGGCCAGGCATCATCCGGCCCAATGACGACGTGCGGGCCTATGTCAACGGCCCGCCCGGGTTCCTGCAAAGCGCGGGCAACGATACGTCGCTGCACGGGATCATCGCATCTTTTGGACTCGCGTCCGGCCTCGTCTTCGCCGTCGATGCCGGTTCGGCGGCGTCCTATGACGGAACCAGTCAGACCTTTTCCGATCAGTCTGCGGCGGGGAACGACTTTTTTCTTGGCGTCGACGGCACGAGCGATGCGACCGATCCGACATTCAACGGAACGGCAGGTGGCCTTTCGTCGAGTGAGTATTTCAGCGTGGACGGCGGGGACAGTTTCCGCCTGGCGTCAACCAATCCGGCAGCGGTCGAGAACATTCACCAGGACGGTGCGCAATGGTGCGCGCTGGTCGGGTTCCGGACCGCCGCCGGCGTGACCACGCGTCAGGACCTGATCGGAACCTACGGCAATTCCAACAGCGGTTTTTCTTTCTATATCCAGTCGTCCGACATGCGGCTGTTCGTCTACAACAGCGGCGGGGCGGCAGCGAATTTCAAGATTTCGGACGGATCCGCGCTGTCCGGATCGACAGACTATATGGGCGCGGTTTCCGTCGACGAGCCGACCGGCGCCGGTGGCGGGTTCTTCTGGCTCAATGGGGCTTATGCGCAAGTGTCGTCTTCGGATACGTGGACAGCGACTTATTCATCTCCGGACACCGGCAATGCGGCATACACGCTCGAGCTGTTTTCGCGTGGCAATGGAATCAACCGGTTTTCGTCCGGCGCACGGTTTTACTTCGCGGCCTTGTGGCAAGGCGTCGTCATCAGCAAGGCGAACCTTGATGCGATCCGGACGGAGATCAACGGCCGGACCGGCTTTTCGTTCTGACACCCTCATCCCCGGAGATCCAATCCAATGTTCGAACCGACGACAACGGTGACGGTCGGCTGGATACTGCAGTTTGCGACGCTTGCGGCCATTCTTTGGAAAGGCGCATCCTGGGTTCGCGGCCTGGTCGATGAGTCGGCCAAAGAGATCAGGGCAGAACTAAAGGAAAAGGCCGTGCTGCTTCACAAGCGTGTCGACCGGTCCAACGAAGAAACGCATGGCATCCGCAAGGAATACGTTCTCCGCGTCGACTTCGACCGTCATATCCAAAGCGTTGAGAAGCGGTTCGACGGCTTCGACAGGAAGCTCGACGCCGTGAGCGAGCAATCGGCCCAGATCCTGGGCCGGCTCGGCGACCGGCAATCCTGATCATCAGTCTTACGAGGCAATCATGAAAATCTCCGAAAAGGGGCTGGCGTTCGTCGCCGGCCACGAAGGATTCGTTTCGAAAGCCTACCGCGATCCGGTTGGTATATGGACGATCGGATACGGGTTCACAAGCCGGTCGAAAGCCGTCCGGGAACACTTCGGCGAAGTCACGCCGGGCAAGACGATCACGAAGGCCAGGGCGCGCAAGGTACTGCGCACCGTCGTCGACGAGGAGTTCGGCAAGGCGGTCAACCGGGCGCTGCCGGTCCTGAAGCAGCATCAGTTCGACGCATCCAGCTCGACCGCCTTCAATGTCGGGCCCCGCGTTCTCAAATGGAAGTGGGCGAAGGCCTTGCGCCGCGGCCGTGTGGCGGATGCCGCGCGGCGCCTCAGAACCACGGCGACGACAGCCCAGGGCAAACGCCTGCGCGGGCTTGTCCGCCGCCGCGAGGAGGAGGCGCGGCTGTTGCAGTTCGGCGAGTACGTGTCGATCGGGCATGTGGCGTTCAAGCCGTTGGACACGGTCGAAGCCGCGGATGATGCCGATCGCGTGTCGCGCGACGTTCTCGAACACTACCAGGAGAAACTGATGCGTCTCGGGTTCTATGACGGCGATGCCGACGGCCTGCGCGGCCCGTTGACGACAAAGGCCGTCCGGGCGTTCCAGAAATCCGAGCCGGATCTCAAGGTGGATGGTGTGCTTTCCCGCGCCACCATGGAATCGATTGACCGCAGGATCGAGAACTCCAGATCGCAGACGATTGGCGGCGGCGGTTTGTTCAGCGGGTTAAGTGCCTGGGCGATGTCTCTCCTGGACAACATCCCGCAATGGGTGGTCTACGCGGTTGCCGTCCTGGCGCTCGCCGCGCTCGTCTATCTGGTGATCAAGTATCGCCGGCAGTTCGAGATCAAGGCCCGCGTGCTCCTGGGGGTGTGAGCAATGGCGCTTCCATTCGTCGGATTCGGCCTGGCAAGCCTCAAGGGTGCAATCACGCTCGCGTTCCCATGGACGCGGGTTATTTTCAATCCGGTCGTGTGGCGGCTTGCCATCATCGCCGGGGCATTCGCCGCCGGTTTCTGGGTGTCCTACAAGTGGTATGACGCCGCGAACAACCGGGCCACGATCGCTGCGCTCAAGGCGGACATTGCCGAGCGCGAACGTCTCTATCAGGTCGCCTCGCGCCTCGCCGCCGAGCGCGCCCAATCTCTCAACGCATACGAGGAGCAGGCCGATGCTGCGAACGCGTCGTTACGGACGGACAGGTCTATTGCTGAGTGTCGCTATCCTGATGATTTCATCCGGTTGCACAACGCGATTGGAGAGAACCGATCCCATTAAGCCTCCGGCGGCGCTCATGGCGACGCCCGATCCTTTGCCTAGGGCAAGGGGGTCGTCGGCGCTGGAGTTCGGCGAGTATGCCAACAAGCTCAGGCGCAAGGCGGCCGACCAAAGAAACCAGCTCACAAGCCTGCAGCGGTTCATCCGTAAGGCGGCCGAGCGCAAGCGCTAGATCATTCGCGATGCGGGTGGCTCAGACCGCGCGCATGTATCGCCGTGCGGAAGTATCGGCACGCCGGCGGGGACCTTCGTCGGCGGCGCTCGTCGAAGTCGGCAGGCTGCCCGCAATCTTCGCACGTGAGTTCCCAATGCAAGTCGACCATGTCGAAATCCGGTCCCAGATCCCGGATCATCTCCTCAAGATCGATTGCGGCAAAGACAAAACACGTCTGGCAGCATTGCTCCAGCCGATGCCATTCGTCCGCCCGCTGGTCGGCGAGCGTCCTTATCGTGATTTCTGTATTTTTTGTCATCATGTCCCATGCTGCGATGACGACATCGGACAGGGCAAGAGGACGACTCAGGCTGCTGCTGGTGACAAATGCTTGGTGGTGTCCGATCGGCTGCTCAAAAGCGGACCGTCCCCGACCGGGTGATCCTGGTCAAACACGTATCCGAGCATGGCGACGTCGTCTGACACGTATTCGGCGACCCTGTCGCGCAGACCCTCCGGTTCATAGAAGTCCCGCCACGGCGTGAAGGTGGAACGGTTGATGCGCGGTAATGCGAGCGGCCGATCGAAGCCGATGCGGCCGCAGATGAAACTGAAATCAGTATCGATCCGTTCGACACGGCCGACGAAGTCGACGATCAGATTGCCGCCCCGATCCGTCAATTGCCGGATCTGCCGGGATGTCTTTCCCTTCCTTGAAAATTCGGCATGCCGGATTTCGACCCACTCCGAGAATGTCCCCGCCGCGCTCGGCTCACCGATGCGCCGGAAGTATTGATAGAAAGAGACCTCAAGCGCCCACGGGTTTCGGACGAAGGCAAACTTGAAATACAAGGGATAGAAAGGCCATCGCCGCCGGCGGACTTTTCTCGCCGACGGGTGATTGCCGAAACCGAGATCCCGACCGCGCACGCTGTAGGGTTCGAGTGCGGCACCGACAGACGATCCGGCGGTTTTCGGGACGTGAATGAAAATGAACCTGTGCCGGTGAGATATCCGCATAAACGAGGGCGCCAATCTGTGTCACAATTTGTGTAACAGATTGTGTAACAAACGCCCCTATTTCAACCGTAAAAAGCCCGTAAAACTGGGAAAAAATTCATAGTTCGACTCCCCTACGGGATGCCACTTCTCAAACTCAACCAAAACCTTGGCGAAACCCTCGCTCATGCCAGCGTGCAGCCGAGCGACTCGAGAAGGGCATTGCGGTCTGCCTCGTGGCCGGCGGCTTCGGCGCGCAGCCAGTCGGCGAAGGTCCGGACCGACCGGCGCTGCAGATTTCGGCTGGGGCAGATCAGCCAGTAGGCCGGAAACCGGCTGGCGCCGAAGGCGGGGAGGGCTGGAACGAGTGCTCCCGATTTCAGCGCATCGAACGCAAGGCTCGCAGACTCAAGCGCGACGCCGGCACCGTCTTGTGCCGCCTGCAGGGCCATGAGGGATCGGTCGAACCGCAGGCCCCGGTCCGTGTCGACGCCGTCGATGCCGTGACGGTTAAGCCAGTCGCGCCACTGGAGGTCGGACTTGACGGAGTGGATCAGCCGCACGCCTTTGAGACTGTCCGCCGCCTTTTCGGGGGTCTGCTCAGACGCGACACCCGGCAGGAGATCCGGCGCCACCAGCGGCAACACGGCGTCGGTCAGGACCGCTTCCGTGTAGAGTCCCGGCCACTGACCGGGGCCGTAGCGGATATCGAGGTCGATGTTCTCGCGCTCGAAGTCGGTCACCTCGGGCGTCGCATCGATGTGCAGGTCCCAGTCGGGATTGGCGTCGACGAGAGGCGCGATGCGCGGACTGAGCCAGCGGATGCCGAAGCTCGCCGAAACGCGGACGTTGAGCGATCGTCCGGCGCGCTTGAGCGAGATCTGGTCCCGGGCATCCCTTATGAGCTTCATGGCGTCGGACGCTGCGACGAACAGCCGTTCGCCCTCCTCGGTCAGGACGAGGCGGCGCTTCACGCGGCGAAACAGGTGAACGCCCAGGCGCTGTTCGAGGGCGGTGATCTGCTGGCTGACGGCGGACGGCGACACCGAAAGCTCGCTGGCGGCAGCGGTCAGGGTGTTCTGTCTTGCAACCGCCTCGAAATAGACCAGGCCGTTGAGCGTCGTGTTCTGAGCCATCATTCAGTTTCTCTAAATGAATTGGTACGAAATCCGAATTGAATGATTGAAATCATACAACGATGATGGCTGCCGCGATCAATTTTGTAAGAAAAGCTGAAAAAAAGCCGCTGATAAGCGGCTTGTGGAGGAGACGATCATGAAGACGGGTTTTGTAGGGCTCGGGGCGATGGGCCTGCCCATGGCGCGTAATCTGGCGGAAGCCGGTCACGAGGTATCCGTCCACGATATCGATGCCGGTAATCTGGAGCGCGCCTGCGCGCATGACGGGATCGCAGCGGCGGCGTCCGTGCCGGATGTCGCCCGCGCGGCGGATGTCATCTTCACCTGCCTGCCCGACAACGCGGTTGTCGAGGCGACCTATCTGGGCGAGGGCGGCATCGGCGAGGGGCTGAGCGCCGGCAAGATCACCGTTGATTGCTCGACCATCGGCCCGGAGGTGACGCAGAGGATCGCCGAGGCATTCGCCGCCAGCGACATCCATCACGTGGATGCGTCCATGCTCGGCTCCGTGCCGCAGGCCGAAACCGGCGAGATCGGCTTCGTGGTCGGTGGCGAGCGGCAAGCGGTCGAGCGCATCGATCCGTTGCTCAGCGTCCTCGGCCGATTCACGAAATACGCCGGGCCGTCCGGTTCGGGAAACCGGATCAAGCTGATCCACCAGGCGCTGGTGGCGACCAATGCGGCGATCGTCGCCGAGGCGATGGAACTCTGCAACGCGACCGACACGGATCTCGACTGCTTCTACGATGTGGTCTGCAACGGCGGCGGCATGGCCTATTCGCGCTATTTCGAGAACCGGATCCCGCGCATGCGCGGCGGCGACTTCTCACCGCTGTTCATGCTGAAGTTCATGCTGAAGGACGCGCGGCTCGCCGGTGCCGTCGCAGCCGAGAGCGGATACCGCACGCCGGTACTCGACCAGGTTGTTTCCCTGTTCGAGGAGGCCGATGCAGCGGGCTGGGGCGGAGAGGATTTTTCCGCCATCGCGCATCTCTATGCGCGGAACGCGAAGTAGGCAGGCGGCTGGCAAAGCAATCCGGCGGCACCGCTTGGGCGTAACAGGGGCATGACAAATTCGAGTAACGATGGCGCCTCGGGAGATCCGGCGGCCATCCACATGACCAGTTTCGGCGCCAGCTTCCGGGCCGTTGTCGCAGGCGGAACCGGCGGCATCGGCGGGGCTTTCGTCCGGCTGCTCGAAAACGATCCATCCTGTTCGCAGGTCGTCGCGCTCGGACGGACAACGCGACCGGGGCTCGATCTCGAAGACGAAGCGTCTATCGAGGCGGCAGCACGCGAGATCGGGGAGGGCGGTGAGACCGCTCTCCTGATCGACGCCACCGGGCTCCTGCATGACGGCCCCATGATGCCGGAAAAGGCACTGGATGCGCTCGACACGGAAAACATGATGCGGTCGTTCGCCGTGAACGCGGCGGGGCCGGCGCTGCTGCTCAAGCATTTCAGGCGTTTCATGCCGGCCAGGGAGCGGGCGGTCTTCGCCACGATTTCCGCGCGCGTCGGCTCGATCGGGGACAACGGGCTCGGCGGCTGGTACAGCTATCGGGCATCGAAGGCCGCGCTCAACATGCTCGTCAAGACCGCGTCGATAGAATTGGCGCGCCGGAACCCGGAAGCCGTCCTGCTGGCGCTGCATCCGGGCACGGTCGAGACGCGTCTGTCGGAACCATTCCGCGGCAAGCGCGACCTGTTCACGCCCGAGGAGTCAGCCGCAAAAATGCTGCGCGTAATCGATGATGCCGGGCCGGACCGGACAGGCTCGTTCCTCGCCTATGACGGCAAGGCCATCCCCTGGTAGGGCGTTCAGTTCTGGGCGAGTTCTTTCTGGAGGGCGCGGATGCGGTCGGCCAGTGACGGGATCTCTTCTTCCGAGTCGTCTGTCTGGTCAGGAGAGGCATCACCCTTGGCGGACTTCTTGTCGGCCTTGTCCTCGTTCGGCGCCTTGTCCTCCGACGCCGGCGGTTCGGCGGGCTTGAGCGGCGTGACGTTCTCGGCGTCTTCGACCTCGCCGGCGAGCAGCTTGCGCAGCAGTTCCTCTGCGGCCTCGACATCGCGGTTCATCGAGTTCGATAGCCGGTCCATGTCCTTGGCGACGCCATCGACCTCGTCGCGCAACCGGACATAGGGGTTGGAGCGCATCTGCCAGGTGGTGTCGAGCGCCTGGATTTCCTCAAGCAGACGTCCGGCTTCCTTTTCGGCGTCCCGAAGGTCTTCCTCGAGCTTGTCGCGCTCGCGCCGCAGATAGGCGATCTTTTCACGGAACGGCTTGGTCTGGCTCTTGCTCACGGTGCGCTGTTCGGACACGGTCTCCTGCAGCGCCATGATCTCGCGGCGGGCGTCGTAGAGGTCCGCCCGGCGTCCCTCGATGCGCGCGGCCATCCGGCCAAGGTCGTTGACCCGGTCGGACATGGCCTGGTGCGCCATTTCGAAGGTTCGGTCCTCGGCGGTCTGCTGACTGGTCTTCTTCTGTAGATCGGCGATCTGCGAATCCTTGCCGGTGGCGAGTTGCGTGCTCTCAACCAGCGACCGCGCCTGGCGCTCGACGACGTCGCCCTGCTGGCGGATCTTCTCGGACTGCTGCTCGATCAGTTCGTTCTTGATCTTGAGCTCTTCCTCGAGCGGGGCGACGCGGGACGTGAGCTTGACGATCTTGGCATCGCGCTCGGCGATCTCTGCAGCCTGTTCCTTCGACCTGACGGCGATGGACTTGCTCTCGTCTTCAGAGCGCGCCAGTTCCACGCTGGTGTTGGCCAGCTGTTCCTTGAGCTTTTCGACGGTGAGTTCGAGCTTGCGGGTCGACAGGGCGTACTCGGCACGCAACTGGTCGCGGTCGGCCTGGATCTCGGCCATGGTCAGCGGCGAACGGCTCTGGATGTGCTTGGTCGTGACCCGTACGGCGTGACGCCACATCTGCGGCATCATCAACAGGACAATGAGGGCCGCGGTCAGGAAACCCAGCGCAATGAGCATAAGGCTCTGAATCATACTTTACACCGCAGTGTCGAAGACCCGGCCGCCGCATCAGCACCGGGCGAAATGTGCCATCCCTGTCTCAGGAAATCCAATTCCGAAAGACCGTAAGGTTAAACTAGATGTCCGCCGAATCCCATTTTCGCCCGGCGATGCGGACGGCGCAAGCACTGTGGCCCGAATTCAACGAAATGTTTACACCGGTGGCCGCTATGCCACACCCGGGTTGCATCAACGCTGGACGCTCAACCCATAATTACGGTAAATGGCGATCACACGGCGGTCTTTTGCGGCCGTGATTGCGCGGTCTCAGAACGGGTTCCAGGTCGGCCGTGCGGTGTACTTCAGATAGCCGACATTGACGCCGAGCCGCGCGCCGACGCCTGTCCTGATGGGTGCGACGACAAGACGGTCGCGTCTCTGGACGTTGACGCCGAAGCCGCCGACGATATAGGCCGAGCCTTCAACGCCGGGGAGGCGCTGATACATGTCCTGGATCTGATTCAGGTTGTAGATCAGAACGAGGACCCGCGAACCGTTGCCGCCGAAGTCGAGGCCGACCGACGGGCCCTGCCAGAACAGCTTCTGCCGGCCGCCGACCTTCGGGAAGATGAAGCCCTCGCCATAACGCAATCCGCCGACAAACGAGCCGGACGCCTCTTCGCCGACGATATAGGCATTCGGCCGGCCATATTTTGCAAAGACGGATTCAACGGCCTCGGCAAGCCCGCCTGTCGTCTTGCCGAAAAAGGCGTGGCCGGCATCGACGATCTCCTGGACGGAATAGGTCGGTTTGCCGGAGTCCGGCGGAGGTGCGCTGCTGGACTGGGCGAGCGCCCCGGTGGCAACCAGGGTTGCCATGATCAGCGTCGTGAGAACGGTCAGTATTCGAGTGGTCATCTGTATGGCCTGAGTTGATGCCGCGCCGGTATCCGTCTGCCGACTTGCTCAGCGGGTGCGGCCTTGCAGCTTCCTTAACATATTTGCTGCATGCTCATCGGATCGGACGAAACCGGTTCCTCATATGGGCGCGAATTATGGCGAATCATAGATTTCTGCGCGGCGATTCGCAGCGAAATTCAATACATTGCGTAATTGTGATCATTGCGCTCGCCATCGGCTTCGCAACGGCGGGAGCCGGAGGCTCGGGCGCGGCGACCACGCAGAGAATCTGGAACGATTCGGCAACCGGACTGGCGATCGGCGGCTACGATCCGATTGCCTATTTCACGGATGCGCGGCCGCGCAAGGGCGCGGCCGAATACGAATTCGACTGGCGCGGCGTCACCTGGCGTTTCGCGAATGAAGGCAACAAGGCGGTTTTCGAACATCACCCGTCGCTCTATGCGCCGCAGTTCGGCGGATACGACGCGCTCGGCATAGCCAAGGGCCGGACCGGGGCAGGCAGTCCCCAGATCTGGGTGGTGGATGACAACAAGCTCTACCTGTTCTTTTCGCAGCAGGAGCGGCAGGAGTGGCTGTCGGCCAAGGCGAAGTGGATTTCGGCGGCAAAGCGGAATTGGGCGAAGCTGATGCGCACGCTCCCAGAGTAGCGTCTATTTCCATGCCCTGGCGATGAAGCCCGGGTTGTCGAGACCCCTGGAAATCTTGCCGTAGTGCAACGGCTCCCCTTCGAACGTGACGACACTGCCGCCGGCGCCTTCCAGAACCGCCTGGCCCGCCGCCGTGTCCCATTCCATGGTGCGCCCGAGGCGCGGATAGAAATCGGCTTCGCCCGCGGCGACAAGACAGAATTTCAGTGAAGATCCTGCGCTCTTGCGTTCCGTCACGGTGTAGTTCTCGAGAAATGCTTCCAGCTTCGGATCGGCGTGCGATCTGCTGGCCACCACCGTAAGCGCATCGCTCTCATGGACAGCCCTTACCGCGATCCGGGCAGGGTCCGACATGGTTGCCGGATTGCCGGGCTGAACCCGGGCGTGGAATGCTCCTGACTCGCCTGAGCCCGCGAACAGTCTGCCGATGGCAGGCGCGTAGACCACGCCCAGAACCGGGACGCCGTTTTCAACAAGAGCAATGTTGATGGTGAATTCGCCGTTGCGCTTGATGAACTCCCGGGTCCCGTCGAGCGGATCGACCAGAAAGAAACGGTCATCCACGGCGTGGATGCTGTCCGGATCCGCGGACTCTTCCGAAATCACCTGAACGTCCGGCGCGATCTGCCGCAGCCCGTCCAGTATGACCCGTTCCGCGGCCCGGTCGGCCTCGGTCACCGGGCTCTTATCGTCCTTCGTCTCGACGACGAAGTCGCGTTCGTAGACCTCCATGGCCGCGCGCCCCGCGTCGAGCGAACAGGAGACAAGCGCTTCGATCATGTCGTGCGGCGAGGTGCCTGCATTGGCCATGGCTGCGGCCTCATTGGGAATGTGCGCGGGGAGAATTCACGACCGCGCATGCGTGGTCAAATGATTCGTTATGACAGGCTGGGCGTATTCAGTCCGGAGACGTTCCGGATCTCGGGTTTGGGGATGCTTGTAAAATCAAAGCGCTAGGGCTATGGCCGCGACCGGCTTGGCATCTTGGCGCCGTCATTGTATCAGCGGATGCGGAACACTCTGACCAAGCGGGCGATCGAAATGGACACAACGCAACTCGATGATCTTGAACTGGCGGCACTGCTTTGCAGCCGCGTCTGTCATGACGTGATCAGTCCTGTTGGCGCCATTACGAACGGACTGGAGGTGCTCGACGACGACAATGACGAGCAGATGAGGGGTTTTGCCCTGGACCTTATCAAGAAGAGTGCGAAGCAGGCCTCCGCCAAACTGCAATTCGCAAGGCTGGCCTTCGGCGCCGCCGGTTCCGCAGGCGCGGAGATTGATCTCGGGGACGCCCAGGAGGTCACGACCTCGTTCATCGGCGACGAGAAGGTCACCCTGACCTGGGAGGGACCGCGCGAAACCCGTCCGAAAAACGAGGTCAAGCTGCTTCTGAACATGGTCCTGGTCGGCCTGACGACAATTCCGCGGGGCGGCAATCTCGCGGTCTCGATCAATGGCTCGGAACTTTCGGTCAAATGCACCGGCGCTGCTGCCGGTGTTCCGGACGGCACAAGAGATCTGCTTTCGGGGACTGCCGAAATCGCGTCGATCGACCCGCGGTCGGTACAGGTCTATTACACCGGCCGGATCGCAAAATCGGCCAATCTCGGCCTCGATGTCGAGGCAGGCGAGGAGGAGGTCACCATCTCGGGGCGTCCGGCGCAGTAATCCGGTGAATCCGCCCGGCGGCTTCAAAGTATATTAACCCTTTCCCTTCACGATCCCTCAAACTTCCAGGGACTGCGGGCGGTTCCGCAGTCAAGGGGCAAGGAGGGGCATCGGAATGGACGATCTGCTTGGCGATTTTCTAGCCGAGACAACGGAGAGCCTCGATCTCGTCGACATGCAGCTTGTCGAGTTCGAGCGGGATCCGAACAACGCTCAGATTCTCGATAACATTTTCAGGCTCGTGCACACGATCAAGGGAACATGCGGGTTCCTTGGTCTGCCGCGGCTTGAGTCGGTCGCACATGCTGCCGAAAACCTCATGGACCGGTTCCGCGACGGTGCACCGGTAACAGAGGAGGCGGTCAGCGTCATTCTTGAAGCGCTCGACCGAATCAAAGAGATCATGGCCGATCTCGAATCCAGCGGCGAAGAGCCTGATGGCAGCGACAAGGACCTTATCGACACCCTTGCGCGTCTGACGGATGGCGAAGAGGCTCCTGCGGAAGCCGAAGCGGAGCCGGACCCCGAACCCGAGGCTCAGGCCGAATCGGAGCCCGAGGAAGAAGCCGGCGGCGGTGAAGTGTCTCTGGATGAACTCGACGCTGCGTTCGCGGCGGCCGAGTCGGATTACGACACGCCGGCCTCCGACGAGACTGCGGAGGATGCGCCCGCGGCCGAAGAGCCTGTGGCCGAAGTTGAGGAACCGGCGGCACCGGCTGAGAAGCCCGCCGCGGAGGCAAAGCCCGACGCCGGCGCGAAGCCCGAATCCGGCAAGAGCGACAACCAGCTTGATGTCCGCGCGAAATCGATCCGCGTCAACGTGGATACGCTTGAGCGTCTGATGACGACGGTGAGCGAGCTTGTGCTCGCGCGCAACCAGCTTCTGGAGATCGCCCGGCATATCGACGACGGCGTGCTTCAGGCGCCTCTGCAGAGACTGTCCAGCGTTACCGGCGAATTGCAGGAAAGGGTCATGAAGACCCGGATGCAGCCGATCGGCAATGCCTGGCAGAAACTGCCGCGGATCATCCGGACTCTGGCAAACGATCTCGACAAGCGCATCGAACTCGAAATGACCGGTGCCGACACCGAACTCGACCGCCAGGTCTGCGAGCTGATTCAGGATCCGCTGACCCATATGGTCCGCAATGCCGCGGACCACGGCCTCGAAGACACGGAGACCAGGCTGAAGGCCGGCAAGCCGGCGACCGGCAAGGTCATGCTGAGCGCGCGGCACGAGGGCGGGCACATCGTCATCGAAATCGCAGATGATGGCCAGGGCCTGCCGGTCGAAAAGATCAAGGCCAAGGCTATCGAAAGCGGCTTTGCGACCGCTGCCGAGCTCGAGGCGATGAGCGATGCCCAGCTTACGAAGCTGATCTTCGAACCGGGCCTGTCGACTGCAGAAGCGGTTACGAATGTCTCGGGACGCGGCGTCGGCATGGATGTCGTTCGCTCGAATATCCAATTGATCGGCGGTTCCGTAGACGTCGTCTCGGTGCCGGGCGAGGGATCGAAATTCATCATCCAGATCCCGCTTACGCTCGCCATCGTTCCGGCATTGATCATCGGTGCGGGATCGCAGCGCTATGCGGTGCCCCAGCTGAACATCATCGAACTCGTGCGTGTCCGCGCCGGAGACGAGCATTCCGTCGAGACAGTGAACGGCTCGCCAATCCTCAGGTTGCGGGGACGACTCCTGCCGCTTGTCCGGCTGGCCAGCTTCTTCGATGACGAGAAGCCGCCCGTGGAAGCGGGAGCCGAGCGGCAGGTGTCTGGTGAGCCGGAGGCCGGTTCAGCGGACGCCGAGGCCAGGGATGACGACGCCATCGCGAAACAGGGCGACAACGACTTCGTCGCCGTGTTCCGGATCGGAGGCGTGGAGTTCGGCATGGTTGCCGACGCGGTCTACGACACCGAAGAAATCGTCGTTAAGCCGCTGTCCGGTTTCCTGAAGAACTGCAAGGCGTTCTCCGGGAACACAATTCTCGGCGACGGCAGTGTCGTGATGATTATCGATCCGTCGGGCATCGCCGAGGTTTCGGGCATGCGCGACGCGGCGAACAGTCTTGAAGCCTCGATGCCGGACGACGCCGACGAAATCGGCACATTCGACGAATCTGTATCGATGCTTGTGTTCCGTGCCGGTTCGGACGATCCGAGGGCTCTGCCTCTGGCGCTGATCAACCGCCTCGAAGAAATCGATATGGCGGACGTCGAGCGGGCATCCGGACAGGACGTGGTGCAGTACCGCGGCGTGCTTATGCCCTTGATCCGCATGGACGACGGGGCGACCGAAGGCGTCAAACCGGTCATCGTGATCGAGAGCGCCGGTTTCTACACGGGACTGGTCGTCGATGAAATTGTCGACGTGGTCGAGGAGAAGCTCAATATCGAACCCGCGACGGCCGGCAGCGGCGCACTCGGGTCTGCGGTTATCCAGGGCAAGGTCACGGAAGTCATGGACCTCGCCTATTACATGCCGGAGACTCTGGACGGGCGGTCCGCAAACGCACGCGGCGCCGAACCCAGGAGCGTGCTGCTCGTTGACGACAGTGCGTTCTTCCGCAACATGCTGACGCCGTTCCTCTCGGCCCATGGCGTGCGCGTGACCGCAGTCTCTTCCGCGGCCGAAGCCATCGAGATCGGACGACGCGGGCATGAATTCGATGTCATCGTCAGCGATCTCGAGATGCCGGATATGACCGGATATCAGTTCGCCGAGGCGATCAAGGAAGCGAAGCTCTGGCCGAATGCGGAACTGGTGGCGCTGTCGGGCGACAGTTCGATCGACGCGATCGAGAAGGCCCGCGAAAGCGGCTTCGGCGACCACGTCGCCAAGTTCGACCGCACCCGACTGCTCGAAGTCTTGAGTGTTTCCTCGACCGAAATGGGAGTTGCAGCCTAGCCATGTCAGAAAACAACGCTACCGAAGCTGCCTCGACGAGCGGCGAATATGTGACGGTGATGATCCGTGACCAGCTGTTCGGTCTGCCCATCGGAGAGGTCGAGGACGTCTTCGAACCGCAGATGGTAACCCACGTTCCGATGTGTCCGCCGGAAGTCGTCGGCGTACTCAATCTCCGCGGGCGGATCGTGTCCGTGATCGACGTCTGTACGCGTCTCGGCATGAAATCCCTGGAACCGGAAAAACCCATGGCGATCGGCCTGAGGCGCGAAGGCGGCACCTACGCACTTCTGGTGGACGAAGTCGGGGATGTGATTCATCCGGACGAAGGAAGCCTGGAACCGGTGCCGTCGCATCTGGACCAGCGGTGGAAGTCGGTCTGCACAGGTGTGCATCAGTTGGAAGACAAGCTGATGATGGTCCTGGATCCGGATTGCGTATTCGAAAATGACAGTGAGAGCCGGGTGGCATGAACCGGGCTGCGCTCAGTTATTGCAGAGGAATAAAATGAAGCAGTGTCTCGTTGTTGACGACAGCATGGTCATTCGCAAGATCGCGCGCCAGATTCTCGAGCAACTCGATTTTTCAATCGATGAGGCCGAGGACGGGCAGGCGGCGCTGACGAAATGCCGTGAAGGAATGCCCGATGCGATTCTGCTCGACTGGAACATGCCGATCATGAACGGCCTGGATTTCCTGTTGGCGTTGCGGGAGGAAAACGGGGGTGACCAGCCTGTCGTGGTCTTCTGTACGACGGAAAACGACATGGACCACATCTCCAGAGCGATATCCGCCGGGGCCGATGAATACGTCATGAAGCCGTTTGACCGGGATATCATCGAAGCGAAGTTTCAGGAAGTCGGCCTGATTTAAAAGGACCGGCGTCCATGTCTCCATCCGCCCGCCCAGCAACACGTCCTGCGGCGTCCCGACCGCCGAGCAATCTGACGGTAATGGTGATCGACGATTCCCTGGTGTTCCGGGGGCTCGCATCGCGATGGCTTACGGAAGTGCCGGAAGTCGGCGATGTCATCAAGCACAGCTGCGCTCAAGACGCGCTCAGGGATCTGCAGTCGGCCAAACCGGATGTCATCATTCTCGACGTCCATATGCCAGGGTCCGACGGGTTCGCGATCCTGCCCACGATTGTGAGCATGCTGCCGGGTGTGCCTGTCATCCTCGTGACGGCGGCGACATACGAAAACGACGAACTCGTGGCCAAGGCCGAGGCAAGTGGTGCCTGGCAGTTTCTGATCAAGCCCAGCAGCACCGGCGGCGCAAACAATGCCCGCGAGTTCCGCGACCGGATGGTCGAGGCCGTTCTTGGCGCGGCGGCGGGACAGCGGCCCGCAAGCCGCGCGCCGTCGACAACGCGGACAGGACGCGCACCCCAGCCGGGAAGGCCCGCAAGGGCGCCCGCGGTCCAGCGGCCGGCGGCCGCACCGGTGCGGCGCGGACCCGCTCCGGCTCGACCGGGTGCTGCCCGGAAGCAGGCGGCGCCGGAGGGCGAGGCGCTCCAGACCAGGGAATTCTCCAATATCGTACCCAGAATCCTCGTGATCGGATCTTCGACCGGCGGGCCGCGTGCGCTGATGGAGTTTGTCAGCGACATCTCGACCGCAGTTTCGAACGTGCCGATCGTGATCGTCCAGCACATGCCGGATACCTTCACGTCCCTGCTATCGGAGCACCTTGCCCGCAAGTCCGGACTCGAATGCAGGCGCCCGGATGAAGGCGAGGTGGCGCGGCCAGGCGTGATCTACGTGGCGCCCGGCGGTCGTCATCTTCTGATTGATGAAAAAGACCGTTACCCGGTATTCCGGTTCAACGACGGTGAACCGATCAACTTCTGCAAGCCGGCGGTCGATCCGATGTTTGAAAGCGCGGCGCGCCTCTACAAGGCTGCGACGCTTGCGGTGATCCTGACCGGCATGGGTCAGGACGGACTTGTTGGCGCCCGTGCGGTCGCCACTGCGGGAGGTAGTGTCATTGCGCAGGACGAGGCGTCGAGCGTCGTCTGGGGAATGCCAGGCGTCGTTGCGCGCGCCGGTCTGGCAAGCGCGGTACTGCCGTTGAATCAAATCGGACCGAACGTGTCCAGGTTATTGCGCGGAGAACGCCCATTATGACTCCGATCGAATATGAGTTTTTCAAGAAATTCCTGAAGGAAAAGTCGGGTCTGGCGCTGGGGCCGAACAAGGAATACCTGCTGCAGAGCCGGTTGGGACCGATCGTGCGGACACGGGGGCTGAATTCGCTCGCGGAAATGATGGACCTCCTGAAGCGCAATGCCGACCAGGAGCTTGCGAACGAGGTCATGGAGGCGATGACGACTAACGAGTCGTTCTTCTTCCGCGACAAGACGCCGTTCGATCATTTCAAGGACACGATGGTGCCGGCGCTGACCGAGGGTAAGGCAGGCGGCAGCCTGCGTGTCTGGTGCGCGGCTGCATCCACGGGGCAGGAACCCTACAGCATCGCGATCCTGATCAAGGAAATGGAGCGTCAGCTGGGCGGCTGGTCGACGGACATTATCGCAACCGATATTTCCGGTGAGGTGCTGGAGCGTGCGCGATTAGGCCTTTACACGCAATTCGAGGTCCAGCGCGGCCTGCCGATCAAACTGATGATGAAGTATTTCAAGCAGATTGACGACAACTGGGAGATCGATGCCGGTATCCGATCGATGGTGAAGTTCGATCTGCTGAATCTGCTGGACGACTTCACCAAGCTGGGCACGTTCGACATCGTGTTCTGCCGAAACGTCCTGATCTATTTCGACGAACCGACCAAGAAGGACGTGCTTGCACGGATCGCCAAGCGCATGAAGCCCGGTGGCTTTCTCGTGCTTGGTGCCGCGGAGACGATCATGGGCCTGACGACCGACTTCAAGATGGTGCCAGACAAGAAGGGCCTGTGCATGCTGGGTGGCGGTGGTGCGCCGGCATCCGCGCCAGTGCGCGCTCCGGCGGCAACAGAACGTCCGGCGGCCACTGAGCGTCCTGCCGCGCCGGAGCGTCCGGCGGCTCCGGCCGCAACCAGTGCCGACGCGGGAGCCGGGAACGTCCGCCGCCGGCTCAATCTGTCGAGCGCCTGATCAGGGCACCGGCTTCGCGGCCGGCGAAACGCGTTCCACCGTTTG
>CBDHYJ010000004.1:0-11470 GCA_965275905.1 Hyphomicrobiales bacterium | reverse complement strand
GCGATGCTGGCCGAATGGGCCTATGAGGAACAGGGCTGGACCACGGCCTATGTGCTTCTCGACAACACCATAGCCTATACCAAATCACTCTGCGGGTCTTTCGAGCAGCGCTTCAAGGAGCTCGGTGGCGACAGCGCGGTTTTGGGCAGCGACGTCTTCCTGAACGGTGATGCCAGTATCGCGGCACAGGTCACACGGATTTCCGGACTCGAGGAACAGCCTCAGGTGATGATGTTCTGCTCCTATGCTCCGGGCGGACCGTCGGCTTTGCGTCAGATCCGGGCGGCGGGGCTCGACATGCCCATCGTGTCGGGTGAATCAATGGACGGCGATTACTGGATCGGGACGGTTTCGGACCTGAGCGACTTTTACGTATCGCAATATGGATCGTTCTATGGCGACGATCCTGAACCGCGCATCAACGATTTCTTCGCACGCTATGAAGACGAGTACGGTCAGCGCGCCGATGCAAGTTATGCGCTGCGGGGATATTCGATGATCGAGGCCTGGGCGCGCGCTGCGGAAAGGGCCGGAACCTTCGATGCCGAAGCGGTGTCTGCGGAAATGAACTCCTTTCAGGACGAACCGCTGATGATCGGGCCGACCACCTTCTCGCCCGAGCTGCACATCTCGACCACCCGGCCGATGACCATCATCAAAGCGACGGACGGCAAATTCTCGGCGGTCGGGAAATTCTCGCCGAGCGAGTTCAGCCTGAACTGAGGGCCGGACGGTGACCGGGAGCGGATTGAGGGCCGAGAATATCTCGGTGCACTTTTCCGGCGTGCGGGCGCTCTCGGACGTGTCGCTTGAACTGGCGACCGGGGAGATCGTTGGACTTGTCGGCCCCAACGGGGCTGGCAAGACCACGATGGTCAACGTGCTGAGCGGCTTTCAGCGCCCGCACGCAGGCAGGATCATCCTGGACGGGGCGCCGGCCCCGGCGCAGTCCGCGGACTGGTTCGCACGCGGTGGCGTCGTGCGCAGCTTCCAGGCGGTGAGACTGTTCCGGGGGCTCACCGTTTCAGAAAACGTCGAAGCGGCCCTGACCAGCCGCGGCATGGGCCGCAGAGCGGCGCGTCGGCGCGCGGGCGAGCTTCTCGGTTATCTCGGCATCGGAGACAAGTCAGACCTGCCCGGGGACGGGTTGAGCTATGGCGACGAGCGCCGTGTGGGGCTGGCCCGCGCGCTGGCGCTGGCGCCTCGCTACCTGCTTCTGGACGAACCGGCGGCAGGCATGACACTGGCCGAGGCCGAAGCGCTCGGCGAGCAAATCACTCAGATACGGTCTGATTTCTCCTGTAGCATCATGCTGATCGAACACAATATGCGTCTGGTCACGGCGATCTGTGCTCACCTGCATGTCCTGTCCGGGGGGCGCGCCATCGATGCCGGATCGCCCGAGAAGGTGATGGCAAACCCACAGTTCCGCTCCGCCTACCTCGGAGAGGAATACCAGGCATGACCGAAGCCGCCCTGCGTGTCCGCGACGTCACCGTGCGATACGGTACCGTGGTCGCATTGCGCCATGTGGCGATGCATGTCGACGCCGGAGAGATCGTCTCGATTATCGGGCCGAACGGCGCGGGCAAGACGACGCTTTTGTCGACAATAGCAGGGCTCGTACCCGCCGCGGCCGGCGAAATCACATACGAAGAGCGGTCCTTGCTGGGTGCACCGCTGGAGCGGACCGTGCGCAGCGGCATCGCCATGGTGCCGGAAGGCCGGCACGTCTTTGCGGGGCTGACGGTGCTGGAAAACCTGCAACTGGGTGCAACCATCCGCAACGACGCCCACGCCGTTAGGACTGAGATCAGCGGATACCTGGAGCAGTTTCCGATCCTCGGAGAGCGGCGCCACAGCCCGGCGGGGCTTTTGTCGGGCGGTGAACAGCAGATGCTGGTGATCGTGCGCGCGCTGCTGGCACGGCCGCGCCTGCTGATGCTGGACGAACCTTCCCTCGGCCTTGCTCCGCGGGTGACGCAACAGATCTACGACATCATTCGCCGGGTTCGCGACGACGGTGTGACCGTGCTGGTCGTCGAGCAGAACGCCGGTCGGGCGCTGGCCACCTCGGACCGGACTTATGTGATCAGCGGCGGCGAGATCCGGCTGACCGGACCATCAGCCGAGCTTGAGAAGGATCCTGCATTCGAGGCCGCGTATTTCGGGTTGGGCGAGGGGGTTATCGAGTAGTGGGTTACGTCGTTCAGGTCATTGTCGATGCGCTCAGCCTGGGTGGCCTCTACGCGCTGACGGCGCTCGGCATCGGGCTGATCTTCTCGGTCATGCGGTTGGCAAACTTCGCCCATGCGGAGTTCATTACCTGTGCAGCCTATGCGCTCTTCGCCTTGTCAGGACATCCGCTGATCATGGCTTTGTCGGCGGCGGTGTTGGTGGCTGTGGCGCTGGCCGTCGTGACCGAACGCGCGGCCTTCCGCCCGCTCAGATCGGCTGACCAGGCAACCATGCTCATCGCGTCCTTTGCCGTCAGCGTGCTGATCCAGAAGCTTCTGGTCTTCGCCGTCGGCTCGCGCGCAAAGCCGGTGGATCCGCTGCCCGCGCTGGCGGAGACGTTGAACGTGGGCGGTGTGCAGATCGGTCTGCTGAAAATCGTCACCATCGTGACATGCGCCGTGCTTCTGCTGGCGCTTTTGTTTTTGCTGAAGCGCACGCGGTTGGGGCTTCAGATGCGTGCGGCGGCCGAGGACTTCACCATGTCCCGGCTGGTGGGCGTGCGGGCCGATGTCGTCATCGCGGTGGCTTTCGTCCTCAGCGGGGTTCTGGCCGCGGCGGTGGCCGTTCTTTACGCCGCGCAAACGGGATTCGTCCAACCGAGGCTTGGCGTGCAGATCGTGATCGTGGCCTTTGTGGCGACTGTGATCGGAGGGCTGGGCAACCTTTGGGGGGTCGTCGCCGGCGGGCTTCTGGTTGGGATGGTATCGTCTTTCCTGCAAGCCTTTTTGCCCGCAGATCTGCGCCCCTTCCGTGAAGCGATTCTGTTCCTTGCCGTGATCCTGGTGGTCCTGTTTCGCCCCAACGGTCTGTTCCCGGCCCGTGGTCTGAGGGAGCGTGTCTGATGTCTCATCGTTCCACGACTTCTGCGTCGACCGCGACGGCTGACGTCAATGGAGTGCCGGCGTCCAGCGTTCCGGTCTGGCGGGAGGAACTGCGCCGTCTCTCGCCACTCCTTATCCTGGTGGGGGCGATATTGCTGATCGCGCCGCTGGGCCTGATGGGTGACGTCGTCCTGGAACGACGCGTGACCCTGGCGCTTCTGAACCTCGTCGCAGTCGTCGGGCTGTACATTTTCATGGGCAATTCGGGCATCCTGACCTTCAGCGCGGTCGGCTTCATGGCCATCGGCGCTTATGTCTCGGCGCTGACGACGCTGAACCCGATGATGAAAGGGACCTTCCTCCCGGACCTGCCAAGCTGGCTCAACGCGCTCCAGATCTCGCCGCTGGGCGGGACACTGGCTGCGGGTGGTGTGGCAGCGGCGGTGGCGGCGGTGGTCGGCTGGCCGCTGATGCGGTTGTCGGGGATCGCGGCTGCGATCGCTACACTTTCACTTCTGATCATCGCCTATATCGGGCTCGGCAACTGGACGTCGGTCACCGGCGGGCAGACCTCGCTGATGGGGCTGACCACCTGGGTCAAGCTCTGGCCCGCGGCGATCTGGGCCTGCGTCGCGGTGACCATTGCCTTCGTCTATCAGGAAACGCGCTGGGCGCTGGCACTGCGAGCCACCCGGGCAGACGAGGTCGCCGCTCGGGCGAGCGGGCTGCGCCCGGTCCCGCTGCGGCTGATCGCCTTCGTTCTCAGCGCCTTCGTCTCAGGCATGGCCGGGGCGCTTTATGGCCATTTCCTCGGCACGCTCAGGGTGGAGACTTTTTATCTCGACAGCACGTTCCTTTTCCTGACGATGCTGGTTGTCGGCGGCCAGCGCAGCCTCACCGGCGCCGTGGTTGGTACCGTCGTCATTTCTCTTCTGACGGAACTCCTTCGACTTCTGGAGGTCGGCGTGCCAATCGGCCCTGTTGCGCTCCGCGCGCCTGCGGGTCTGGGCGACGTCGTGCTGGCTGGTGTCATGCTGGCCATTCTGGTCTTTAGACCGCAAGGGATCACCGGTGGGCGCGAGGTCGCCTGGCCTCGTCGTCGCGCACCCGGGACACAACAGAAGGAACAGACTCCATGACTGGAACCCGCCCCGTCGTCACCCTGACACCCGACACCGCCTCCGAGGCGCGGCAGGGAATGCCACAGTTCTTTGGAATCAGCGGCGCAAGCGCGGGTGCCGGTGCGATTTCGATGAACCTTACGGCCTTTCCGCCCGGCGGCCGGGCGAAGGTGCACTATCACAAAGACTTCGAAACAGCGATTTACGGCATTTCTGGCCGGATCGCGCTCCATTGGGGCGCGGCACTGGAAAACGCTTGCCTGATCGCTCCTGGCACCTTCTGCTTCATCCCGCCCGAAGTGCCGCACGTTGCCTTCAACCTCAGCCTGACAGAACCGGCCTCCGCAATCTCCGCCCGCAATGATCCGGCTGAACAGGAGAATGTCGTCACCGTGCCGGCGCTCGATCCGAGCGTGGATGCACTGATGGCGCAGTATCCGGAACTTGCCGGACCGAAAGGAAAATAGCATGACCGACACCTCTCCAACGCCTGCGCCTGATGTTGATCCAGCGGGCCTCACCGAGATTGCCCAGGGCGTTTTTGTGATCGCAGACCGCCGGGTGCCGCTGGTACCCAATATCGGCATCGTGCTCGGCGACGACGCAGCGCTTGTCGTCGATTGTGGTATGGGACCGGCCAACGGCAAACGTGTTTTGGAGGTCGCGCAACAGGTCGCGGACAACCGGCGTCTCATCCTGACGCTGACTCATTTCCACCCCGAACACGGATTCGGAGCCCAGGCTTTCAAGGGCGTGGCCGAGATCTTCTACAACCTTGGGCAGGCCGAAGAACTGGCCGCAAAAGGAGATTCCTACCTCGAGATGTTCCGCGGTTTCGGCGCTCCGGTGATGGCGGCGCTGGAGGGGACCGAATTGGTCATGCCCGACCGGACATGGACCGGCTCGCGCCACTCATTGGATCTTGGCGGGCGGACGGTCGAATTTCAGACCTGGGGACAGGCTCACACGCTTGCCGATCAGGTGGTCTGGCTGCCGGATGAGAGTATCTTGTTCACCGGCGATCTGGCCGAGAACCGGATATTCCCGATCTTTCCCTGGTTCCCGCCGGATGATGCCGACATCGACGCCGCAAGCTGGCGCGCCGCCATTGCCGAGATGGAAGCGATGAACCCGGCGACAGTGGTCCCGGGCCACGGGGAGACTGGAGGGGCTGAGATCCTGCGGGCAGTTGGCACCTACATGGACCGCGTCCGGAATCGCGTGGTGGAGTTTCGTGACAGCGGCATGGGCGTCGACGACATGGTGGAGGCCGTGACAACCGAAATGACGGCGGCGCATCCAGACTGGGACGCACCGGAATGGATCGGGTTTGCGGTGCGGTATCATGCAGACAAGGGGTGACCCGACCCGCGCCGCGGTCCTGGCGCTACACTATCAGAATGAAGTGCTGCACCCCGACGGTGCGATTCGCCTGGGCGTCGCCGATGGCGACACGCAAAGGGAGGGTGTCGTGGCGTCGGCCGGTCGACTGCTGGCCGGAGCGCGCGAACTGGGAATTCCGTTGATCCACGTGCGCATCGCCTTCGCGCCCGGGCATGGCGACGTGATTGCCAATGGTCCGATCTTCCGAAACGTCATAGCGCAAAAAGCGATGGAAGAGGGATCCTGGGGCGTTCGTTTCTACCCGGGCCTTGAACCGCGGGACGGCGAAACCGTGCTGACCCACAATCGGGTGAATGCCTTCCACCGTACCGAATTGCAAGCTCGGCTGGACGAACTGGGGGTCGGGCATCTGGTGATGGCAGGGGTTGCCACCAATTCGGTGGTCGAGACGACGTTTCGCCACGCCGCCGATGTGGGTTGGCTCGTGACCGTGGCAAAAGACGCCTGTTCCGCCGGAAATCAAGACCTGCACCGTGCCGCCTTGGCCAATATGGCGCTGCTCGGAGAGGCCGACACCGTCGACGCGCTCTGCGCCCGACGCTTTCGCCCAGCCCATGATCCACCTGGCGGGGCATGATGTGATGCGTGTCCCAACCTGTGGTGGCAATCCACGGGGCCACAGGGTCAGCTTGCGGACAAAAGGTGCCCGCGCTACGCTGATTTGAACTGAAAACACGCCGCTTCCTTCCCGCCAATGGAAATCCGCTTCTCAGACTTCACCTTGCAGCGCCGCACGCGGCGTCTGACCAAAGGCAGCGAAGAGATTTCCCTGGGCGCACGCGCCTTCGATCTGCTCGATTTTCTGATTGCGCGACGCGACGACGTGGTCGCGCGAGACGAAATCATGGCGACGGTCTGGCCGGAAACCGTGGTTGGCGAAAACAATCTGAACGTGCAGGTGGCCAATCTCCGGCGGGTTCTGGGGCCGCAGGCGATCGTGACCGTATCGGGCAGGGGCCTGCGCTTTGCGCTCGACGTGGAAGAAGACTGTCCGGTGTCGCTGGGCCTGCCTGACAAGCCGTCCTTGGCCGTCCTGCCGTTCTCGGATCTGGGAACCGACAGCCCATTGGGCTGGATCGTCGACGGTTTCGTCGAAGACATCACAACCGAACTCTCCCGGTTCCGCGATCTGTTTGTGGTGGCGCGGAATTCCGCGCTTGCCTATGAACACACGCCCCGCGACCTGCGCACCATCTCGCGTGAGCTCGGAGTGCGCTTCGTGGTGGAAGGCAGTGTTCGGGCGTCGCTGGACCGCGTGCGCGTCACGGCAAAGCTGATCGACGCCACGAACGGGCAACAGCTTTGGGCCGAGAATTTCGACGAAGACCTTTCCGGGCATTTCGAAACACAGGCAAAGGTTGCCCGGGCCATCGTGACGTGTCTGGTTCCGCAGATCGACCGGGCGGAGGCACGGCGTGAAAGCGCCATGTCGCCCGAGGACCTGACTGCGCACGGCCTCGCCCGGCAAGCTTGGGCTTTCGCCGCTGCGGGCGAACTGGCCTATGATCAGGGTTCCCGCGCCCGGGCGGCGGAACTGGCACAGCAGGCGTTGAATCGCGACCCGGGCTCCAGCGTTGCGTGGCGGGTGCTCGCATGGGTCGCCTGGGGCAACGCCTATCACGGCACCACCGGGTCGATCCCGCGCACCTTGTCCGAGGGCATTGCCGCGGCGACCAGGGCTATCACCGCTGATCCGGCGGACCACCATGCGCGGCGGCTTCGCGCGCTTCTGCATTTCATGAACCAGGCACCTGAAACCGGCTTGCCGGAACTCCGACAAGCCCATGAAATGAACCCCAATTGCAGTTCGACACTGGCATGGCTCGGCCTTTATGAAGGGCTTCACGGCGATGCCCGTCGCGGCGTTCCGCTTGCCCAGGCCGCGATCCGGCACAGTCCGCGCGATCCGGCACGGGGCACCCATCTCGCCGCCCTGGGCTTCGCGCAATTCGCCAATCGGGACTATGAAGAAGCGGCAGACACGGCGACCGCGGCCCTCGCCGAGGCTGCCGGAAGCGCCGTGCCGCTTGTCCTGGCCACCATCGCCAATGTTGCCGCGGGTAGGATGGATCAGGCGACCGAGGCTTTTCGCGCGCTCGAAAGGATTGCGCCCACCCTCGTGGAGGCCAGGCTTTCCGGCCGATGGCTGGCGACCAATCCCGAATATCTCGAACGTGCACACACTTTTTTTCGCATTGCTGCCGGTCTTGAACCGCTGGAGTCGGCCGACTCGCGCCGCTGACGCTCTCACCGCCGGATTTAGATTTTTTTAGTTGCGCATATAGCGCCGGTCGACCTCGTTCGGGTTTCTTCCGGGAAACACACCGGCACATCTCCGGCACACGTGAGAAATCATCCATGCGATCTTTTAATGTTTCCCGCTTGCTGTCTTCGCTTGTCCTGCCATTCCCCGGCAAGCCACGGCGCACCCGGACCATGCAGCCGGATGCAAGCCTTTTCGACTATTTTCGAACGTCGCAGGACGTCAGCACGCCCCCGTTTGCAATCTGTCCGCATCTGTGCACCTGGGTGACCTGCGAAATGGCTCTGGATTACGTCATCGGGTCCGGTCAGAATGGCGAGAACAGTGACAAAGACGGAACCACATGACCGGTTCGGCCGATCCCTTCGTTCATCATCCCGAACTTCGCGATAAAATCGCCGATCCCATGACGTCGTTCATGCGCGACCTTTCAGTGGACATGCTGCGCGAGCGGTATCCGGAACTCGAGGCCGCACTGGATTGGGTGCACAGCGACGACGTTCGCGAAGAAACCAGAGCCAGGACGCTGTCCGGCAGAGGCGGCGACGATCTCTGGGTCTTCGCCTACGGCTCGCTGATGTGGGATCCGGCATTTCGTTTTGCCGAGGTTCGCCGCAGCAGGGTCAAGGGATATGCCAGACGGTTCATCCTGCTGGACGACAAGGGCGGTCGTGGTTCCGAGGATGCACCCGGTCTCATGGCGGCGCTCGACCGGGGAGCGGAATGCGAGGGACTTGCATTCCGCATCGCCGCGAAGGACGTCGATACCGAAACCGAAATCCTCTGGCGGCGGGAAATGATTGGGCCGGGTTACGAGCCCTGCATGATCACCGCGCGAGTGGGCGACCGCAGCGTCGAGGCTCTGACCTTTGTGGCCAATCACGCGGCTGACACGATCCGTCCTGATCTGAGCCGGGCAGAGCAGATCCGCTACATCGCACTGGGTTCAGGATTCCTCGGAACAAGCCGCAGCTACCTCGCAAACATCGTCAAACAGCTGGACGTGCTGGATATCCGCGACCCGGATTGCGTCAGGCTTTTGCAAGAGGTTGATGACTTTCTCGGCGTGCCGGCGACCGAGGCAATCAGCGAGGCCGATCGATGAGCAACAAGCCAGGCTACTTCGATGGCCACAACGATTTCCTTCTCCGTTTGATGAAATCGCCTGCGCCGCGCGAGCAAACCTGGCTCGGAACGGATCGCGCCGGCCATCTTGATCTGGCACGCATGAAGGAAGCGGGTTTTGCCGGCGGCTTGTTTGCGGTTTTCGTCCCGCCCGTTTCGAGTGGGCCACCTCCGGATTTCAAAGCGCTGATGGCCAATCCGCCCTATGACCTGCCGATGCCGCCTGAAATGGACTGCCGGACCGCGCAACCGGATGCTCTTGCAATGGCCGGTTTGCTTCACTGGATGGAGCGCTCCGCCCCTGACGACTTCTGCCTGTGCCGGACGCCGGAGGAAATCCGCATATCCATTGACAATGCCAGGATTGCGGGCGTGATGCACATGGAGGGAGCCGAAGCCATCGGTCCCGATCTCGATGCGCTGTTCCTTTTCTATGAGATGGGGCTGCGGTCTCTTGGTCCGGTCTGGAGCCGTCCAACGGTTTTCGGCCACGGCGTACCGATGGCTTTCCCGGGCACGCCGGATATCGGGCCGGGGCTGACCGGCGCGGGCAAGGACCTTGTTCGGCTCTGCAACGCCCTGGGGATCCTGATCGACCTGTCACATATGAACGAGGCAGGGTTCGACGATGTCGCGGACGTTTCGAAAGCCCCGCTTGTCGCGACCCATTCCAATGCCCATGCGCTGTGTCCGTCGCCACGCAACCTGACCGACCGTCAGTTGCACGCCATCAGGGATACCGGTGGTCTGGTCGGCTTCAATTTTGCGACGTTCTATCTGAATGAGGACGGCACGGCGGCCTCCGATACATCCTTTGACGTGATGCGCCGCCAGCTCGATTACCTGATCACCGAACTGGGCGAGGATCATGTTGGCTTCGGCTCGGATTTCGACGGTTGCGTTGTGCCCGACCTGATCGGCGACGTCACCGGCGTGCCTGGGCTTTTCCAAGCTCTTTCGCAAGGTGGTTATGACGATGCGCTGCTGGCGAAGCTTGCGCACGAAAACTGGCTGTCCTGCCTGGAACGCTGCCTCAGACCGGTCGGATGAAGACGGGCCGCAACGAAAGCCGGACCATTCGCTTGACGCGCGTTGGTCGATCGCCTGCCTCGTCGCACTCAAGAAGGCGGGCCGATCCACATATGTTTATACGCAGGTTGCCGCTCCGAATGTGGCTGAGGGAAAGCTGGTGGAATTGATGCCGGATCGCGTTCCCTATGGCTTGGAGTGCGGCTTATCCTTAGCTGGTATTTCAAAAGCAGCCACCGCCAATGCGTGTAAGCGAATAGCCTTGGAGAATTCCTCTTGCCTGTCCCCACTTATATCCTTGTAAAGATCACAGTAGTATCCATCCGCATAATCCCGGTCTAGTGATTGATACATCTCTGTGATGATTTGTTGGTGAGCCTCTGAATAAGTAATTCCGCCTTTTGAGTGGTCCCTCATGCCTTCTGCATTGATGTATATCGAAAGGCCTAACTGGTAACGATTATCGATGTCTTTAGGTGCCCCGCATGATTCAATCAATTTGTATAGCTGCTCAATATTTGGAATGAACTCTTCGTTGTTTTGAGCGTTCGCAAATGAAATCAACGTTATGGCTAGCATAAATTTTAAACAACAGGAGATTATGTTGGTCATTTGGGAAATACCCTCCTCCCCTATGCGGCCGGGGTTTCTGTTGAACAATTCACTGCAGTGGCCGTAATCTAATTCATATTCAGAGTAGTTTACGAATTACTATTCGACACTGTCGTGTTGTCGACTGGTATTTCTTGGCGGTCAACTCTCCAATAATATCCGCTATCCAATAGATGGGAGCCGTCGGGTGCCCGGCAGATGTAAGAGAGATGTGCCAATTTCGAATAGAGAACCCTTCATTTTCTGTCTGCCTCAGAGGGACCCCATGACAAATGAAATCCCCATATGCGACGTTTGACGCGTTGATGTTGGCATAATTGGGTTCCGCTTTCCAAGCCCACTTTATTGGGTGCGCTGTCTTGCAGGTTGTGTTGGCTTTTCGGTGATGTTTGGGACGAATGGTGGTGATTTGGTCGAATGCCCGAACGCAATTCGGCGTTTGTGCAGCACGCCGATCGTCACATCGATACGGAGTTATGTCGACATCGCCAACGTTCGTCACCGTCCGGAAAATGCAGGGCCGCGGATCATCTGCCAGCCCGGCTATCATACTCCAGCGCTGTGAGTGCGATGGCCTCGTCGGTCGGATCATAGTCCGATGCCGGTTTGCAAAGCCGCAGTGCGGCTCCGTCGTGGCGTTGTGATCGCGCCATATCGCAACTCGTATTGATCAAGAATCGATATCAAAAATTGCAGATTTGATATTGGACTTGCAGCCAAAGCCGGCTCACGATCGGTGGAGATCCTCGCAACGGCGGAGCTTCCTGTGCTGGAGAAACATGTCGAGCGCGCAACCGATCTGATTGCGAATTCCGCGGTCTGGGACATGACCCTTCCCTGGGTCCATCCCGTGTACA
>CBDHYJ010000003.1:0-79810 GCA_965275905.1 Hyphomicrobiales bacterium | reverse complement strand
GGACATTCAGGACCTCTCCAACTCGATCCGCGAGAAGGGTGTTCTGCAGCCGATCGTTGTCAGGCCCGTTGAGGGTGCGTCCGACCGGTTCGAGATTGTTGCCGGCGAGCGGCGCTGGCGCGCGGCTCAGAAAGCATCGCTGCATGAAGTCCCGGTCATTGTCAGGGAATTTTCCGACGGCGAGGCACTGGAGATCGCGATCGTCGAGAACGTCCAGCGCGCCGATCTGAACCCGCTTGAAGAAGCGGACGGCTACAGCCAGCTGATCGCAAAATTTGAATACACCCAGGAACAGCTTGCGCGCGTCATCGGCAAGAGCCGCAGTCACATTGCCAACACGCTGCGGCTCAGCAACCTGCCGCCGAAGGTGCTGGATCATCTGCGCTCAGGTGCGCTGACCGCCGGTCATGCCCGCGCGCTCCTGTCCAGCGGGGTTCCCGCGGAAGAGCTGGCGAGCCGAATCATCGGGGAAGGCCTCAGTGTCCGTGATGCGGAACGCCTGGCCAAGGACGCCTCACAGAATGGCTCATCGAAAAAGAAGGGCAAGGCGAAACCGGTGGACCGAGATGCCGACATTCTGGCACTCGAAAAAAGCCTGACCGATGCGCTGGGTCTTCGTGTCTCGGTGAGCCACAAAGGAACGACCGGCGGCGAACTCAAGATCATGTACAAGACGCTCGAACAGCTCGACGAGGTGTGCCGGCGTCTTTCCAATACCAACTGAAGGCAGGTTCGCTAGAAGCGCTTCCTGTCGAGCGCGTTCGCCTTGCGGGCAATGCTCATAAGCGCCCGCGATACCAGCACATCGCCGAGATCGCCATGGGTTCGCGACTGTGATTCCGTTTCGGCAAGATATTCGATAACCCGTGCAATTTCGTCGGCGGACCAGATCCGGAGCTGCTTGCGGACAGATGTCTGGCGGCTGAAATGGATTGGCGGCCGGGCCGACTTCATGGCTGAGTCGGGATTGCCCGAGAGAGACATGAGCTGCAGCCGGGTCATGTGCCGGGAACAGGCGAGGAGGATTCCTGTGGCCGAGACGCCCGATGCGATTGCCGTCTGATAGTTGCCGTCAAACAGATCGACACGACCTTCCGCTGCAGCGTCAACAATGCTGTCGAATGTTGCCGTGCCGGCATCGCCACAAATAGCCTCAACATCCTCTATGTTTACTTTGTCGTTTCCGTTTACGTAAAGGATAAGCTTTTCGAGTTCCCTGCGGGTCACCTGGCGATCGGCTCCCAGGATTGAAATCAACATCTGACGCGCATCCGGCGTCACGGTCAGATTCGCCGCGGCCATTTCCGCATCAACAAGTTCCTCGATGGTACGGCCGCTGTCGCCGTAACAGGCAATGGCAACGGCCTGCTTGGACTGTTCGGCCACCTTGCGTATTTTCGCCGAGGGTTTCAGCTCTCCCGCTTCAACGACAATGAGCGCGTCGCCCGACGGCTCTTCAAGATAAGACGCGAGCGCGGCGGCGCTGCCGGTTCCGGCAGAACGGATCCACACGACACGGTCGCCACCCATCAGGGACTGGGCGCAGGCTTCGTCGACAAGGCGTCCCGGGTCTCCCGTCAGGTCGCCGTCTTCCAGGCGCGATACATTGAACGGATCGTCGATATCCGAAACGCGGGTCTGTACCAGCCGTTTGGCAAGTTCCGCGACAAGGCCCGTGTCCGGACCGTAAAACAGCGCTGCCTTGATATTCCGATCCGGCTTGCGCAGGAAGTTCTCGATTCCTGGTCCCTTGATGGCGACCATGTTTCAGCCGGTCCGCCGGGTTATGTCAGCGAGAGGCAAAATACGCCGCGAGTGCGGTTCTGATATCGTCGGCCACCACTCGGGAGGCCTGCTCTGTCGCAGTTTTTCGCGCGCGGATGTTGGCAAACTCCGACTCGACACGGTCATAGGAGATGATCGAAAAGACACGCCCGTCATCCACGAGCCGGTTGCTGCCGGCTTCATACAACGAATAATTGACCCTCAGCGTGTAGCTGCGCCGGTTTACGTCGGAGTCTTCCTGAATGAAAACATCCGACTCGGTTTCTTCAGGCACCAGCTCCAGGCGATAAAGATCCGGACCGTCTCCGCCCCTGGTCTGCATGGTCGAGATCAGGTTATTCCGAACCTGCTGGCCAATCCGCGATCCTGTCGGCTGAATCCTAACGCTCGCAAGATCTGCGGCCACAGTACTGTGTACGGATGTTGTCCCGTAAAGAGGTTTGAACCCGCATCCGGCAAGCGCGATGCCGAGTCCGACCAGCAGCGCCGGCCGGGCAATCAGTCTCGCATGTTTCCGAACCAGATCAGGCAACAACATTCACAATCCTTTCGGGCACGACGATCACCTTGCGCACGTCCCGTCCGTCCACAGCTCTTACCACATTATCCAACCGAAGTGCTGCCGCTTCAACTTCCTCTTTGGTTGCACTGCGGGAAATTGTCAATTCGTCCCGCCGCTTTCCGTTAACCTGTACCGCAATAGTCACAGTATCTTCAATCAAGAGTTCGGGATCAACGGCCGGCCAGGATGTTTCGGCCAGGATTGATTCGTGCCCCAGCAACGACCAGCACTGTTCACCCAGATGAGGCATCATCGGCCCGAATGTCTGGACGAGATATTCGCAGGATTCGCGCAAGGCCCAGCGATCGCCCGCATCATCCGACTCCGACAGCTTCGGGAGGTGCTGCGAGAAGGCGTTGGTGAATTCATAGATGTGCGCAACCGCGCGATTGAACCGCAGTGCCTCGACGTCCGTGTTCACGGCATTCAACATCTTGTGGGCCGCTTTGCGCAACGTCTCGGCGTCAGCCGAAAAGACCGACGGAGCGGCCTCGCCCGCGGGGCCGATCACAGCGGCTGCTTCGTTGAGCAGCCGCCAGAGACGCTGAACAAAACGGTGCGCGCCCTCGACGCCGGCCTCGGTCCAGATCACGTCGCGTTCGGGAGGCGAGTCCGACAACATGAACCACCTGGCCGTGTCCGCGCCGTACTGGTCGATGATGTCCGTCGGATCAATCGTGTTCCGCCTGGACTTCGACATCTTTTCAATGGAACCGATCTGAACCTGTTCTCCGGTCGCGACGCTGGTGGCTACGCGTGTGTCGCCCTCACCGGCGATTGTGACCTCGATCGGGCTCAGCCATGAACCATCCGAAGTGCGGTATGTTTCATGGTTCACCATGCCCTGCGTGAACAGCCCGGCGAACGGCTCATCGAGATCGAGATGGCCGCAGGCCCGCATGGCCCGCGTGAAGAACCGGGAATAGAGCAGGTGAAGAATCGCGTGCTCGATACCGCCGATATACTGATCGACGGGCAGCCAGTAGTCGACGGCCGAACGGTCGGTCGGAGTCTCCGCGCGGGGTGATGCGAATCTGGCGAAGTACCAGGATGAGTCCACGAAAGTATCGAACGTATCGGTCTCGCGTTCGGCATCCTTGCCGCATTTGTGGCAGGTGACATTCTTCCATGTCGGATGCCGGTCCAGGGGATTGCCCGGCTTATCGAATGTGACATCGTCCGGCAGTTTTACCGGCAGATCTTCCTTTCGCACCGGGATCGTGCCGCAGTCGGGGTCCGAGCAATGAATGACAGGGATCGGACAGCCCCAATAGCGCTGCCGGGAAACGCCCCAGTCGCGCAGCCGGTAATTTGTCGTCCTGCGTCCCTGGGGCCGTCCGTTGACAGTCTGCGACTCCAGCCTGCTTATGGCTCTGTCCTTGGCCTCCTCGACTCCCAGACCGTCCAGAAAGCCGGAATTGATGATCACGCCATCGCCCAGATAGGCCTCGTGTTCGATCTCGAACGTCTGGGCGTCGGCACCTTCAGGCATGACGACCGGCAGAACCAGGAGATCGTACTTGCGGGCGAAGTCCAGGTCGCGCTGGTCGTGGCCTGCGCAACCGAAGATCGCTCCGGTGCCGTAATCCATGAGAATGAAGTTGGCGACATAAACCGGAAGCAGGCGATCCTCGAAGGGATGCTTCGCCTTCACGCCTGTATCGAAACCCTTCTTCTCAGCGCGCTCGATCGCCTCCTCGCTGGTGCCCATCTGCTGACATTCGCGGATGAATTCCTGCAGTTCAGGGCTGTCCTTCGCGAGCTCTGCAGCCAGCGGGTGATCCGGCGCCAGGGCGCAGAAACCCGCGCCGAACAGCGTGTCCGGCCGCGTGGTGTAGACGTCCAGATCGGACGCATCGATGCCTGCCGGAACATCGGTCAGTTCGAACACCATCTCGCAGCCCTGGGACTTGCCGATCCAGTTGCGCTGCATGGTGCGGACCTTGTCGGGCCACCGGTCGAGTCCGTCGAGAGCCGTCAGCAGATCATCGACATATTCGGTGATCCGGAAGAACCACTGGGTCAGCTCGCGCTTCTCGACAACCGCTCCGGAACGCCAGCCGCGCCCGTCAATGACCTGTTCGTTCGCCAGCACCGTCTGGTCGACCGGATCCCAGTTGACCTTGCTCTTGCGACGGTAGGCCAGCCCCTTTTCCATGAAGTCCAGGAACATGCTTTGCTGCTGGTGGTAGTACTCCGGATCGCATGTCGCGAATTCCCTGCTCCAGTCCAGCGACAGCCCCATCGACTTCAGCTGACTGCGCATGGTTGCGATGTTTTCGTATGTCCACTTCGCTGGATGGACCTTCTTTTCCATTGCCGCATTCTCGGCCGGCATGCCGAATGCGTCCCAGCCCATGGGGTGCAGTACGTTGAAACCATTGGCGCGGCGGTACCGCGCGACAACGTCGCCCATCGTGTAGTTGCGGACGTGGCCCATGTGGATCCGGCCGGACGGATAGGGGAACATCTCGAGGACGTAATACTTGGGTTTCGACTGATCGTCGCCCGTCACGAAAGTGTCGCGTTCGTCCCACACCTGCTGCCAGTGCGCTTCGCATTCGCGCGCGTTGTACCGTTCCATCCGCTGCGTCTTCTCTGGTCAAAATCTGGGGACTTCCTGCGTCCCGGGTCAGACATCAGCAATTACACGGTGCGGGGAAGACCTGCAAGGATGGCGTTGGAACGACGGCCCGATTGCGTTAAGACGTCGGTTGCGCAACGCCCGGAACGGGCGCTCCGCCGCCACAAGGTTTAACGTGAGAGATGCCATGGGACAGGCTGTCGGGAACAGGACCCACGCCGGACTGCAAGCCGTCGAAGAACGGATCAGGGACGCTGAAGAGAAAGCGGGAAGGCCGTCCGGCTCTGTCAATCTCGTTGCCGTGGGCAAGACCTTCGGCGCGGATGTCATCAGGCCGGTGCTTGATGCCGGCCACCGCATTTTCGGAGAGAACCGGGTCCAGGAATCGCTCGCCAAGTGGCCGGAGCTGAAGGCCGACTTTCCGGATGTCGATCTGCACCTGATCGGCCCGCTGCAGACCAACAAGGTCAAGGACGCAATCGGGCTGTTTGACTGTATCGAAACCCTAGACCGTCCGAAGCTTGCCCGGGTGCTGGCCGAGGCGTTCGATGCGACCGGACACACGCCACGTGTGTTCATTCAGATCAACACCGGCGAGGAAGATCAGAAGGCAGGCGTGTTGCCAGGGGACGCTGACACGTTCATCGCCGAATGCCGCAAAGGCTACGGCCTCGCCATCGACGGGCTGATGTGTATTCCGCCGGTCGACGAGGAGCCCGCGCTTCATTTCGCGCTGCTGGGCAAGATCGCCGAGCGGAACGGCATCAGCGAACTGAGCATGGGCATGAGCGCGGACTTTGAGTCCGCGATCGCACTGGGCGCCACATATGTCAGAGTGGGCAGCGCGATCTTCGGTGAACGTACCAAACCGGCCTGATCGTTCGGCCGGGGCTAGCCGACAATCATTTCCGTCGAAGGGCCGCAGTGTTCGAGGATGCCCAGCATATCGCGGCGCGTGACGGCAACACAGCCTTCCGTGGCCGCGTAGCCCGGTGCGGCGATGTGAAAGAAGATGGCGCTTCCCCGTCCCGGCACCGGCGGCCGGTCGTTGTGTCCCAGCACCACAATGATGTCGTAAAGAGAATCGTCCCGCCACAGAGTTTCAGCGCTCGCCTCGATCGGTAAGGTTACCGGCTGATTGTAGCGGTCACTGGATGGATCGTCGCACCATCCGTCGTCGGGTCGAATTGGAAAAACCGGCAACCGGCTGCGCGGTACAACGACGCGATCGCTGCGATACAGGACATATCGGAGCGGCCAGCGGCCGATCGGGGTTGCTCCGTCGCCTTCACATTTCCGTAATCTGAGGCCTGATCGGCCCAATGCGCACTTGCACAGACGGTCCCCCAACACCAGATTGCCCTGATAAGACAATGGTCTGGTGGAAAAAACACGAATGTATACTGAAGAACCGTTCTTCATAGCGGCAGTGGAACAGCGTCGCTGAGAGCACGTCAAGCGTGCAGATCCGCCGAGCTTCCTCGAAAACCTTCCAGTTTGCTATGATTGACCGGCGATTCGGCAAAGTTCGCGGTCCGGCAGGGCCGACGAGCTGTCGACAATGAACATGACCAGGTGGTGGATTAAACTCGCCAGCCGCATCCAGGAAAACGCCTATGAGCACAGCCAAAAAGATCCTGCTGATCGACGATGACGACATGTTGCGTGAATCTCTCGTGGAGCAATTCGCGCTTCACGAGGAATTCCAGCCTGATGCCGTGGCCTCGGCGAGCGATGCGATCCAGCACGTCAAGAACGAACATGTCGACCTCGTGATCCTCGATGTCGGGCTTCCCGATATGGACGGGCGCGAAGCATGCAAACTGATGCGGAAAAACGGGCTGAAGAGCCCGGTGATCATGCTCACTGGACATGATTCCGACTCCGACACGATCCTCGGTCTCGAATCCGGTGCCAACGACTATGTGACCAAGCCGTTCCGGTTTGGTGTTCTCCTTGCCCGGGTCCGCGCCCATCTCCGCCAACATGAACAGAGCGAGGACGCGGTCTTCACGATCGGGCCCTACACGTTCAAGCCCAGTGCGAAGATGCTCGTCGACGCGGCGGAATCGAAGATCCGTCTGACGGAGAAGGAAACGGCGATCCTCAAGTTCCTCTACAGGGCAGGCGAAACGGTGGTCGGCCGCGATGTCCTGCTTCACGAGGTCTGGGGCTACAATTCCGGTGTCACCACGCATACCCTGGAGACGCATATCTACCGGCTGCGCCAGAAGATCGAGCGCGATCCTTCCAATGCCGAAATCCTGGTCACGGAAACCGGCGGGTACAAGCTGGTCCCCTAGAGCGATTCGAGCTGAGTTCGTCTCACTCTGATGTTCACCATTCGGTCCGATTGCGCTTTGCCCCGGCGCAGTCGCAGTTTAATACTGTTGCGAATGTGGTAACCAAGGGGGCCCATGAGCGTTCACGACCAGGTATCGCTGCTGCGCCAGATCCCGCTATTTTCGAATGTCGACGAATCCCATCTCAAGGTTCTCGCATTCGCTACAGAGCGCGTGGTGCTTGAAGCCGGAGACATTCTCGTCCGTCAGGGTGAGGATGCGACGGCTGCGTTCGTTATCGTGGAAGGCGAGGCGGAAGCATTCGCGGGCGAATCTGCGTTGACCGACAGGAAGACGCTGGTCGAACGCAACGCGTTTGTCGGCGAGATGTCGATGCTGAGCGAACAGGGATATGCCGCCACCGTTCGTGCAACCAGCCATCTCGAGGCGCTGAAGATTACGCGGGAACTGTTTTTCCGCGTAATCGACGAGTTTCCTGAGATGGCCATGGAGGTGATGCAGGTCGTGAACAAACGACTGAACGTGACGCTGAATGACCTCGGTGCCGTACAGCGCAGTCTGAGCGAACTCGACCGCTGACCGACGGCATTCAATTCCACACTTCAGATATTCAGTGTCGCGATCACCGGTGCGTGGTCCGACGGCCGCTCCCAACCGCGCGCCTCGCGGATGACCTTCACTGTCTTCGCCGCTGCTTTCAGGTCGGGTGAAAGCCAGATGTGATCAAGCCGTCGGCCCTTGTCTGCCGCCGCCCAGTCTTTTGCCCGGTAACTCCACCATGTGTAGAGTTTTTCCTCGGCCGGCACGTGTTCCCGCATTAGGTCATGCCAGTTCCGAGACGCCTGCACGCGTGCGAGATGTTCGACTTCGACGGGCGTGTGGCTGACGACTTTCAGCAGCTGCTTGTGTGACCAGACGTCGTTCTCAAGCGGCGCGATATTAAGATCACCAACAAGAACCATCCGGTCCGGATGGCCCGAACCCCGGGCCGAGAACCAGTCTTCCATTTCATTGAGAAACGAGAGCTTGTGTTCGAATTTCGGATTGATTTCGGGATCGGGTTCGTCACCGCCGGCCGGGACGTAGAAGTTGTGGATCCGCGGGCCAGCATCGTCGAGCGTCGCCGCGACATGGCGCGCATCACCCTTGTTGCAGAACTCACGCTTGTCGATATCGGTCAGCGGCAAACGCGAGAGGATGGCGACCCCGTGATAGCCGCTCTGCCCATTCATCGCGATATGCTCGTAACCCATTTTGCGAATGGCGGAGGACGGAAACTTGCCATCCGGACACTTGGTCTCCTGCAGGCAAAGCACGTGGGGACGATAGGCTTTGGTGAACTGCTCGATAAGGGGAAGGCGCAAGCGGACCGAATTGATGTTCCAGGTAGCAATTTGGATTTTCATGAACGCGCACCGCAGGACTGTCAGGACGACCTTGCAAATGCCTATTGTGATAGCACGCTCAGACCATATTCAGTGGCGCCGGGTGATCTGATTTCCCCAGATAATTCTGTTACGGGTCCTCAAAACAGCAACGCCCGACCTAATGGGCCGGGCGTTACCGCGCGTTTAGCGCTTCAGCGCCGGGAGGGGAAACCGACGCTCACGGCTGAACGGGACGCCCGGACAAGCGGGGGGCGATTCGGGGCGTCCTGGATTGTCCAACCGCTCTATGAGTCAGATAGTGATGCGGACCGCCCGTTTCAATAGTTAACAAATGAAAAATCGGCAGCGGAGTTCAGACGTTGAGAAGCAGGTGCTCACGCTCCCAGGCGCTGATAACTGTCTGATATGCCGCATGTTCTTCATGTTTCACCTCGGCGTAGACCGTAGCGAAGGTTTCGCCGAGAATTTCGTGGAGTACGGCGGCCTGCTCGAAACCGGCCAATGCATCGAGCATGTGCATCGGAAGTGAATGCTCCGTGGACTCGTAGGCATTGCCCTGCATGGGCTCGGACGGTTCGATTTCGTTGATCATCCCGACGTATCCGCATGCGAGCGTTGCTGCGATGGCGAGGTAGGGATTGGCATCCGCGCCCGGCACGCGGTTCTCAAGCCGGCGCGCAGCCGGAGCCGAGTCCGGCACCCTCAGGCCCACGGTCCGGTTTTCGACGCCCCAGTGCGTGTTGATCGGCGACGACATGTAATTGATGATGCGCCGGTAGGAATTCACATTCGGAGCAATCAGCAACATGGCTTGAGACAGATGGTTCTGCAGGCCTCCGATGTGATGGCGAAACAGGGCAGTGTTGCCGTTATTCCCGTCGCTGAAGAGGTTCTTGCCGGACTTGATGTCGACCACGCTCTGGTGAATATGCATTGCACTGCCGGGCTCGCCCTCGTAGGGCTTGGCCATGAACGTGGCATAGAGTCCCTTGCGAATCGCCGTCTGGCGCACCGTCCTCTTGAACAGAAACGCCTGATCGGCAAGCTCCAGCGGGTCACCATGATCGAAATTGATTTCGACCTGCGCGGCGCCGGCTTCATGGATCAGCGTGTCGACATCAATCTGCTGGGCATCGCAGAAGTCGTACATGTCTTCAAACAGGGGGTCGAACTCGTTCACCGCGTCGATGCCATAGGACTGCCGGCCCGTTTCCGGCCGTCCGCTGGCCCCGACCGGTGGTTCAAGCGGATAGTCCGGATCGACATTCTTGGCGGCGAGATAGAATTCGAGCTCCGGCGCCACCACCGGCTTCCATCCCCGATCGGCGTAGAATGAAGAACCTTCTTGAGGACTTCACGGGGCCCGACGGGAACCGGTGTTCCGTCGCGGTAAAACGCGTTGCAGATGACCTGCGCCGTCGGCTCGGCATACCAGGGGATCATGCGGACGGTGCCGCTGTCCGGCTTCAGGATGACATCCGGTTCGGTCACGTTGAGGGCACGCGATTCGATAAAGCTGCCCGTTACGGTCTGCGCGAAGATGGACTCCGGCAGCCGGAGCATGCCTTCATCAATGGAGTCGAGAATTTCTGTTTCGGGACGATCTTGCCCCGGGCTATGCCCGACATGTCGGGAATAATGCATTCGACCTCTGTGACCCGGCGTTCGCGGAGCCACTCTGCAAGATCGATTTCGGTACCGGCGGTCATGTTGCCTCTCAGTGTTCTGACCGGCAGGTGATGCAATTTGCGCGGCCAAGTCAAGCCGCACACGGGATTCACTTAATGCTGAGAACTTGCGGGGCTCATGGCCCCGCGCGATTACTTGCGGTCCAGGTTCTGGATTTCCTTGCGCAACTTGACCTCGAAGAGTTTCGGATCGGCCTTTACGCCGTCCTTCAGGCTCTTTCAGCGAAATCGTCGTGCGCAGGCCCTGACCGTCCACGATCACCCACTCCTTCAGGGTCATCGTCTTGGCATCGAACACCACTGTGAGCTGCCCGGCGACGAGTTGCTCCTTGTCCTCCATGGTCAAGGTGAGGATCTTCTTGTCGTTGGCAACGTGAATGATCTTAGCTTCCTTGAGAAGGTCCACCTCTTCGGCGAGGACAAGCCGGAGGGGGGTTGCCGAAAGCGGGTAATGCTCGGCCTTGTTCTTGCGCCTGTTGTTCACAATGACCCAGGTGCCGTCCGCGACGACGAGGAACGGGTTCGGCGGAGCGTATTCAAACCGGAGCTTGCCCGGCTTGCTCATGTAGAAGACGCCCTGTGAGATGTGACCGCGCGGCCCGACCTGAACAAACTCTCCCTGGAGATGACGAGCTTGTTGAAATATGCGCCAACCTGCTTCACCGCCTTCTGCTGGTCAGGCTCGAGCGTTGCTTCTTTGGATGCATTGACCGGCGCGACTGCCGATCAGCAGCAGAACTGAAAGGGCGAGACCGGCGAAACGGGTAACGGACGCAATCTGGCGAGCCATGGGGAAACTCTTCTGGGTCAGTGTTGGCATCATTTTGCTCTATTCACGCATTGTGACGAAACAATGATTGCTCGATCGAACAAGCCGTCAAGAGCCCCGCGCCAAGCCGCGGCGTCAGGCGTTTACGCCTTCGCCCGGTTCTCCGATCAGAACCTCGCGCTTGCCGGCATGATTGGCCGGAGAGATGACGCCTTCTTCTTCCATGCGCTCGATTATGGTGGCGGCACGGTTGTAGCCGATCGACAATCTGCGTTGGATATAGCTTGTTGAGGCCTTTTTGTCTCGCGCAACTATCGCCACAGCCTTGTCGTACAGTTCGTCGGCTTCCGATCCGCCTTCGCCGGCCATGCCGGGAAGCTCGTAGCCACCGTCTTCCGGTTCTTCCGTCACGGCCTCGAGATATTGCGGAACACCCTGTTTTTCAGGAACTTGACCACCTTCTCGACTTCCTGGTCCGACACGAAGGGACCATGGACGCGGGAGATCCGCCCGCCGCCGGCCATGTAGAGCATATCGCCCTGTCCGAGCAGCTGTTCGGCGCCCTGTTCACCGAGAATTGTACGGCTGTCGACCTTAGAGGTGACCTGGAAGCTGATTCGAGTTGGAAAGTTGGCCTTGATCGTGCCGGTGATGACGTCGACGCTGGGACGCTGGGTCGCGGTGATCATGTGGATGCCGGCGGCACGCGCCATCTGGGCCAGGCGCTGGACGGCGCCTTCGATGTCCTTGCCGGCAACCATCATGAGATCCGCCATCTCGTCGACGATGACGACGATGTAGGGCATCGGTTCGAGGTCCATCTCCTCGTGCTCGTAGACCGGCTGCCCCGTTTCCTTGTCGAATCCGGTCTGCACTGTGCGGACGATGACCTCACCCTTGGCGCGCGCCTGGGCCACGCGCGTGTTGAATCCGTCAATGTTGCGAACGCCGACCTTCGACATCTTGCGGTAACGGTCTTCCATTTCCTTGACCGTCCACTTCAGGGCAACGACGGCTTTTTTCGGATCCGTAACAACCGGCGCCAGGAGGTGCGGAATACCGTCGTAGACCGAGAGCTCGAGCATCTTCGGGTCGATCATGATGAGCTTGCACTTGTCCGGTGACAGCCGGTAGAGCAGCGACAGGATCATGGTATTGATGCCGACCGACTTACCGGAGCCGGTGGTGCCGGCGATCAAGAGGTGCGGCATGCGGGCCAGATCGCTGATCACGGGGCTCGCCGCCGATGGTCTTGCCCAGGGCGAGCGAAAGGTCGAATCCGGTTTTTTCGTAGTCCTCGGATGCCAGCAGTTCCCGCAGGAAAACCATTTCGCGCTCTACGTTCGGCAGCTCGATGCCGATGGCGTTGCGCCCGGGCACCACGGCGACGCGGGCCGAAATGGCGCTCATGGAGCGCGCGATGTCGTCGGCCAGTCCGATGACCACGCGGATGATTTGATGCCCGGCGCCGGTTCCAGTTCGTAGAGCGTGACAACCGGGCCGGGCCGGACGTTGATGATCTCGCCCCGGACACCAAAGTCCTCAAGCACGCCTTCCAGGATCCGCGCGTTCTGTTCCAGCGCCGAGTCGCTCATTGTCTTGCGCCCGCCGGTCTTCTTCGGCGCGGCCAGGAGACCGAGCGGCGGAAGCTCGTATTCAAAGTCCTCGTCGAGCGCGAGCGAAGGCTGGGCTTCCGCCTTGATGCGCCTGCCGGGCTTCAAGCCGGTCTTGGACGGCTGTACGCGCGGCGCAGGCGCAGGCTCGACTTCCGGCTCGTCGTCGAAGTGATGATCCTCGACAGGTGCCTCGGGCATCGCATTGCCGTCGAGCCGCGCCGGTTCGATCCGTTCCACGGGAACTTCCGCTTCGTTTTCGCGGAATTGACGGGACAGGGCATCCGTCAGGTCGCGGATTGTCCACCGGGCCTTGTCGCCGGCGAAGCCGTAATTGGGGTTCCGCTCTTCTTCCGGCTCGTCCTCGAGCGTCGGCTCGGGAGGACGCCGGACAATTGAACCCGCCGCATCGGCGACACGGCTGCGGACGAAGCGCGACGCCATGGATTTCATGCGCATTCCGGAATGGGCGGCCGCGCCAAGCGCATGCATGGCGAGTTCGGCCGATTCCTCGCCGAATATCCGTGCCGGCAGGATAATCTCCTCCATCGTCAGCGCGGACGCATAGACGATCGCGATGACGGCAAAAAGACCGATCACCAGTCCCGACAGGATTCGGGTCAGCAGCGGATCGAAGAACACGGAAAAGAAACCGGCAACCGGTGCCAGCGCGTAATCGCCGACGGCACCACCGAGGCCGCTCGGCAGCGGCCAGGCTGCAGGGAGGCCGAATGTCGCGAGACAGCCCGCGGTGAGAAGGCCGCCAATCAGCCAGACGGCGACCCGCTTGAAGGGTCTGCTGATCGGGCTCTGCGCCATGAGTTTGGCGCCCCAAGCCGCCACGGGAAAAATCAGCCCCACCGCTCCAAGGCCAAAGAGCTGCATCAGGAGATCGGAGATCGCGGCACCGGGATGGCCGAGCAGATTGGTCGGCCGCGCGTCTGTGGCATGATTGAAACTCGGATCGTGGATTGACCAGGTGGCGAGGCTGAGGGCAACCAGAAGCACAGTGCCGAGAACCCCGAGGCCGATGATCTCGAAGCACTTCTTGCGCACGAAATTCCGCAATCCCTCCGGTAGTACCGGATTGCTCTTGGATTTGGATCTCGACGCCGCCATTTCTGTCTCCCCTTATTGGATTGTTGCCGCAATGCGGGTCAGTGCGTCCCGTGTGGTCGAGAGGTCGTGGACCAGAGCGATTCTGATGTAGCCGGCACCAGGGTTCGATCCGTCCGGCATGTCGAGTGCGAGGTAATTGCCGGGGATGACCTTGACTCCGGAGATGCTCCACAGGCTCAACGCGGTCCGCTCGGCATCGCGCTCTCCGATGTCAAGCCACAGGAACATTCCGGACGTGGGCGCCTTGTCCTGCGAAATATCCCGAACGATGTCCGCCGCCATCGCGTATTTCTGGCGATAGAGGTCGCGGCTTGCCTCGACATGCTTCTCATCCGCCCATACCGCAGCCGAGACCGCCTGAACCGGCAGCGGGACCTGCGGGGCCGCGATGTTCCGGAACTTGAGGAAGCTCGCCATGATGTTTTCGTCGCCGGCACAGAACCCGGATCTCAGGCCGGCGAGGTTCGACCGTTTCGACAGCGAATTGAAAATCACGATGTTGGACAGGCCGTCGCCCATGTCGGCGGCGGCTTCAACGGCGCCCGTCGGCGGGGCGTTTGCATAGAGCTCCGAATAACATTCGTCGACAAGAAGAACGAACCCGTGCTCACGGGCCAGGCCGATCGCCCGCTTCAGATAATCCATCGGCGCGGTGACGCCTTGCGGGTTCGCAGGCGTGCAGAGATAGAACGCGGCTGTGCGGGCGAGAAGGTCCGGCGAGATCGCCTCGAGGTCCGGCAGGTGGCCGGTATCGCGCGTCGCGGCGAGCAGAACCGGTTCCGCGCCGGCGGAAACGGCCGCAGTCGCGTAGGTCTGATAGAACGGATTGGGGATCAGGACCGCCGGTTTCGGATCGGCGTTCTCGGCGATGATTACCGGCGCGATGTTGTAGAGCGCTTCGCGCGTTCCGCTCACCGGAATGATGTGACGTGCCGGGTCTACAAAGGCTCCGACGCCGTAGCGCCGCGAGATCCAGTTCGCAATGGCCTTTCTGAGGTCTTCCGTGCCGTGCGCGGGCGGATAGCGCGAAAAATCTGCAAGGCCGCGCGCGAGAATGTCGCCCACGAATTCCGGCATGGCGTGACGCGGCTCGCCGATGGACAGATCGATGACAGGATCGCGTTGCGGGGGAGCGCTGTCGAGCAGCGATGCCAGCCGGCGGAACGGCGATGGCGGAAGATCATCGAAACGGCTCTTGAACATGGTACGCCACACAGTACGCCGGACCGGCAGGGCGATTGATCCCGCGCCGACCCGAAAAGTCTGATCCAGAACTGAATACGTTTTTCAAAACAAACAGTTAACCATAGTGTGGCGGTCTACGGTTAAGGTCGAGTTAAAACGGGCGGGATTAGCCGGTCTGCCGCGGCCCAGCGCGTCCTGATAAATGGGCGAGCAAAAAAACCCCGGCGGAACTTTCCGCCGGGGTTTCAGTCTGGACCGGTGGTCCGGTGTTTTGGGGAGGGTTAAATCCTCTGGCTTCCCTGTCCGAACTCGGGATAGGCCTCGAGGCCGAGTTCGGTCTGGTCGAGACCGGCGAACTCTTCCTCTTCGGTGAGCCGGATGCCGATCGTGAACTTCAGCAGCAGCCAGAGGACGAGGCTCACCGCCGTTACGAAGGCACCGATCGACACGACACCGAGGGCCTGGGTGGCGAAATTGCCGTCCGAGTTGGTGAGCGGTACGGCCATCGTTCCCCAGATTCCCGCGACAAGGTGGACCGAGATGGCACCGACGACGTCGTCGATTTTGAGCTTGTCGAGCAGCGGCACGGCAAACACGACCAGGGCGCCGCCAATACCGCCGATGACTGCCGCCATACCCAGGCTCGGCGTCAGTGGTTCCGCGGTGATGGAGACGAGCCCGGCGAGTGCGCCGTTGAGCGCCATCGTCAGGTCGGTCTTCTTGTAGATCAGTTGCGTCAGCAGCATCGCGACGACGACACCTGCGGCTGCAGCGTTGTTGGTGTTGGCGAAGATGCGCGAGACGTCCGAGGCATCATTCAGCGAACCCATGGCCAACTGCGAACCGCCATTGAAGCCGAACCAGCCGAGCCACAGAATGAATGTTCCCAGCGTTGCCAGAGGCATGCTCGATCCCGGAATGGCGTTTATCGAGCCGTCCTCATTATATTTGCCTGCGCGTGCGCCCAGAATGATGGCCCCGACCAGAGCTGCCCAGCCGCCTGTCGAATGCACGAGCGTCGAGCCCGCGAAATCAAGGAATCCGGCCTTGTCGAGCCAGCCCGCGCCCCACTTCCAGGAACCCTGGATGGGATAGATGATGCCGGTCAGAATGGCGACGAAGATGAGGAACGGCCAGAGCTTGATGCGTTCGGCCAGGGTGCCCGACACGATCGAAGCCGCGGTTGCGCAGAACACCATCTGGAAGAACCAGTCTGAGGTGCCGGCTGCGTAGGTGATGTCCTCAGCGGAGTGCGCCTTGTGCGTGAACCAGCTGAACGAACCCATGTATCCGCCGTCGACGCCGTCATACATGAGGTTGTAGCCGACGATCCAGTACATCAGGCCGGCTATGGAGAACAGCGCGATGTTCTTCAGACAGATCGTGGCGACGTTCTTGGAGCGCACCATGCCGGATTCCAGCATGGCGAAACCGGCCGCCATCCACATGACGAGAAAGCCGGCGATGAGGAAAAGCATCGTGTTGAACACGAACTTGCTTTCGGCAGGCACCTTTCCGGCGGCGTCGGCCGGCTTTGCGGCCTCAGCGGCAGCTTCGGTGGCGGCTCCAGTGGTTTCCTGGGCCAGTGCCGGTTCCAGATAGGCAACAAGCCCTATTCCGACAGCCCCCGCTGCCAGCCCCAATCGCGAGAGATTTTGCATTTTTTCCATACTCCTAAAGTGCCTCGACGTCGGCTTCGCCAGTCCTGATGCGGACGGCCTGGTCGATTGAATGAACGAAAATCTTGCCGTCACCGATCTGGCCGGTCTTGGCCGTCTCCGCGATGGTCTCCACGGCCTTTTCGACCATGTCATCAGCCACAACGACTTCGATCTTCAGTTTCGGAAGAAAATTCACGGCGTATTCCGCGCCGCGGTAGATCTCGGTGTGACCCCTCTGGCGCCCGTAGCCCTTGACCTCTGTCACGGTCAGGCCCTGGATGCCGATGTCCGTGAGCGACTCACGGACCTCATTGAGTTTGAATGGTTTCACGACAGCCATAACAAGTTTCATTACTTTTCCCCTGTTTGAGGGAGGCTGGAACGACGGCGTGAACCGTCATGCTCCGTGCTTCCGCGCAAACAGGAGTCAAATCTCGTGCCAAACTGCCGAAATCTTGTATCTTATTGAAATAAATAGCATTTTTTTGTTTTTTGAATCAGGTGGTCGCATATGCACGTGTGGTTTTGCCTATTTTTTAGGCATATCTTCCGTATTGATGAAAATTTGTGCAGTGCAAAAGCCGCCGCGCCGGCGCCAACCTCATCCGCTCCGCTGGCGGATAAGACCCTCTTGGGCAACCGATGCAACGAGCCTGCCGTCTTGCGTGAAAATACTGCCGCGCGTGAAGCCGAGTGCATGCGATGAACTGGGACTGTCCTGCGAATAGAGCAGCCACTCGTCGGCGCGGAAGGTTCGATGGAACCACAGGGCGTGATCAAGACTGGCGAGTTGCAGGTCACGGTCGAACAGAGTCCGGCCGTGCGCAATCAGTGCGGTGTCGAGCAGGGTCATGTCGGACGCATAGGCCAAAACGCACTGATGCAGCGCATTATCGTCAGGGAGGGAATCGGAGGCCCGAATCCAGACCTGCTGGAACGGCTCTGAGGGGACCGGCTCCAGATAGTTGCGCAAGGCTACCGGTCGAAGTTCGATCGGCCGGTCACGTTCCCAGTATTTCCGGATCACCTCCGGAATCGAGTCGCTGAAACGGGCCACGAGCTCCTTTTCACTCGGCAGATCTTCAGGTGCGGGAACGTCCGGCATCTGAAACTGGTGATCAAGGCCATCCTCCGCAACATGAAAGGACGCCGCCATGGAGAAGATCGGCTTGCCGTGCTGAATTGCGACCACTCTTCTGGTGGTGAAGCTCCTGCCGTCGCGGTAGGGGTCGACCTCGTAAATGATGGGCACGCCCGGGTCGCCCGGCCGGATGAAGTACCCGTGCAAAGAGTGCACCGCACGGTCCTCGACGGTTCGCGTTGCCGCGACCAGCGACTGGCCGATGACCTGGCCACCGAATACGCGCTGCCAGCCGACCTGCGGACTTCTGCCGCGGAACAGGTTGACCTCCAGCGGCTCGAGGTCGAGGGTCTCCATCAGTGTGGCGACAGCGGTGCTCATCAATCGCTCCGGTTTCCGTTTCGGACGCCTCGACCGTAGAGCAATTCGGGCACGGATTGAAACCTCCCAGACAAGAGACAAAGCCGTTTCTCCGCCGGCCGGGCCCGCAGCGGCGGGATTCAGGCGTGCGTCGTCGTGGCGGCTTGCAAGGTGGACCCGTACCGTCTAGCCATGACCCATGACCGCGGAAATGACATTCAGGCAGGCTGACATTGCCATCGTCGGTGGCGGTCTGGTCGGACTGTCAATGGCACTGGCGCTCGATCAGGCCGGATTGCGCACCGTCCTTGTCGACCGGTCGCCGCTTTCGATCTGGCATGATGCCGGCTTCGACGGCAGGGCATCCGCCATTACGTCTTCCTCACGCGCGATGCTGCAGGCCCTTGGTGTGTGGGCGGAGATCGAGGACCATGCCCAGCCGATGGTCGATATCGTCGTTACGGACTCGCGGCTCGGAGAGCAGGCCAGGCCGACGCTGCTTCACTTCGATACGGATGCCGCGGATGGTGACGCTGCCGCATTCATGATGGAAAACCGGGTGCTCGGCGAGCGTCTGGCGGCCGCCGTCGACCGGTCCGCGACCATCTCAGTCGTCGCGCCGGCCTCGGCCGTGGTGCGGGAACAGCGGGGCGGACAGGCGGTCCTGGACGTCGATACCGGTGAGGAAATCCACGCCGGCCTGATTGTCGCCGCGGACGGCCGCTCTTCGAGACTGCGCCAGGCGGCCGGCATCGAGACCGTCGGTTGGTCCTATGCCCAGCACGGCATTGTCACAACCGTCGAACATGAACGCCCCCATGGCGGCGTGGCCGAAGAGCACTTCCTGCCTGCCGGACCATTTGCGATTCTGCCGCTCACCGGCAACCGGGCTTCGCTGGTCTGGACCGAGCGTGACTCCGTTGCCGTGGATGTCATGGCTCTGGATGACGATGGATTCGAAGCCGAACTCTTGCGGCGGTTTGGCACTCATCTGGGCAGAGTGCGGATGGTCGGCCCGCGCTGGAGCTATCCGCTCGCCATGCAATTGTCGAAAAGTTACGTCGCGCCGCGGCTGGCCCTGGTCGGCGACGCCGCCCATGCGGTCCATCCGATTGCCGGCCTGGGGCTTAATCTCGGATTGCGGGACGCCGCGGCGCTTACGGAAGTCTGTGTCGATGCGCTGCGTCTCGGCCTCGATGTCGGCAGCATTGACGTCCTCAAGCGCTATGAGGCGTGGCGGCGTCCGGACAATGTCTCGGTGGCTCTGGCGACCGACGGTCTCAACCGGCTGTTCTCGAACGATAACCCGGCGCTGCGCGCGGTCCGCGACCTGGGGCTCGGCGTGGTCGACCGGTTGCCGCCGCTGAAAGACTTCTTCATGTCGGAAGCCGCGGGCTTATCCGGGGAACTCCCGCGCCTGATGCGCGGCGAGGCCATTTAGGAAATCGCTCTCTTGGGGAAGGTCAGTCGCGGGCCATGTTCTGTTCAGTGAGTTTGGACAGGTAAGTCGCCCAAAGCTCGTCATGATCGGAACCCAGCCTGTGGAGCAGATCCCAGGAATAGATCCCTGTTGAATGACCGTCATCGAAGATGATCCGGACCGCGTAATTGCCGGTTGGTTCGATCTGCGTGATGCGGACGTTGCGTTTGCCCGCAACCGTGACCTCCTGTCCGGGGCCGTGGCCCTTGACCTCGGCACTCGGGCTTTCGACACGAAGGAATTCCGCGCTTAAATCGAATGTCTGTCCGCTGTCGAACGCGACATGAAGCAGGGTGCCCGCTTCACGCAGACGGAGTTCGGTCGGCCAGGGCTTGGACTCTGTCATCGGTGTCTCCGGAGCGCTCAGTCGTCCTCAATATGGCGCGCTTCCTCGGGAAGCATGATGGGGATCCCGTCACGGATAGGGTACGCCAGGCGAGCCTGCCGGCTGACCAGCTCCTGCGCGTCACGGTCGTATTCGAGCAGACCCTTGGTGATTGGACAGACAAGGATCTCAAGAAGGCGCGGGTCCACCTCGTGGCTGCCGGCCGCTTTCGGTTCGGAGCCTGCCGCACTGTCCTGACTGTCTTCGGCCATCTGCGTCTTTCCCGGGATCCGGTCTACTGCAGGCGCGTGCTCGGATCCGTGTCCTCGCACTTCTGCGCCAGCGCCATCTCGGTCAGTGCGATCAGGATTTCATTGCGCGTGCTGAGATCGGGCGCCTCGAGCATGGCCTGCTTCTCCTTCGGCCCGTATGGGCTGATCATCGCAAGCGCGTTCACGAGCGCCTCGTTGGAGGAGGCTTCGACCGACTCCCAGTCAGCGTCGAGGTCGTGCGCATCCAGATAGCAGCGGAAGACATCGAGCAGACGGTCGCGGTCAACATCGGTCTGTCCTGCGCCTGCACAGAAGTCATCGGCAAAGTTCTCCGCGCACGCCCTGACGATGCGGTAGGGCGTCACGGACACGAGTTCCTCCGTAATCCGGAACCGCGAAATGCCGGTCAGGGTGATCAGGATCCGTCCGTCACCGGTTTCCGTGAACGATGTAATCCGACCGGCGCAGCCGATCTTGCAAAGACATGCATTCGCGTCGGCGTCATCCTGTTCACCGATGGCGCCGGGAATGTCGGGATCGGGCTGAATCATGCCGATGACGCGATCCCCGGCCATGGCGTCGTTGACCATGGAAAGATAGCGCTGCTCGAAAATGTTCAATGGAAGCTGCCCACGCGGCAGCAGAAGAGCGCCGCAAAGCGGAAAGACCGGAATGGTCTGCGGCAGATCCGCCGGATTCTTATATTGCTCGCACAAACCCATTAGAGAAACCTGACCTGACCCGCAAAAAATTCAGGAAAAGAGAATCGACGACAGCCGGCGCCGGCCGGTGACGGTCAATTCATCCGTTGGACCCCAAGCTTCGAAGAACTGAAGCAACTGCTTGCGTGCGGCCTCGTCATTCCAGGCCCGGTCCTTGGAGATGATCTCAATCAGATGATCAAGCGCTTCCTCGCGGCGGCCGGCGGCATTCAAGGCGACCGAGAGTTCAAGCCGCGACGCGTGATCACCCGGATTGGCGTCCAGGGCCTGACTCAACCTCGCAACATCGCCATCTTCAACGGGCGCCGACGCAAGCTCGATCGATGCCCGGACGCTTGCAATCTCGGGATCGTTTTCCTTGCTGGGCGGCGCAAGTGCCAGGGTGGCCTGCGCACCGTCGAGATCGTCGTTGGCGAGCTGGCAGCGCGCCAACCCGGCAATCGCCGCGACATTTTCCCGGTCCTGCTGAAGAATCGCCCCGAAGGCCTGCGCGGCAGCGGCGAGATCACCGGCTTCGAGGGCTGCCTTGCCGGCTTCGATCATGGCTTCGGTTTCGGCACCGACCTCTTCGCCAGTGAGGCGCTCGATGAACTGCTTGATCTGGCTCTCGGGCAGCGCGCCCATGAAACCATCAACCGGGCGGCCGTCCTTGAAGGCGAACACCGCCGGAATCGACTGTACCCGCATCTGCTGCGCGATCTCGGGGTTCTCGTCGATATTGATCTTGACCATGCGAACGGCACCGTTCGCTGCCTTGACCGTCTTTTCGAGAATGGGTGTCAACTGCTTGCAGGGCCCGCACCACGGGGCCCAGAAATCCACTATGACGGGCGCCGCCATCGAAGCGTCGATGACGTCGGCCTTGAACGTCGTGATGTCGGCGTCCTTGATCAGGTTGCCTGCGGCCTCTCCGGCACTGTCGCCTGTGCCAAGAATGGGCGTATCCATAAGCTCTCCAGAATGCTTCCGGTCCGATCAGCCCGATCGAACCCGTTCCTTCCCTCTGCCCCGGTCTTCTGCGGTCAACGGCACGCCGTTAGCCGGCAAACCCGCTTGTCGGGGCCACATTTCAGCACTCCCTTGTCAATGTCCTAATAGATGGCGCCGCAACACGCAAAGGCAATGTTTGCAAACGATTTGCATCAGGGAGCGACGTCAACAATCTGTGGGGTATGTCCGCAGGCCTCGATGAACGCCAGAAGGTCAGGCGACCGGATGGTCGTTGTCGCATCGTTGGAGAGCGGATGATAATTCAGAACGTCATGGGACAGCATCTTGCGGTCGAGGACGACGTTGACCCGGATGCCGGTGTCGTTGATGACGGCAAAGGGCGTGACGCTTCCCGGAATGACGCCGAGAACCTCCATCAGAAGATCGGGCTTGCCGAAACTCAGGCGGGCGGAACCGATCGTCTTGTGCAGCGACTTCATGTCGACATCGGCGTCCTCGAGAGGTCACCACGAGCCAGATCGCACCCTTCTTGTCCTTCAGAAAGAGGTTCTTGCAATGCCCGCCGGGAATATGGCTGCAATGCCTTTGCGATTCCTCGACCGTATAGACCGGCGGGTGTGTTTCCGTGGTTGTCTCGATGCCGAGTTCGTCCAGGCGGGCGAACAGGTCGTCCGGCGTGGCGGGGCTTGATGCAGCGGTCATGTCGGTCATGGCTGTCCGGGAATCGGTGGTGTTAAGGCTCTCGAAACGCCGTTTGACGATGTGATCGAGTACGGCGCAGGTTCCTATTGCATTTGTCTGCCGGTTGCGCAATAACTCCGGCCGTCAGCCGACCGGCTGCCAGAGCGGGCGTAGCTCAGGGGTAGAGCACAACCTTGCCAAGGTTGGGGTCGTGAGTTCGAATCTCATCGCCCGCTCCAGATACCGTGATGCGGGTTCAAGCCTTCGGCCTTTTCCGGGCCGTTCTTTGACGATCAATCAGATTGCCTGGCCGGGAATAGGGCAGTTGCTGCACGTCCGGACGGCACACAGGCGACAGATGCGATGTTTTGCCATTTCGGTTTCCGGCAGGCTCGTGAGGACCTTCGCGAGCAAGTCACCGAGAACAAGCCGCTCGTCGGTGGTGAGGCCTTTTAAGGCCGCTTCCAGTGTTTCCAGACGACCGTCCATCAGTTGCTGGCGCAGTTTGCCGCCCTTTCGGGTCAGATGCAGCGCAACAGCCCGTCCATCTGCAGCCTTGCGCCGTTCGACAAGGCCGTCCTCTTCGAGGCGGTCGATCAAACGAACGGTGCCGGGATGCGACAGATCGAGAACCTGGCGAAGAATTTCGACGGACAGCCCGGGTGCATAGCCGAGAACGACGATGGCCGCGGCCGTTTCACCGGAGCGATCGAATATGTCTTTCATGCCGGATTTGATCCGGTCGGTGATCGCAAGGGCAAGCGCACCAAGCAGGTTCGTCGTGCGGTCCATGTCGGCAATGTATGCGCGTCGCATAAATTCCGCAATTGCAGGATTGACTAATATATATGCGTTATGCATATAAATATCGGGCTGGTTGATTAGGGTTCTGTTGTGATCGACGGGTGCCTGCTCGGCCGTCTGTGAAAGATAGAAATGGAGGAAGAGATGCCGGACGCGGTACGGAGAAGCATGCTCATAGGCGCCGGGCTTGCCGGAGCGGCGGCGATTGCCGGGCGGGGCAATGCCCAAGAAGCTCTGAAACTCAGCGCCGCCGGCTGGGATGCCGACGCCCCGCCTGGTCTGGAGTTCCTGTTCGAAGCGCGCGTCAAACTTCACCTTCCACCGCTGGACGTAGGGCCGACGCCCGATGGAAGGCGCGTGATCTTCCTCGTGAAGGGCGGCACCTTTGATGGGCCCCGCCTGCGGGGACGCGTGGTGCCGGACGCCGGAGCGGATTGGGTACGCATTCGTCCGGACGGATCCGGCGTCCTCGATGTGCGCTTTAGCCTGGAAACGCATGACAACGCCTTGCTCTATGTTCATTGGCAGGGCCGGTTCTGGTCAACGCCGGAAGACGCCGAGTATGCGCTCGATCTTGAAAAGCCAGACGATCCGTCAGGCGCATGGCGCTACTATTTCCGTGCAGCACCCCAATTTGAGACCAGTGATGCGCGCTATGCCTGGCTCAACAACATTATCGCTGTCACCAAATCCAGAACCGGCGACGGCGGCCCGATCCATCGCGTCTTCGCTGTCACGTGAGATAGCGAGGTGTGCGTTTCCACGTTCCGCGCATCAGCCACGCCACTTCGCTCGATAGCTGGGCGATGACGGCAACGCTTGAGGCGATGCCTGGGACAGAGGACAATGGGACATCCGGATACGTTGACCGATCGGCCGCCGTGGACTTGAATGCCCTCCTCAGGGAGTGACATTTCAGCGTATGGCACAGTATTCGCTTTTCCCGACCCCGATCGGCGACTGCGGAATCGCCTGGAGTGGTGACACGGTCGTCGCAACGAACCTGCCGGAAATGACGTCTGCTGCAACAGCGGACCGTCTGGCTGCGCGAACCGGAGCGGCAAGGGGCGAGCCTTCTGCCTGCATCCATCGCGCCATTCGATCGATCACTGCGCTGCTCGAAGGGGAAAAGACGGATCTCGCATTCATCGCCTGCGACTTCAGCGGACTCGATCCGTTCGCGCAGAAGGTCTACGCAGCCACGCGCGCGATTCCGGCCGGCGAGACGCTCACCTACGGGGATATCGCCTTACAACTCGGCGACAAGCTGTTCGCCCAGAAGGTCGGCCACCTGCTGGGGCGCAACCCGTTTCCGATTATCGTTCCCTGTCATCGTGTGATCGGCGCGGACGGCAAGCTCATCGGTTTTTCAGCGTGTGGCGGAGTTGAGACCAAACTCAAGCTGCTCGAAATCGAGAAGGCATCGATCGGGGAACCGGACGGATTGTTCGGTCATCTCCCTCTGGCGGTAAAGCCGCGACAATGACTTCAGCGCCGCGCATAAATCGACGGCCCTCATAACCACTCACTTGTGCTTTTCGACCTGTTGGCGCCGATAACAGTTCTTCAGTATTCGGGATCGAATTCGAGGCCGTTGCCGACGTCCCCGATCGTCATCAAGGCGCGTTGCGGAATTGTCTTCCAGGTGACCTTCAACGCGTCGTCCTCAATTGACCCTTGGCCCAGTTTCGCCCGGCCGGTCAGATAATTGATGCTGACTTCCTCGTGTCTGCCGGTTCCGCGATGGGTGATCGTTCTGTCGAATCCGATCAAGGTGAACGCCTTGCCCTTGAGCCGGAAACTGAACGTCCTGCTGCTGGTCTCCCAACCGCCGGCGCTCAGGAAAACATCAAGGCGCAGTCGCAGGACACCCTTGCTGATCTCCAGCGGATCGAGCCCCGCGAGATAGTCTTCCACATTGGCGCTGAAGCGTGCCGGAATGAGCGTGTGGTCCCGATGCGCCAGGCGGTAGTGACCGCTGGTCTTTTCATGCAAGGCGACAACGAGAATCCTCTGCATGGGGTCGAACGCGGCACCCGCATCGGCATCTTCGGCCTGGGTCGGCGGCTTGTAAGGTTTGCGCAGAACAAGGGCGATGTCGTCGGACGCATCGCCGTTGAGGTCGCCACGGACACTGTGCTCAAGCCGCCAGCCGCTGGGCACAAAGTCCTCAGGGTCAGCGGCGGACTCAATGATTACCGGTGCGCCTGCGACGGCTGCCGTCACAGCCGCTCCGGAAGCGAAGATGAGGGCGGCCAGAAAGAAAACCGGATTCAGCCCAAGAGGCGAGGTTCTGTATTTCACTCCGCTTCCAGCCCCAGCCTCTGGTGCCATGCTGCGATGGATTCTTCCGGATATTCGTTGAAGCACTTGTCGTCCGGTCCTTCGTGAACCGGCACCCATTCCGCCTTGGAGCCGAGCATCAGATGCACACGTTCCGGGGGGACGGGCAGGGGTGTATCGATGGCTGACGCGAACGGATGGATGAGTTCGGGCCACCGCGGATCCCAGCACCAGAGGCAGCTGCCGCATTTCGAGCAGAAGCGGCGCTCAAGCGTGCTCTGTTCACCGGTATCGCGGGTTGCCTGGTAGACGGAGATGTGCTCGGAGCCTTCGATCTCGAGACTGCCCGCGTCGCCCGACAGATTAATGGCGTAACCGCCCGCGCCCTGCGTTTTCCGGCAGATCGAGCAGTAACAGAGGTTGAAAGGGTAGGGGTGCCGGGACGTCATCGTGAACCTGACCGCCCCGCAATGACAGGATCCTTCCAGCCGCATGACATCTCTCCCGCAATTCGTTCCGCAATGTTGTCTGCGTTGTTTTACTCCAGGGCAGGCACATCTTCCACGGCTGTAACACCCGTCCTGCTGAGCGGAAAGCCGCTTGAACCGACCAGTGCGGCCCTGTATTGCGCCGTGAACGCAGCAATGAAGGATCGGAGCGGGCTTCCATGAACCAGGTCATCATTCATCACTATCCGCAGTCGCCGGTCTCGGAGAAGGTCCGTGTCGGTCTGGGCCTGAAGGGGCTCGACTGGGCCTCGGTGGAAGTGCCGCGCCTGCCGCCCAAGCCGGACCTCATGCCGCTCACCGGCGGATACCGGCGCGCGCCCGTCATGCAGATCGGTGCCGACATCTATTGCGACAGCCAGTGCATTCTGCGTGCACTCGAGGCGCGCTTCCCGGAGCCGACCTTCTATCCGGGCGGCGGTGCCGGAATGGTCTGGGGTGTCAGCCGGTGGATCGACGGCGAACTCTTCACGCTCGCGGTCAAGCTGATCCTGGGCGCCGCAGGTGACAGCCTGCCGCCCGATTTCGCCGCCGACAGAGGCCGGCTCTATTTCGGTCCCGACCATGATCTTGCAGCGATCGGTGCGGATCTGCCGCACGTCCTGGCCCAGATCCGCGCCCATCTGGGATGGATGGACCAGCGGCTTGCGACCGGACGGCAATACATGCTCGGCGATGCGCCCGGTCTTCCGGACGTCCTTGCCTATTACGTGGTCTGGTTCATCCGCGGCCGATGGGCGGGCGGGCCGGCGTTTCTGGAACAGTTCCGCTCTCTCATCGCCTGGGAAGAGCGGGTGAAGGCGATCGGACACGGCACGATGAGCGACATGACCGCGGAGGAGGCGCTGGCGATTGCGCGCGGCGCCCAGACCGTGATGGCGGAAGCCGGGGACGCCAACGATCCGCAGGGCCTTGCGCCGGGCACGATCGTGTCGATCGTGCCGGATGTGGACGGAGGCGATCCCGCGGTCACGGGGCCTGTCCGCTTTGTCGATGCCGAGAGTATCGGCATTCTTCATGAAGATGAGCGGGTCGGGCAGGTCTGCATTCATTTCCCGCGCGCAGGATACCGGATAACGCCGGTCTGAATTGGGAAGCCGTTGCGTCAGGCAACGCCCAGATAGCGCGCGATTCCGACTGCTCCGATGACGACCAGGTAAGCCGCAACGGCATATCTCAGGATCCGGGGCGTGATCAGGATCACGATACCGGCGGCCAGGGCGAGAAGCGGTTCCAGGAAAGCGGACTCCATCCGCAAACTCCCAATCTCAAGACATCACGTACACACAGTATAGCTGTTCTTGCCGCACTGTAGTCGCGCTGCTAGGCTTTTTTAAGGGCCGAATCACTTAGAGGCACGCCGTTTCGTCGCGGTGATTGAATTCGCGCCCTCAACATAAAGGCCGCACTGTCTTCCGCGCCCGCGCGGTTGGGCATAACAAGACGGCACCAAGCAGCAAGGGGCGTTGAGATGCGGCTGTGCTTGTTGCGTTCCAGAGTATTGCTCACCGTAGTAGTGGTTCTGTACGCAACGTTAGCGGCCGCGGATGAGCTCACCTTCATTCCGAACACACCGGGACCGGTCGGCGTGATCGATGAAATCCGCGTGCTTGCGCGGAATGAGAACACGCGCCAGATCGTCACGGCGACAAATGTCCTGAACCCGCATGACGGCATAACGGTCGACATTCCGCGCGGTGAAGGCTGGCAGATCACCGTGACAGTCGAGAATTTCAACTATGTCGGGCGGCGCACTTTCGCGCGCGACATCGACGGCAGCGGTGGAGCAACGGTCCGGGTCGCATACGACGCGGACGACTTCTCGAACTACAAGTGCGGCGTTCCGGCTGTGGCGCCGGTTCGCATCCGTCAGGGCATGATCAGGACCTGGGAAGCCGAACTCGCCAGCGTCGACTGGTTTCTCGCCGAGCAGACGCCGGGCGGGCAGGGCGCCCTGTTCCCCGAGCCGCTGCGGGACCGCTATGCCCCGCAGCTTCAGAATGCGCGAACGGACGGCGAGCGGGCCGCCATTCTCGGCCGTGCTGCGGATGAGCTTGAGCAGGTGATCGGCGCCGCGTCGAGCGGGCTCGGCACGCTGACGGAAGACGAAATCGGTCGGTTGAAAGAAATTCAGGGCAAGCTCAGATCGGTCAGGGCCATCTACATCTACAAGGTCAAGCTGCGCAATCAGATCAAACAGTCGCGCAACGGCATCCGGAAATGCGAGCAGCGGCCGACACGCCGTGCGAACAAGGAGCCTGTTCGGACCGGTGCGGTTATCGACGACGCTGGCTCGGCTTTGCCGCGGGACCGGATCCTGCTTCCGCCGTCCGACTACTGGCGGCTTTCCGGCGGTGTCGGCATTCACGGTTCCAGCGGCGAGGACGTGGCGCTCAGTGTGCCGCAGAACAACAACGTCGCGAACGGTCTCAGCATCGATACCGATACGACGGCGGCACGCCTGTCCGTGGAAGCGACGTCTCCGACCTATCGCGGCTATTTCCTGTTCGGCGATTTCTGGGACGCCAGCGTCCGGACCGGGGCAAACTGGCGCGACGGCGACAATCGGGACGGACTCGGGCAGACGGGGAACACCGTCAACATTGCCGCGGTCGACGGTTCGAACCTCTTCGTCTTCAACAATGCGAATGTTACAGGCTCGGCAAAATTCTCCGACGAGCAATTCAGTGCGTGGGTGGGCGCCCGACTGACGCGCGACGTCAACGCTGCCATGGCTTTTTCGATGGGCGCCGAACTGCGGGCGTTCTACCGGGATCAGGATCTCGGCGCCGGATTCGCTGTCAACGGCACGGCCGTGAACCTGTCGTCGGAAATCGAGTCTGTCGGCGTCGAGGTAATCGTGACCGCCGGTCCGTCGTTCATGATCACCGACAAGATCCTCATGACCCTGGCCGGGTCGCTTGGCTTGACCGTTTCGGACAATGACTTCAAGGCGAGGCAGAGCGTCGGGAACGCGAATTACAGGGCCAATGACAGCCGCTTTATCGTCTCGCCGATCATCGGCGGCGAAGCGAGGCTGGGATACGGACTGTCGCCGGGTGTGAACGCAGGCATTGCCGGGGGATTCAAGCAGACCTTTGAATCTCCGCATGCCGATCTCGGCAGCCTGAACAACGCGGCGGATATCAACACCGCGTCCCGGACAGAAGGGTATCTGCGTTTCCTGCTCGAGGCTGAACTGGGATCGATCACAAGCCCGCGGTGAGAGCACACAATTGTTGTGTCATCGGCCTGTTGAGCATATAGGGCATTTTCCGTTACACGGCTGTCATCAACAGACATATCGGTCCGACGAAAATGGCGCGCAACATCCTGTTCATCACCGCCGATCAATGGCGCGCGGATACCGCCGGGTTCGCCGGCCATCCGCTGGTCAAGACGCCGCATCTCGACGCGCTTGCAGAAGACGCCGCGGTCTTCGAAAACCACTTTACCTGCGCCACGCCGTGCGGACCGTCACGGGCGACCATGCTCACGGGCCAGTATCCGTTCATACACCGCTCGGTCGGGAACGGCATTCCGCTCGATGCGCGGTTCACGAACCTGGCCCGGGAAGCCCGCAATGCCGGCTACGATCCCGTTCTTTTCGGTTATACGGACACCTCGATCGATCCGCGCGGGCTCAGTCCGGACGATCCGCTGACCAGGACATATGAAGGGGTACTCGACGGATTCCGGCAGGAGGCATCCCACAACGAACTGTTCATGGATGGCTGGCCGACGGCACTGCGTGCCAGGGGATACGACGTGCCGGAGGCGCTCATGGACCTCTACCTTCACCGCGGCACGTCAGGTCCCATGGAGCGGTTCTCGACAGAGCCGGCCCTGTTTCGGGCTGAAGACAGCGATACCGCCTATATCGCGGATCGCGTGATCGACCATCTCAACACGCGGGAAGAGAACGGCTGGTTCCTGCATGTCTCGTTCCTGCGGCCGCATCCGCCGCTGATCGCGCCGGAGCCCTACAACACGATGTACGATCCGGCCGATGTGGCGCTGCCGCCGAAGCGCGATACGCTGAGCGCGGAGTCGGCCCAGCATCCGTTCCTCGCCTGGTGGCACGACAAGGCTGACGACCATCACTATTTCGAATCCCAGGTGAATACGATGCGGCTCACGGACAATGATGTCCGGGCCATGCGCGCGATCTACTATGGCCTGATGACCGAGGTCGATCACCACGTGGGCCGGATCATCGAGACGGTCAGGGCGATGGGTGCGCTTGACGATACCCTCATCATCGTGACGTCAGACCATGGCGAGGAACTCGGCAGTCACTGGCTCTGGGGCAAGGGAGGATATTTCGATTCCTCCTATCGCATCCCGCTGATCGTCCGGGATCCGAACGCCACGCAGCATGGCCGCGCAGGTCAGCGGGTGACGGCATTCACGGAGAATATCGATATCGCGCCGACGGTGCTCGACTGGCTCGGGATCGAGGTTCCCCAAATCTGGGATGGCCGGTCCCTGCTCGGATTGGCGGGAGGCGGCGAGCCCGACGGCTGGCGTGATCACGTGTTCTGGGAATACGACTTCCGCGATATCGAAAAACGCGGCGCGGAATCCCGGCTGGGTCTGCAACCGGACCAGTGCACGCTGAATGTCTACCGGGACGAACGCTACAAGTACGTCCATTTCACCGCATTGCCGCCACTGCTGTTCGATCTCGAAAACGACCCGGACGAGTTCGAGAACATTGCAGACCGTCCCGAGGCGGCGGCGATCATCGCGGACTATGCAGGTAGGCTTCTGTCCCACAGGATGCTGCATGCCGAGCGCACGCTGACCAACAGCAAGCTGACGGAGTCCGGCGTTCTGCATCATACCGGTCCGCGGTCCTGACACCGGGCTAGACCGCCTCCCGCGGTCGGAGAAACCGGTGCGAATGGCCTGGTGGACGTCGGCTCTCAATTGCAGGAGGTCAAACCGATGCATCCTGATCCCTCAAGCCTCTACCCGATCGCGGGCATCAAGAACACGGTCTTTCTGAAACCCCTGCTTGAGGCGCGGCAGGTCGAAAATGTCAGCGTGGGCGACTACACCTACTACAGCGACTTCGATGATCCGACCGCCTTCTTCGAGAACAATGTGCGTTACAACTTCGGCATGACCGGTGCCAACCTCAGGATCGGCAAGTTCTGCGCGCTTGCTCACGGCGCCACTTTCATCATGGCTGACGCCAATCACGCAACGGTCGGCCCGAGCACACCTATCCGTTCCCTGTTTTCGGCGGATCCTGGGCGGAGGCGTTGCCGGTTCAGGACGTCCCGTTTCTCAACAAGGGCGGAATTGAAGTCGGCCACGATGTCTGGGTTGGCATGGACGCGACCATCATGGCGGGCGTCACGATCGGCAACGGAGCCGTCATTGGCGCGAAATCGGTGGTGACGCGGGATGTGCCGGATTATTGCATCGCCGCCGGAAACCCGGCAACGATCGTGAAGCGCAGATACGATGCGGAACACGTCGCGCGGCTGAACCGGCTGGCCTGGTGGAACTGGTCCGCCGATGTGCTTGCCGAAGCCGTTCCCATCATCGTCGCCCGGGATGTCGACGATCTTGAGCATTTCGGGCGATCCAAAGGTCTCCTCGACTGAGCCGTACCGAAAGCCCGGATTCACAGAAATACGGGATCCCCGCCCGGAATTCGGTTGGACGCTCGCTTTTGGGCTATTGTCTGACCGGTTTGAAAATGGGAGGTGATCAATGGACCGGCGACTGACCGTAGACGACGTACTGCCCCGGGATGATGGCGCGACACTTGTCGGCCGCGCCTGGATCGAGGATCTGGGCGGTCCGATCCTCGTTGCCGTGGACGGCCGGAACCTGCGGGATATCACGGCGCTCGGCCCGACCATGTCGCACCTCCTGGAATGGGACAATCTCGCCGGTCGCCTGGCCGATCTCGGAGGCTTTCCCGACCTCGGGCCGCTTCAGGTGTTTGTCGACGGCGCGCTTGCGGAGACCGGCGACAGACTCCTTTCTCCGCCGGATCTGCAGGCCATCAAGGCCGCCGGCGTGACCTTTGCGTCGTCAATGATCGAACGGGTCGTCGAAGAGCGGGCCAAAGGCGACCCGCAGCTTGCGGAGAGCATTCGCGAAAAGCTCCGGCCGGTTCTGGGGGACAGCCTCCGAGGGCTGGTGCCGGGATCCGATAAGGGCCATGGAGGTGAAGGAAATCCTCGTCGGGCTGGAAATGTGGTCCCAGTATCTCGAAGTCGGGATCGGACCGGACGCGGAAGTGTTCTCGAAATGCCCCGCGATGGCATCGGTCGGCTGCGGTGCCCGTATCGGACTGCATCCGAAATCGGTCTGGAACAATCCGGAACCCGAACTTGTCCTCGCCGTCGACAGTTCCGGGAACATAAAGGGCGTGACGCTCGGCAACGACGTCAATCTGCGCGATTTCGAAGGCCGGTCGGCGCTGCTCCTGAGCAAGGCCAAGGACAACAATGCGTCCGCGGCGATCGGGCCGTTCATCCGGGTGTTCGATGACAATTTCACCCTGGCGGATGCGGGGCGCGTGACCGTCGACCTCGAAGTCCTGGGCGAGGACGACTACCGGCTGGAGGGCAGCAGCCCGATGGCGGGAGATCTCCCGGCCGCCCGCCGACATCGTCGCCCAGACGATCAATGCGACGCACCAGTACCCGGACGGGTTCCTGCTCTATCTGGGAACCCTCTTCGCGCCCACGCAGGACCGCGGAGAACCCGGCTCGGGCTTTACGCACAAACTCGGCGACAGGGTCACGATATCGGCGCCGGAACTCGGCGGGCTCGTCAACTGGGTCGACATGTCGGATGCCTGTCCGCCCTGGACATTCGGAATCCGGGAACTCATGGGTTATCTGGCCCGGCAGAACCGGATCTGAGCCGCGGTCATCCGGACCCGGAAATGCAAAGCGCCCCGCTCGCTAACGGGAGCGGGGGCGCTGTCGCGGAGAGGGGAACTCTTCTGTTCGGGTCTAGCCGTTGAGGCCCCAGTCATATTCCGCGTCGTCAATGCGGCCCAGTTTTTTGAGCTGGTCGGCGAGCTTGGGGTCGGCATACTTCATCAGATGGGAGAGAACGCCTTTCTCCGAATTGCCGAAGTCGTAGGCAAACCAGGAATAGATCTTCGATACCGTGACCTTGTTCTTGTCGATCGTGACCCCGCGCGGGCTGTTGATGTACTGGCGCGCGCCTATCGTCAGCAGCTGCCCGGCATTCTTGCCGGTGAACGCCATGTCCTGAAGATTGGGGCAGCCGATCGATGCGCAGTTGACACCGTAGTGAATACGCGGGTCACGCCAGATCGGGCGCAGGATTCGGTGCTCGATGTCGTCGAGACTGAGTTCGCGGCCTTCGACCTTGACCAGCTTCTTGCCCCATGGACCGTTGGAAAAGACACCGGGCGAGATGTCGATATCGCGGATCGAGCGGACCGGGTAGTGATCGACAATGACCTTGATGGTCAGTGCGTTGTAGAGATTGAGCCAATAGGCGAGCTGTTCGTTGCGGTTGAAAACCGGTGACTTTCACCTTCGAGAGATTTTCGATGTAACGGTTGAGCCGCGCCTTGTCCGACTTGGTGATCTTTCCATAGGCGAAACGGTTCAGGCCGGTCTTGTCCATGCGGATGTAACGCTTCAGCAGGGCGTCCCAGTCGCCATGGTTGACGGTTTTCTTGCTGGACGCGTTGCTGGCTTTCCAGTGAGGCATGAGTTCGGGTTCATCGGACTCCCAGCTCGAGCCAAACCCCGCGGCAAAAATCAATGCACCAACAAGAAACGCCGACGTTGCGGCACGCCGGAATACGGCAGACACAGTCCGGTTCATGACAATCACATTCCCAAAAATGACCAACCTGCTTCAAAGCTATTCATCGCACCGCCAACATCAATTCAAGAAACCTGCCAATCGGATAAAACAGGTCGTGAGAATTGTTAAGCCGGGGTCACGATGATCTCCGGGTTGGGCCTTAATGTGTTCACGTCGTGGAAACCGGCCCCTTGGACCGGGCCGTCAGTCGCCGCAGGATCGCGTTGTCGCGAATCGCCGACAGAAAAATCGTTCCGAGAATAGCGCGCCCCGCGAGGATCGTGCCCGAGACCGTGCCCGAAATCTTCGAGTGGCCGATCCGCGGTTTGTAACTGACGGGCCTTTCGGTCGCCCGGAATCCGAGTTGCGCCGCGCGCACCTGCATCTCCACCGTCCAGCCGAAAAGCGCGGTCCCGCATATCCAGGCTTTTCAGCACCGCGGCATCGATCGCCCGGAACGGACCCAGATCGGTGTATGCGGATGCCCCAGAACAGGCGGATCAGCGCACAGGCGAGCGTGTTGCCGAACCGCTGAGCCGGCGTGAGCGAGCCCGGCAGGGCACCGCCGCGCAGGCGGGACCCGATGACCATATCGGCCTCGCCGGCGATGATCGGATCGACCAGTCTTTCCATTTCGGCCGGACTGTCGCTGTAGTCGCCGTCGAGAAACACGACAATGCCGGTATCGATCGTGGAGAGATGCCGAATGCCGGCATGGCACGCGGCCCCGTAACCGCCGGCCGGTTCTTCGACCACCTCCGCGCCCAGGCGTCTGGCGATATCACCGGTGCCATCGGTCGAACCATTGTCGGCGACGACGATGCAGTCGACCCAGTCCGGTATCTCGCCGATGACCCGGCCGATCGACTCTGCCTCGTTCAGAGCCGGGATCACGACACCTATGCGGACATCTGTTTCATGGCCGGGCCGGATTCACTTCAGGCATGTCCGGCTGCAGCACGCCATCAAGACTTTGGCCCTGCCACCAGTCGCGCAGCAGCAGAAGCCAGACCGGAATCCAGATGGCCCAGACGACACCATGCTTGAACACGGCGACCATCTCGCGGGGGGCGAGGTGGAAATAGCTGTAGTAGAGCGGCATCGTGGCGGTCAGCACGACAAATCCGGTAACCGGATAAAGGACGAGGAAGGGGGCGACCCAGATGAAATACCAGGATACTGGGTCGGGCTGACGAGGAACAGAACGGCGACGATCACGAAGGTGCGCCGGCAGAATTCTTCCGCGGACGCGGCTTCCGTCCTGTTCATCCAGATCGCCGTCGCGACAACAATGCCTGCGGCAAGTCCACGGGCGGCCATTCCGGGCTCGATTGCCGAGCCGGGCAGGATGGAGAGGCCGACGCCGACCAGCCAGTGCAAGGCCTGAAACAGAGCGTCATTGGCGGCCCACTTCTGGCCGTAGGCAACAAATCCTGACGATGCGTCGAGTCCGGTTGCAAGAATTGGCCAGGCGAACAGGGCGGCGACCGCGGCCGACAGGGACATCGCCACGCCCAGGCGGGCTGGTCGCGAGAGTAGACTGCGCCAGGGCACGGCCAGAAGCAGAACCGGCCATAGCTTGGCGCCCGCGCCGAGCGTGAACGCTGTCGTCGAGAGTACCGCGCGGTGTTTCACCGCGAGCAGCACGCCACCGATAACGAAAGGCAGCACGATCGCTTCCATATGGGTGGAGTTGTAAAGCTCCTTGATGACGATCGGGTTCCACCAGTAAAGGGCAAGCCAGAGTGCAGGTCGTCCCAGAACGGCAAGCAATGAAGCGAGCAGTGCAAGGGTCACGGCTTCGCCGGCGAGCACGACAACGCGCCAGGCATCAAGCGACCATGGCTTGATCCAGTGGGCCAGAGCGAATGCCGCCTGGGTCACCGGCGGATAGATTGTCCGGTATTCGGGATAGTTGACCCGTTCAAGAACGGTGCCGGACTGTTTGGCAAGAGATGCATAGGGTTCGGCGGTCACTTCTTCCTGCCAGACGGCGTCGGGGAGAGTGCGCATAGGGATTGCCCCCGTTTGCCGTCACGGCGCCGTCCCACAGGTACCTGTAGTGGTCGTCCTCGAATGCGGGCGTACTGCCGAACAGCGCGATGCGCATTCCCAGGCCGGCCACGACGATCCAGAAAATCAGCCATTTCGCCGAGGACATGTCCTCCGCAAGGGATGTGCGAATGAGGCGCGGCAGGAAGAGGTAGGCCGTCGCCGCGACCATCAGACCGGCCACAAGCCACAGGGCCGGCTGTTCAATGACCTCATAAGAATAGCTGAACCGGTCAGAGAACCGGTTCAGCGTCAGGGCACAGAGAATCAGAAAGAGGCCGATCCCGATCCAGCGGGCCTTCAGTGTCGTGGCTCGGGTCAGCGTCTACCTGCCCCGCCGTTGGCATCAATAGAAGCTGCCGCGGCGTGTTCTCTTTTTCTTCTTCTTTTTCTTTTTCTTGGTGCTGGTGGTGTCTTTGGCGTCCTCGGCAATCCGTTCATAACCGCTGTCGATGCCGACATCGACTTCCGCCGCTCCGGCGGATTTGATTCCGCTGCCCGCCCAGGTCAGCATGAAAGCCGCAACCGCCACAGCAGTCATGATCATAAAGGCTTCCTGAAGAGGAAATCCGTCGTGGAAGTTCTTGAATTCGCCATGGGCATCGCCTTTCGATCCTTGTCGCGTCGTTATCCTCATTTACGTATTGTCGCGATCCCCGGTTCAGCGGGATCGGACATCCATGGACGATGAATCTCGTCTAATGTTCTTCTGCTGCCGCAAGGGCACGATGCGAACATAGTCGGTATGCCGGCAAGCTTCCCGTAAACTGACTTCACAATCTCGACAGGACGAACAGTGTACCCTCGGACCTGGCGATGAGACGGCCAAGCCTAGCGTGCCATGCCGTGATATTCCGGGTTCGGGCGCATATCGGTCGCCGATGCAATCCGGTTGGACATGTTGAAGAAGGCGGCGACGGCCGAAATGTCCCAGATATCACGGTCACTGAAACCGGCGTTGCGTAGACGCTGACGATCTTCCTCCTCGATTTCCTGCGGTCTTTCCGTCAATTGAACGGCGAAGTCGATCATCGCGCGCTGGCGCTCATCCAGGGCGGCCGCGCGGTAGTTCATGACCAGTTGCTCACCAAGTACCGGATCACCGGAAAGCCTGCGAACGGCCGCGCCATGGGCGGTAAGGCAGTAATAGCACTTGTTTACTGCGCTCACGGCAACGGCAATCATCTCGCGTTCGAGCTTGCTCAGTCCGCGGTCGGCAAGCATGAGATCGTTATACATCGCCATGAAAGCGCGCAGCTTGTCCTGATCGAAAGCATAGGCTGCGAGCACGTTCGGTATCAGCCCGAGTTTCTCCTCGCAATTGTCGAAGTAGGCCTGAACGTCGTCGTCGAGAGGATCCGCAGGAGCGAGGTCCAGTGCGATGATCTTTTCATTCGAGGGCATTGAAACTCCTTCCCGGTGTTGCCGACGCTCCCGGCGCAGCATTCAAATAGAGTGCAAGGATTGGCGTCACGGCGCTTTGGCCTTGTCAAGCGCGCGAAGTCGTCGCACTGTCTCGAAGCGGCCGCAAAAAATATGAGTCAGCGCTTTGGCCGCGGGGGAAATCAGGACCGCTGGAAGGGCAGAACGATGCGGGCAAATCAAGAACTCAAGAAGATTTTGAAGTCGATTGAAGGCAAGCTTTCCGGAAAAGACGGAAAGAGTGCGAAGTGCCGCGAGTTCACACGAGCCTTTTTTGGCAGAGGTGTAATCGAGGATCTGAAACGCTACGAGCCGGCGGAACTTGCGGAGATGGCGCAGGCCGCATTCGACTTTGCCCAGACGCGCAGACCGGGGCGTCAGAAAATCCGGACCTTCGACTGGGACCATCAGGGCGAGGCCGACACTGTCATCGAGATCCTCAATGACGACATGCCGTTCCTGGTGGATTCGGTCCTGGGGCTCCTGAACGAACATGGTGTCGAAATCGAACTCGTGCTGCATCCCATCCTGGCGGTGAACAGGGATGGCAACGGCAAGCTCAAGGATGTGATCGACAGCACCAGGAAAGAGGCTCCGGGCATCGTCAATGAGAGCTTCCTGCACATTCATGTCAGGCGCATTGCCGGGGGCAAGCAGCGGAAAGATCTGGAAAAGGAAATCTCGAGCATTCTCGACGACGTCCGTACCGTCGTGCTCGACTGGAGGCCGATGACGGATCGGCTCAAGAGCGTTGTTGACGTGTTCCAGTCCAATCCTCCGCCGGTCCCGGTCGACGAACTGGCCGAGTCCATTCAGTTTCTCAACTGGCTGATCGACAACCACTTCACGCTTCTGGGTATTCGCGAGTATGCCTTTGTCGGCGGCTCGGCAACCGGAGAACTGAAGGCCGTAGACGATTCCGGGCTGGGCATTCTGCGCGATCCCGAGGTGCAGGTTCTGCGACGTGCCGGCCAGTTGGTTTCCATCACACCGGAAGTCCGCGAATTCCTGATGCAGCCGGCACCGCTGATCATCACCAAGGCAAACGTGCGCGCCACGGTGCACCGCCGTGTGCACATGGACTACATCGGTATCAAGCGGTTCGACAAATCCGGCAAGCTTACGGGCGAGGTTCGTCTGGTCGGCCTGTTTACGTCCGCCGCCTACACACGCAGTCCGCGATACATTCCCCTGCTGCGCCGTAAGCTGAATTTCGTCGTGGAGCGAGCCGGTCTCGATCCGGAAAGCCACAGCGGAAAGGCGCTTCTGAATGTGCTGGAAAACTATCCGCGCGACGAGCTGTTCCAGATCGACCCGGAAACACTCCTTGAATTCGCCAACGGAATTCTGCAGCTCGACGAGCGTCCGCGCACCCGCGTGTTCGCACGCCGGGACAAATTCGACCGCTTTGTCTCCGTGCTCGTCTTCATTCCCCGAGACCGTTTCAACACTGCCGTGAGGCGGCGGGTCGGGGAATATCTGGTTGATGTCTATGACGGGCGGCTTTCCGCCTACTATCCATCGTTTCCGGAAGGCGCGCTCGTGCGCATTCACTACGTTGTCGGCCGTAACGAGACCCCGACGCCGGAAGCGGACACCGCCGAGGTGGAAGCGACGGTCGCGGAACTGGTCCGCACCTGGGACGATCATCTCGAAGACGAGATCATCGAACTCTACAAGTCGGATGCCGGGTCTGCGCTGGTGGCCCGCTACCGGGATTCCTTCTCGGCGGCGTACCAGGAAGCCTTTGCGCCGGAGGAAGCGCTCGGGGCGATCGCCCGCATGGAACGTCTCAAGGCACCCGGAGATCTTGCCGTCGATTTTTATCGCAGCCCCGACGATACGGAAAACGCGGTCAAACTCATGCTGTATCACGTGGGCGCGCCGATCGCGCTGAGCGACCGTCTTCCGATCCTTGAAAACATGGGTCTCAGAGCAATCAACGAGCGATCCTACCTTGTGAGCCGGGCGGCCGATGATGTCGAAATCTGGATCCACGATATCGCCATGCAGACGGCTGACGGCCTCGGCGTCGATCTCGATGGTGTCAGAGAGATGCTCCGTGCCTGTTTCATCGCTGTCTGGCACGGCGCGGCCGAGAATGACGGTTACAACACGCTTGTTCTCAAGGAGCGCATAGGCTGGCGCGACGTGGCCATGCTGCGCACGGTCAGCCGGTACCTGCGTCAGGCGGCCATACCGTTCAGCAACATCTACATGTGGAGCACGCTTGTTCAGCACTCCAGGATTGCGACGCAACTGGTCGACCTGTTTCATGTGCGTTTCGATCCGGCATACGATAAGTCCCGCACCCAGGCACAAAACCGGCTGGTGAAGAAAATTGAGGCCGCACTCGACAAGATTCCGAGCCTGAATGAGGACCGGATTCTCAGGCGGTTCATGAACCTCATCAATTCGGTGCTGCGAACCAATTTCTTCCAACCCGGGGAAGACGGTCAGCCGAAGTCCGCTATCGCGATCAAGATCGATTCCTCAAGGGTGGATGCCCTGCCGGCACCGCGCCCGTTCAGGGAGATCTTCGTCTATTCGACGGACATCGAAGGTGTGCACCTGCGCGGCGGCATGATTGCCCGCGGCGGCCTGAGATGGTCGGATCGCCCTGAGGACTTCCGTACCGAGGTGCTCGGTCTGGCCAAGGCCCAACAGGTCAAGAATGCGGTGATTGTCCCAGTCGGCGCGAAGGGCGGCTTCGTGCCCAAGAAACTGCCAGTCGATGCGGGCCGGGAGGAGATCCAGAAAGAGGCGATACGCTGCTACAAGATCTTCATTTCCAGCCTGCTGGACGTGACCGACAATCTTCAGGGTGAGAAGATCATCCCGCCGCTGGAGGTCGTGAGGCACGATGGCGACGACCCCTATCTCGTGGTGGCGGCCGACAAGGGTACGGCCACGTTTTCGGACATCGCGAATGGGATTTCCGAGTCGCGCGATTTCTGGCTCGGCGATGCGTTCGCATCCGGCGGTTCGGCGGGATACGACCACAAGAAGATGGGCATCACGGCCCGAGGTGGCTGGGAAGCGGTCAAGCGCCATTTCCGCGAGATGGACATCGATATCCAGTCGACGCCGTTCACAGTCGTCGGGTGCGGCGACATGTCGGGAGACGTATTCGGCAACGGAATGCTGCTGTCGAAATTCATCAAGCTCGTGGCCGCGTTCGATCACCGGGACATCTTCATCGACCCGGATCCGGATCCGGCCAAGAGTTACGCAGAGCGCAAACGCATGTTCGGTCTTGCGAGGTCGAGCTGGCAGGACTATTCGCCCAAGCTCATCAGCAAGGGCGGCGGGGTCTTCAGCCGCTCCGCCAAATCCATCTCGCTGACCAAGGAAATCCAGGCTCTGCTCGGCATTGAGTCCAAACAGGTGGCACCGAACGAGCTGATCCGCTCGATCATCAAGGCGCAGGCAGACCTTCTGTGGTTCGGGGGTATCGGCACGTATATCCGTGCGACAGACGAGACCGACGACGATGCCGGCGACCGGGCGAACGACGCACTTCGCATCACGGCACCCGAAGTCGGCGCCAAGGTCATCGGCGAAGGCGCCAATCTTGGCCTGACCCACCGCGCCCGGATCGAGTTTGCGATGAATGGCGGCCGCGTGAATACCGATGCAATCGACAATTCGGCCGGCGTGAATTCGTCGGACCTCGAGGTCAATATCAAGATCGCCGTCGGCGCCGCGGAGCAGGCCGGAAAGCTGAATCGCAAGGCCCGCAACAAGCTGCTTGCAGACATGACGGACGAGGTGGCTGCCCTGGTCCTGCGCAACAACTATCAGCAGACACTCAGTCTGACCCTGACGCAGGAGCGCGGCCTCAACGAGATAAGCTATCAGGCGCGCTTCATGCGCGATCTGGAACGCCAGGGTCAGCTCGACCGTGTCGTTGAATTTCTGCCTGACGATGCCGCGATGGCCGAACGGGAAGCCGAAGGCGTTGCACTGGTGCGGCCGGAGCTCGCCGTTCTCATGGCCTATGCCAAGATCACGCTGTTCGACCGCCTGCTGGCCAGCAACGTGCCGGATGATCGTTATCTCGGCAGGGAGCTCAACCGGTACTTCCCGTTGCAACTGCAGAACAAGTTTCCGGACCAGATCGCGGGACACAAACTGCGGCGGGAAATCATTGCAACGATGCTGGCAAACAGCATGATCAACCGCGGCGGCGCGACGATGATCAACCGGCTCATGGACGAGACGGGTGCCGACGTCGACGAAATCGCCGCTGCCTTCGCCATGGCCCGCGACAGTTTCGACTTGGTCGCGCTCAACGGCGAAATCGACGCGCTGGACAACAAGATCGCGAGCGAAACCCAGGTTGGTCTCTATCTCGATTTGCAGGAACTTCTGCGCCGCCAGACGGCATGGTTCCTGCGAAATGCATCCATGACGGCCGGTCTCGAGAAGCAGATCGAGCATTATCGATCCGGCCTCGATACACTCGCGAAGCATCTGGACAAGGTCCTGCCGGAAGACGCTCGCGGCCGGGTCGCAGCGGCGGAGGCCGAGCTCATCGAGCAGAAGGTCCCGAAAGCGCTTGCGGCCCGAATTGCCCGGCTCAGATACCTCTCGCGCGGTCCCGACATCGTTCTCGTGGCGACTCAGACGAAACGGCCCGTCGAGACGGTGGCCCGTGCGTTCTTCGGTATCGGCGTGCGTCTAGGCATCGATCGCCTTGCCGCGCGCGCGGGACGCGTCGAGGTGAGCGACTATTTCGACCGGCTCGCACTCGGCCGTTCAGTCGAAAGCGTGTTCGGAACGCAGAGGAGCCTGGTGGCGGAAATTCTGCGCGGCTCGAATGCCAAGACCGATCCGCTTGCCGTCTGGGCGAAGAAGAACGACGAGGCGCTCGGCCGAACCGAAGAGGCCATGGCGGAGATGATCGAAAGCGGCGACCTGACGCTTGCCAAGGTTGCGGTCGCGGGAAGTTATCTGCAGGATCTGCTCGAGACATGATCGAATCGGAAACGGGCGGACTGCGTGGCGGAAGGTAGCTCAGGGGCGCCATCTTCCGCGCGTGCCCGATTTTCCTGGGCGCTGTTTGACTGGGCGGCCCAGCCTTACTTCACGCTGATCACGACATTCGTGTTCTCACCCTATTTCGCGACCGTCTATATCGGTGACGCGGTTCAAGGGCAGGCAATCTGGGGATATGGCCAGGCGGCGGCCGGATTCGCCATTGCCTTGCTGGCGCCGGTTTTCGGGTCGATCGCCGATCAGACCGGTCGGCGCAAGCCATGGGTGGCCGGCTTTGCCCTGTGCCTCGTGCTTGGCTGCTGGCTGTTGTGGTACGCCGTACCGGATGTCGGGCTCGGGGTCGTCGCGGTCCTGACCGCACTTGTGCTTGCCCAACTGGGCGCGGAGTTTGCGACCGTTTTCACCAATGCGATGCTGCCGGGACTGGCCTTGCCGGGACGAATCGGCCGCCTCGGGGGATTTGGCTGGGCGATGGGGTACGCCGGCGGGCTGCTCAGTCTCGTCATTGTGCTTGGCCTGTTTGCCGTTGTCCCCGGGACGGGGCGAACCCTGCTCGGGCTGGAGCCGCTGGCATTCGCGGACATCGAGCACGCCGGAGCACGGATGTCGGGGCCGTTCACCGCCATCTGGTTCGTGATTTTCGTGATTCCGCTTTTTCTTTTCACGCCGCGCGAGACCGCACCGAGCCAACCGGTCGTCAAGGCAGTGCGCTCCGGCCTGCGGGGACTGCGCGCGACTTTGCGGGACGCTCTTAAGGAACCCAACATCATAAGGTTCCTTGTTGCGCGCATGATTTACTTCGACGGCCTGACCGCGTTGTTCGCGTTCGGTGGCATCTATGCGGCCGGCGTCTTCGGTTGGACCACGACAACGCTCGGCATATTCGGGATTCTGCTTTCCGTCTTTGCCGCGGTCGGGGCGCTGATCGGCGGACCGCTCGATGACAGGTTCGGCTCGAAGGCGGTATGCCTGGTCAGCGTGGCGGCGCTGGCAATCGCTGCATTCGGCGCCCTGTCCATCGACCGGACGCACGTTCTGTTCGTGGTTCCCGTCGAATGGCAGGACGGCGCGACGGGGCTGTTCGCCCAGCCTGCCGAACAGGCCTATCTTGTCTGTTCGGTCATGATCGGCATCTTCGCCGGCCCGGTCCAGGCGGCAAGCCGGACATTCCTGACAAGACTCGCGCCGGAAGACCGCATCACGTCCTACTTCGGGCTGTATGCACTTTCCGGCAAAGCAACCGCCTTCCTCGCTCCGTTTGCCATTTCCCTGGCGACCGTCGCGAGCGGACAGCAGCGGGCCGGGCTTGCCGTCGTGGTGGCCTTTCTGGTGTGCGGTTTCTTTGCGTTGCTGACGGTCAGAGAGCAGCGGTCCTGATGACCGGGCGCTTCAATCGCGGTGAATGGGGCTGGCTGTCGAGCGAGTTTGCGGCCCAGCCCTATTTCTCCCTGATCAACATCTTCCTGTTCGCGAATTATTTTGCCAATACGCTCAGTCCGGATTCACTGCAGGGCCAGGCCTACTGGGGTTACACACAGGCCGCCGCGGGCGTACTGATCGCGGTCCTGACACCCATTCTCGGGGCAGTCGCCGATGTGACGGGAAAGAGGAAACCGTGGCTTGTCGGCTTTTCCGCGGCCTGTGCAGTTTCCTGCATCGCGCTGTGGTGGGCGCAGCCGGGAGACTGGATACCAGGCATTGCCCTTCTTGTGATTGCGGCGGCCACCACTCTTGAATTCGTTATCGCGTTCACAAGCGCGATGCTGCCCGATATAGCGAAGGGCCGGCGCGTCGGTACGCTCAGCGCAACCGGATACGGCATCAGCCAGATCGCCGGCATCCTGGCTCTGGTTCTGGTGCTGATCGCTTTTCAGCTCCCGGGAAGAGTGGAGGCTGGCATCATTCCGGCCGCGCCGCTTTTCGGTCTCGATCATGCGTTGTTCGAAACCGAACGCATTTCCGGGCCCGTCGCTGGACTCTGGCTCGCTCTGTTCATGATCCCCCTGTTCCTCTTCACACCGGACCGTCCGTCCATCGGCGCACGCGGCATGAGGGCCATCGCGGACGGAATCCGAAAACTGTGGGCGACGCTGAGCGATCTGCGCGGCCACGGCAACGCCATGCGGTTTCTGGTGGCGCGGATGCTCTACAATGACGGCATGCAGGCGGTTTTCGCCTTCGGCGGTGTCGTTGCCGGTGCGGTTCTCGGCTGGGGCGCGCTGGAACTCGCGGTCTTCGGTATCGCCGTGACGCTGTGTTCCGGCCTTGGCGGGTTTGCCGGCGTGACGCTGGACGCCAGGCTGGGATCGCGCCGAACGATCATTATGTCGCTCGTGGTCGTCACGGTAACCGCTTTCGGACTGGTCACGTTCGAGCCGGACCGCATCTTCCTTGTTTTGGACGTGGCGCCCCGCGCCGCTGATGCCGCTGTGTTCTCCAGCCAATCAGAGTGCGCCTTCATGGCGGTGGCCTGTGTCTTCGGACTGGCAATCGGCCCGGTGATCGCATCGAGCCGGACGCTCATGGCGCATCTGGCGCCTGAAGGCAAGTCGACGGAATTCTTCGGGCTTTACGCGCTTTCGGGCAAGGCCACGGCATTTGCAGCCCCGCTCTCCATAGCGATGCTGACCGAAATGACCGGCAACCGGATGCTGGGCCTCTCCGCGATCCTGGTGTTCCTGGCCGCCGGCTTTGCGGTTCTCCTGACGGTTCGCGAGAAGTAGCCCGCTTCAGTGGCGGAAGTGACGCATGCCGGTGAAGATCATGGCGAGGCCGGCCTTGTCGGCCGCTGCGATCACATCTTCGTCGCGCATTGAGCCACCGGGCTGAATGACAGCGGTCGCGCCGGCTTCCGCCGCACTCAACAATCCGTCGGGGAAGGGGAAGAACGCGTCTGACGCGACAACGGAGTCTTTCGCAAGCGGTTCGTCCATGCCGGCTGCTTCCGCGGCATCCGCCGACTTGCGTGCCGCAATTCTCGAAGAATCGACACGGCTCATCTGTCCCGCGCCGATGCCCACGGTGGCGCCGTCGCGTGCATAGATGATGGCATTCGATTTGACGTGTTTGCAGACACGAAAGGCGAATTTGAGATCCGCCATCTCGCGCGCAGAGGGTGGCCGCTTCGACACGACCCGGAGATCCAGATCATCCACTGTCCCGTTGTCGCGCGACTGCACGAGCAGGCCGCCGGCGACGGTCTTGGCGGTCAGGCCGGGCGCCCGGGGATCGGGCAGGCCGCCTGTCAAAAGGAGCCGGAGGTTCTTCTTGGCACCGATAATCGTCTTGGCGGCCTCATCCGCATCCGGTGCGATGATGACCTCCGTGAAGATCTTCACGATTTCCTCCGCGGCCTGCGCGTCCAGCGTCCTGTTCAGCGCCACGATGCCGCCAAATGCACTGACCGGATCGCAGCGCAACGCCTTTTCGTAAGCCCTGAGCAGCGTGTCTCCGGTCGCGACGCCGCACGGGTTGGCATGCTTGATAATGGCAACCGCCGCGGCCTCCGCGGGGTCGAACTCGGCCACGCATTCGAACGCCGCGTCTGTATCGTTGATGTTGTTGTAGCTGAGTTCCTTACCCTGCTCCTGCGTTGCCGTCGCCACGCCGGGGCGCCGTTCCGGAGATCTGTAGAATGCAGCGTTCTGGTGCGGATTCTCGCCATACCGCAGAGACTGGGCCAGTGTTCCGCCAAATGCGCGGAAGTCCGGTGCTTCATCGCCGATCTCGGCCGCGAACCAGTTGCTGATCGCGGCATCATAGGCTGCGGTCCGGGCGTAGGCCTTGGCGGCCAGGCGCTTGCGCAGCGCAGCGGTCGTCGCGCCATGGTTTTCGTTCATTGCCTCGATCACGGAGTCGTAGTCGGAAGTGTCGACAACGACCGTCACAAAGCCGTGGTTCTTCGATGCGGCCCTGATCATTGCGGGGCCGCCGATGTCGATATTTTCGATACAGGTGTCGAAGTCGGCGCCCGCGGCGACAGTTGCCTCGAACGGATAGAGATTGACGACCAGAAGATCGATATCTGGAATGCCGTGCTCCGACTGAGCAGCGACGTGCGTCTCGTTGTCCCGAAGGGCGAGGAGGCCGCCATGGATCATCGGATGAAGCGTCTTGACGCGGCCGTCCATCATTTCCGGAAAGCCGGTGATCTCCGATACGTCGCGAACGGTCAGGCCCGCGTCGGCGATTGCCTTCGCCGTGCCACCGGTGGAGACCAACTCAACGTCCAGATTCGAGAGTGCAGTCGCAAACTCTATCAAGCCGGTTTTGTCAGAAACAGAAAGAAGAGCGCGTTTCACGCGCCGGTCTGGGGAAGACATCTGCAATCCTTCTCAAGGCCCTGAATCGAACGGATTCGAGTGTCCCGCCGGATAGCATGAAAAAGGCCGGGCATGAACAGCCCGGCCCGAATCATTTGTGACGGTCCCCAACTTTTCGGCGCAGCAACAAGGCCCGCCGAGAAAAAGGAAGGATCGTCTATCTGAGCGAAATGTGGATTCCGTTCACGTCGAACGCGAACTCAAGCCCCACCTGACCGCCGCTGAGGACAAGCTCAACACCCTTGGAGTTCTTGAGCCTGATATATTTCTCACCCGCGGTGATGACCGCACCGCCAGCCTGGAATGCCTTGTAGACACCTTCGATGTCGGAGACATGGTGCAGATTATGCACGGTGCCAGACAGGTTGGCCTTCGAAAGGCCGATGGAAAAGCCAAGTGTTATTCCGGCCACCGAAAGCGGATAGTGACGCCCGTGGTGAGAGAGAGAGCCGCTCCCGCCTTCAATTCCGATGACAAAGGCGCCTTTGTAGATCTCGATGTCGATGACAGCGGCCGTCCTGCCGTGTGCCGATGCGGTGCTGGTCCATGCGAACATCGCCACAATCAATGCAGCCGCAATAGACGAAAACCGAAATGCCTTGAGCATGCCCGTAAACCCCCCTCTTTCGGAAGCTGTTGCCGTAACTGAATGCCGTTAACCAAACAAACCTAACAGAAACGCTCCGATCCTGCGAGTCGTCGGTGTCCTGACGGTTCGGTTGCCGGCTAAATGAGATTCATTGCGGTAAAACAGCAACTTACGCTCAGAATCCTGCCTGATCGCAACAATGTTGCGGAATTAGTCCGTGAAGCCGTGTTCGAATGGCAACGGTGGACTGGCCTCATTCCCGGTCTGATTCGCCATTCCGCGCCGCACGGACTTCTTCAGCGCCCATTTGACGACCGCACCGTCGCCGACGTGCCCGTGAACGGTTATTTGCCGGGAGCGTCGCGGCTGTTCCGTGTCGACGAGATATATGCTGTCTTCGACCTGGATTTCGCCACCGATCGCCGAGAACCGCCAGCCGACATGATTGGGCAACGAAAGGAGCACGCTGGCCCCGTCCTTGGCGAGGGTCGCACGCACCGAGGGATGCAGGTGGAAGCGCACCGCAAACTCGTCATTGGCACCCCGCCGGCCAAGAAGCCGGCGCCTGGCGCGGTGGAAACAGTCCTCTCCGCGGAGATCGCTGCCCGTATTGTCGAGATAGAGCCGGCGGCTATGGAGGATCCCGAGACGCTTCAGGTATCCGTCATGTTCAGCCTCGACGATGCTGCCGCGCTCGGAATCCTCTCGCTCCGTCCGCACGGAGGGTGGTCCGGAAACGTGCGCGTGACCCAGAATCAGGCGCGTGAGCAGATCCCGGAGAATCCTGCCGCTTGAGCGATTGTTCACCGTTGCCGTGGAATGAGCGGCCGTCGCCCGGGCCATATCGCGCCATTCGCCCTCGAAAGCCGTTCCGGCTCCGCAGTTCACGATCACGCGGTGACGGCCGTGACTGAGTTCGAACGAGAGGCATCCCGCCTGTGTGTCGCCGCTCGCGCGCAAGGGAGGAGCCGATCCGGTATCGACAATTACGGTGGTGCGATCCTGTGCCAGACGCTGATAGCCGTTGAACCTGGCCTGTGTCAGTGGCCGGCCGCGCACGGTGTCGGCATCGAGAATGGCAGCGACCTCTTCCGCACGGCTGTCGCTGATACCGTTGAAGGCCGCGAGACCGCCGTCGGTGTGAAGCAGGAGCCGGAGCATCGGTATCATGCGGTCAATGGTGGAAATCAGCACCTGCGGCACTTCGAGCTCCCTGCTGCCGAAACACTCGCGCAGGGGGATAAGGCGCAACAGAAGGTTGACCAGAGTATTCGGACTTCGGCTGACATGTCCGCCATCAGGCGAGATCTGGCGCTCGAGTTCCCTGCTGAGAAGCTCGACGGAGCGCGGCAGATACCGGTCACATCCTTCCAGACAGAGAAACGCGAGCGTCATGGTGCATCGCGCGGACAATCGCTCGGCTGGCGTCGAGATCGTATTCACCGCGCCCGCCAGATAACGCAGTTGCCTGGCCAGCGAGGCCATTGTCCTGTCATGGTGATCCTCGGGAGCGCTGCTCAGGATCAGCTCACCGGCATTGATCCATGCGGCAATGCGCCGGGAGAGGATGTTGGGCCGCCAGGAGACCGGATCGTAGGCACCCTGCCTCTGAATCCAGTCCGATACGCTGGCCCTGGCCTGGGCGCCGGCAATCGGGCCGCCGGCCGCGTCGAGATGACGGAGCCATTCGAAACTCAGCAGTTCCTCGGTCCATGCTGCGCCGGGACAGGGGATGTCGAACGGCGAGCGGGCTCCGGTGTCGACACAGGTGCCCGCAAATTCGAAGCGCCCGCGGTAGAACGCGGCGGCCTTGCGCGGGTCGCCAAACAGAACGGCCTGAGGAATTGTCCGGATCGCGGTGGGCGACGGACCGCCGACAAGCACGTTGTAAAGCGGAGATCTGCAAAGCCTGCGTCGGAGTCTGCTGGTTGTTATCCGTGCCGTGTCAGTGAGGACGCCAATGCCGCCCGATTGCGACGCGACTGCGTTTTGCGCGGTCATGCGACGGCCGCTCCGGAGCGTTCCCGATCCGGACCGGGAAACTGCGGCGGATCAAACCGACCCGCGAAGCCTTGCGATGTTGTCGGCGTAGGCGGCAGGACCACCGGTAAACGTGGCGGTTCCGGCGACAAGCACATCTGCGCCGGCGGCAATCGCCTGCGGTGCTGTATCAAAATTGATGCCGCCATCGACTTCCAGCTCGACTTCCCGCCCCGATAATTCGATACGGTCCCTGAGCCGCCTGATTCGCTCAAGCTGACTCGATATGAACTTCTGACCACCGAAACCCGGATTGACGGACATGACCAAAATCAGATCGAGTTCGTCGAATACAGGTTCCAGAACCTCCAGTGGTGTCCCCGGATTGAGCGACATTCCCACCTTGCAGCCGCAGGCCTTGATGGCCTGAATGGTGCGGTGGCAGTGGTGACCCGCCTCCGGGTGAAACGTGATGATCTGAGCTCCCGCGTCCGCAAACACCTCCACATAGGGGTCTACCGGTGCGATCATCAGATGCACATCGAACAGTTTATCCGTATGTGGCCTTAACGATTTGATAACGCTGGCGCCAAAACTGATATTCGGGACGAAATGCCCGTCCATCACGTCCAGGTGAATGTAGTCGGCGCCGGCATCGGCGATGGCCCTGACCTCATCACCGAGCTTCGAAAAATCGGCGGCGAGGATCGAGGGGGCAATTTTCACGGTGCGTGTCATGGGTCATGCTCTAGCAGTGCGTTTTGCCCGGCGCAAGAAACCAGGCGCGCGCAAACGCCGTGATTCACAGCTTGCGGAGCCTGGCGATGAAGAAACCGTCCATCCCGGCGAGCTGATTGTCTGAGGAGAGACTGTGAAAGGGCAGGGTCCGGACATCGCCGGCAGGGGAAACGGCGTCATCGAGGCCGTCGATCTCCTTGGCCATAACCGGCACGCGTTCGACCGGCGCACCGTTCTTGAAGAGATGTTCGATCTGGTCCGGTCCTTCTTCATGTTCCAGGGAGCAGGTACAGAAAATCAGCAACCCGCCCGGGGCAAGCAGGTCGACGGCGTGCCTTAGCATTTTCCCCTGAATTGCGGCGAGACTGCCGATCGTCTCTTCTCGCTTCGTCCACGGTATGTCCGGGTGGCGGCGGATGGTGCCGGTCGCGCTGCAGGGTGCGTCGAGAAGGATCGCATCGGGCGGCCGGTCTGGCCTGAATTCCGTTGCGTCGGCAGCCTGCGCGGTGACTGTAAGAGCCAGCCGGTTCATGTTCTCTTCGACCTTCGTCAGGCGCTCCGGCGACCGGTCGATGGCGGTGACACGGGCGCCGGCTGCGGCCAGTTGGGCGGTCTTGCCGCCGGGTGCCGCGCAGAGATCAAGGACGCTCAAACCGCTGACGTCGCCCAGAAGCCGAGCCGGCAGGCTTGCCGCGGCGTCCTGAACCCACCAGGCGCCGTCCGAAAACCCGTCCAGCTTTTCTATCCGTCCCGACGCATCGAGACGCACGGAGCCGTTTCCGAGAACCGTTCCGTCCAGACGCCTTGCCCAGTCTTCGGCGCCGGACTTTACCGTCAGATCGAGCAGCGCTTCGGACAGATGCGTCTCGGCGATACGCCTTGCCGTTGCCTCCCCGTACTGTGCCTGCCATCGGGACCACAGCCACTCCGGGGTGTTCAGCCTTGGCGCATCCTGCTCCGCGATGATGGCCTTGCCTTCGACCGAGATGCGCCGCAGGACCGCGTTGACGAGTCCCTTGAACCCGCTGGCGTTGCGGTCCTCGGCGGCCAGCGTGACCGCGAGGTCGATCACGGCGTGGCTGCTTGTTTCCATGAACAGGAGCTGGGCCACGCCGGTCAGCAATATCTCCCTGGCCGGCCCCGACTTGCGCGGCAGAGGGCGGTCGAGAAAACGCGACAGGACATCATCGATCTGGCCGCGGCGGCGCAGGCTCGTCGATACCAGTGCCCGCACGAACCGGCGATCGCGGCCCGAAAAGCTCTTCAGGAGTCCGGCATTCTGACGTGCCAGGACGTCGTCCAGAGGACGACCGTCAGCCAGCACCTCGCGGAGGATCCGCACGGCCATACGCCGCGAGGGCAAACCAACGCGGGACTTTTTCACCCGGACCGTCCGAAATGAGTCACGAGGCCGTCCTGGGCCGGTACCCGAATACGCGGATCATCCCCACGGACCACCGCGTCCGGATTGTGGCACCGAAGGCTGTGCCTGAGCCGGGTCAGGACCTTCGCCCCATTCTTCGGCGAGAGCGACAAGCGCCTCTATCCGGTTCTCGGTGTTGGGGTGGGTCGAGAACAGATTGTCCATGCGTGCTCCGGACAGGGGATTGATGATGAACATATGGGCGGTCGCGGGGTTGCGTTCCGCCGCATCGTTCTCGATGTGATGCGCCGCGCCGGAAATCTTCTGCAGTGCGGATGCGAGCCACATGGGACGCTGGCAGATCTCGGCACCCAGTTTGTCAGCGGCATATTCCCGGGTCCGGCTGATCGCCATCTGCACTATGGCCGCGCCCATGGGCGCCAGGATCATCAACGCGATGGTGCCGATCAGGCCGAGCGGATTGTTGCGGTTGTTGCCGAAAAACAGCGCAAAGTTCGCGAGCATCGATATGGCGCCGGCGATCGTCGCCGTGATGGTCATGATCAGAGTGTCGCGGTTCTTCACGTGCGCAAGTTCGTGTGCCATGACACCGGCAACCTCTTCCGGCGTCAGAATCTCCAGGAGGCCGGTCGTTGCTGCCACGGCCGCATTCTCCGGGTTTCGCCCGGTGGCGAAAGCATTCGGCTGCGGATTGTGCATGACGTAGACCTTGGGCATTGGCAGGTCCGCGTTCTGGGCAAGCTGGCGCACCATGTCGTAATACTCGGGCGCCGACTGTGCGTCGACCTCCTGCGCGCCATGCATGCGCAGGACCATCTTGTCGGAGTTCCAGTAGCTGAACGCGTTCATGGCGAGCGCAATGCCGAACGCGATGAGCATGCCGCCCTGGCCGCCGATCATGTATCCGATGGCAAGAAACAGGCCGGTCATTGCAGCCAGCAACATGCCGGTCCGGAAGTAGTTCATGGTGTCGTTCGTCCTTTCAGCGCACGGGCTCTGGCGCGAGTGGCCTGCTTTCCGCCTTCGCGGGCCGTGCTTTCTTTCAATTGATGGCGTTCCATATATGATGGGTGCGACGGGCATTCCGCGCAAGGTTTTGGCGGTGAGGAGATGTATTCCACAAATGGCCGAAGAAGAAGACATTCCTGCTGAAGATGCCTTGGAATCTGCGGACGGACAGGGTCCGGAGAAGCCGGTGAAGCCCGTCGCGCAACGCGCCCTGGAAGAAGCGGCCGCCCGGCGGAAAAAGGCCGACAGCGGGAAAACGCCGCAGCCGAAAGAGGTCGACGGGCGCGGCGGCCTTGATCCCGCCCGCTACGGTGACTGGGAAGTCAAGGGCATCATTTCCGACTTCTGAAGGCCACGCCGCGCGTCAGGTCACGATCTGATAGAAAATGCAAATCATACTTAGCCAACTGACCGCGAATGTCAGCGTTCTTCCGAACGGGACATTGGCGATATGAAGCGGATAGTGCGCGATCCGTGCCCAGAAGTAGGCAATCGCAGCGGCCGCCGTCGCTTCGTTGGCCGCTCCGCCGATATGGGCCACCAGTACCAACGCGGTGAAGGGGATCAAATTTTCGACGGCGTTGTAGTGCGCCTTCTTGGCCCGCTCCGCCCAGTCAGCGACAGGCTTGCTGTCAGACCGGTAGGTCAGCGCGTCCATCGTTCCGAATGTCGTGATACGCACCAGAATGTAAGGCAGCCAGAACAGAATGGTGATGCCGGCCGTCCAGGCCAGCATGGTGAGATCTGTGGTCATGAGTCCCGCTCCTCGGATTATTCTCCTAGCCTGGGGAGTCTAGCGCAAAAAGGTGCGGTCCGTGAGGCTTCGGACGTTTCAGCCCCTTGCGAGAACGCCGCTGTGAATCGCCACATCTCGATTTGGACATTTTTTCATGTTTTGCGATGCTGCCGGGCGTAAGCGCTTCGGAAACCGGTCAGTCAAACAGGAGAGTCGGTCAGTCGATGTTGAGCCGCCGTCAATTCGCGCAGTTTGCAGCGGCATTGGGCGCTGCCTCCGGGTTCGGCGTTCCACCTGTGCTTGCAGCGAATACCGAACTGGAATTTGGTGAGCAGCGTGCCTTCGATTTCGACGTGCTGATCCGGAAGGCGAGAGATCTCGCCGCCGGGCCATATGCAGCGCCGGCCATCAGGCATTCTGAAATCCTCGAGAGGATCGACTACGACGCCTTTCAGAAGATCAGATATCGCCGGGAACTCGGCCTTGGCGAAGGCGAGGACGTCAATTTTCCGGCACAGCTGTTTCATCTCGGCCGGTACTTCAAGGCTTCGGTGCGGATACACTGGCTTGAGCGCGGCGAGGCCCGCGAAGTCCTCTACAGACGCAACTACTTCACATTCGGCAAATCCGGGCTGAAGACGTCACTGCCGGACGATCTGGGTTTCTCCGGATTCCGGCTGCAGGACGGTCACCAAGCCAACACGGACTGGATGGCTTTCCTGGGCGGCTCCTATTTCCGCAGTTCGGGCGAGTTGAACCAGTATGGCCTTTCGGCGCGGGGCATCGCGATCGACACCGCACTTCAGACGCCTGAGGAGTTTCCGCGTTTCACCGAGTTCTGGCTCCAGCCGGGCACCGCGGCGAGCGACCGTTTCACGGTCTTTGCGCTGCTTGACGGACCGAGCGTCACGGGTGCTGTCCGCATGGACTGTTCCAAGGCAGGCAGGGTTCAGCAGGACATCGCTGCGCGGTTTTTTGTCCGCAACGACATCAAGCGCATGGGCGTGGCGCCGCTGACCAGCATGTTCTGGTACGGCGAGCACAATCGCCATCAGGCCGCGGACTGGCGTCCCGAAATTCACGACAGCGACGGGCTGGCCCTTTGGACCGGCGCCGGGGAACGCATCTGGCGCCCGCTCAACAATCCGTCCGAAGTCCGCACCAACAGTTTTTTCGACAAGAGCCCCAGGGGGTTCGGTCTGCTGCAGCGCGATCGCGCGTTTCACAATTATGAAGATGACGGTGTCTTCTACGACCGGCGCCCCAGTGTCTGGGTCGAGCCGCTGGAGGACTGGGGCGAGGGGGCCGTGCAACTGGTCGAGATCCCGACCGACGACGAGATCCACGACAACATTGTCGCTTACTGGGTGCCGAAGAAGCCGGCCAGGGCCGGCTCGGAGTGGTCCTTCACCTACCGTCTGTTCTGGAATGCGGAGGAACCTTACCCGTCGAGCTCTGCCGCCCGGGCAATCCATACGCGGCTCGGCAATGGCGGCGTTCCTGGCCAGCCGCGTCCCGACGGCGTCAGGAAATTCGTGATCGACTTTGCGGGCAGCGCGCTCGACGGCCTCGCCAAGAAGGACGACGTTAAGCCGGTGATCGACGCATCGGCCGGGACAATCAGCAACGCGTATGCGCTTCAGGTGGTGGGGACGACAACCTGGCGCGCGTTCTTCGACCTCGACGTGGACGGCAGCAACCCCGTCGACCTGCGCTGCTTTCTGACACTCGATGGCAGGTCGCTTACCGAGACGTGGCTCTATCAGTATCTGCCGTTTCCGAACGCCTGACTGGCTGGTAGCGGATCCCGAAATGCAGAAGGGCGGAACCGCCTGATTCCGCCCTCCCGTCAATCGCTCCAGTTCGTGCGATTCTGATCAGCCCCGGTTCTGCCGGTTCTCGATCAGATCGTCGACCACGGCCGGTTCGGCGAGGGTCGAGGTGTCGCCCAGGTTGGAGAAGTCGTCCTCGGCAATCTTGCGCAGGATTCGCCGCATGATCTTGCCCGAGCGGGTCTTGGGCAGCCCCGGCGCGAACTGGATCAGATCCGGAGAGGCGATCGGACCGATCTCCTTGCGAACCCACTGGACCAGTTCCTTGCGCAGATCCTCGCTCGAGTCCGTGCCCGCCATCAGGGTCACATAGGCATAGATGCCCTGGCCCTTGATGTCGTGCGGATAACCGACGACAGCGGCTTCGGAAACGGAGTCATGAGCAACGAGGGCGGACTCGACTTCCGCCGTGCCCATGCGGTGCCCGGAAACGTTGATGACGTCGTCGACGCGACCTGTGATCCAGTAGTAGCCGTCCTCGTCGCGGCGGCAACCATCGCCGGTGAAGTATTTGCCCTTGTAGGTCGAGAAGTAGGTCTGAACGAACCGGTCGTGATCGCCGTAGACGGTGCGCATCTGACCCGGCCACGAATCGGTGATGCAGAGATTGCCTTCCGTGGCTCCGTCGAGAATATTGCCGTCGCCGTCAACAAGGCACGGCTGCACGCCGAAGAACGGGCGTGTCGCCGAGCCGGGCTTGAGCGCCGTCGCACCGGGCAGTGGTGTAATGAGAATGCCGCCGGTCTCCGTCTGCCACCAGGTATCGACAATGGGGCAGCGCTGCTCGCCGATAATATTGTAATACCACTCCCAGGCTTCCGGGTTGATGGGCTCACCCACGGTTCCGAGCAGCTTGAGTGTGGACCGGCTGGTCCGTGTTACGAAATCGTCGCCAAGGCCCATCAGGGCGCGAAGGGCGGTCGGTGCCGTGTAGAACGTGTTGACCTGGTGTTTGTCGACCACGTCCCAGAAACGCGAAGCGCTCGGATAGTTCGGCACGCCTTCGAACATCAGCGTGACGGCGCCGTTGGCGAGCGGTCCGTAGACGATGTAGCTATGCCCGGTGACCCAGCCGACATCGGCGGTGCACCAGTAAATGTCGCCGTCGTGATAGTCGAATACGTACTGATGGGTCATCGAGGCGTAGACCAGATATCCGCCGGACGTATGCAGGACGCCCTTCGGCTTTCCGGTCGAGCCGGAGGTGTAGAGGATGAACAGGGGGTCTTCGGCGCTCATCTCCTCGGGCGGGCAATCGGCCGAGACCTTTTCCTTTTCCTCGTGATACCAGAAGTCGCGGCCGTCCTGCATCTCGGTGCCGTCGCCGGTGCGATGCACGACCAGAACCTTTTCGCCTCCGGGGCAGCTTTCCAGCGCCTTGTCGGTATTGGCCTTGAGCGGGATCTTGCGTCCGCCACGCACGCCTTCGTCAGCAGTGATCACATATTTGGACTCGCAATCGATGATGCGGCCGGCGAGGGCGTCCGGCGAAAAGCCGCCGAACACGATCGAATGGACCGCGCCAATGCGGGCGCAGGCGAGCATCGCATAAGCCGCTTCCGGAATCATGGGCATATAGATCGTGACCCGGTCGCCCTTTGCGGCACCCATGGACTTCAGGACGTTGGCGAACTTGCAGACTTCGGCGTGAAGCTCGTTATAGGTGATGGTCTTGTCCTGATCCGGCTCGTCACCTTCCCAGATGATCGCCGTCTGGTCGCCGCGGGTCGCGAGGTGGCGGTCGACGCAGTTGGCGCAGACATTGAGGGTGCCGTCCTCGTACCATTTGATCGAGACATTGTCGTAGTCATACGAGGTGTTCTTCACACTGGTATACGGCTTGATCCAGTCAAGTCGCTTGCCATGCTCGCCCCAGAACGTGTCGGGATCCTCGATGCTTGCCTTGTACATGGCGAGGTACTTGTCATTGTCGACATGGGCCTGCCCCGCCCATGCATCGGTGACCGGATAGTCGTGAACTTCGAACATTTGTGAACCACCTCCCGTCAGGATTTATGAGTTGGGCGCATTATGCTTTGCTGCGCCGCACGCGGCAACCGAATGCGATGCCAACTTTGGTAGCGGTCAGCGCAACCACATCTTTGGTCTGCAAGCAATATGTGACGATTAACACATCAACTGCTGGCGGCCGGAAGTATAGTGGTGGCGGTCCTGAAAAAAGGGGGTGAAGATGCCAAAGAATGTCGTGATCTTTTCCGACGGCACGAACAACGCCGGAAGTGTTTCGAGCGAAGACTCAACAAATGTTTGGCGGTTATACAAGGCCTGTCCCTGGATCGAAGGGGAGCAGGTCACGTTCTATGACGCCGGCCTCGGTTCGCGGCCGGACGCGAAGGAGAAGGAAACCTATCTCGACTGGAGTTACCGCTATCTGAGCATGGCAACCGGTCTCGGGATCTCCTGGAACATCCGCCAGTGCTACGATTTTCTGGTCCAGAAGTACGAGCCGGGCGACAAGGTGTTCCTGTTCGGCTTCAGCCGAGGTGCCTATACGGTGCGCAGTCTCGGCGGCGTGCTGTCTCTGTGCGGGATCATAAGGGCGCAGCAGGACGGTCTGGACTTGAGTTCAGACTCCGAGGCCGCTGCCGCGAAACGGTTCGAACTGGTCGAGAAGGCCTATGCTGTCTATCAGACCGGCCACGGTGAGAATAAGGCAGCCGAACGAAAGCAAGCCGGGCAAGACTTCACTCAGCAGTACTCGCACGAAGCGCTGCCGCACTTTGTCGGTGTCTGGGACACGGTGTCGGCTCTTGGCCTGCCCGGCACGATCAACATCCTGAATCCGCTACGGCACAAATTCCATGATGCCAAGCTGAATCCCAAGGTTCCGTTCGCCTGTCAGGCGTTGTCGGTGGACGAGAACAGGAAGGCGTTCGCGCCCGTACCCTGGGAAGGTGCGGCGGCCAATGGACAGAAGATCGCGCAGTACTGGTTCCCTGGCGTTCATTCCGATGTCGGAGGTGGCTACGAGAAGCGCGGGCTGGCCGATATCACGCTTGACTGGATGGTCCATCAGGCCACGAAGAGTGAGGCCGGCCTGATCGTTGACAGGGATGAGCTCAAGTTCGGAAACACTCCACCGGAACAGTGGCACAAAGACGACATGCACAATGAACGAAAGAGCTTTTTCAAGCGCGCGTTCTTCTGGAAAGGGTTGAGATCAGTTTCGACCAGCGCGCTCATGGAAGACGGTGTACCGGCGAAAATCGAGGACGGCACGATTGCCCAGGTCACGAAAAGACGGGCGGAAGACGTCAACGTATACCGACCGCCTCCATTGCAAGCGCATCCGGACTTTGCATCGTTCTTCAGTTGAGATGCTCAGACGCCGGCGAACTTAACCGAAGGCGCCGTCGCGTTGCAGGGCGTCGACATCGTCTTCGCTGAAACCGGCCTGCGTCAACACCTCGCGTGTGTGTTGTCCAAGACCCGGAGGATGGTGGCGTGTCGGCGTGTCCGCCGCCGAATAGGTTACGGGATGCCGGATGTCGACATACCGTCCCTCGGTCGGGTGTTCGGCGTCCCGGAACATGCCTACCGCTTTCAGGTGCGGATCGTCCTGGATGGTGTCGAGACGGTTCACCGGCATGGCGGGGATATTGCGTTCCTGCAGCAACGCGAGCCATTCGCCGGTTGTCTTCAGCCGCGTCATGTCCTCGACCATGGCGTAGAGCTGCTTGATGTTGGCGATGCGCGCCGCGTAGGTGTTGAAACGGTCGTCATTGTCGAAATCGTCGAGCCGGCCGGCGAGATCGAAGAAATCCCGCCACTGCTGATCGTTATAGGGCGCGACGCCGATATAGCCGTCGCTCGTGCGATAGGGACGCCGGTCAGGGTTCAGGATCCTGCCGTAGCCGTAGTCGCCGGTCGGCGGACTGAAGACATGCCCGTAAATGTTCTCGGTCATGGTGTAGTGCGTGTAGCACTCCAGCATCGGCACTTCGATAAACTGTCCAGTGCCGGTCTGCGCGCGCTGGTAGAGACCGGCGAGCAGTGCGTTGGCCATGTAAAGTCCGACCGTCTTGTCTCCGACGAGGGCCGGAAAGTATCGCGGTTCCGGATTGCCGTCGGCGCGGGGCAGAAGATCGGCACCACCACCGGCACCCTGCGCCAGTTCGTCATAGGCCGGCAGTCCGCCATAGGGACCGTCAGCGCCGAAGCCGGCAGCGTGGACGTAAAGAATGTCCGGCTTTATGGCTGCGACGTCCTCGTAGCCGAGTTTCATCCGCTCCATGGCGCGGTAGCGCACGTTGGTCGCAAGGGCGTCCGCGGTCTCGAGCAGCCGCGTCATGGCACGATGACCGGCTTCCGACTTCAGGTTCAGGGTGACCGAACGCTTGTTGCGGTTGTAGGTCATGAAGAGCGGACCCATGCCTGTTTCGGGACCCGATGGCCACTTGCCGCCCCAGCGCATGATATCGCCGCCCTTGCCCGGCCCGCCCGGAGTCTCGATCTTGATGACGTCGGCGCCCAGGTCGCCCAGCATCTGGGTTGCGAAAGTCCCGAGGATCACCGTCGTCATGTCGATGATGCGGACGCCTGAAAGGGGACCAGGCTGCTGGAGGGGATCCTGTTCGGTCATGGCTTGCTCATGGTTTTTGCTATCCGGGCTGGGACATGACACCAATCACATACCCCATCACGCACAGTCCCAGAAGGGCGTGAAAACCGTCAATGACGGTCAAGGTGAACCTGGCGCCCGCAACGGCGTAACTCATCGCAATGTAGGTGATCGTGAAGCCGAGCCAGATCATGGCGGCAGCGATCATGCCTCCGAGGCCGCTGTCCGCGCCGAATTGCGCCAGCAGGTTGGCGAGGAAGTATGCCGAGATCAGATTGGCAAATGCGGCGATGATGATCGGCAGCGGCCTGATCCTGAGTTCTTCCTGGCTCTTGCCGTGCGCATCGAGCCAGAATTTTCCGAGCGCGCCGTACCACACGATGCCGGACAAGAAACCTGCCGCCGCTGCCGTGAGCACAGTAACCGGATCGACAAACTCAAACATCACTTCGCTCTCAAGTGGGCGCCGGGACGGAGCGCCCCAGGTTCAGGGGGCTTTCTTCAGTCCGGCCATCTTGCAGATCAGCTTCCATTCCTTCGGTGTAACGGGCTGGACCGACAGCCTGGAATTCTTGACCAGGATCATGTCCTCCAGATCCGGATGGTTCTTGATGTCGGCCAGCGTGACCGGGGTTTCGACCGGCATGACCGCCGCGACGTCGACCATTCCGAAGCGGCCACTTTCGTCCGTATTGTCCGGATAATGCTCCCTGACCACCTTGATGATGCCGACAACCTGTTTCTCATTCACGGAATGATAGAAAAAGCCGTGATCGCCGACCTTCATGGCTTTCATGTTGTTGTTCGCCTGATGATTGCGAACGCCGTCCCATTCAGCGCCCTTCTTGCCGGATTTGACCTGGTCGTCCCAAGACCAGGTGTTCGGTTCGGATTTGAACAGCCAGTACGCCATTGCTTCAACCCTCCAGTCCGTTGATCACCAGCTTCCAGGGCCTGACCTCGGTTGAGGCGAACAGACCGGCGCCGGCGTAAGGGTCATTTGCCACCATTGCCTCGGCGGCGGCCTGAGACTCCGCGTCCACGATCAGCAGACTGCCGTCCATACCCTCGCCGTCTTCACTGGTGAAGGGTCCGGCCAGTTTGAGGCTGGACCCGAGGCCTTTGAGAAATTCAACATGATCGGGCCTGTTGGCGAGGCGGAGCTCCAGGCTGTCCGGCTTGTCCTTGCAGATAACGGCAAAAAGCATTGGGTTCCCTTTTAGATTCCGGTTCTTGGTGTCTGTTCAGGTTTCGGTCTTTATGGGCCGGCTGAGCAGGCCCGCAATGGTGCTGTCGACTTCCGTCCCATGATTGAGAATTTGGTCGACCGCCGCCACGATCGGCATTTCGATTCCTTTCTCAGCCGCCATCCGCGTGACGACGGCTGCCGAATAGACCCCCTCGCTCACCGAGCGGCGCTCGCCCAGGATGTCGTCAAGCGTCCGGCCTTCGCCGATTGCCATGCCGAGCGACATGTTGCGCGACTGCGGACTGGAGCAGGTCAGGACAAGATCGCCGAGACCTGACAACCCGTTCATGGTTCCCTGCCGGGCGCCGTACGCCATGCCGAAGCGGACCATTTCGGCGAAGCCGCGCGTGATCAGGGCTGCCTTGGCGCTTGCCCCCAGCTTCCTGCCGTCAACGATGCCGCAGGCAATTGCGAGCACGTTTTTAACCGCACCGCCAATCTGGGCGCCGACGGCATCGTCGGACAGATAGGGACGGAATGCGGCGCTCTTGAGAGCTGCCGCGAGCGACGCAACCGTGTCCGCGTTGGAGCCGGCCAGCGTTACGGCCGTCGGCAGGCCGCGTGCGACATCGGCGGCAAAGGACGGCCCCGACAGAATCATCGCGTCAGCCTGCGGAAGGACTTCGTCCAGAACCTGGCTCATCAGCAGGTTGGTTTCAGCTTCAATGCCCTTGGAGCAGAGCGCTATGGGGCAGCCGGGAGCCACGCTGCGGGCCAGGTCGGATGCAACCTGTCTCAGGGCCTGGGCGGGAGTGACCGCGAGGATGGCATCGGTCTTGGCCATGGCGGCGAGATCACCGGTTGCCGATATGCCCGCCGGAAGATCGACGCCCGGCAGAAACACCGCGTTCACGCCTTTTTCGTTGATGCTCGTTACGACATCCGGCTCCCGGGCCCAGATCAATGCTTCGCCATCTGCGCGCGCGATGACTGTCGCCAGGGCCGTTCCCCAGGCGCCACCGCCGACAATTCCCACGCGCTTGATTGTCAAGATCTCCGCTCCATCCTGCTGGAGGGACGTGCTAGCACCCCTCAGGCCTTGACGCCAGCACCGGGTGCTGCTTCCGCAGACGGATCGAGGGGCCACCGCGCCCTTGCCTCGACGTCGAGCGGGTCCGAAATTCCGCGTGCCAGGCGTTCCGCTCCGGCCCACGCGATCATGGCAGCGTTGTCGGTGCAGAGGACGGGATCAGGCACGACAAGCGTAAACCCCCGATCCCCGCAGGCGGCCTCGAGGGCCAACTTCAGTGCCCGGTTTGCCGCCACGCCGCCTGCCACGACAAGATGTCGGATCGGCGGGGCCGGGATCAGCTTCTCGAACTGGGCCATGGCGTTCAAGGTTCGATCTATGACCACGTCGGCCACGGTGGCCTGAAAGGCGGCACATATGTCGGCGACGTCCTTTTCGGATACCGGCTCCAACTGTTCGGCGGTTCGCCTTACCGCGGTCTTCAATCCGGAGAAGGAAAAGTTGCAGCCGTCCCGTCCGGCAAGCGGGCGCGGGAAATCGAACCGGTCCGGATCACCCTTGGCAGCCGCGGACTCAACGGCAGGCCCGCCAGGATAGCCAAGCCCCAGGAGTTTGGCCGTCTTGTCGAACGCCTCACCAAGCGCATCGTCGATCGTGGTGCCGAGCCTCCTGTACCGACCGACTCCCTCGATGACGAGAAGCTGCGTATGGCCGCCGGAGACCAGAAGCAGGAGGTACGGAAAGTCGATCCCGTCGGTCAGCCGTGCCGTCAAAGCGTGGCCTTCCAGATGATTTACGGCCATCAGGGGCAGCTTCTGAACGGACGCGATTGCCTTGGCGGTCACCAGTCCCACGAGCACGCCGCCAATCAGCCCAGGGCCTGCGGTTGCTGCGATGCCGTCGAGGTCTTTGAACCCTACGCCCGCGTCTTCGAGCGCCGTTTCAACGAGACGATCGAGATGGGACACATGCGCGCGCGCGGCTATTTCCGGAACCACACCACCATAGGGTGCATGGACGTCGAGCTGCGACCGAATGACGTTCGAGAGAATTTCACCGTCTGTATCCGACTTGCGCCGGACAACGGCGGCAGCGGTTTCGTCGCAGCTCGTCTCAATGCCCAGAATCGTTATGGTTTCTGACTTCGATCCGCTCATTCGATCATGTTTCACTTTGCGTCGCCGATTAGGGCTATATAGTGCGCCCGTTGCGGCTGCTTATGTACGCCGCTTCTGTATCCAGTGGCCTAACACTCAAGTTGCGTTCAGTGCAAACCAAGCCCATCCGAATCGGAACCCGCGGAAGCAATCTTGCCCTTGCTCAGGCGCATGAGGTGCGCCGGCGGCTGCAAGACGCTCGCGGCATCGACGAGTCCCAGGTCGAGATCGTTGTCATAAAGACGTCCGGGGACCGGATCCAGGACCGGCCGTTGGCCGAGGTCGGCGGAAAAGGACTGTTCACGAAGGAGATCGAAGAGGCGCTTCTTGAGGGGGCGATCGATCTTGCCGTTCATTCCATGAAGGACATGCCGACCGTGCTGCCCGGCGGTCTGGCCATTCCCTGCCTGCTGCCGCGTGAAGACCCCCGGGATGCGTTCATCAGTCCCAAGTGCGGCACATTGCTCGACCTGCCCCAAAATGCGGTGGTTGGATCGTCGTCATTGCGGCGCCAGGCGCAGATCCGGAAGCTGCGGCCGGACATAGATGTTGTCATGTACCGCGGCAATGTCGAAACGAGGCTGCGCAAGCTCCGGGAGGGCGAGGTCGACGCGACCCTCCTCGCTTGCGCCGGATTGAGGCGTCTCGGCCTCGAGCGCGAGATCACCGAACCTGTTGATACTAACGTCATGTTGCCAGCCGTGGCGCAGGGCGCTATTGGCATTGAGGTTCGGGAGGGTGATTCGGAAATTCTCGATTTGATCGAACCGCTGGACGACCGGGATACGCAGATCGGCGTCACGGCGGAGAGAGCATTTTTGGCGGTGCTCGACGGTTCCTGCAGGACGCCCATCGCGGGCCTTGCGGAGCACGATGGCGCAGGGGGACTTGTATTGCGTGCCATGATTTTGAAGCCGGACGGCAGTGTTTGCCACGAGACGTCACGCACGGGATCCGTCGCTGACGCCGAAGCCATGGGAGTGGATGCCGGCAACGAACTGAAGGCGCTCGGCGGCCCGGATTTCTTCGGATAGGCACGCCATGCGACTTGTTGTTACCCGACCGGAGCCGGACGCGTCATTTCTCGCGGAAGTGCTCACGGAACTGAACCACGAGGTCGTTATCGAGCCGATGCTCGACGTTCAGTTCGATGAAGAATTCAAGCTTCCCGCCGATCGCTTCCAGGCGATCATCTTCACCAGCGCCAACGGTGTCCGGGCGATGGCTCAGCGCGACAACATCCGTGATTTCCTCGAGGTGCCGGTCCTGACCGTCGGGCTGGCTTCCGCCGAAGCGGCACGGCAGGCGGGATTCGAAGATGTCACCAGCGCTCAGGGCGACCTTGAGGCGCTGCAGGAGGAGATCGAAGCGACCCTCGATGTCGGTGGAGGGCCACTGCTCTACGCCACGGGCAAACACGTTTCAGGCGATCTCGCCGGTACGCTTCGCGGTCTGGGGTATCGCGTCAACCGCGTGGTACTTTACGAGGCGGTTCCGGCCACCAGCCTTTCCATTGCCCTCAGAGTGATGATCGAGGAAGGATCGCTCGACGGCGTCCTTCTGTTTTCGAGGCGGACTGCCATCGTCTGGGCGGATCTGATTGAAGCTGCCGGCCTGGTTCAGGACCTCCGCAGCGTCAAGCATCTTTGCCTCTCGGGGCCGATAGGCGATCTGTTGCGCGAACGGTTCGGTTTCGCGGTTCCTCACATCGCCGTCGCGAGACGTCCGGATACCGAGGCGCTGCTCGACCTGCTTTACGGATAGCAATCCGCGGCGTGCTGCCCCGGACCGCGCGCTGGCTTCACGGGGCGACACGTTCTATAGATGATGTGGTGATCAATTCGCCGCGCGGTCCGCTGCGGGGCGATCTCAGGAAAGTTCGGCGTGGCAACATCTGACAAACCCGATAAACCGGCAAAACCGCGGACCACCCGGTCCCGCAGTTCTCGTGCGTCGACGCGGAAGAAGGCGACCAGGGCGCCGATTATCGACCTTGAGGCGACGGAGGTGGCGCCGGAAAGCGACAAGGCCGACAAGGCAGCGAGTTCCGCGCCGGCGACCGAAGACACCGGGCAGTCAAGGCAGAAGCCGGCAGACAGCGAGAGCCCTGCCCCCGCCGCGAAAGCAGCCGCGGCGGCAAAAGGCGAAGACAAGAAAACGGACGAAAGTCCGGCACCTGCATCGCCGAAACCAAAGAAGGCCGAAGCGCGGTCAAAGGCCCAATCAACGGCGTCAGAGAAAGACGCCGCGAAGAGCGCTCCCGCCGCCAAGTCCACTGCGGATACGTCTTCCCCCAGTGCATCGGCCCGGTCGCGGCCCCAGACATCCACCGCCGGCGCATCGAAGGGCCCGAAAAAGGGCCAACCGAAGCCTCAAGCGACCCCTTCACAGACCGGGTCAACCGGTGAAGGTTCGCGTTCCAGCCTGGTGGCGGTCGGTGGTGCGGCAGCGGCCGGAGCGCTGCTCTGCCTTGCCGTTCTCGTCGGACTGGACCGCGCGGGCGTGCTTCCCTGGCGCGCAAGTCCCGCGGATGGGGTGGATCCAGCCGCGCTGGAGGCCAAGATCGAATCGCTCGAAAGCCAGCTTTCCGGTCTTGCCGCAAGGCAAGAGCCGCCGGACACCGGCCTGACCGGCCGCGTTGCCGGACTGGAGAAGGACATTCAGACTGCCGGAGAGGCGGTCGGCGCCTTGCCAGGGCTGATCGAAAAGCTCGACGAGCGCCTAAGCGGTTTCGAAACCTCTCTGACCGAGACACAAACCAAGGCGCAGACGGCGCTGTCCGGCCTCGAAAACATTGAGACGGCGGTGAGCACGATTGGTGAACGCGCGGGCGAGGCAAGTCCGACGATCGAAGCCCTTGAGCTCAAGCTCTCGACCCTTTCGACCAAGCTGGACCGCGTGGCGTCGGAAATACAGGGCGGTTCCCCGGATGAGGTGGCAGCGCGCATCGACGGCCTGGACAAGTCGCTCGGCGAAATCAAGTCCGCCACGGAAGCGCTTGGCCAACAAATCAAGGATCTGACTGGCCGGGTTGCCGCACTCCCCGAAAGCGTCACACCCGATGCCTTCGGCAAGGCGCGCAATGAGATGGAAACGCGGCTTGATGCCATCGAAGCAAGGCTCGGAGGACCGGGTGAAGTCCGCGGTGCCGCCTCCGCTATTGCATTGGCCGATCTGAGAAGGGTCCTTGACAGAGGCCAGCCATTCCAATCCGAACTCTCGGCCTTCTCATCTCTCGTGCCGGACGACGCGGTCGTGCCGGTGCTGGCGCCGCATGCCGCGACGGGCCTCAAGACGCGCGCGGAATTGCTGGCGTCCTTCCGCACTGCTTCGCAGTCGTCCGGGAAGGAGCCGGAAGGCACATCCGAGGCACCGGATCTGACCGGCGCCATCCTTTCCCGTTTGCAGTCGGTGGTGCAGGTCAGGCGTACGGGTGACGATGACGGTCGCGATACCGGGGCGATTGCCGCCCGCATGGGCAAGGCAGTCGGCGCCGGCGACCTGGAAGGTGCAATTGCCCGCGGCGGAGAGGCTGCCGAGGCGCTTCCCGTTCCCCTGAAAACCTGGATTGATTCCGCAAAGGCCCGGGTCGCGGCGGACAAGGCGATGGCCGAGGCCGAGGCACGGATGCTCGCCGCGTTGGCGCGGAGCGGAGGCTGACCGGCATGTGGCGCGCAATTGCCATCTTTATCGCCATAGCGATCTTTGCCGCCGGGCTGGCATGGTTCGCCGACCGTCCCGGTTCGCTCACCCTGACTTGGCTCGGATACGAGATCCAGACGACATTCCTCTTTGCCTCCGCCGTGATCGCACTGCTCGTGGTGGTGCTGCTGATCGTCTGGTCACTTGTCAGACGGGTGATCGGAATTCCGGGTTCGGTATCCGGATTCTTCAGGACGCGCAGGCGGCAAAAAGGCTTCGACGCCCTGAGCCAGGGCATGATCGCCATCGGGGCAGGCGACGCGGCGACCGCCGCCAAACTCTCCGCCCAGGCCGACAGGCTGATCGGCAGCGAACCGATGGCGCTCTTGCTGAGGGCGCAGGCCGCGCAGATCAACGGCGACGAGGCGACCGCAGGCCGCATCTTCCGGGCGATGCTGCAATCCCGGGAGACGGAGCTTCTCGGTCTGCACGGGCTGTTCGTGCAGGCGCGGCGCGATCAGGACAGCGAAGGCGCGCGCGCACATGCCGAACGCGCCATGAGGCTCAAGCCGGACCTGCCCTGGGCTGCACGGGCCGTACTCTCCCTGCAGTCGGCCGATGGCGACTGGCGTGCAGCGGAACGTACTCTGACGCTTGCCCGCGAGAACAAGCTGATCGAAAAAGCCGACGTGGCGCGCCAGCGGGCGGTCCTGCTCACGGCGCAGGCGCTTGAGGCCGAGGACGAACAGCCGGAAACGGCGCTTGCCCTGGCACTCGAGGCGAACAAGCTCGCCCCCTGATCTGATTCCGGCTAGCGTGATCGCCGGCCGCACCCTTGCGGCGCAGGGAAACACCCGCAAAGCCGCCAAGATTCTCGAGAAAGCCTGGAAGCTGTCGCCGCATCCCGATATTGCGGAAGTGTACGGGGCAGCGCGGATCGGCGACTCGCCACGGGACCGTCTGAAGCGGGTGCGATCACTGGTGCAGAGACGCCCCGACAGCGTCGAGGGGCCGGTCGCGATTGCCAGGGCGGCTATCGATGCGCGGATCTGGGACCAGGCGCGGGAGTCGTTGCAGCCGCTGCTTGACGACCGTCCGCAGTCGCGCGTCTGCATGATGATGGCTGAAATCGAGAACGGCGAACGCGGTGACAAGGGCCGGGTGCGCGAGTGGCTGGCCCGGGCCGTCAATGCGCCGCGAGACCCGATGTGGACCGCTGACGGTTATGCGTCCGACACCTGGGCGCCGGTGTCTCCGGTTTCCGGGCGGCTGGATGCTTTCGAATGGAAGGTGCCTGTTGAGGGCGTTGCGTTCCACGGGGCGGCGGAACTGTTCGAGGTTCCTGAAGATATCCCGGATGAACTGCAACAGGCGGAGCCGGCCGGGACGGCCGCGATTGACGACGAGATTGAACCCGATGTGGTGACCATCGAGGCGGAAATCGCGTCCGAAGATACCGTCGACGCCGGTGATACGACTGCGAATACCGAAGATGCCGACGATGCAAAGGCCACAGCGGACCACAGTGATGCCGTGGATGCCGATCCGGAGCCTGAAAACCAGGACATTCGCCAGGCCGACCCGGAAGAGAAGACCGTCGATGGCGACGATGCAGTCGATGTGCCCGCACCGGTTGCCGCCGAACCGGACAAGAAATCCGTTTCGGTCAAGGACGTGACATCCGGTGGAGCGGGAGACGCGGACGAGCCGATCATATTCGTGCCGCCAAGGGCGCCGGACGATCCGGGCCCCGACGGTGAACTGGAGACCGACGAAAGCCGCCGGTCCTAAAAGTCTCGGCCCGGATTCCCGATCCCGTCGTGTCGTCACATGGCGTATTGCAATGCACGCCGGGACGGAGTATCAGGGTGCCCGCACAACGGCGCCGCTTTAGCTCAGTTGGTAGAGCACATCATTCGTAATGATGGGGTCGCGTGTTCGAGTCACGCAAGCGGCACCACTCTCTCCCTCTTTTCCCGTTATCGACCGCCGTTTCCGGCCGGCGCAACGTGCGCGTGTAGTAGCCCTGTAGCACCAGCGCCGGTTTCGCGCCTGTATAATTTGGCGAGGGGAAACCCTCAAAAAGCCTTTGCGTACAGGGAGAAACGGTTATGGGATGCGGAAAATTCGTTACCGCGGCGGCAGTATTGGCCATCGCTTCGGCAACCGGTCCGGCGAAAGCCGACAACCTTGAAAAACTGAGCAAGTTTCAGACAACAGGCACGACAGAGTTCCAGTTTATCGAACAGGGCGGCGCCAATGCCGAGGCCATAAAGAAGACTCTTGCGCGGATCAAGATGCCGGCCGGCTTCAAGATCGATCTCTACGCGGTCGTTCCGGATGCTCGCCATATGGCGGTGGGTCCGCAGGGCATCGTGACATTTGTGGGCACACGCAAGACCAAGGTCTGGTCCGTGACGGACCGGAACAAGGATCGGGTGGCCGACGAGGTCAAGGACTTCGCGCCCTCGATCAGTTTCACCATTCCGAATGGACCCTGTTTCTCGAAAGACGGCTTCCTTTACATCGCGGAGCAGAACAGGGTGCTGGTCTTCCCGGCCGCCGAGTTCTTCTACGAGAGTCCCGATGTAGCGGCCTTCAACGTCCTCAAGCAGGGCACGCTGATCCCGACGTCGGAAGAGAGCTACAACCATACCGCCCGGGTATGCAGGATCGGTCCAGACAAGAAGCTCTACATTTCCCTCGGTCAGCCGTTCAATGTCTCGCCCAAGGAAAAGCTCGACCTCTATGACAAGACCGGGATCGGCGGGATTATCCGGGTTAATACAGATGGATCCGGGCGTGAGGTTTACTCGCTTGGCGTCAGGAATTCGGTTGGCATGGATTTCAATCCGGCTAATGGAGAATTGTGGTTCACGGACAACCAGGTTGACGGCATGGGAGATGACATCCCGCCCGGCGAACTGAACCGACAGACCGAAGCGGGCCAGCATTTCGGCTTTCCATGGTATGGCGGCGGCACAGTGCGCACCACCGAATACAAGGATGACACGCCGATCGACGGTATTGTTCATCCCGTAGTCGACATGGACGCGCATGCGGCTGATCTCGGCATGCACTTCTACACCGGCAAGATGTTCCCGGCGAAATACAAGGGCGGCATTTTCTCGGCACAGCACGGATCCTGGAACCGCACGACGCCGATCGGCGCGAGGGTCATGTTCACGTCCGTGAACGAGGATGGCAGTGTCGGAGAAACCAAAGTCTTCGCGGATGGATGGATCGATGAGAACGGCGAATATCTCGGCCGCCCGGTGGATGTCGCTCAGTTGCGCGATGGTTCACTGCTGGTGTCCGACGATCTCGTCGGTGCGATCTATCGCATATCCTACTCGAATTGAGCCGACGCGGTGGCGTCGATTCGATACGTCTCCCTCCTCACGGCGTGCGGTGGGTAGAGCGGCAAGAGGAGCCCGCCGAAGTGACAACTTGAGGCAACTTGACACGCCGTGAATTGCCGGGCCGGAACGCGTTACTTCTGGCCCGGCGTTTTTTGATCATCTGTTTCAGCGATTCAAGGAGAACAGCAATTCGCCTGCTTAGTCTGATTTGCCTGACCGGAATTCTTCTGAGTTCTGCAGGCCTTGCCGCCGACATCAAGGCCGGCAAGAAAGCAGCGATCCAGTGCAATGTCTGCCATGGCAAGAATGGCATTGCCCGAAATCCGGAAGCCCCCAATCTTGCCGGCGAAAGCGCAATCTATATTGAGAAACAATTGGTTGCCTTCAAGCGCGGCGAACGCAAGCATCGCCAGATGTCGATTATCGCCAAGCAGTTGGAGAACAAGGACATCAAGAACCTGGCCGCCTGGTACGCGGCCATGAAGGTGACGGTTGAACTGCCCGACCTGGGCGAGTAAGGGGGCCGCCGCCAATTGCGGACACTCTCCGAAGTGTTCGATAATCGCATTGCAGGACTTGTGATCGTGACTTGAGGATCTGCGCCGGGCGGCGGGCATTTGCCGCCAGTCGGGAAAATCCGATTCTCCGCGTTGGCCAATTGAATTGGAATAATCTACAATTTAGAAGCGGCGGAAATGCCCGAAAAATTGCATGAAATACAGTCATTTCGTGCAAAAGACGGACACAAAACTGATAACTGCGCCGCGCAAAAATGGGAGGATCGCGTATGTGTCGCGTATTTGCGGGACAGGATCCGGGGAACTATGCCTTCGAAACCCGTTCGGTGCGCCTGATGGGCCACTCGACCAGTGTACGGCTCGAAGCGAAGTTCTGGGTTGTCCTTGAAGAAATCGCACGGGCTCAGGACATGCCGATGTCCAGGTTCCTGTCGCTACTCTACGAAGAAGCACTCGAGATACACGGTGAGGTCAGCAACTTTGCATCGCTGCTGAGATGCTGCTGCCTCAATTTCCTGGATCAGGAATTTGATCACGAGCGCCTGATGCAAGAAGCCGGAAAGACCGGGGAAACAGTCGCGGCATAAGGCCCGCGGCTTTTGCACTGCGTACTCATCTGCGGGGTGTAGTATCGGGATAATACCACCGGTGAATTGATCGGCGTTACCGTTTGTTCAGGTGTCCAATTGTCGGACTCTGAAGGAGAGACGGTGGCGATGGGTTGGCATTCTGCCAAATTACAGACCTGTGCCCTGACCGCATTTGCGGTTCTTGCCGTGCCAATCAGCGGCGCGGCGGCCGAAGACGGCGCCACTCTTTTCAAGAAAAACTGCATGACCTGTCACACCGTCGAGAAGGGCGGTGCCAAGCGCCAGGGACCAAATCTCTGGCGCGTGATCGGACGCGAACTAGGTTCGGTCAGCGGCTTCCCCTATTCGGGCGGCCTGAAGAACGACAAGCGGGTGTGGACAGCGAGTCTGATGGATCAATGGCTGGAAAACCCCAAGTCCGTGTTCCGCGACACCTACATGATCTTTCGGCAGAAAGATGCCGAGAAGCGCAAGAGCATCATCACGTATCTGGAGAGCAAAGCAAAAGAGTAGGGAGGTGTGGATGGCCAAGGCCATACATACAATGGTTCGCGTTCTCGACGAAGCACGGTCCGTGGACTTTTACGAAAAGGCATTCGGTCTCGGCGTCGAGGATCGCTTTGAATTCGACGGCTTCACGCTGGTGTACCTGAAGAATCCCGAAAACGATTTCGAAGTCGAGCTGACCGTCAATCACGATCAATCCGATGCCTATACCCACGGATCGGGATATGGCCACCTGGCGGTTTCGGTCGACGATGTCGATGCGGAGCATGCCCGGTTCGAAGAACTCGGACTCCAGCCGACACCGGTCAAGGAATTCCATCGCGACGGTGCCCTGATGGCGAAGTTCTTCTTCGTTCAGGACCCCGACGAATACAAGATTGAGGTTCTGCAACGGCACGGCCGATACACCTGACGGAGCACTATAACCGCGCGTCCAAAAAAGCGCGGATCGAGGAATGAAGAAGGAGGAAACGCAAATGCGTGTACTAGACAAGAGACTGAAGGTCTCGCGCAGAGGCCTGCTGGGGGCCGGCGGCGCGTCGGTGGTGGCGATCACGATCATGCCCGGTGGCATGATCGTCGGGGCGGACAATGCCTGGGCTGCAAAGGCCAAGGCACTCAAACCCGAAACCTTCGCGACGCTCGTTCAGATGTCGCGGGACATTTATCCGCACGACAAGCTGGCCGACCGGTTTTACGCCAAGGCCGTCAGCGGGTTCGACGATGCCGCGGGCAAGTCGGGTGACGACAAGAAGCTCTTCGAGGACGGTGTCGCCGGTCTCGACGCCGCGGCGAAGAAGGCCCACGGCGCTGCCTATGCCCAGGTCGGCTGGGAAATCGAAAGGGTGGCGCTGCTGAAGGAGATCGAGTCTTCCGGCTTCTTCCAGAAAGTGCGCGGAAGCCTGATCACCGGCATCTACAACAACCCGGAAGCCTGGCCGTTGTTCGGATACGAAGGCGAAAGCGCGTCCAAGGGCGGTTACATCGCCCGCGGTTTCGATGACATCGACTGGCTCGACAAGGCGTGAGGGAGGATTGAGACATGGCTGCGAAATTCGAACTCAATGATGACAGCGTTGTCGTGGTGATCGGCTCAGGTGCCGGTGGCGGTACCCTGGGCAGCGAACTGGCGCTGAAGGGCGTCAAGACCGTGATCCTGGAGGCCGGCGGCCGCCACGAAATCGAAGACTTCGACAACGATGAATGGGGGATGTTCGGCAAGATCTCCTGGCTGGACAAGCGCACCACATCGGGATCCTGGCGCGTCGCCAAGGATTTTGCCGGATTGCCCGCGTGGATCGTCAAGGCGGTGGGTGGTTCGACCGTTCACTGGGCCGGCGCTTCACTGAGATTCCAGGAGCATGAATGGAAGGTGCGTCAGGCCTACGGTGACCTCCCGGGCGCCAACCTTCTGGACTGGCCGATCGACGGCAAGGAAATGGACCCCTGGTATTCCAAGGCCGAGGACCGGATGGGCGTGACGCGCACGAACGGGATTCCCGGGCTGCCCGGCAACAACAACTTCAAGATCATGAAGGCCGGCGCCGACAAGCTCGGCTACAAGGACTGTCACACCGGGCGGATGGCGATCAATTCACAGCCGCGGGACGGCCGCGGTCCCTGCCAGCAGATCGGTTTCTGCTTCCAGGGCTGCAAGTCCGGCGCCAAGTGGTCGACGCTCTATGTCGAGATCCCCAAAGGCGAGGAAACCGGGAAACTGGAAGTTCGGCCGAATTCGCAGGTGCTCAAGATCGAGCATGACGATTCGGGCAAGGTCACGGGTGTGCTCTATGCCGATAAGGACGGCAAGCAGCATGTGCAGAAAGCCAGGGTTGTCTGTGTTGCGGGCAACTCGATCGAAAGCCCGCGGCTGCTGCTCAACTCCGCGTCGTCGAAATTCCCGGACGGTCTGGCCAATTCGTCAGGCCAGGTCGGGCGGAACTACATGCGCCACATGACCGGTTCGGTCTACGCGATCTTCGACAAGCCGGTGAACATGTACCGCGGTACGACAATGGCGGGCATCATCACCGACGAGTCCAAGAACGATCCGTCGCGCGGGTTCGTGGGCGGTTACGAGATGGAGACCCTGTCTCTCGGTGTGCCGTTCATGGCGGCGTTTCTTGATCCCGGTGCCTGGGGACGCGAGTTCGCGAGCGCCATGGACATGTACGACCACATGGCAGGCATGTGGCTAGTCGGCGAAGACATGCCGCAGGAGAAGAACGCCATCACTCTGCATGCGAGCGAAAAGGACCAGTACGGCCTTCCCGTGCCGAACGTTCATTTCGACGACCATGAAAACGATATCGCCATGCGCAATCACGCCTACGAGCGGGGTGCCGCTGTCTATGACGCGGTGGGTGCGGTCCGGACTTTCCCGACGCCGCCCTATCCGTCGACGCACAACCTCGGCACCAACCGGATGAGCGAGAAGGCGAAGGACGGCGTCGTCAACAAGTGGGGCCAGGCTCACGACGTGAAGAACCTGTTCGTTTCCGACGGCAGTGTGTTCACGACGGGAGCCGCGGAGAACCCGACACTGACCATCGTGGCGCTGGCATTGCGTCAGGCTGATCGCATCGCGTCCGAGATGGCGAAAGGCAACCTGTAATACTCCCAAGTCCGGCACGGACACGACGTTTTCGCCGGACTTACTCAGGGGCTCCGGACCTCCGTTCCGGGGCCCCTTTTTCCTGGATTGGAGCGTTTCCCGGAAGTCCGAATTCCTCGCAACGTCAAGGGAGGCGTCGGGATCGCCGACCGGTCAATCACGGTCCTTTCAGGATCTCAAAGTCGCAGCCCTCGTGGGCCTGAAGCACCTGTTCCGCGTAGAGCCGGGCATAGCCGCGCGGTCTTTCAAGGTTTGGCGGTTCAGCGTCGAATTCGGCTCTGCGCGCCGCGAGTTCGGCTTCGTCGACCATGAGATCGATGGTGCGCTCCTTTACGCTCAGCCTGATCCGGTCGCCGTTGCGCACGAGCGCCAGCGGTCCGCCGATCGCGGCTTCCGGCGAGACATGCAGAACGATGGTGCCGAAGGCGGTGCCGCTCATGCGGGCGTCGGAAATCCGGACCATATCCTTGACCCCCGCGGCAGCCAGTTTTTTCGGAATTGGCAGATAGCCCGCTTCCGGCATGCCGGATTCACTCCTTGGCCCGGCATTCTGAAGCACCATGAAGTCGTCTCGCGAGATATCCAGATCCGGGTCATCCACCCGTGCCGCCATGTCTTCGAGCGAATTGAAGACGACCGCGCGCCCCTCCTTTTCGAACAGCGAGCTGTCGGCTGCCGACCTCTTGAGGATCGCGCCGTCCGGAGCCAGCGAGCCGAACAGGGCGACAAGGCCGCCTTCGGGTTCGAGCGGGTCGTCCAGACTGGCGATGACGTCCCGGCCGACATAGGGCAGAGGTTCGGCGATTCTCTCTCCCAGCGTCTCGCCCGTGACCGTCGGGCAGTCGAGATTGAGCAGCGGCCGCAGCTCGCGCAGAACCGCACCCATTCCGCCCGCCGCGAAGAAATCCTCCATGTAGTGACTGCCGACCGGCTTCAGGTTCACGAGTACCGGCGTGGTGTCGGAGAGGTCATTGAGGCGCTGCAGAGAAACCGGGATGCCGAGCCGGCCCGCTACGGCGGTCAGATGAATGATCGCGTTTGTCGAGCCGCCCAGCGCGAGCAGCACGCGCAAGGCGTTCTCGACCGAGGCCTCCGTGATCACCTCGCTGGGGTTTGAACAGGTGTGGGTGGGGATGGCATCGGATTGACATTTGGTGCAGAAGGAGCCACAGGGGCAGAAGGTGCCGCTGGAGCAGACGGTGCTGATGGGGCGGACGGTGCCGATGGAGCGGAAGGAGCATTCGGCGCTGGTGAAACAGGTGGAAGCAACGTTGGAGGAGGGGTTGGAGCAGGGACTGGTGCTGGAACTGGTGCTGGCGTGACAGGTGGAAGCAACGTTGGAGGAGGGGTTGGAGCAGGGACTGGTGCTGGAACTGGTGCTGGCGTGACAGGTGGAAGCAATGTTGGAAGAGGGGTTGGAGGAGGGACTGGTGATGGAACTGGAGCTGGTGTTGGTGCGACCGGCCGCGGTGTAGGAGCCTGTTTTGTTCATGGAAGGACAAGAAAGAGATAGAGAAGTCAGTATGTACAATGTCTACTTGAGATCGATACCAATCTCTGTACGTCGTTGTTTGTACTTACCCCTGCACTCATGCTCATATCCAACATTGCTTGCAACTCTTGTGCGGCGATCATGGCTTCCATCTGCTGAACTTTCACTTTATGGTTGACCCCATCCAGGGTTCCACGAGATCCAAAGGTAGGATGAGATCCTTTAGATGAGTCTACATCTTTGACCATTCCATCTGTGTGTTCAGTAGACTCCCGGAAAGATTTTTCCATCGCTGCAAGATTCTGTTTGAGGAGTTGTCGTTGTTCTGTGTCTGCCGTGTCTCGTCTCCTAGTGTCCAAGTCTGTATCGTGATAGGCTTGATTTCTTCTCAATCGAGACGGTCGCTTGATGGTCTTTCCAAATCCATCTACCGTGTCTGTCAAAATGTTCCATCGGCCGAACTCATCACCAAGGGATGGAGCTCCGTTATTTGTCTCTAAAGCGTTGAAAGGCTCATTTTCTTCTACTTCATTGTTTTCTGAGTATGTCTTGATTCCTTGTCGTGCTTCACCTCCATATGGAAGAATGATCAGCAAGGATAACAATAAACCTGTCCGCAAGAACGAAGTTGCCGAATAGGAGAACGTCGTCATCTTCTAAACGTCGAGAGTCGATTGGCTGCTAGTCTTGACGGAGCTCAAAGAGTGCAAGAGCGGCAACGGCTGGATTCAGGATAGCTGTATGGCAATCGACTTGTTGTTGTTGTTAGCAGCAGGCAGCAGCAGTGGTCGAGACAAGAGTGTACTGCGGTGACTGCGGTAGTAGAAAGTAAAAGGACACTGCGGAGGTAGGTAGGAGGAAGCACCACGACAAAGAGTTGTCCGAAGCGACACATTCAAATTGCATCCGACGGTTGTGACAGGGAACAAAACAACGGCCAAATTGTTAAGTAATCTGAAGATTAATCACATTTTTTGCCACCAAAAAGTATTAATTGTTGAACCAGTTGCCGTTTTGGAGCAGAGCGCCGGACGAGCCACTTGTGTAAAAATGTGAGCAGTGCGATCTGAGATCTGCGACACACCTCTGCTTTTTGGTTGTAGAAGCTGATCCCTATGTGTTGTTGATTGCCCGCTTTGACAACATTGATGAAAATGTACAGGAGAAAAAAGTACATCTCTTCCACGATGGAATGGGCCACCGATTTATTGTAAGAAATCTTGGGACAGAGCATCGACAGAAACGAAACAGGGCTCTTGTGCAGCTATCCGGATCGATTGTCGGTCGGTGCATTCTTAAAAGAGCTAGAAAATTTGGGAGGGAAAGAAGCAAATGGAGTTTACTTGAAGATTATAGTCCGCCAATAGAGTTTTTGGTCGGACGTTAATTCTCTTTTGAGTTTAACGACGAGGTTTGCTGGAACCTCAGGACGAAGGCAGACGACAAGAGAGACTTCTATCAACGAATCCTGAAGTGTGTGTTCATCAGGAATTCCTTTGATATTGTATACAACAAAGAATGCTTGTGCCAGAAAGGAAAAGATGAATAGGTTCTTATCTAATGGACAAGGTAGCGTCAAGGTGAAAGTCGTCAATGTAGCATGATGGAATGAAGAAAGGCGGCATCCTGTACATGGTCAACTGGAAAGGAATGCAAGCAGTCGCGTTGGCTTAACCGGGTTCCGTAAGATTGGCAGGCTCTACCGAAAGCTCCAGAGGCCAGTCTGCATGCAGCATGGTACAGTCATAGAAGCTAAGTTGACAAGAAAGTTTTGGTGTATTGCTTTTGTGGTCAGTGCTATCACATGTATCTTGTCAGCTTGGCAAATGGGCTGGACATTGGCCGAATTGTACATTGCTTCCACTTGTCCATACGATGTTACTAGCATTGATCTATCGTAGTACCGAACGTAAGATTGTTGTAAAACTGGTTTCTAAGGAGTATCTAATCGTCACCGAATGATCTTTGTAGACGCGCTGACTCTAGAAAGTCTGCAGCGATCTTAAGTGTTTTTTGTAGTAGCTCGGCCTTGGTGTGCGTTTGTACAATGCAGAAAGAAGGTGATGCCCCTTGATAATGATAATGGTGCCCTTTGATTTCTCTCGGTTCTGATTAGTTGTCAAGGAAGAAGTACGAATCACTGGTATCCACTTCAGCAGGTTGCTCTTCAGGAGGAGGTGGAACGTAGTCAATGTCGACCATGTAGGGCTCGACAACGGCCTCCAAAGGGAAGACCAGAGATGGTGCAGTATTGATGACGCGGATAGTGGATGCTCCTTGAGTATCAATAACGGCAAAGAAAGGTTGGGTCATACCATTCTCGGAGAAAACATCGATGGTTTGCTTGCTATCGTTGGGGCCTTGGGTTAATTCGATCTTGGCGTGGAGAGGTCGGCCATCGGTCTTCAACAAGACTTGGACGCTCTCGACGTGTTTTTCAAATCTGAACGATTCCATAGAATCCTCTCCATTGATAGGAACGTGCATGCCCAAGTCATCCAAAGTTTGAACAATGGCACCAGTTCCAGCACGCTTGTTGCCACCTGCCATAGCGTCTTCAATGTCTGCCACGACGCAGGCACCCATAGGGAATTCCATTGGTCCCATGTTGCGAATAGCGACCGAGTTGTGGTCAGTTGGAACTTCCAAGACAGCACTGAATGGATACGTAGCTCCATTGTCAGAAGTCACTTGAATACGTTGAGGAGTCGAGTCGGGTCCACACCAGATTTCGACTTGCCCCTTCAAAGGAACTCCGTCGTTCTTGAGGAGAACTTGAACGCGTTCGACGTCTTCATTGGTGATAGACCAGGTCTTTAGAGCCTTGTTACCTTGGATGTTCTTGGGCGAAGCAGTTCCCCACAAAGAGTCAATGGCTCCTTGGACGGCGCCTTTGCCTCGTGCGGCCTGCTGACGGCGACGGTGTTGATGAGCCAAATCGTACCCGTGGCGAGGAGGATGTCCACGTGGACGAGGCCCCATGGAGTGGCGAGGCATGGCAGCTGGAGGAGGAGAAACAGCTTGTCCAAAGGCACCGATGTCAAAGGGATGAATGACATTGTCTCGTTCGAAAGCTTCGTTTTCGTTGATGCGGTAAGGAAGCGCTGTTGAGGATTTCTTAGCAGGAACTTGGGTAAAGAAGGCCGAAGCCGATGAAATGGATTCCTGGGCAACAAAAAGAGCGAGGAGGGTAGTGCAGATCTTCATGGTTGGGCAACTGTGGGTGAACAGAGGGACGAATGTTGTCTTTGCAAGTAGATTGGAATGAAATTTGTGAGCGATGGGCAAAGATAAAGGAGTTTTGCTTTTCGAAATGCCGCGAGAAAGAAATGATGTCTGCCTACGAGTTGGCGATTCCTTAAGTGAACGTTGCCGGGCCGGTTAGCAACGGTCATTTAGAATACTTAAGGAAATGCATGCGCGCGCTGGAGCAGCTTTTTGCACTTTTCACCTCTCATGCTCTTGGGTCTGAACCGGTTCCAACATTGAAATGTCTGATTAGCTTGATGATTAAATTGCTGAGTCTCTTCTGTGTACAGACACACTGCGTGAAACGAAGATTGAGTGTGTTGCTCTTACCAGGGGGTGAGTAAAATAGGAGAAGTCAGCGGTCTTGGATTTTCTATTTGCTCTTTCTGATCATTGAGCATAGTCATACCTCCACTAGATTGTGAGGCAAAACTGCTCGGAACAAAATAAACTAGACAACTTTTGTGAGAGGATCAGAACACGAGTCTAATTGTCTATGTGTTGGCTTTAACTGTTGTTTACAGTAGGAATTGTAGCATGATTCTTGTGTCACTGCTGATGATTCTATCTTAGCTATGTAATCCTTTCTTGCCACTTGGTTGCCTTCTTTGGATGAATTCTTACACAAAATGATGGGTAGTCGTTTGTCGTCACATCTCTCTACTGCGCCTCAACTGGCTTTCCGGCAGCCACCGCATCGTAATCCGAAGGCTTTGGAGCAAAAGTCTTGCCAGGACGCTGTGCCTTCTCATTCAACAAATAGTCCTTGAACGACTCGGGCTTGCGGCCAATCAACTTTTCCAAATCCGGATAGTAGTTGTGTCCATTCTCATCAATTCCACTGGCCTTCATCTTTTCAAATGCAGCAGCG
>CBDHYJ010000002.1:0-17639 GCA_965275905.1 Hyphomicrobiales bacterium | reverse complement strand
GCGGCATGGTGACCCGCGTTCTTCTGGCACGAGACGGCGAGTGGAAGAACCGCGTCAGACCTGAGGGCGTCGTCATGCTGGCACCGCCGAGCAAGGGCGCGCACCTCGCCGGCAAGCTCGAAAGCACGACGTTCTTCCGCGTTGTCGGCGGACCATCGGCCGGCCAGCTTCTCAAGTCCTACAACGGCAACATTCCCGCTCCCGATATCCGTTATTGCATCATCGCCGGCGGCCGCGAAGACGACGAGGGTTACACGTCCATCATCCCCGGCGACGACGACGGCATCGTCGCGGTGGAAGAGACGCGGATCTCGCCCGACGACGACTTCCTGCTCGTTCACAACGTGCATACCACGATCATGAACAACGACCGGGCGGTTGCGGCCGTCGTCAGGTTTCTCGGCGGCAAGACATGCGCCGATAACGAATAAAACGGGCATGCGCACCTGGTTGATCTGCCGCGAGTGATTTAGAGAAACTCGCTGTAGACAACACCCCCCTATTCCGACAAGACTGCACGAAAATGAACTCAGTCCAGTTGGAAGCGCCATGACCAGAACAGCAGACGCAATCATCATCGGGGCCGGCGTGATCGGCGCCGCCACCGCTTTCGAACTTGCCAAGGCCGGATACAAGACCCTGACCGTCGACCGCAACGCACAGGCCGGCCACGGTTCGACCTCGGGCTCGTGCGCGATCATCAGGATGCACTACTCGACGCTCGACGGCACCGCGTTCGCCTATGAGGGCTATTTCTACTGGCGCGACTGGGCCGACTACCTCGAGAACCATGACCCCAGCGGCCTCGCCACGTTCCGGGAGACCGGATGTCTCGTGATGAAGACGGACGGCAACGGCCATCTCGAGAAGCACATGGAAAACAGCCGCAAGCTCGGGTGCCCGTTCGAGGAGTGGGACGGCGCGAAGATCACGGAGCGGTTGCCGATCTACGACCTGCAGCGGTTCTTCCCCGCAAAGGCCGCAGATGACCCCGCGTTTGGCGAACCGACCGGCGGCAGCATCCCCGGCGGCGTGTTCTGGCCCCAGGGCGGCTACGTCACCGATCCCGCGCTTTCGGCGCAGAACCTGGCGCACGCCGCCAGGGCCAAAGGGTCGGATTTCCAGATGGGCGCCGCGGTCACGGAAATCCTCACCGAGGGCGGGCGCGTCAAGGGTGTGAAGCTTGCCGGCGGCGAAGAGCTGCACGCGCCGGTCGTGGTCAATGTCGGCGGGCCGGCATCGTCGCACATCAACGAGATGGCCGGCGCTCTCGGCGACATGACGATTTCGACCCGCGCCCTGCGCCAGGAGGTCGTTCACGTGCCGTCACCGGAAGGTTTCGATTTCGAGAATGACGGCTTCATTGTCTCGGACAGCGACATCTCGTGTTACTGCCGCCCGGAACACGGCAACAACATTCTCGTCGGCAGCGAGGATCCGCCGTGCGACGCGCACCAGTGGGTCGACGACGACACCGACTACCAGCGCGATTTTACCGAGCAGTGGAAACTTCAGGCCATGCGCTACGGACAGCGCGTCCCGTCCCTCGGCATCCCGAGCCGCATGCGCGGCGTCGTTGACCTGTACGACGCCTCGGACGACTGGATCCCGATCTACGACAAGTCCGCCCTGCCGGGCTTCTACATGGCCTGCGGAACCAGCGGCAACCAGTACAAGAACGCGCCGATCGCCGGCAAGATGATGACGGCGCTGATCGACTACTGCGAGGCCGGCAACGACCACGACGCCGATCCGCTGCGCTTCAGGCTGCCCTATATCGATCACGAGATCGACGTCGGCTTCTATTCGCGCCGCCGCGAGATCAACCAGGAGAGCAGCTTCTCGGTGCTCGGCTGAGGCCCGCCTTACGGCACCGGCTCAGCGGCGGGGAAACCGGCGCAGCAGGGCCGCGAGTCCCAGACCCAGGCGCACCAGAGGTGCAAACGGGTATCGCGGATAGACGGCCTCGAATGTCTCGCCCTCCTGCTCCGCAGGCGCCTGCTCGCGCGACCGGCCGACCAGATGCAGTCCGTGGGTCAGACCGGCGAGCACTTCGTCCGAATACCGGTATGGTGCCCGGTTGCGCGACCGCCGGGCAGCGCCCGACCGGCCTTCGTTCCGCACGACGGGCGACGTCTCCGTCTGAGCGCTGTCGGAAGGAAAGAATCGCGGTGCCCGGTAGTGAGGTGATGTACGGCGTATCATGATTGCAGCTATCCAAGCTCGTTCGGTTAGCCACCCCGCATGTCATCATTCACAGAGGCGCATCGCACGTCTGTGACAATTGTCACGACAGATCGTGTTCCGGAAAAGCGAAAGATCTAGACCGTCACCACCTCGCCGCGCGCCGGATAGCCGTTGGCGGTGACGAAGTCGATCGCATTCAGCAGGTCGGACAGCGGCGGCCGGGCAAACGGCACGGACTGCACGATCGCCATGTAGAGCGTGCCGTCCGGCTCGACCAGGAACATGCCGGGCTCGTTGAACTGCCGCGGCTCCTCGACACCGATGGATGTCGTGCCGAGATGTGTCGAGACGTATAGCCCCCACTCGCGCGCCTGGGCCACACGGAGGCCGTGAGCGATGGTCAGCCGGTCGAGTCCCCAGTCGCGCCTGGTCGACTCGGCCCGGTCATGATTGTCCGTGGAGACCGCAACGACCCTCACGCCGCGGCTGGCGAAATCATAGAGCCGGGACTGAAGATCGCGCAGCTGCGTCCGGCAGATCGGACAGTGGAAGCCGCGGTAGAACACCAGAAGCGAGAAGATCTCCGGCGGGTTGCTCCTCAAGGCCCACGTGCCGCCTCCGACGAGCGGCAGGCTCAGGTCCGGTACGGGCTGACGGGGAATGAGCGGGGTGATGTCGGACATGCTTCAGGCCACTTTCATGCGCATAGGATCAAACGTCCACTTCTTCGTCATCTGAGAGGGCTTCCAGCGGCCGGTTCTTTATGAGAACCCACCCCTCCCGATTGCCTTTGATGCGTATGCCCCTTGCCTCGATCTCGATGAGGAGGCGCCGGCACTCCTCTGCCGAGGTCCCCGAAGCACGACACAGTGTCTCGATCGATCTGATCTTTTTTTGCGGATCATTCAGCAAATTGAGAAGCAGCTTCTTCCGCGGTCCGTCCCACTTCTCTTCCCGCCTTTTCTCTTTCCATTCCTCGAGTTTGATCGGGCCGTAATACGCGCTGATCAACGTCCCCACGACACCCAAAACCCCGCCGACAAAGCCGCCGGCGAGAGCAGCCATCACTCTATCTTCCATCCAAATCGCCCCGTCGTATTTTTCGACGCCAACCTATGCCGATTCGCGCGACACTTGAGGATTGCAGAGTATTGCGACCAATTAGGTGCTTGATGTCACAATTGCACACGCCTCAACCGTCACCTACCATATGGCAATGCGATCACTGCGCGTCCTCGTACTGTTATTCGGCGTCTCTATCCTGCCAGTCCCAGGATGGTCTGACCAGAACGACAGCCGCCTCGACGGCCTGTTCACCGAGCTAAAGACCGCGCCGGACCATGTCGCCGCGACCCCGATCGAGCAGAAGATCTGGTCAATCTGGCTGGAAAGCAAGGACAAGGCAGCCGCCGATCTCATGGATGCGGGCGTGAAGGAAATGGGCCAGGGCGATCACCGGGCCGCGCTCAAGACCTTCGACAGGCTGGTTGCGGTGGCGCCGGATTTCGCTGAGGGCTGGAACAAGCGCGCGACCGTGCATTACCTCCTGAACAACCTCAAGGAGTCGCTGGCCGACATCGCGAAGACGCTGGCGCTGGAGCCGCGCCATTTCGGCGCCCTGTCCGGACGCGGCCTGGTCTACGTCAAGCTTGATGACATGGAAAACGCCCTCGACTCGTTCGAGGAGGCCCTTGAGGTCAACCCGCAGATGATCGGTCCGCGCATCAACGCGGAAGCCATCAAACGGCTCCTGAAGAAAAAAGAAATCTGAGCCGATCTCGCTCTAGATCCGCTCGATCACCATCGCGATGCCCTGCCCGACGCCGATGCACATGGTGCAGAGCGCATGGCGCTCGCCCGTCGCCCGGAGCTCGTAGGCCGCCGTCGTCACCAGCCGTGCGCCGCTCATGCCGAGCGGATGGCCGAGCGCGATGGCACCGCCGTTGCGGTTGACGCGCGCATCGTCGTCCTTGATCCCGAGATCCCGCAACACTGCCAGCCCCTGGCTCGCGAAGGCCTCGTTGAGCTCGATCACGCCGATGTCGTCGAGCGCAAGGCCCGTCCTGTCGAGCAGCCGTCGCACCGCGGGCACCGGGCCATAGCCCATGATCCGCGGCTCCAGTCCCGCCGTCGCCACGCCGATCACACGTGCCATCGGCTCAAGACCGTTTTTTGCAGCCGTCGCCTCGTCCGCCACGATCAGAGCGCAGGCCCCGTCATTGACGCCCGACGCATTTCCGGCCGTGACGGTGCCCCCTTCCCGGAACGGTGTCGGCAACGACCCGAGCTTCTCCAGCGTCGTCTCGCGCGGATGTTCGTCGCGGTCGACAATGATTGGCTCGCCCTTGCGCTGCGGGATCGTGACCGGCACGATCTCCTGCGCCAGCCGTCCGCTCGCCTGGGCGGCCGCGGCCTTGGTCTGCGAGGCCAGGGCGAAGGCATCCTGGGCTTCGCGGGAAATCTGGAACTCTTCGGCAACGTTCTCGCCGGTCTCCGGCATCGAGTCGACGCCGTACTGTTTCTTCAGCACCGGATTGATGAAACGCCAGCCGATCGTCGTGTCGTAAACCTCGGCATTGCGCGAAAACGCGGTCGTGGCCTTGCCCATGACGAACGGCGCGCGCGACATGCTCTCGACGCCGCCCGCGAGCGCGATCGTCATTTCGCCGGTCTTGATGGCGCGCGCCACATAGCCGACGGCATCCATGCCCGAACCGCACAGCCGGTTGATCGTGGTGCCGGGCACGCTGGTCGGCAGCCCGGCCAGCAGCGTCGCCATGCGCGCCACGTTCCGGTTGTCCTCGCCCGCCTGGTTGGCGCAACCATAGGCCACGTCCTCGATCGCATCCCAGTCAACACCGGTGTTGCGCTCGGTCAGGGCGCGGATCGGAGCCGCCCCGAGATCGTCGGTCCGCACCGATGACAGCGCGCCGCCGTATCGACCGATGGGCGTGCGCACCGCGTCGCAGATAAAGGCTTCAGGCATTGGTGTTCCTCACGAGTTGTGCGTTTCGTTTTTCATAGCAAAGCTCGACGCTCTACCGCATAAAAACAAACTTCCGCGCCTTATCCACGTCGTCATTCCCGCGAAGGCGGGAATCCAGGACAACATTTCAAGAGACTGAGTTCTATCATGCTGGATGCCCGCCTCCGCGGGCATGACGGCATACTGGATCACCTGTCGTCATAGTCGACGACGAGTTTCTCGCTCTTGGGATGGGACTGGCAGGTCAGGATATAGCCGGCCGCGATCTCTTCCTTCTCAAGACCGTAATTGACGTCCATCTCGACCTCGCCCTCAAGGAGCCTCGCCTTGCACGTGCAGCACACGCCGCCCTTGCAGGCAAACGGCAGATCGAGATTCTCCGCCAGCGCCGCGTCGAGCACGGCCTCTCCGTCGAACGGCAGCTTGAACTCGGTCTTGTGGCCGTTGAGCAGGATCGTGACGTCGGCGGCCGGTCCGAGTTCGGACGGATCGGCCTTCTTTCTGGGGCCGGCCTGCGGCGGCGGCGTGCCGAACAGTTCGAGCTTGATGCGGTCGTCTCCGATGTCCAGTCCCTTGAGGGCATTGCGGCAGCCCTCGATCATGGGCCCCGGTCCGCAGATCAGGAAACAGTCCACCGCGTCCTTGTCGATCAGTTTGCCCAGGAGATCCGACACCTTTTCCTCGGTCATCAGCCCGCTCAGGAGATCGACGTCGCGCGCTTCGTCGCTCAGCACATGGAACAGCCGCAGGCGGCCGAGATAACGGTCCTTCAGGTCTTCCAGCTCGTCCCGGAAGATGATCCCGCTGACCGTCCGGTTGCCGTAGAACAGCGTGAACCGGCTGTCCGGCTCGGCCTCCAGAACCGACTTGATTATCGACATGAACGGCGTGATGCCGCTGCCGCCCGCGAGCCCGACATAGTGCCGGCTGGCGTCGGGATCGAAGTCGAGGCAGAACCGGCCTTGCGGCGGCATCACCTCGATGCGGTCGCCGGCATGAATTCCACTGTTTGCGAATACGGAGAACCGGCCGTCCGGGATCTGCTTGACCGCTACCCGCAGCTCTCCCTCCTCCAGCCCAGAGCAGATCGAGTAGGGCCGCCGCAGGTCCTGACCGTCTATCTCCGCCCTGAGCGTGAGGTATTGCCCCGGCGTGAAGCGGAAGTATCCGGCAAGGTCTTCGGGCACCTCGAAGGCAATCGACGTCGCCTCGTCCGTTTCCTTGCGGACGTCGCGCACGCGCAATGCATGAAAATGGCTCATCGACCTTTGTCCTCTGCCATTACCAATCCGTCGTTCCCGCGCAGGCGGGAACCCAGTGCTGCTTCGCGACCTGCTCGTTTGACTGCTCTGGATTCCCGCCTGCGCGGGAATGACAGACGATGGCAGACCACGGAAGAAGTGATCGCGACGAACGAATGCCTATAAGTCGGCATCTGCTCAAATGCACTTGAAGTAGTCGAACGGCTCGAGACACGACCGGCAGCGGTAGAGCGCCTTGCACGCCGTCGAGCCGAACTCACTCGTCATCTCGGTATCAGTCGAACCGCAATGCGGACACGTAACCACCGGCGCCTCCCCGAACAGGGCCCGCTTGTTCGGCGTGCCTCTGACCGGCGGCGCGATGCCATAGTCTTTCAGCTTCGCCCGCCCGTCCTCGTCGATCCAGTCGGTGGTCCAGGGCGGCGACAGGACCGTCGTGATCCTGGCATCCTTGAAACCCGCCCGCGCGACCGCTTCGCGAACGTGCTCCTCGATCATGGCCGTCGCGGGGCAGCCGGAATAGGTCGGGGTGATCACCACCTCCAGGTCATCACCCTCAAGGCGCACGTCGCGCACGATACCCAGATTGATTACGCTCAGGACCGGTATTTCCGGATCCTTCACATCTTCCAGAACCTTCCAGATGTCATCAGTCGATATGGCGGCGGCCGCTACCATTTCGCCCCCGGGTAGGCCCGCTGCAGGTACTGCAGTTCGGCCAGGATATATCCCAGATACTCCGAATGCCGGCCGGCCTTGCCGCCGCTCTGCATCCAGCCGTCCTCGGGCAACTTGAGCGTCGCGCGCTCGATCACCGGCACCACCATCTCCGTCCAGGCGTCTTTCAGCGCGCTCGGATCCGGCCCGATCCCGGCGGCCGCAATGGCGGCGTCCGCCTCGTCGCACTCGAACATCTCGCCGGTAAACGTCCACAGGTCATCAAGCGCGTCCTGAGTCCGCCTGTGGCTCTCTTCGGTTCCGTCACCCAGCCGGACCACCCATTCGGCACTGTGCCGGTAGTGGTATTCGAGTTCCTTGAGCGCCTTCGCCGCAAAGGCGGCAATCTGTTCATCGCTTGACTTCGCAAGCCCCTCGTACTGCAGCACCGCGAAGGCGCTGTAGAGCATCTGGCGCACGACCGTGTGGCCGAAATCGCCGTTGGGCTGCTCGACCAGCAAAATGTTCCGGAAGTCATAGACGTCGCGCAGGAAGGCGATGTCGTCCTCGTCACGCCCCTTGCCTTCGACCTTGCCCGCGTAATCGAAGATCATTCGGGTCTGGCCGAACAGATCGAGTGACTGGTTCGACAGCGCGATGTCGAGTTCGATGTTCGGCGCCTTGCTCGACCACTCGGAAAGGCGGTGCGCGAGAATCAGCGCGTTGTCGCCAAGACCCAGGAGATAGGTGAAGAGGGTTTCCGGCGACACCGATGCCCCGGCGCTCTGATCAACAGCGGGTTCAGCCATCGGTCAACCGCTCACATATGCTCGACTTCATCGGGAATGTCGTAAAAGGTCGGGTGACGGTAGACCTTGTCGCCCGCCGGATCGAACAGGGAGTCCTTGTCGTCCGGAGATGAGGCCGTGATCTCGGCCGAAGGCACGACCCAGATGCTGACGCCCTCGTTCCGCCGCGTATAGACGTCACGCGCGTTCTCGATCGCCATCTGGGCGTCCGCGGCATGCAGGCTGCCCACATGGGTGTGGGACAGGCCCTGTTTAGACCGCACGAACACTTCGAAAAGAGGCCACTCGTCCTTGTTCTGCATGTTTCCCGTCCTGGATTACTGTCCTGGCCCGGTCAGGCCGCAACCTGTTCGGCACGCCGCGCGCGCTGCTTTTCCGCATAGGCCATTGCGGCCTCGCGCACCCAGGCACCATCGTCCTGGGCCTTCTGCCGGTTGACCATGCGCTGCTTGTTGCAGGGCCCGTTGCCCTTGATGACTTCCATGAAGTCGGCCCAGTCGATCTCGCCGAAATCATAAGAGCCGCGTTCGTCGTTCCATTTGAGATCCGGATCAGGGATCTTCACGCCGAGGATATTGGCCTGCGGCACCACCTGATCGACGAACCGCTGGCGCAGGTCGTCGTTTGAGAACCGCTTGATCTTCCAGGCCATGGACTGCGCCGAGTGCTTGGAGTCCGCATCGCTGGGCCCGAACATCATGAGCACCGGCCACCACCAGCGATCGACCGCGTCCTGTGCCATCGCCTGCTGCTCGGGCGTGCCCTTCATCAGGGACATCATGATCTCGAAGCCCTGGCGCTGGTGAAAGCTCTCTTCCTTGCAGATCCGGATCATGGCCCGGGCATATGGTCCGTAGGAGCAGCGGCACAGCGGCACCTGGTTCATGATCGCCGCACCGTCGACCAGCCAGCCGATGGCGCCGATGTCGGCCCAGGTCAGTGTCGGGTAATTGAAGATGCTGGAGTACTTTGCGCGCCCGGTCAGCAGTTCCTCTTCCATCTGGTCCCGCGACACGCCGAGCGTCTCTGCCGCCGAATACAGATAAAGTCCGTGCCCGGCCTCGTCCTGAACCTTCGCCAGAAGGCCGACCTTGCGCCGCAGCGACGGCGCACGGGTAATCCAGTTGCCTTCGGGCTGCATCCCGATGATCTCGGAATGCGCATGCTGGGAGATCTGGCGCACAAGCGTCCGACGGTAGGCATCGGGCATCCAGTCCTTGGGCTCAATCTTGCCTTCGGCCGCCACCTTCTCGTCGAAAGCGGTCTCGTGGCCCTGCATCTCGATTGTTTCACCGGGCATTGCTGACTCCTGGGCGAGCGGATTCCTGCCGCATTTTCGTTGATAAATCTGAATATGACACAAAATTACAAATTTTCAAGACGATTTTGTATCACATTGACAAAAAGAGCTACGCGCCCGCCTCGCTCGCGCTCATCCCGAGCAGCGCCCTGCGCCGCAACCAGGGACTGACCCGGTAGCGCGGATCGCCGGTAAGGTCCTGCAATCGGATCAGAATCTCGACAATGTTTGCAGGCCCGATCGTGTCGGCAAGCGCGAGAGGCCCCTTCGGATATCCAAGACCGAGATGTACGGCCGTATCGATATCCTCCGGGCTGGCAATGCCCTGCTGAGCGATTTCGCTGCCGATATTCACGATCGTGGCGATCACCCGCTGCGCGATGAACCCTGCACAATCCCTGATCAGCACGGCGGGCCTGTCCTCGCGGTGCAGCAGGGCACGAAAGGCCGGTGCGAGGTCGGTCCGGACCGCCGGATTCGACATCACGACCGCGACCCGCTCCAGGATCGGTGTTCCATCAAACCCCGTGATGGGATCGACACCGACGGTTTTGGACGGATCGAACTGCCAGTTGACGGCCTCCACCGTGACGTCGCTGCCGATCGGCATGACGACGATCAGATCGGCGGCATCGGGATCCGCGACCGCCGCGACGCCTGCTGCCTCGAGCGCGTCTAGAATCAGCGCCCGGGCCGGCTCGCTCCTGCCCTCCGCCACATGGACGGATTTGAGCAGCGACGGATCACCGTCCGGAAACTCCGGCAAGCGGCCCAACTGCGTATTGCCGTCATAGACGTAGAAGCCCTCGCCGGTCTTGCGTCCGAGCAGACCGGCGGCGAGGCGCTGCCGCGTCATCGGAGACGGGCGGAAACGCTGTTCGTCATAGAACTGCCGGTAAACCTCCTCCATCACATGGTGCGAAACGTCGAGACCGGTCACGTCGAGCAGTTCGAACGGCCCCATGCGGAAGCCGACGCCGTCGCGCAGCACCAGGTCGATGGTCGCGAAGTCCGCCACCTGTTCCGACGCAATGCGCAGCGCTTCCGTGCCGAAGCCGCGCCCGGCATGGTTGACGAGAAAGCCGGGGCTGTCCTTGACCCTGACCGGCGTATGGCCCATGGCGGCCGCGCAATCCATCAGGCGCGTCACGACCGCCTCGTCGCTGCGCGCACCACCCACCACTTCGACCACCTTCATCAGCGGCACGGGATTGAAGAAATGGAATCCGGCAACCCGTCCGGGGTTCCGGCAATCCGCCGCAATGTCCGTGATCGACAGCGACGATGTATTGCTGGCAAGGATCGCGCCGTCCGCAACGATCGACTCAAGCTCGGCGAAGACGGCACGCTTGACGTCGAGCTTCTCGACAATGGCCTCGATCACGAGGTCGCATTCCGCGAAGTCCTTCATCGAGGACCCGGCCCGAAGCCGCGCCTTGGCTGACTCCGCCGCGTCGGCGTCCAAACGGCCCTTTTCAACGGCCCGGTCCAGCATGCCGGCGACGAACGCGATTGCTTCGTCCGACGCGCCCTCTCGCGTATCGAACAGATGCACCGTCATTCCGGCGACGGCGGCAATCTGCGCGATCCCCCGCCCCATGACCCCGGCACCGATGATACCGATCCGCTCGATGGACTGATCTGCCATGTCCGCCCCCGCCTACTCGCCCTTGAACTCGGGCTTGCGCTTTTCGAAGAAGGCGGTCATGCCCTCCTGCTTGTCCCTGGTGTCGAACAGCAACTGATAGGCCTTGCGTTCGAGCGCGAGGCCGGCCTCGAGGCTCGCGTCCTGGCTCGCGATCATGACCTCCTTGATCTGCTGGGCCGCGATGGGCGGCATCGACGCGATCGTGCGCGCCATCTCGAACGCACGGTCCAGAACCTCGCCGTCCGGCACCACTTCGCTCACCAGTCCCATGGACTCGGCCTCGGCAGCGGTGACCTGCTCACCCGTCAGCAGGATGCGCATCGCCTTGAACTTGCCGACCAGCCGCGTCAGGCGCGCTACGCCGCCCGCACCCGGCATGATGCCGACCCTGATCTCGGGCTGACCGAACCTGGCCCCCTCGCCCGCGATGATAATGTCGGCATGCATCGCGAGCTCGCAGCCGCCCCCGAGCGCGAACCCGTTCACCGCAGCGATGATCGGCTTCGGGCAGTCCTCGATCGTACGCCACAGAAGATGGGTATTCCTGAGCATGATCTCCGACGGAGACGCATCGATCGACTCCTTGAGGTCCGCTCCTGCGGCAAACGCCTTTTCATCGCCGGTGAGGACAATTGCGCGCACGTCCCCGTCTCCGGCGAAAGCACCGAATGCGTCGGCAAGCGCCAGCCGCGTCGCCATGTTGAGCGCATTGCGCACCTCGGGGCGGTTGATCCTGACCAGACGAACGCCGTCACCCCTGTCCTCGGTGACAACCACCTGCCCGTCCTGTTGCGCGTCGTCGCTCATAATCGTTTCCTGCTGAGAATCCTGAAAGACCTGGCTCAAACTACCCCATGATCGCCTGACAGGGTGCCAGATTCGATCAGGCGGCGTCCGCCGGAACCGGAATGCGGCTCTGTGCCACGCGGGACCGTCCGGTCATGAAGGCCTGCTTATGCCTGCTCAAAATGATACTAATTATTGTTTGTATCCATAAAAGTTTGTATCACTTTTGGCAATTCGAAACGATCGGCCAAAAGCGCCGGCACTGCAGGGGAACGCTATGGAGGCTGACGGAGAAGATCGCGCCGCGTCTGCGCAGGCGCTCGCCGAACAGGTGTCAAAGGCGATGTTCGACAAGGATGTCGCCTCGCGGCATCTCGGCATGGAAATCACGCACATTGCGCCGGGCGAAGCCACGCTCACCATGACCGTCCGCGAGGAGATGCTGAACGGGCACGGCATCTGCCACGGCGGTTACATGTTTCTGCTCGCCGACTCGGCGTTCGCCTTCGCCTGCAACAGCTACAATCAGTCGACCGTCGCCGCGCACGCGGACATTTCATTCCTGCGGGCGGTCTCGCGGGGCGACGTCCTGACCGCCCGCGCTTTCGAGGTGCACCGCGAAGGACGCAACGGCGTCTACGATATCGAGGTCACCGACCAGGACGGCGTAAAGGTCGCCGTGTTCCGCGGCAAGTCGCGCACAATCAGGGGATCCTTCGTCCCCCAACCAGACGAAAACGGCGAGGCCTGAGACCATGACACTGAAACCGGCATCCGACTACGCAGCCCCCAAGTCCACGCTCGATCCGATCGAGGTGGCGAGCCGCGACGAAATCAGTGGTCTGCAGTTGAATCGGCTCAGGAAGACATTGAGCCTTGCCTATGAAAACGTTGAACATTACCGCGCGAAGTTCGACGCCGCCGGGGTTCACCCGGACGACCTGAATTCGCTCGAGGACCTCGCCAGATTCCCGTTCACCGTGAAAGACGATCTGCGCCAGACCTACCCGTTCGGCATGTTCGCCGTGCCGCGGGAGCAGGTGATCAGGGTGCACGCATCGAGCGGTACAACCGGCAAGCCGACGGTTGTCGGCTATACCCGCAATGACGTGGACATGTGGGCCGAGGTCGTGGCGCGTTCCATGCGCGCATCCGGGACGCGCCCCGGCGATATCGTCCACATCGCCTACGGATACGGCCTTTTCACCGGCGGCCTCGGCGCGCACTACGGCGCGGAGAAGCTCGGCTGCACGATCATCCCCATGTCGGGTGGCCAGACGGCCCGGCAGGTCATGCTGATCCAGGATTTCCGCCCGCGCGTGATCATGGTGACGCCGTCCTACATGCTCAACCTGCTGGATGAGATGAAGCGCCAGAACGTCGATCCGGCCGAAACCAGCATCGAGATCGGAATCTACGGGGCCGAACCCTGGACCCAGGACATACGGACCGCGATCGAGGAACGCGCCCACATGCATGCCGTCGACATTTACGGCCTCTCCGAAGTCATCGGGCCGGGTGTCGCCAATGAATGCATCGAGACCAAGGACGGCCTGCACATCTGGGAGGATCACTTTTATCCGGAAGTCATCGACCCGGAGACAGGCGAAGTCCTGCCCGAGGGCGAGTTCGGCGAACTGGTGTTCACATCGCTGACCAAGGAGGCATTGCCGATCATCCGTTACCGCACCCGCGACCTGACCCGGCTGCTTCCGGGCACCGCGCGGTCCATGCGGCGAATGGAAAAGGTCACCGGGCGTTCCGACGACATGATGATCATCCGCGGCGTCAACGTGTTTCCGACGCAGATCGAGGAGCTGATCGTCAAGACCGGTGTGCTGAGCCCGCACTACCAGCTGGAGCTGCACAAGACTGGCAACATGGATGCGTTGCGGGTCCACGCTGAAGCCAACCCGGAAACCGCCTCGCAGGACGAACGGGACTCCGCAGGGCAGGTTCTGACCAAGGCGGTCAAGGACATGATCGGCGTTTCGGCCGAAGTGATCGTGCACGAACCCGGCGGCGTCGCCCGATCCGAGGGCAAGGCCCAGCGTGTCGTCGACAACCGTGAAACCTGACCGCCACTGCGTCGTGTCGCCCTGAAGCCCATGGATGCTCCCGCCCATACCCTCGCCGAACCGGTCGCCGCTCTGGTGCGCGAACTCGACCTCAAGGCAAACTCCCTGATCATCACCATATTCGGGGACGCGGTCCTGCCGCGCGGCGGGTCGATCTGGCTCGGCAGCCTGATCACGCTTGCCGGATATTTCGGTATCGGTGAGCGGCTGGTACGGACCGGCGTCTACCGCCTGTCCCACGAGGGATGGCTGGAATCGACCGCAAAGGGGCGGAAGTCCTACTACTCCATCACAGAAACCGGGCGCGACAAGTTCGAGGCCGCGCAGCAGCGTATCTACGTCTCGGCCCCGCACGCCTGGGACAACAACTGGAGCCTTGTGCAGATTCTGCCGTCCATGAGCCAGGCGGACCGGCAGGCCCTGCGCCGCGAGCTTGGCTGGCTTGGACTGGGCCAGATCAGCCCGACGCTTCTGGCCCACCCCGCCGCGGACAATTCGACGATCCGGCGCATTGTCGAGGCGCTCGAACTGACCGACCACGTCTTCGTATTCCGCGCCGCGATGGAGGATTACATCGACACTGCCCGCGTGCGCGACGTGGCCGCCGAGGCCTGGTCGCTCGACGCCCTCAACGAGGATTACGCCCTGTTCGTGCGGATATTCAGCGAAATGGCGCAACGCGTTGAATCGAATCCTGATTTCTCCGCCGCTGACCATGCCTGATCCTGCGGATCCTGCTGATTCACGATTACCGGCGCATCCTGCTCAAGGACCCGCAACTCCCGGACGAACTCCTGGACGGCGACTGGAACGGCCGCGACGCCCGCGCGCTGGCTGCACGTATCTATCGCGCGGTATCGCCGGACCCGCCGAACAGGCGCTCGGCGAAGTCATGGAGACGATGAACGGCCCGCCGCCTGCCCCCTCGTCCGCCTTCTGGGATCGCTTCGGCGGGTTGCGCTAGACCGCTTTTCGGTCAGATTGAACCGGTTCTGTTGGATGAAATCGCACCAGTCCACCAGGAAGGTCTTGAAAAGCGTAGTGGGGCTACGGTCGAAAGACCTGACGCCGTGGATGGTCGATTTCATTCAACCCTCTGGGCCGGATGCCTTTTTGCCATTTCCATCGGGTTTTGTCTCGACCGTACTCCCGGTATGGCCTTCACCAAAACCCTCGATCCTGACAAAAATGCAATCCGGCAGAACGATTCAATCTGACCGGAAAGCGGTCTGGATTTCTGCGCAAAAATCCTGTCTTGTGGCGGCCCGCCGCCCTCCAACCCTTTTCGGAAAGGACCGATTAAGTGCCGTATTCGCAGGACGCATGGACCGAAATCACGCCGCTCTTCGAGGCCATGGTCAACCAGCCGTTCAACCAGGAACTCGCCGCCGGCACTCTGTCGCGCGACCGTTTCGTCTACTACATGATCCAGGATGCGCATTATCTCGGCATGTTTTCCCGCGCACTGGCCGTCGCAGCAGCGAAGGCGCCGGATGCCGAAGGCCAGATCGTGCTTTCACACGCCGCCCATGACGCCATCGTGGTCGAGCGTGCGCTGCACGAGGAGTTTTTCGGGCATTTCGGCCTGACGGACGAGGACGTTGCGAACACGCCGCAGTCCCCGACCTGTCACGCCTACGGGCACTTTCTGCTGTCGACCGCCCATGCCGGCAATTATGCAGTCGCCCTCGGCGCCCTGCTGCCGTGTTTCCACATCTACTGGGAAGTCGGCAAGGAACTGCTGAAAGTGGCGGCCCCGGACAATCCCTATCAGATGTGGATCGACACCTATGCCGACGAGGACTACGGCAATGAAGTGCTGAAGGTCATCGACGTGACCGACAAGGCCCATGAAGCGGCCTCGGCCGCCGACCGTGAGGCCATGCACGCGGCCTACATGGACGCGACGCGGCTTGAATGGATGTTCTGGGACGCCGCCTGGCGCATGGAGCGCTGGCCGGAAATCGCCTGAGTTTCGAAGATTTTCCGGTGGAATCGTGCACTGGACGCTAGAGCCAGGGTCCATTGCCATCGATTTCGGTCTCAGGAGACGGAAAATAGGTCCCGGATCAAGTCCTTGACACGGAGCAAATGCTTATCGGCGAGGATGAGATCGAGCGCACGCGTTACACGGGCTGCCCCATCCTTGTGCAGAACCAGCGCCCAGTGCACCGCCCGGTTGGCAGGCGCCGGAATTCCGTGCCTTTCGGCCAGTTGGCAGACCCGCGAAGACAGCCACGGCAGTTCGAGACGTTTGCCGCGTTCGAGATCATCGAGCATCGAAGCGTGGAAACTCGGCGGCAGGCCGTCGAAGAACGCCATTTCCTCGGCGGCGTGGCTCTCCGGGAAGTCGAGGCCTTCGGCGCGTGCCACGGTCACGACCTCTTCCACGACGGAATGCAGGTATTCCCGGGTATCTGCGTTGGTGCGGACCTCGCCGATCGGCTTGCGTGTCAGCGCGGTCGATGCCGATAGCCCGACCAGCCGGATGAACTTCTGCCAGATGACCTTGCGGATGTCGGGATTGGTGGCCGCATCGATGCCCGGCGCCCGGACAAGGGAGGCGACAAATGCACCGATTTCCGAGCTTCCGCCGTCCTCGCCGACAATGATCTGGTGTATCCCGCCGGGATTGCTGACCACGCCGGGCCGTTCGATGACGACGCCCAGATAGATCACCCCGCCGACAACCTGCTCTGCCGGCACGTGCCGGGCAATCGCATCGACACTGTCGATCCCGTTCTGGAGCGTCACAACGCGGGTATTGGCGCCAATCATGGGCGCAAGCGAGGCGGCGGCAGCGTCCGTGTCCCACATCTTGACCCCGAAAATCACAATATCGGCCTGACCGGCTTCCGCCGGATCCTCGGTGGCGGTGACGCGCAGTCCCTCGACCGATCCGAGCGGGCTCTCGATCGTGAGCCCGTCGCGTTTGAGAGCCTCCAGATGCGCACCGCGGGCGATGAATGTCACCTCCTCGCCGGCCTCGACCAGCCGCGCGCCGACATAAGCGCCGATGGCGCCGGCTCCCATGATCGCAACCTTCATTTTATTGTTCTCCTGCCACCCTCATCGCCGGAAGTCTTTTCGGCTCCCGCCACAATATTCGCAACCGGAACGCCAGTGCAGGCCCGGCTTGCAACAAATTCAGCAATCGGGCCGCGCTCATGCCGAGTAGACCGCTTTACCGTCGATGATGACGGGGCCGGATCTCGACGCGTTGCGCATGATGCCGGCCAGTTCACCATAGGTCGCCGTCCAGGCTTCTTCCGTGCGCGACGTCCAGGCCGCGCCGAAGCCCTGCTGCAGGGCCCAAAGCAAGGCGTTGCCGACCGCATCGTAATGCGCGTCGCGTACACCGTACTCGCCATGACGCCGCCCCAGGTCCTCGAGGACCGGCACGAGCACATCCAGGGCGTCAAGGCCGTCAACCGCCGCATTGAGCGTGGTGATCAGCTTTCGGCGCTGCTCGATCATGTCGGCGTTGGCAAACAGGGGCCGGATCGACGGTTCAACCTCGAACAGGCGCCGGTAGAAGAGTTCCGCCGTCATGTCCGCAATAGGCTGCGCGTTCTTCCAGGACTGGCGGACAACGGTCATATGTTCCTTTTGCATCGCATGCCCTCCGGCAATCGCTTCATCGCCCGGCACTGAGGATTCTGGGGAGCAGCCGGGCTGAGTTGACCGGAACATAGGCGTTGCTGCTCATCATAAAAAATGAATAAATGTGATATTTTTATTCTCAATCCAAGATGAAGCATGGACCTGAGTGATCTGCACATCTTCCGCACCGTCGTGGCGGCGGGCGGTGTGACACGGGCGGCGGAGCGGCTGCACCGCGTCCAGTCGAATGTGACGACGCGGATCCGGCAGCTTGAAGAGGATCTGGGCGTCGACCTGTTCATCCGCGAGGGCCGGCGCATGCA
>CBDHYJ010000001.1:0-41034 GCA_965275905.1 Hyphomicrobiales bacterium | reverse complement strand
CAGCCGCCGAAATAGGCCGCCCACAGCCCCCAGGGGGAGACCTCGGGCATCGCCACCTGGTTCATGGTGCGGAACAGCATGATCGGCATGGCGACGTCGAAGACGATGCGGGTCAGTCCGTCGGCAGCCGAATCCTTCACCCACCCGACGCGGGCGGCAAAGTAGCCGAGCACGATGAGGCCGAAGACCGGCAGAATGACATCGATGACGGCCTGCATTGCAGGGCCTCCGACTTCAGCGACCGGGCGCTGCCCGGTTCAGGCCTGCGCCAGTCTCGACAGGGACGACGACGTCTGAGGCTCCATCAACACTTCAGCCTTCGCCACGGTAACGTACGCGGACAGCTTTCTGACAAGCCGCGTGGCGGTCTCGATGTCTTCGCCCAGATCGATGCGGACGGACATCATGCCGTCGCTTCTTTGGACAGCATCGACGCGTCGCGGCAGGGCCTGCATGACGACAATGGGCTCAAGAAGCCGCGACACGGTGTCGGGCGCTGCGACTGCGGTTACTTGAACGTAAACGGAATGGCACGCAAAGGTGCCTGGATGATCAGAAGATCTTGCGAATTCGTGAACGGACATGGTGGGCACATCCCATTGGATCTGTTGAGCGAAAATGACGGTTTTCCCGGCCGAATTGATCGACCGGGCCGTTAATTCGCTCGCAGATCCGAACTGCGGGAATGGGCTTTGCCACGTCAGACATGGCGCGAAGCTAACGCCGGCGGACCCCCGACGTCAAGTGGCCGGCTTTAGCGATGCGTTAATGGGCCTCGTGCATAATGACTGTCGAAATTCTGTTGCAGCGGTTTGGGGGCACGACCGATGCAACGTGTGTGTGAGGGACGAGTAAATGTCCGAGTCATTCGGTGGCCTGACCAACCTTGAGGACACGGCGGATGCCAAGTTGCTCGCGCGCCTGCGCGAGACCGAAGCGCAACTGGAAGAGGCGCGCCGGGGCGTCAATGCCAAGTCCGAGCTTCTGGCGACCGTCAGCCACGAGATCCGCACGCCCATGGGCGCCATCATCTCCATGGCAGACCTGCTGGTCGGCACCACGCTGGACGAGACTCAGCGTTACTACGCCGACACCCTGAAGCAGTCCGCCAACAGCCTCCTGAGCATACTCAACGATGTGCTCGATCATTCCAAACTGGAGGTCGGCCAGTTCACACTGTCGACCGACCAGTTCGACCCCCGCGCTCTGCTCTCCTCCGTTGAAAGCGCACTCGCCGCGCGTTGCAAGGAGAAGAACGTCAGCATCGTCGCTGAAGCGGACCCGCGCGTGCCGACCCACCTTGTCGGTGATGCCGACCGGATCCGCCAGATCCTGATGAACCTCGGCGACAACGCCACGAAATTTACCGAGGACGGTTCGATCGTCATCACCATGACCCATCGTAGCAACGACGACGGTTCGCTCCAACTCGCCTTTTCAATCCAGGACACCGGCATCGGCATGTCCGAGGAGGTCAAGACCAAGCTCTTCGCGCCTTACACGCAGGCCGACAAGACCATTGCCAACAAGTATGGCGGGACCGGACTGGGCCTTTCCATCTCGCGCAAGCTCGTCGACCTGATGGGCGGCAACATCGGCTGCGAAAGCCGGGAAGGAAGCGGCAGCACGTTCTGGTTCTCGGTCGAATGCCAGCCCTATGCGGCGGACGCCAAGCCGGTCGGCGAAACCTCCACCAGTGTGACACCGCCGCTTGCTCAGCCGGTCATCGGGAAACCGGTATCGGCGCACATCCTCGTCGTCGAGGACAATACGATCAACCAGATGCTGATCACGACCTACCTCGACAAATTCGGCCACACCTTCGAGATTGCGTCGAACGGCAAGGAAGCCGTGGAGGCCGCGAGCGCAAAGGTCTACGACCTCATCCTGATGGACGTGCAGATGCCGGAAATGGACGGCATCGAGGCGACGCGCCTGATCCGCGCGTTCGAAGGTCCCGTCGGCACCCAGCCGATCGTGGCGCTCACGGCGAACGCCATGCACGGCGACCGGGAAAACTACCTTGCGGCGGGCATGAACGACTATCTCGCCAAGCCGATCATCGCAGCGAACCTGCTGGAAATGCTGAACCGGATGCTGTCCGGTCGGGCCGACACGGCGGAATCCAGAACCGCCTGATCAGGCCGCCCTATCGTGGCCGGATGACACCAGCCGTACGATATCGGCCATGATATCCGTGATCCGGAAGTCCTTGGGCGTGTAGACCGCCGCAACGCCTGCCGCGTTCAGACGGTCCTTGTCTTCCTCCGGAATAATCCCGCCGATCACCACCGGAACATCATCAATACCCGCTTCGTGCAAGCGATCCATCACGTCGCGCACCAGCGGCACATGACTGCCGGACAGGATGGAAAGCCCGATCACATGGACACCCTCCTCGAGCGCGGCATTGACGATCTGGGCCGGCGTCAGACGGATACCCTCATAGACCACCTCCATGCCGCAGTCGCGCGCCCGGACGGCAATCTGCTCTGCACCGTTCGAGTGCCCGTCCAGACCCGGCTTGCCGACCAGGAACTTGAGCCGCCGGCCAAGCTGTGCGGACACCTGCTCCACGTCGCGGCGCACGTCTTCGAGTTCATCGTCGGGCTCCATCAGTGCGCCACGTCCGACGCCCGTCGGAGCCCGGTATTCGCCGAACACGTCGCGCAGCGCCTGGCCCCACTCGCCCGTCGTGACCCCGGCCTTCGCCGCCGATATGGACGGCTCCATGATGTTGGCGCCATCGCGCGCGGCCGCCTTCACCGCCTCCAGCGCAGCGGCCACCGCCTCGCCATCCCTGCCGTCGCGCCACGCCTTCAGGCGCTCGATCTGTTCCCGCTCGACGTCTTCCGCGACGGTCAGGATACCGCCGTCCTCGCCGGCTGAAAGCGGCGACGTTTCGGTTTCGGTCCAGCGGTTCACGCCGACGACCACCTGCTCGCCGGCCTCGATTGCCTTCAGCCGCGCCGTATTGCTCTCCACCAGCTTCTGTTTCATGTAGCTGGAATCGACCGCCGCGACCGCGCCGCCCATGGCGTCGATCCGCTCCAGTTCCGCACGGGCCTCCGACTTGAGCTCTTCGACTTTGCGGTCCATCTCCACCGACCCTTCGAAGATATCGCCGTACTCAAGAAGATCGGTCTCGTATGCGACGATCTGCTGGAGGCGCAGCGACCACTGCTGGTCCCAGGGCCTCGGCAGCCCGAGTGCCTCGTTCCACGCCGGCAGTTGCACGGCACGGGCGCGGGCGTCCTTCGACAGCACAACGCCGAGCATCTCGATCAGGATCCGGTAGACATTGTTCTCCGGCTGCTGCTCGGTCAGGCCCAGACTGTTGACCTGGACGCCGTAGCGGAAACGGCGAAACTTGGGATCCTCGACCCCGTAACGTTCGCGGCAGATCTCGTCCCAGAGATCAACGAACGCCCGCATCTTGCAGATTTCGGTGATGAACCGGACACCCGCATTGACGAAGAAGCTGATGCGCCCGACCACTTTCGGAAAATCTTCTTCCGGCACCTGCCCGCTGGCGCGCACCGTGTCGAGCACCTCGATCGCCGTCGCGAGTGCATAGGCGAGCTCCTGCACCGGCGTAGCTCCGGCCTCCTGCAGGTGATAGGAGCACACGTTCATCGGGTTCCATTTCGGAATCTCGCTGTAGGTGTAGCTGATCACGTCCTTGATCAGCCGCATCGACGGTTCCGGCGGGAACACGTAGGTGCCGCGGGAGAGATATTCCTTGATGATGTCGTTCTGGATGGTGCCGGTCAGCGCTGACCGGTCCACACCACGCTCATCCGCAACCGCCACATAAAGCGCCAGCAGCCATGCCGCCGTCGCATTGATCGTCATTGACGTGTTCATGCGGTCGAGAGGGATTTCGTCGAACAGTTCCCGCATGTCGCCGAGGTGCGAGATCGGTACGCCCACCTTGCCGACTTCGCCGCGCGCCAGAACGTGATCGCTGTCATATCCGGTCTGGGTCGGCAGGTCGAACGCCACCGACAGCCCGGTCTGGCCCTTTGATAGATTTGTCCGATAGAGAGTATTCGAGGCCTTTGCCGTGGAGTGTCCGGCATACGTGCGGAAAATCCAGGGTTTGTCCCGGGACTCCCGCGCATCACCGACGTTTGGACCCCCGGTTTTATTGCTGGTCATCGCCGTGTTCTCCCCACTTTCACGCCACCCTCCGGCCGGACTACTCATGGCCGCAGGAGTCTGCCCAAATTATTGGCATCAGCAGCACTATAATGTTGCATATTGCATGGCACAATATTTGATGCACTGCAAAATTCTCTTGCTACGGGCGTTGCTAATCGAACACCATGCGGGGGATATTGACCAGACCCCGTCAACCGGTTCCGACGGAGCAGGGTCGCCGCGAAACTTTTCATCATGGGAGAGGGCAATGGTTGCACAGAACGCCGCAGCCGTTGAGGCAAACGATAACGAAGCGCCTCCGGCCGAACCGCTGAAGGATCTCTACGACAGTCGGCGAGATTCCGCCGCTCGGCCATGTGCCGAAACAGATGTATGCCTGGTGCATCCGTCAGGACCGTCACGGCCCCCCGGACACGGCGATGCAGGTCGAGGTGGTCGACGTGCCGGAACTCGACAGCAACGAAGTGCTGGTCCTGGTGATGGCCGCCGGCGTCAACTACAACGGCATCTGGGCGTCCCTCGGCGAGCCGGTCACACCCTTCAACATTCACGGCGCCGACTTCCACATCGCCGGTTCGGATGCTTCGGGCATCATCTATGCGGTCGGCTCCAAGGTGCGCAACTGGAAGGTGGGCGACGAGGTCGTCATCCACTGCAACCAGGACGACGGCGACGACGAGGAGTGCAACGGCGGCGACCCGATGTTCTCGCCCACGCAGCGGATCTGGGGCTACGAGACGCCGGACGGCTCCTTCGCCCAGTTCTGCCAATGTTCAGGCCCAGCAGCTCCTGCCGCGGCCCCGCCATCTGACCTGGGAAGAGGCCGGCCTGCTACACCCTGACGCTGGCAACCGCCTACCGCATGCTGTTCGGCCACCGGCCCGCACATCCTGTCAAGCCCGGCCACAACGTGCTGGTCTGGGGCGCCTCGGGCGGTCTCGGCGTGTTCGGGGTCCAGCTCTGCGCCACCGCCGGCGCCAACGCCATCGGCGTGATCTCGGACGAATCCAAGCGCGATTTCGTCATGTCGCTGGGCGCCCGCGCCGTCCTCAACCGCAAGGACTTCGACTGCTGGGGCCAGCTGCCGCCGGTCAACGGCGAAGGCTTCGGCGACTACATGAAAAAGGTCCGCGAGTTCGGCAAGGCGATCTGGAACATCACCGGCAAGGGCAATGATGTCGACATCGTGTTCGAGCACCCCGGCGAGGCGACGATTCCGGTCTCGGTCAACATCGTCAAGCGCGGCGGCATGGTCGTCATCTGCGCCGGAACGACGGGCTACAATCTGACCATGGACGCACGCTTCCTGTGGATGCGCCAGAAACGCGTTCAGGGGTCGCACTTCGCGCACCTGAAGCAGGCGGCCCAGGCCAACAAGCTGGTCATCGACCGCCGCATCGATCCCTGCATGTCGGAGGTCTACAGCTGGGAAGACATTCCCAAGGCGCACATGCGCATGTGGAACAACCAGCACAGCCCCGGCAACATGGCGGTGCTCGTCTCCTCGCCGCAGCCCGGCCTCCGGACCGTCGAGGACGCGATCGAGGCCTCAAAAGGCTGACATTCAGCGTCATTCGTGGCACATGGGTGATGGCCGGAGTGGAAACGCTCCGGCCTTTTTCCTGATCGGATCCTCTGCCCATGTCGCAAACGGCCACGACATCGAAACCTGCGGATCGCCCGCCGGCCCTCCTCGCCGTCATGCCGGCGGTGTTCGTGATCATCTGGGCGACGGGCTTCATCGGCGCCAAATACGGGCTGCCTTACGCAGAACCCTTTACCCTTCTCGCTTACCGGTTCTGGATCGTCGCCGCACTGTTCCTGGTAATCGTGATCGCGACGGGCGCGCCATGGCCCAGGAGTGCCCGCGAGGTCGGCCACAACATGGTTGTCGGCATCCTGCTCCACGGCATCTATCTGGGCGGTGTTTTCGCCGCCATCGCCTACGGCATGACGGCAGGACTTTCCGCACTGATCGTCGGCCTGCAGCCGGCCCTGACGGCGCTGGTTGCGCGCCCGCTGCTCGGCGAGACCATAACCGCCGTCCAGTGGGGCGGGATCGCCATGGGTTTCTTCGGGCTCTTTCTCGTTGTGGGGACCTCGCTTGGCGAGACGTTCGACGTAGAGCGGGTCGGAGGATATTCGGCACTTCTCCTGAGCGCGGCAGGCCTGATCGCCATTACAGCGGGAAGCATGTATCAGAAGGCGTATTGCGGTAACCAGGACCTGCGTACCGGCGCCCTGTTCCAGTATATCGGCGGCGCGTCAACGGTGACCCTCGGCGCCTTCCTGGTCGAGACCGGCCGCATCGAATGGACGGTTGAACTCATCCTCGTCATGTCGTGGATGGTGATCATGCTGTCCGTCGGCGCCGTCTCATTGCTCATGATCATTATCCGGCACGGCGACATCTCGAAGGTCGCAAGCATGTTCTATCTCGTTCCCCTGGCCACCGCCGTCATGGCCTGGCCGCTGTTCGGAGAGACGCTGAGCCTGCTCCAGATCGCCGGCATCGCCATCGCCGCCTTCGGCGTCATGCTGGTGACCCGGACCGGGCGACAGCAGACCGGGTGACCCGGCGGCGCAGAGCCGGATCCTATCGATAGAACAGCTCGACCAGTCCCAGCGGAACGATGGGCACGTAGGTGACCACGAGCAGCAACGCCACCAGCACCGCAATGAACGGGAGGTTCGTGCGCGTCGTGGCCCAGATGTCGGTTCGGGCAATGGAACATGCCGTGACCAGAACGCTGGCGACCGGCGGCGTCTGCTGGCCGATCGCGATATTGAGCGTCAGGATAATGCCGAACTGGACCGGATCGACGCCGATCTGATTGACGAGCGGCATTACGATCGGAACGATGAGGATGATTGCCGCCGCGCCGTGCAACACCATTCCGAGGAGCAGCAGCATGACATTGAGCATCATCAGGACGACGATGCGATCTTCGGACACCTCGGTGATCCAGCGGGCAAAGCGCTGCGGGATCTCGCTTTCCGTCAGATAGAGGCCCAGAACCGCTGATGTCGCGACCAGAAGCATCACGACCGCGGTCTGCGTGACGCCCTCGACAAGGGCGGCATGGAATTCCCTGAGGTCGATCTCACGATAGACCAGTCCGCCGATCAGCAGCGCCGCAACGACGGCGAGCCCCGCGCCTTCCGTGGCTGTAACGATCCCGCCGAAGATACCGCCGAGGATGATCACCGGCAGCACCAGAGCCGGGCCGGCGGCCTTGAAGGCATCCCAGAGCCGCGGCAGGGAAAACCCCTCCTCGCGCGGCAGGTCGTAGCGGACCGCAAACCAGTAACACAGGCAGAGCAGCAGAAAGCCGCCCAGCAGGCCGGGAACGACACCGGCGATGAACAACTGGACGATCGACGCGTCGGCGAGTGCGCCGTAGAGGATCATCGGGATCGAAGGCGGAATGATGATGGCCAGCGATGCCGACGAAGAGGTGACGGCCGCGGCGAATGTCGGATGATACTTCTTCCGTTTCATCGCCGGGATCAGCACCGATCCGATCGCCGCCACGTCGGCGACCGCCGAACCGGAAATCTCCGCAAAGAACAGCGACACGCCGACATTCACCATGGCGAGACCGCCGCGGACGAAGCCGATCAGCGCGGCGGTGAAATCGATGAGCCGCCGCGAGATACCGCCGGTATTCATGAGGGCACCGGCCAGGATGAAGAGCGGAATCGCGATGAGCGGGAAGCTGGTCGCGCCGTCAAAGATGGTAAGCGCGGCGTCGTAGAAGCCGACCGTCCCCTTGTCGGCCCAGATCCCGAGGAGCGCTACGGCGCAGATCGCCACCGCGATGGGCACGTTGATGGCAACGAGGAAGATCAGCAGGACCAGGAGGCCGATCGCAATCATCGGGCATCTCCGTTGCGATCAGACTGTGCGGCCTCCGCCCGGGCGATCTCTTCGGCTATTTCCTCGTCTTCGACGGTGCGCCCTTCGCGCAGCCGGCGGAGCGCATCGGGTGCGGTCAGGAGCTGGGCGGCGACGAAGAGAGCACAGCCAACCGGCACGACGGACTGGGTGAACCAGAGCGGGACCCAGCGCAGCGAAACCAGAGTTTCGGAGCCCATGATCTCAAGAATGAACCAGCCGGCATAGGCGAGGACACCGAACACCGTGACGACAATGCACTCGCCGGTCACGAACAGGGCTGTACGCAGAACAACAGGCAGCGAGACAAGCAGGCCCTCGAACCCAAGATGACGCCGCCGGCCGGCGGCATAAGCCGCACCGTAGAAGGTGATCCACGCCAGCAGGACCGAGGCGACCTCGTCGTACCAGATGAAAGAGGCGTTGAGAACGTACCGCGCAAAGACCGCGGAAACGACGACAGCCGCGAGCACGACCAGCAGCGAGATCGTGATCACCTCGAGGGCGCGTTGAAGGACTCTTGCAGCGTAGCGCATCAGTGGTGCGGTTCCGGAGCGCCTGCATCAGGTGCGCTGCAAGGCTCCAAAGCCAGCCCGGCCCGCCGAGGAGTAACAACCGGCGGGCCGGACAGGGGCATCCGTTCTACGAACCGGAGGCGAGGGAGATTGCCTTGTCGACCATGGCCTGGCCGTTGTTCACCTCACTGGCGAACGCGTCGTAGATAGGCTTGGATGCCGCAACAAATGCAGCGCGATCCGCTTCATTGAAATTCATGCCGGCGTCGACAAGCTTCTGGCGAAGCGAGTCATCCGCAGCAGCACCTTTTTCACGCGCCCAGGTTTCCAGCTCGCGCGCGGTCTCTTCCAGCACTTTGCGAATCGCGGAGTCCATCTTGTCGTAAACCGCCTTTCCCATGGTCGGATAGGCCGGCGAATAGACATGCCCGGTCTTCGACAGATATTTCTGCACCTCGTTGAGCTTGGCCGACGAAATGTTGGTATACGGGTTCTCCTGCCCGTCGATGACACCGGTCTGCAGAGCCGTGAAGACTTCCGAGAACGACATGGGCGTCGGATTCGCACCCCAGGCCGAGAACATCTTCACGCGCCAGGTCGACTTCGGCGTCCGGATCTTCACGCCTTTCAGATCGGCGGGCGAGTTGATCGGCCGGACATTATTCGTGATGTGGCGGATTCCGTTTTCCCACAGCGCGAGGACCTTGTAGCCGTCGTCCTCGACAGTCGGCGCGATCTGGGGCCAGAAGATCTCCTTCTGAATCCTGCCGAGATGGTCGCGGTCCGCAACCAGAAACGGCATGTCGAACAGCGCGAACTCGTTCGAGATCGACGCCATGATCGAAGACGGCAATGCGATGTGAACGGTGCCGAGCTTCAGCTTCTGCATCAGCTCCTTGTCCTTGCCGAGCTGCGACGAGTCGAACAGCTTCACTTCCGCCTTGTCGCCCAGTTTCGCATTTGCCCGTTTCACAAATTCGGCAGCGGTCTGCTGCTGCAGCGATCCGGGCTTCGCCGAAATACCGAAGATAATCTCCTCCTTGGCTTCGGCCACCGTGGCGATAGCGAGCGCGGCTGCGCTGGCGAGGGTTATGGCGATCGTCCGTATCATGACTTCCTCCCGATTATTGTGAACGATACCCTTTCAGGTCATGGCGCCGGGCTGTGCCCGGCGACGATTGAGGCAATGGCGCTGCGGCGTGCATCCTCTGTAACGGCTGACCCGCCGCTACTGCGGACGAGGTTTGCGGACAGCATAAGCGCCCTCTTTGTCGCATTCGGATTTGCCTCGCCCTGGCCGGCAATGTCATAGGCCGTGCCGTGTGCCGGCGTCGCAATCCAGAACGGGTAGCCGCCGATCAGCGTGACGCCGCGGTCAAAACCGATCAGCTTCATCGCGATCTGGCCCTGGTCGTGGTACATCGATAGCACCGCGTCGAACTCGCCCCGAACGGCACGGAGATAAACCGTGTCGGAAGGGATCGGACCCTCGACGGAAAGCTGCAGTTCCTGGGCCTTCTTGACCGCCGGCGCGATGATCTGATCGTCCTCGTCGCCGAAATTCCCGCCGTCGCCCGCATGCGGATTCAGAGCAGCAACGGCGATGCGCGGCCGGGGCCGGCCCGCCCCCTGCATGGTTGCGTCCGTAAGCCTGATACTCCTGAGAACGCGTTCTTCGGTAATCATCGAGGCAACTTCGCCCAGAGGAACGTGCGAGGTGACCCGTGCGTTCCAGAGCTCGTCGAGCACATTGAACTCGCTGCCGTCCTCCTCCGACCCTATGACCTGTTTGATGAATCCGATCTCGTCGACGTAGTCGGGCTTGGCCAGACGCATGGCGTATTTGTTGAAGGGCGTGAAGCAAACGGCATCGGCACCACCCGCGTGGCAGACGGTCAGGGCCGCGGAGAAGTTCTGCAGCGCGGCACCGCCGGTAAGCGAAGACGCCTGGCCCGGGACAACCGCTGCCGGATCCGCATTGGCCAGATCCACGAACATATCGTTCTGCTCGCCGCCGTTGCCGGCATCAGGAATCTCGATGTCGATATCTGCTTCAGCCGCGCCCTGCTCGAGTTGCCTGCGGTCACCGATCACGATGAACCGCGCTGCGGCGCGCACTTCCGGATCAGCCAGGACCTTTGCAGCGAGCTCACCCCCTATGCCGGCCGCATCGCCCAGCGCCAAGGCAAGCGTCGGTCGGCCCTTTGAGGTGTCTGCACTATCCGTCATGTCCGGTTGCTCCAAACGTAATACTGTATACAATATGTAATATGCAATACACAGTCCAACGGAAATGTGCGCTCCGGGGTCGAAGAGAATCGGATAAGCTCTCTTTCCGCGGGACAACCAATGTCGGCAATTCATGATTGAAGCCAATCCTCAGGCTACCGCGGACGCGGAACGCAACGCTCCTATCCCCATCACCCGCCAGCCGCTGCATGATCTGGTCGTGTCCCGTCTGCGCGACATGATCATTGACGGATCGCTCGTCCCGGGCGGCCGCATCAACGAAAGCAGGCTTTGCGAACAACTCGGCGTATCGCGCACGCCGCTTCGGGAGGCTGTAAAGACGCTTGCCGGCGAAGGGCTTGTCGACCTGATTCCGGGGCGCGGCACGGTGGTGCGGAAATTCACGCAGGAAGATGCCAGGGGCATGCTGGAGGTCCTGGCCGAGATGGAGGGTCTGGCAGGACGGCTGGCCTGTGAACGGGCAAGCGACGAAGTCATTGGGAACATCGTTGCCGTTCACAACGAGATGATGGATCTCTACCGCACAGGCGATCGCATGGCTTACTACAAGCTCAATCAGCAGATCCACTCGATGATCGCAGCAGCATCAGGCAACACCACGCTTGCCGAACTGCACGGCAATCTGCAGGGCCGGATGAAACGGATCAGGTTCATCGGCAACGCTGAACCGGAAAAGTGGCGCGGCGCAGTGGCCGAGCACGAGCAGATGATCGACGCCCTTTCGCGGCGCGACGGCGCGGCGCTTGAAAGGATCTTGCGGCTGCATCTGGAAAACACCTGGGAGCGTATCCGCGACGGGTTGTAGGGGCCCGACCAGCACCGAAATCACACGGCGACGGCATTGCACGTCCATGCTAAACAGCGGTGCATCGAAACCATCCACCGCAGAAGCCGATTTGCAATGTCAGCCTTTTCACCCGATCCCGCAGAACCTCTGCGTTTCCTGGCCGCCTGCCCCGTCCACGCACCGACGCCGGTGCTGAAAATCCCTGACCGGTCCGGCACAACCGTGCTGGTCAAGAACGAGACCGTGCGTATGGGCCTCGGTGCATTCAAGGCGCTGGGCGGCGTCTACGCCGTGGCAAAGCTGATCTGCGAGAAGTGGGAGCAGGAGACCGGGCACCAACTCAACCCGTCTGCACTGACCGAGAGCGACACGCAAGCTTTCGCCCGCAACATGACCTTCGTCTGTGCCAGTGCGGGCAATCACGGGATGGCCGTCGCTGCCGGCGCGCGGATCTTCGGCGCGCAGGCCCGCATTTATCTCTCGGAGCAGGTGCCGGAGGGCTTTGCCACGCGGCTCCGGGAGAAGTCGGCAGAAGTGGTCCGTACCGGCGAGACATATGAGGAGAGCATGGCGGCAGCCCAGGCGGACACCGAAAGCACGGGCGCCATCCTGCTGGCTGACAGTTCCTGGCCCGGATACATACATCCGCCGTGGCTGGTGATGGAGGGCTATACCGTCATTGCCGAGGAGTTGCGCGAGCATTTCGACGGCAACGGAGAATGGCCGAGCCACGTCTATCTCCAGGCCGGTGTCGGCGGCCTGGCCGGCGCGATCACCCACATGATCCGCGAAAACTGGGCCGTCCAGCCGGAGATCGTCATCGTCGAGCCGGACGCGGCACCCTGCCTGCGGGCAAGCCACGACGCCGGAGAACCGGTGGAGGTCGCAGGCCCGGTCTCGAACATGGGCCGGCTCGACTGCAAGGAGCCTTCCCTCATCGCACACGGTATCTTCAACCGAACCAATGTCAGTTTTGCCGAGGTGAGCGACGAACTGGCCCAGTCCGCTGCGGACTATCTGGGCGAGCAAGGTCTGCCGACCACACCGTCCGGAGCGGCCGGCCTCGCGGCATACTGGCAGTCAGGCCTGGCGGACACGGGAGCATCGCACCGCCCGCTCATTCTGGTCACGGAAGGCGCCGTTTAGGCAATCAGTCCGCAAGCCTGACCGGCAGGGCCGTGAGCGCGCGGAGGCCCACCCGCTTCGTCCAGGTAAGCTGGCTCTCGTCAACGCCGAGCGACAGTGCCGGATACCGGAAGAACAACCGCTCAAGAGCAATTTCGGCCTCGGCCTTTGCAAGCTGCCAGCCGAGACAGAAATGCGGTCCCCCGCCAAATGACATGTGCCGGTTCTTCTCACGCTGAATGTCGAGCTGTTCCGGTGCGTCAAACGCATCCGGATCCGCGTTGGCGGACGCCAGCAGTCCGGTCAGCGGGACGCCTCTTTCAATCGTCTGACCGGCAAACTCCGTATCCTCTTTGGCAAACCGCGGCTTCGTCATCTGGACCGGTGTAACGAAACGCAACAGCTCATCGACGGCTGAGGGCGACAGAGACCAGTCCCCTTTCAAGAGTTCGAGCTGGTCCTGGTTCTGCAGCAGGGCCAGAACGCCGCCGCTGATCAGATGCGTCGTTGTCTCATGTCCTGCCACAAACAGCAGGAAGCACAACGAAAGCAGTTCGTCCTCGCTGAGCTGGTCCCCCTCCTCTTCCGCCTCGACGAGGGCCGTAACGAGATCGTCGCGGGGTTCCTGTCTGCGTTGCTCAAACTGGTCGGTCAGATACCTGGTCAGCTTGCCCATCGACGGAAGCATCCTGAACAGGCCGGCCGGCGAATTGACTTCGGACAGCGTCGCCATCCAGCGGACCAGTTTCGGCCGGTCCTTCATCGGCAGTCCCAGCACCTCGCAGATTACCGTCAAAGGAAGCGCGCGGGCAAAGCGGCCGACAAGATCCCGGTCAGGCGATGCTTCCAGTTCGTCGACGAGCCGGTCAGCCAGTTCGGCAATGCGGCCGCGATAGGCTTCAACGCTGCGGCGATGGAACGCCTTGTCCACCAGCTTGCGCAAACGGCGATGAGTCGGATCGTCGTTGGTGAGCATGTTGTCCGCCAGCAGACGGATCCGTCTCGGCATCCACCACTGCACACCCATGACCCGTTTTTTTCCTGCATTGCGGGCATCGACCACGAAGCGGTCCGGCGACTTCAGGAGTTCCGTGACGCCGTCATATGTCGTGACGAATGAAATCTGCCCCAGGATCGGAATCCGGCTGAGCACGACGGGTCCGGTCTCCCGCATCCGCGCAAACGTCGGCAGTGGATCGCGTTTGAAGTCCTGACCTGTCAGATCGAATTCGTGGATCACCGGTGACATGACGCCAACTCCGTGGACGACTCGCTGCCGAAGGGTTCCGGCCGCTACCATGGAATGTCGTGTATCGCCGCATACGGATCAAGACGGCCTCGATCGGCACATAGAGAAAACAAGAGGTTAGCGGGCCCGGGTGCGCGCCTATGCCGCCATCCGGAGAATTGCGCGCATCCGTCGGTACAGGTACTTGTCATCATCGAATATTGCAGTGCACAATGCCGACAAATTGGGCACCACGCGCTTTGAGGGAGATCGCGGATGACAGTGGCAGCAGAAACCCTGGACGGCACGAGCTTCGCCGACACGGCAGAGGAAGCTGTCATCGCGGCGGAGTCCCTGGCGGCGCGCGCGACTGCTGCCCTGCGCGAACGCACGACTGTGGACGGTAAAGTCTCGGCGGGAGCCCTCGAGCGCGAGCAGCACGCAGCACACGGACTGGCATGGCTTGCAACTTACGTTGAATCCCTGCGCCAGATGGCGGCCTGGACGCGCCGCCTTGATGGCGAGGGCCGTCTCGGTGAACTGGAGACGTTGATTGCGAAGGTTGCGTTCGGCGAATACCTGAGCCAGATCGCCGGCGGCATTCCCATGAACCAGACCGAATTCGTCCGGCCGTTCGACTTCGGATTGAATGCCACAGATATCGGTACGTTCTCCAGCCCGGCAGTCGCCGCGATGATGGCCGACGGCAACACGGCGGCGAACCGCGCCCGGCTCATGGAACTGATTCAGGGGCTCGACGGCGCGGCGACGATCGGCGACGCCGGCCTTGATGAAACGCTGGAGGCCATCCGCACCGAGATGCGGCGGTTCACCGACGCCGAAATCGTTCCGAACGCGCATCAGTGGCATCTCAAGAACGAGTATGTGCCGCTTGAAATTGTCGACCAGATGAGCGAGCTGGGTGTGTTCGCCCTGACCCTGCCGGAGGAATTCGGCGGCATGGGCCTCGGCAAGGAGAGCATGTGCGTCGTCTCCGAGGAGCTATCGCGCGGTTATATCGGGATCGGCTCGCTCGGCACGCGTGCCGAAATCGCCGCCGAACTTATCATTCACGGTGGAACCGATGAGCAGAAGGCCGAATGGCTTCCCAAGCTCGCTTCGGGCGAGATCCTGCCGACCGCCGTCTTCACCGAACCCAATACCGGCTCAGACCTCGCATCGCTCAGGACCCGCGCGGAGAAAGACGGCGACGTCTACCGGATCACCGGCAACAAGACCTGGATCACCCATCCGGTGCGCGCCGACCTGATGACCCTGCTGGCCCGCACCAATCCCGACGAGCCCGGCTACAGGGGCCTCTCCATGTTCCTCGCCGAGAAACCGCGCGGAACGGATGAAGATCCCTTCCCTGCCGACGGCATGTCAGGCGGCGAGATCGAGGTTCTCGGCTACCGGGGCATGAAGGAATACGAGATCGGCTTTGACGGTTTCGAGGTCAAGGCGGAGAACCTGCTCGGCGGAGCCGAGGGCCAGGGCTTCAAGCAGCTCATGCAGACGTTCGAGAGTGCGCGCATCCAGACATCGGCACGCGCCGTCGGCGTCGCGCAATCCGCCTTCGAGCTTGGTCTCCGCTACGCCAACGACCGCATCCAGTTCGGCAAACCGATCGCCGAGTTCCCGCGTGTCGCCGACAAGCTCGTGCTGATGGCCGTCGAGACCATGTGCGCCCGGCAGCTCACCTATTTCGCAGCCCGCGAGAAGGACCAGGGAAGGCGCTGCGACGTCGAAGCCGGCATGGCCAAGCTGCTCGCGGCCCGTGTCGCCTGGAGCGCGGCGGACAATGCGCTGCAGATCCACGGCGGCAACGGTTTTGCTCTCGAATACGACATCAGCCGGGTCCTGTGTGACGCCCGTATCCTGAATATTTTCGAAGGGGCGGGCGAAATCCAGGCCCAGGTTATTACCCGGCGGCTTCTCGACGGTCTGAACTGATCGGAAATTCGCAACGTATGATACAGTGATCCTATTGCCGGTATCGCTCTTTCGTATGTTCGCGACCGGAAAGGCTGGCAGAACTTCAGGGAACCTGACGGGTGAGCACGCTTTTTGACATTCTGGTTCCGCTTTCCGTTGCGGCCGTGGCGATCGTGCTGCTCATGGGCCTTTGGAACATGATGCGCGGCGGCAGCTCCAACACCTCGCAGCTTCTCATGCGCTGGCGTGTCGGCCTGCAGTTCGTCGCCGTGATCATCATCATGCTGGCATTCTATTTCGCCTCCAAATAGCCGAATGCACTCCGCGAACTTTCCGTGACGCCACCTTCGGATATGCTGGTCCCGAGCACAGTCCAGCACCAATTGTTGATCACCTGAAGCCGTGATTCCAGGGCACGCCGGATGGTCTCCGGCAGGGTCGCGCCCTATAACCTCTCGGGAGAGGTGTTTTCGTAGTCCCTGGAGGATCCACAACCATGACCGCGCAGCCCAAGCAATTCGCCGAAGTCAATGGCCGCCGCATGGCCTATGTCGAAACCGGCACGGGCGACCCGATCCTGTTCCTGCACGGCAACCCCACATCGTCCTATCTGTGGCGGAACATCATGCCGCATGTCGAAAGCCAGGGGCGCTGCCTGGCGCCGGATCTCATTGGCATGGGCGATTCCGAGAAACTGCCCGACTCGGGCCCGGACCGGTACCGCTTCGTCGAACATCGCGAATATCTCGACGGCCTGATCGACCAGCTCTGTCCCGACGGACCGGTCACACTCGTGATTCACGACTGGGGATCGGCACTGGGCTTCGACTGGGCGAACCGGCACCGTGAACGGATTCGCGGCATCGCCTACATGGAGGCCATTGTGCGGCCCCTGACCTGGGACGAATTCTCCCAGCAGGCGCGGCCGGTGTTCGAAGCCTTCAGGTCTCCCGCCGGCGAGGAGATGGTTTTGGAGAAGAACATTTTTGTCGAACGTGTCCTGCCGGGATCGATCATGCGCGATCTGACCGACGAGGAAATGGCAGAGTATCGCAGGCCGTTTGCCAACGCCGGCGAAGACCGGCGGCCGACCCTGACCTGGCCGCGCCAGATCCCGCTCGACGGCGAACCGGGGGACGTCGTCGAGATCGTCTCGGCATACGCAGACTGGATGGCGGGGAACGACATTCCTAAGCTTTTCGTCAACGCCGAGCCGGCGGCGATTCTGATCGGCACACAGCGGGAGTTCTGCCGTTCCTGGAAGAACCAGACCGAGGTTACCGTTCCCGGCCTTCACTTCATTCAGGAGGACAGCGCCGACAAAATCGGAACCGCCCTGAGTGAATGGATTGCATCGATTGACTGAAGGGTGCTATCGCCCTTGGACTGATTGAGGAGGCGCTCCGCGCAATGGTCACTCTCAACAAGATCTATACACGCACCGGCGACGCCGGCACGACGGCGCTGGGCACCGGCAACCGGGTCAACAAGTACGATCTGCGGATCACGGCTTACGGCACGATCGACGAGACCAACGCCACGATCGGCATGGTGCGCCTGCACACGGCGGACGGCGGGCACGACCTCGTCGACGCCATGCTGGCGCGGATCCAGAACGACCTCTTCGATGTCGGCGCCGATCTTTGCACGCCCGATACCGGCAAGGATCTGGGTTATGAGCCCCTCCGCGTCACGGACGCCCAGGTCGAACGACTCGAGGCGGAGATCGACCAGCTCAATGCGGACCTTTCTCCGCTGAGATCATTCGTCCTGCCGGGCGGATCACCGGCAGCCGCGGCACTCCATGTCGCCCGGACGGTCTGCCGGCGGGCGGAGCGTCTGATCGTCGAACTTGCCGCGCAAGAAGATGAACCGGTCGGCGAACCTGTGCTACGATACGTCAATCGTCTGTCCGACTTTCTATTCGTGGCGAGTCGGTATCTGAACGACAAAGGAAGCGGCGACGTGCTTTGGGTGCCGGGCGACAACCGATAGTTCCGCGTAGATGGTTGCCGTCTCAAGTCAGGGCCGTGATTCAGACAGGCCAGACCGACTGTGTTTATCCCCGTAAAGGACGACAACCCGCTTGAATCCGTGCGGTACCAGTATGTTACCGTCGCAATTCTGGTTGTGAACACGGTTGTCTTCCTGTTCGTCCAGCACGGCATTTTCAACCAGATCGACCAGGCCCAGACCCTGAGCTACGGCGTTGTCCCGGCGGTCCTGTTCGGCACTGCGGAACTCTCGGCTTCGCTTGATCGCATTCCGGCCGAGCTGACCCTGGTCTCCTACATGTATCTGCATGGCGGCTGGCTGCACTTCATCGCCAACATGCTGTTCCTTTGGGTGTTTGCCGACAATGTCGAGGATTCGCTCGGTCACTTCTGGTTCCTGATCTTCTATACGGTGTGCGGCATCGGATCGGGGCTGGTGCACGCCCTGACGATCCCGCTGTCCCAGAATCCCCTGATCGGGGCGAGCGGAGCAATCGCCGGCGTAATCGGCGCCTATCTGATCCTCTACCCCGACCGCAAGGTCTGGGTGCTGCTGTTCTTCGGCATCCCGCTGAAGATTCCGGCCCTGATCGTGATCTGCCTCTGGGTCCTGACCCAGGTCCTGTCCTTTGCGGCAGGGGCCTATGGCGAGACCGAAGTGGCCTGGATGGCCCATATTTCGGGCTTCCTGATTGGTCTCGTGCTGATCCTGGTGATGCGCCGCAAGATGCCTGCACGTTCGCCTGATCCCGAGACCTGATGTCGCGATTGGCATCAAAATGTCGGGACGCCAATTGACTCTGTATATAGTCGGGATTAGGGTCTCGCCGCACATTGTCAGGGGCACGCCGGAACCGTTGATTTTCTAGAGTTTTCTGCTGGTTGCCTGACACCGAGGGAGCGACAAGCAGACCTACCCTTCAAACCTTCACTGCCTGACGCCGGATGACGCGAATAGGACAGCGCCCGGCATGAGGAGAATGACCAAATGAAAGTGCTCGTCCCGGTAAAACGGGTTGTCGACTACAACGTCAAGATTCGCGTCAAGGCCGACGGCAGCGGCGTCGAACTCGCCAATGTCAAAATGTCAATGAACCCGTTTGACGAAATCTCCGTCGAGGAAGCGGTAAGGCTGAAGGAAGCCGGCACCGCGACTGAGGTTGTTGCCGTTTCGATTGGCCCCCAGCAGAGCCAGGAAACGATCCGCACGGCTCTCGCCATGGGCGCCGACCGCGGCATCCTCGTCAAGACTGACGAGCGTGTCGAACCGCTCGCGGTGGCCAAGATACTCAAGGCGCTGGTCGAGGAAGAGCAACCGGGACTGGTAATTCTCGGCAAGCAGGCGATTGACGACGACTCCAACCAGACCGGTCAGATGCTGGCGGCAATGCTGAACTGGCCGCAGGGCACGTTCGCGTCCAAGATCACGGTCGGCGACGGCAAGCTTGAAGTCATCCGCGAAGTTGACGGCGGCCTCCAGACGGTCGATCTGAACATGCCGGCGATCGTGACCACGGACCTGCGCCTCAATGAGCCGCGCTATGCATCGCTGCCCAACATCATGAAGGCCAAGAAAAAGCCGATCGATGAAAAGACGCCGGACGATCTGGGCGTTGACGCGACACCGCGCCTGAAGGTCGTAACGACAGTCGAGCCGCCGGCACGTCAGGCCGGTATCCGGGTCGGCGACGTTGCGGAACTGGTTGATAAACTCAAGAACGAAGCGGGAGTGATCTGATGGCTGTCCTTCTCGTTGCAGAACACGACAATGCGGAGCTCAAGGACGCAACGTCCAAGGCCCTGAGTGCAGCGCTCGAAATCGGCGGTGACGTCCATGTCCTGGTCGCCGGAAACAATTGTGGAGCTGTTGGCGAACAGGCCGCAAAGCTTGAGGGCGCCGCAAAGATCCTGGTTGCCGACGACGCTCAGTTCGAGCGTCCCCTCGCTGAAAACATGGCCGCTCTGATCGTCCCGATGATGGACGGCTACGATGCTCTGGTCGCTCCGGCGACGACCAACGGCAAGGACTTTATGCCCCGCATATCCGCCATGCTGGACGTCGCGCAGGCCTCCGACATCACGGCGGTGGTTGCGCCCGACACTTTCGAACGCCCGATCTACGCCGGCAACGCCATTGAAACGGTGCAGTGCACGGATGCCAAGAAGGTGGTGACCGTCCGCACGACGGCCTTCCCCGGCGTCGGCGAGGGTGGATCCGCAGCGGTCGAATCCATCGCCGCGCCGGCCAGCCCTGGCATCTCCCGCTATATCGGCGAAGAACTGTCGGAATCCGATCGCCCCGAACTGACGTCTGCGAAAATCGTGGTTTCGGGCGGACGCGGCATGCAGTCGGGCGACAACTTCGAAATGCTTGACCGTATCGCCGACAAGCTCGGTGCCGCGGTTGGGGCCAGCCGCGCGGCGGTTGATGCCGGCTTCGTGCCGAACGACTACCAGGTTGGTCAGACCGGCAAGGTCGTGGCGCCGAATCTCTATATTGCCATTGGCATTTCCGGAGCGATCCAGCACCTGGCAGGTATGAAGGATTCCAAGGTCATTGTTGCCATCAACAAGGACGAGGAGGCACCGATTTTCCAGGTTGCCGACTATGGTCTGGTGGCCGACCTGTTCCAGGCTGTACCTGAACTCGAAGCGGAACTGGAAAAAGCTGGTTACTGATTCTCGAAGATGGCTGTTATATTGCCCGGTCTCTGCGGCCGGATGACCGCCATAAGGGTTGAGAGTTGATGAAGATAGAAACGGTTGGAGTGATCGGAGCGGGCCAGATGGGCAATGGAATTGCTCATGTATGCGCGCTTGGAGGCTACAAGGTGTCGCTGAACGACGTCTCCGCCGAACGTATCGAGGCGGGGTTGGCGACAATAAACGGCAACCTCGCCCGTCAGGTCAATTCCGGCCGGATCACCGAGGAACAGCGGAACGCGGCAATCGAGAACATCAGTGCGGCACCGAGCTACGAGAGTTTCGAGACGACCGATCTGATCATCGAATCGGCCGTTGAGGACGAGGACGTCAAGCGCCAGATCTTTGCCGCGATCTGTCCGATCGTCAAAGACACCGCCATCCTGTCGACAAACACGTCCTCAATCTCGATCACCCGTCTGGCTGCCGCAACGGACCGGCCCGAAAGGTTCATGGGCATTCACTTCATGAACCCGGTGCCGATCATGGAGCTTGTCGAGCTCGTCCGCGGCATTGCCACGGACGACGACACTTTCGGCTCCGTCCGGGAATTCGTCGATACTTTGGGCAAACAGACGGCAGTCGCCGAGGATTTCCCGGCATTCATGGTCAACCGCATATTGCTGCCGATGATCAACGAGGCGATCTACACTCTCTACGAGGGTGTCGGCACGGTCGAATCGATTGACGTTGCCATGAGACTCGGCGCGAACCACCCCATGGGACCGCTCCAGCTGGCGGACTTCATCGGCCTGGACACCTGCCTGTCGATCATGCAGGTGCTCTATGAGGGTCTGGCCGACACCAAGTACCGGCCCTGCCCGCTGCTGGTCAAATATGTCGAAGCAGGGTGGCTGGGCCGCAAGACCCAGCGCGGCTTCTACGATTACCGCGGCGAGACACCTGTCCCGACGCGCTAGAGTGAATCTGGGCCTCAGCTGGTCGTCGAGAACTTTCCTGCAATCGCGGCCTCGATAAGCGCTACCGCCTCGTCGGTATCCCACTCAGCCGGTCCGATAAGCCGCCCCACCTCTTCGCCCTTGCGGCCGATCAGCACCGAGGCCGGCAGGCCGAACGACTTCAGATCGCGGGCAACCTTTCCTGATCTGTCGACATAGAGGCCGAGATTGTCGGCGCCGATCTCCTTGAGGAAGTCGCCTGAAGCCGTGATGCCCTTGCGGTCGATGCTGAGCGCGACCACTTCGAAAGCCGGACCGCCCAGCCTGCTCTGAAGCCGGTCGAGCGAAGGCATTTCCTTGCGGCAGGGCGCGCACCATGTGGCCCACAGGTTGATCAGGACCACACGGCCTTGCCACTCCGTGATCGATCGTTCGGCATCGTCCTTGTCCTTGAACTTCAGGTCCGGCACCGCCGGCTGGTCCTTCTTGAACACGAACGTTGTCATCGCGCCTTTGACGAAGGACTTCGGCTCGGCTGCGTGAACCGGCGGCAAGCCCGTCAGTGCAAACCCTGTTATCGCGGCAGTTGCGCCAGCAACGAATTGCCTGCGCGAGGGGATGACGTATCTGTTGCTCCGTCGACTGCCTTCTGCCATGACTGACCAATCCACTTTCCGCATTTACCCAGAGTTCGGACCCATGAGTAACAAGATGTGGGGCGGACGCTTTTCAAGCGGCCCCAGTGAAATTATGGAGGAGATTAACGCCTCCATCGAATTCGACAAGCAGCTCTACGCTCACGATATCGTGGGTTCGAAGGCCCATTGCGAGATGCTTGCTTCGACAGGAATTATAGCGCGCGAGGATGCAGACAAGATCCTGCAGGGGCTCGACACAATCCTGTCTGAGATCGAGGCCGGCACCTTCGAATTCTCTCGCAAGCTCGAAGACATCCACATGAATATCGAGGCGCGCCTGGCCGAATTGATCGGTCCGGCTGCGGGACGGCTGCACACCGCGCGGTCCCGCAACGATCAGGTGGCCACCGACTTCAGGCTGTTCGTGCGTGAAACCACTGATCAGTTGTGTGAGCAGATTGCCGCTCTCCAGAAGGCGCTGGCGGAAAAGGCGGCAGAACACGCCGACACCGTCATGCCCGGCTTCACGCATCTGCAGTCCGCACAGCCCGTGACATTCGGTCACCACTGCCTCGCCTATGTCGAAATGCTGGGCCGCGACTACGGTCGTCTGAAGGACGCACGCTCCCGTGCCAACGAGTCTCCGCTGGGCACGGCCGCCCTTGCCGGCACGTCGTTCCCAATCGACCGGGAAATGACGGCAGACCGGCTGGGTTTCGACGGCGTATGCCGCAACTCCCTGGATGCCGTGTCGGACCGTGATTTCGTCCTGGAGACACTTGCAGCTTGCGCCATCTGCGCCACCCATCTCTCCCGTCTCGCGGAGGAACTGGTGGTGTGGTCGTCCGCGCAGTTCAATTTCGTCAGGATGAGCGATGCCTTCACGACCGGTTCGTCAATCATGCCGCAGAAGCGCAATCCGGACGCCGCCGAACTGATCCGTGGCAAGGCCGGCCGCATTGTCGGCGCATTGAACGCCATCCTGATCGTCATGAAGGGATTGCCGCTGGCCTACTCGAAGGACATGCAGGAAGACAAGGAATTCACGTTCGACGCGCTGCGCAGCCTGTCGCTCTGTCTTGCGGCAATGACCGGGATGATCAGCGATCTGGAACCGAATGCCGCACGCCTGCGCGACGCGGCCGCCGCCGGATTCGCGACCGCGACCGATCTCGCGGACTGGCTGGTCCGGGTACTCGGAATGCCGTTCCGCGACGCTCACCACGTCACCGGACAGCTTGTGGCTCTCGCGGAGAGCCGCGGCGCAGGTCTGGACGGGCTTGCACTTGAGGATATGCAGAGTGTCGAACCGGCGATTACCGCTGAAATCTTTGATGTTCTGAGCGTGGAGAATTCCGTGCGTTCGCGAACCAGCGTGGGCGGAACGGCTCCGGAAAACGTTCGGGCCGAGGCCGCGCGGTGGCTGAAACAGCTTGAACAGACCAATCGGAGCGGGTAGGACAACTATAGGCGCCCGACCTTGCTGTGACTTTATTCGGGGCGGGCACCGTTGGGAGATAGGTACTGTGCAGATCGGAAAGCTCTTTATCGTTGCGCTACTGGTTCTGGCATTCGGGCTGTCCGCATGCGGCCGCCGCGGCGGTTTGGAGGCCCCTCCCGGCGAGAATAACGAGAACAAACCGATCATTCTCGACAAACTGATCATCTGACACGGACCTCCGGCCATGCATCACTTCGCCTATCGCGGCGGCATCCTGCATGCCGAGGACGTTGACCTGCGCCGCATCGCGGATGACGTGGGCACGCCGTTCTATTGCTACTCGACAGCGACACTCGAGCATCATTTCAGGGTTTTCGATGGCGCATTTTCCGGGCACGACCATCTGGTCTGCTATTCCATCAAGGCCAATTCCAATCTCGCCGTCCTGAAGGTTCTGGCGGATCAGGGAGCCGGCATGGACGTCGTGTCCGAAGGCGAACTGCGCCGCGCGCGCGCCGTTGGTGTCCCAGGCGAACGCATCGTGTTTTCCGGCGTCGGCAAGACCGCCGACGAGCTCGCCTACGCACTTGACGAGAACGTTCTCTGCTTCAACGTGGAATCCGAACCCGAGCTGGACCTGCTCAGCAGGATTGCGAGCGGAAAAGACGCCACCGCCCGGGTTTCGCTGAGAATCAATCCGGACGTCGATGCCGGCACACATGAGAAGATCTCCACCGGCAAGGCTGAAGACAAGTTCGGTGTACCCTGGCACAGGGCTCGCGAGATCTATGCCCGTGCCGCCGGCCTGCCCGGAATTGAGATCACGGGCATCGATATGCATATCGGTAGCCAGATCACTCAACTCGCTCCTTACGAGGCGGCGTTCGAAAAACTCGGCGAGTTGGTCCGCGCACTTCGCAACGACGGCCACAGGATCGACCACATCGACCTCGGCGGCGGACTGGGAATTCCCTATACGGGCAATAACGACGTCCCCCCGCATCCCGACGAATATGCCGCAATGGTGACGCGTCTGGTCGGCGATCTGGACTGCACGCTGCTCTTCGAACCCGGCCGGATGATCGCCGGCAATGCGGGGATTCTGGTCACGCGCGTGATCTATGACAAACAGGGCGACACCCGATCGTTTCTGATCGTCGACACCGCGATGAACGATCTTGTCCGCCCGACTCTCTACGACGCCTACCATGAAATCCTGCCGGTCCAGGAACCGGCTGCAGATGTCGCATACGGCATGGTTGATGTGGTCGGACCGGTGTGCGAGACGGGAGACTTCATCGCCCGGGGGCGCACGCTTCCCGAGCAGCACGCAGGCGCCCTGCTTGCGATCATGTCGGCCGGGGCTTACGGGGCCGTACAGTCATCCACCTACAACACCCGCCCCCTGGTTCCCGAAGTCCTTGTCAGCGGCGGCGACTACGCCGTGGTCAGGCGCAGACCGAGTTACGAGGACATTCTCGGTCTTGACCAATTGCCCGACTGGCACACCTGAAACATTCAGGAACCGCGGAATCAGCCGCCTTGGCCAGGTGCTTCCTGCGTCAGCGGTAAATTCGTCGCACCTTCGGTTGGCCATTTGAACGGCCTGAAGCCACGACGGGACCGTCATATTTTGGCAGTTTTTCGCGCCGAAGATGGCAGTTAGCGTCCCATTTTCCGTCTGGCGCAGATGTGAGCGGCATTCCGCGGGAGCTGTGATATGATCTTCCGGACCGCATTCGAGTCAGGGCAATGAGCATGAAAGCAGACAGATTGTCGCGCAAACTTGAAGGCAAAATCGCCCGCGCAAGGGCGATCGCATTCTGGGAACAGTTCTGGCCCGCCTGCCTTCGTCCTCTGCTCTGCCTCGGCCTCCTGCTCGCACTGACACTGTTCGGCGTATTCGAGTTACTCCCGGCGTGGCTGCACACCGCAATCCTGGTGGCATTCGCGATTGCCTTTGGCTGGTTGCTGCGGCCGCTGTTCAGTCTCAGATGGCCAGACCGGAGTGCCGGCCTGAGGCGCCTTGAAGCCGGCGGCGCGCTGCCCCACAGGCCGGCATCGTCCTATGCCGACACGCTCACAGCTCCCGAGGGCGACCGCACCACACAATCGATATGGCGCGCGCACAAGGCAAGGCTGCAGCGACAGATTGCCAGTCTCCGGACCGGCTGGCCGAGCCCCAACCTTCCGAAACACGACCCCTACGCACTTCGCGGCGCTCTCGTGCTCGTGCTTGTCGTGGCTTTCGCCTGGGCCGGCCCCGACAGCAGCGACCGCCTGCGCGCGGCCGTGGTACCGACCGTAGTCAATCCCGCAGCACAGGCCGTCTGGATCGACGCCTGGGTCACGCCCCCGCCCTACACCGGCCGTGCTCCGGTATTCCTGGCAAGCGGCAAGAAAGCGGGCAACGTGAAAGCGACGGCCGGGCCGGACCGGCCGGTAGACATCCCGGTCAACAGCGAGCTGGTTATCCGGGTAACCGGCGCCAAGGATCCTTCCGCAGCGGTTATTGCGGACGACAACCCGGGCGCGGCCAGCCAGAAGATTGCATTCAACGAGGCGGGCAGCGACGTCATGGAGCTTCGCCGGCCCATCAGGTCTTCGGGTCAGGCCCTTGTGCGCGACGGCATCGAGGACATTGCCGCATGGCGGTTCAATGTCATTCCCGACCTGACGCCGGTGATCCGGCTGGATGAGGGCGTGACCACGTCACAGGATCAGGCCCTGAGGTTCAAATACTCGGTCGAGGATGATTACGGCATCGTCAGCGCGGAAGCCGCTTTTGTGCTCGACTCAAAGGCAAAGACGGGTGACGCGGCGAAAAAGGAAGCGAAACCACTCGACGTCACCGCTCCGGACTTCCCGCTGGTCCTGCCCAAAGCCAGGACAAAGAAGGCAAACCAGGCAGCCTATCGTGATCTTACCGCGCACCCATGGGCGGGCCTCGACGTGCTCATGACCCTGCGTGCCAGGGACGAGGCGGGCCAGACCGGCGAAAGCGAAACGGTCGCCATGAAGCTGCCGGAGCGGCTCTTCACCAAGCCTCTTGCGCGCGCACTGATCGAACAGAGGCGGAACCTCGTGAGGAACACGGATTCCGCTCCGAGGGTCGCGCGCGCGCTCGACGCGCTCATGATCGTTCCCGACAAGGTCATCGGCGACACCGGCGTCTATCTCGGCATATCGACTGCCTATCACCGGCTCAAGCGGCCGCACGATATCGAGTCGGTCCGGCAAATCGTCGATCTTCTGTGGGACATTGCGCTGCGGGTCGAAGACGGCGACCTGTCACTCGCCGAGCGGGAACTGCGCGCAGCCCAGGAAGCCCTGAAGAAAGCTCTTGCCGAGGGCGCGCCGCCCGAGGAAATCGAAAGGCTCATGGGCGAGCTTCGCAAGGCGCTTAACCGCTTCATGAAGGCGATGGCTGAGCAGGCTATTCGCAATGCACAGAAGAATCCGCAGCAGACCCCGCCAAATCCGAATGCCCAGCAGATCCGTCCGCAGGACCTGCAGCGCATGATGGACATGATCGAGAATCTCGCACGAAGCGGAGCCCGGGACGCAGCGCAGGAGATGCTGGCGCAACTCAACCGTATTCTCGAGAACCTGCAGGCCGGTACGCCCCAGATGGGCAACCCGAACCAGCAATCGCAGCTGTCGAAATGGCTCGATCAGCTTGGCGACCTGATGGGCAAGCAGCAGGAACTGATGGACCAGACGTTCAAGCAAAGTCAGGGCTCGCGGAACAACCAGAACCAGAATGGCGGCCAGCCCGGCAATGGTGAACAGACACTTGCCGATCAGCAGCAGGCCTTGAGGGACATGCTGGACAAATTGATGGACCAGTTCCGGCAGGGCGGCGCCAACGCGCCGTCAGCCTTCGATCGCGCCGGCGAAGCGATGGGCGACGCGACGAATGAGCTGCGCAACGGACGGAGCGGCCAGGCAACCGGCCGCCAGGGCGAAGCGCTGGATCAGATGCGCCAGGGTGCAAACTCCATGGCGCGCCAGATGCTCGAGGGAATGGGTCAGGCCAATCAAAGCGGCAGACGCGGACAGCGCGCCGGACAGGGTGAAGTTGATCCGCTCGGACGGCCGCTGAAGTCGGTCGGGCCCGATTTCGGTACGTCGACCAAGGTCCCGACGGACATCGAGATTCAGCGCGCCCGGGAGATCATGCGGGAATTGCAGCGCAGGCTCGGCGAGAGAACGCGCCCGCGGCTTGAGCTCGACTACCTGGAACGTCTCTTGCGCCGTTTCTAGGGCATTTTGCTGCGTCAGCTAGCGTGTCGATGACAGGACTTTCGCAACCCGCTCGGTGATTTCCTCGAGCGAAAACGGTTTCGTCACAATATCCGACACGAGGCTCTCAAGCCCGTGCGCCCGTTCCCGCTGGTCGGCAAATCCGGTCATCAGGACAATCGGCAGATCCGGATGGTCCCGTGCCACCTTCAACGCCAGCGCGATCCCGTCCATGACCGGCATCTTGATATCGGCCAGAACGAGGTCATAGGCCACGGCGCGCCGCGCCAGCACGGTCGCGGCTTCGCTGCCGTCGCAGGTTGCGGTGACGACATGCCCCTCGCCTTCAAGCGCGCGGCAGACAAATTCGCGCACGGCGTCGTCGTCTTCTGCCAACAGGACATTGGCCATAGTGTCCAAGATCTCCCGGCACGGTCGAACGGGTCTTCGGAGAGTCTACTCCGGAACCTCGACCACGCCCACGAACGGCAGCTCGCGGTAGGCATGCGCCATATCCATGCCGTACCCCACGACGAAGTAGTCCGGACATGCAAAGCCGATATAGTCCGCGGCTATGTCGGCCGCCCTGTTCTTCGGTTTGTCCAGCAGGACGCATGACTTCACCTGCGACGCGCCGCGCGCAACCATCAGGTCCTTAGCGTAAGCCAGCGTGCGCCCGGATTCGAGAATATCGTCGATCAGAAGTACGCTGCGGTCGGTGACATCGCTCTCGATGTCCCGGAGGATGCTGACCTGCCCGCTCGACACCGTGGCATCCCGATAGCTCGACAGCGTGATGAACTCGACCTCAGGCGCCATCCCTGCGGAATGCATTGCCCTCAGCAGGTCGGCGGTGAAGATGAAGCTGCCTTTCAGAACGGCAACAACCAGCAGGTTCGAAAGCTCATCGCCGGCGATCTGCTGCGCCAGTTCGGATACGCGGTCGGCGATCGTCTCGGAATCAAAAAGAACGGAAATCTTCGGTTCGGAATTATCGCCTGATGTCATGGTCAGTAGGTCATGCCTGGTTCGACTGCACGGGCAAACCGAATCTCGACATCGTGCGCGTTGGTCGGAGGCGAAGCGAGCCTGGCGACAAACGACGCCGTCTTGTGCGGATCAAGGGGCTTTTTCCGGACCTTCATGCTCCAGTGATAGAGTTCCTGGCGCGATGAGTCCCGCAGACTGAACCGCACTTTCGGAACCGGTCTGGCCTGATCGGTAATGTTGACGATATGCCCCGATATGGCAAGCACGGGAACGCCGTTTTCGTATTGGCGTTCAAAGCTGACATTCTGGAACTCCATACCGCGCAGATTGATCTCCATACCCGCCAGGGCATAGAGACCCGCCGCCGAAGGCAGCATCCGCACAATTGGCTCCCGGAGGACGACCACACTGGCGACGATAGCCGCCGCTCCGGCCGCGAGCAGACCCCAGTCGCGGGCATTTCCGCGCCGCTGCGCCACCCCCTTGCGAAATCTGTCGGCTGCCTCGAGCGAGGCGCTCAGAAGACGGCTGGTCTCCACGTCGACGTCGACGTTCGGCGTCCCGGTTCGGCTTGCCGACTCAATATCGACGCCGGCAGTGGCCATGTCCGCCATGTCCCCCTCCATTTCGCCGTGTTCCGATATGCTTGACTGAAACCAGGTGTGGCTACAACTTGTACACTTCACCTTGCGGCCGTCTGGCTCGAAGGCCCTTCTGTTGACGGTGTAGCGCGTTGCGCATTGTGGACAAGCTATGATCATCACTCGGCGACGCCTGGCGAGGCAAAATAGCGCCGGCGGCAGCCGTGCCGTATTTCGCCCAACATGTTTAACGCTTCCTTACATAAAACCATGCAGAGTTAAGGCGCGGTTAAATCCGGAATAACTAGGGTACGCGACGAACGCAGGAATACCGGACAGTGATTCACTTCGAAAACGTCGGACTGCGGTATGGGATGGGGCCTGAGGTTCTTCGCGACATCAGCTTTCATCTCGACCCCGGGTCCTTTCACTTTCTGACTGGCGCGTCCGGTGCCGGCAAGACGTCCCTGCTGCGTCTTTTGTTTCTGGCACTGCGGCCGACACGCGGTCTGATTTCGCTGTTCGGCAGCGACGTGCAGACACTGCCGCGCTCGCGATTGCCGGAAATGCGCAGGCGCATCGGCGTCGTTTTTCAGGATTTCCGGCTTCTTGACCACCTGACAACATTCGAGAATGTCGCCCTGCCCCTCAGAGTGCGTGGTCTCGAGTCGCGCAGCTACCGCAGCGACGTGCTTGAGTTGCTCGATTGGGTGGGCCTGGGCGAACGCATCAATGCATTTCCGCCGGTCCTCTCAGGCGGGGAAAAGCAGCGCGCCGCGATCGCCCGTGCGGTCGTCGGACGCCCGCAGCTTCTGCTCGCCGACGAGCCCACCGGCAACGTCGATCCGCATCTGGCCAAGAGACTGTTGCGCCTGTTCGTCGAACTGAACAAACTCGGCACCACGGTGATGATAGCGACACATGACCTGAACCTCATGGAACAGTACCGGGCGCCGCGGCTGGTGCTGCAACGCGGTGAGTTGAATATCGTGCAATGAGCAATCCGACCACCATCGACGCACCTCCGGCACCGGATCAGGAGCAAACCGCGGACCCCTATCCGCTGACGACCGGAATACGTCATTCGCGGATCATGCCCCAGTCGACGACCGCGAGCCATACGCTGACAATCGTCATGGCTGTGATGTGCTATCTCGCCTGTCTGGCCCTTGGCACACTGATGGTGATCAACAAGGCGGTCGACCAGTGGACGTCGGACATTTCGAGCCAGATCACGGTTCAGGTCAAGCCGGTAGCGGGCACGGAAATCGAAGAGGAGATCAAAAAGGCGCTCGGCATCCTGCGCTCGACAGACGGTGTCGATGATGCTCTTGCCATGAGCGACAAGGATGCCGCGGAATTGCTGGAGCCGTGGCTCGGCAAGGGCAATATCCTCGCCGAACTTCCCGTGCCCCGCATGATTGCTGTGGCTATCGATCCGGCCGATCCTCCGGACATCGCAAGCCTTGCCGCCCGGATGCAGAACGAAGTGGCCGGAGCGACGCTGGACACGCACCAGCAATGGCAGGCCCAGATCACCCGCACGGCCGGAACCCTCAGACTGATCGGCTACGGCGTCCTGGTCCTGATCTCGCTGACGACGGTCGCAATCGTGGTGTTCGCAACGAGGTCGGCTCTGGCGAGCAATCACGAGATCGTCGAGGTCCTGCATCTTGTCGGCGCTTATGACAGCTTCATTGCGCTGCAGGTCCAGTGGCATTTTCTCAAGCTCGGCCTCAGGGCGGGCATTATCGGCGGAATTGCCGGAGCGGCAACGTTCCTGGCTCTTGGCCTGCTCGCGGGCCAGCATCTGCCCAGCACGATTGTACAGGGCGGCACCTTGCTGATCGACGGTCCCACCGCATTCGGGATCTGGAACTACATGCTGTTTCTCGTGGTGCCGATCGCCGCGACGATCATCACGATCTCCACGGCCCATGCCGCGGTCATGAGGATTCTGTCCAACGTGCTGTGACGCAGCCCGGCGTTTCTTCCGGAACGCCTAGCCATCCTGTCTGGAAACAATTCGGTCAAACCTGCAATCGCCCTTTTTTGGCCCGATCACTGCGGCTATTCTCTGGCCGCTTGGAGACCGAATCCTCGCGGTCGGGCAATGGGGTGTGCAATGCGCCGGATTCTCAGGGCAGTTCTCGTCGTTGCGGGCGTACTGATGTTCGTGCTTGCCGGCGGCTTCGTCTCATTCACGCGGTCCCTGGCCACGCATGCGCCGGAGACACCGTCAAAGGCGGACGGCATTGTCGTGCTGACCGGCGGCACTGCACGGATCGACATGGGCCTGACCCTGCTGGCCCGCGAAAGGGCGGGGCGGCTTCTGATTTCAGGGGTCAATCCGAAAACCACCCGCGACGAAATCAAGGCCAACAATACGGCGAATGCCGCAATGTTTGACTGCTGCATCGACCTCGGCCGCGAAGCCCGGACCACGATCGGCAATGCCGCGGAATCCGCCGAGTGGATCCGCCGCCACCGCTTCGACTCAGTCATCGTCGTGACCAGCAGCTACCACATGCCCCGCGCCATGCTGGAGTTTCGCCGCCTGCTGAACGACGTCGATTTGACGGCCTATCCGGTTATCCCGAACGGCCGCCGCCTGGATCGCTGGTGGGCCGATACCGCGGTATTCCGTCTGCTGCTTTCGGAATATTCGAAATTCGCGCTTGCCTTCGTACGCATCCACATTGTCGAACCCTACCTGCCGTTTTTGTTGACCGGGACCGATTTGCAGCACACAAACTAGGTCTTTCGCGTCAATCGGGGGCGGTTTCTTGATCTGGGTCCGGTCGCTTGTCTTCAACATCGCGTTCTATCTGAGCCTGATCGCGCAGATGATCGTCGCCTTGCCGGTGCTGCTTCTGCCGCGGGCCTGGGGCATTGTCGTTGTCTACAACTGGGCCAGATCCTCACTCTGGCTGCTGAAACTGATTGTCGGAACAGACGTCGAGATCCGCGGCCGCGAGAACATTCCGGCCGGCAATGCGATCATCGCGTCGAAACACCAGTCTTTCTGGGAGGCTTTCGCCCTCATTCCGCTGCTTACGAACTTTGCGTTCATTCTCAAGCGCGAGCTTGAATGGATTCCCATGTTCGGCTGGTTCTCGATGAAATTCCGGATGATTGCCGTCAAGCGAGGCGACCGCAGCCGTGCGGTGAGCAATCTTGTTGCCGCGGTCCGCGATGCGATCCGCCTGTCGGACCGCCATATCGTGATCTTTCCCGAAGGCACCCGCCGCGCCGTTGGCGCCGAGCCCCGCTACAAGACAGGCATCGCCGCAATCTACACGGAAGTCGGCCTGCCTGTCGTGCCGGTCGCCCTGAACTCGGGGCTGTTCTGGCCGCGGCGCAAATTCCTGCGCCACCCCGGCGCCGTCTCGGTCGAGATCCTGCCTCCGATCGAGCCCGGCCTGGATGCGGAGACATTTCTTGCGACACTTGAGGACCGGATCGAAACGGCTACCGACCGGCTCGTCGCCGACGCCCGCGAGCGTTTCCCCTGGGTTAACCAAGACTAGCACAAAACAGGAACATTCGTTGACGCCGAACGGCGTCCGGCGTATTCTCTTTGGCCTTGAGTTTTAGGGTGCCGCTCCCCCATGACCGCAAGCGATCCGATACCGCGCAGCCCGATCGCCGATCAGATCTGGGACATGAAATACCGTCTGAAAGACGCTGACGGCACGCCCGTCGACGCTTCGGTCGAGGACACCTGGCGCCGTGTCGCGAACGCCGTCGCAGCCTGCGAAGAGCCTGAAATTCGCGAGAAATGGGCTGAAGAGTTCTACAAGGCCCTGGCCGATTTCAGGTTCCTGCCCGCCGGCCGTATCCTGGCCGGATCCGGAACCGACAGGCGCGTGACGCTCTTCAACTGCTTTGTCATGGGCACGATCGAAGACGATATGGGATCGATCTTCGAGCATCTGAAGGAAGCCGCCCTCACCATGCAGCAGGGTGGCGGCATCGGCTATGACTTCTCGACGCTGCGGCCGCGCGGTGCCCCGGTGCGGGGCGTCGGCGCCGACGCCTCGGGTCCCCTGAGCTTCATGGATGTCTGGGACGCGATGTGCCGGACCATCATGTCTGCCGGCTCGCGGCGCGGCGCCATGATGGCGACCTTGCGCTGCGATCATCCCGATATCGAGGATTTTGTAACCGCCAAGCAGGACCCGCGCGCCTGCGCATGTTCAACCTGTCCGTGCTGGTGACCGATCGATTTCATGACGGCGGTACGCGATGATGCGGACTGGCCGCTCGTATTCGGCGGAACGGTCTTCAGGACGGTCAAGGCACGCGATCTGTGGGATCAAGCATCATGCGGGCGACCTACGACTATGCCGAGCCCGGCGTGATCTTCATCGACCGCATCAATCAGCGCAACAACCTGTCCTACTGCGAGACCATCGCCGCCACCAATCCGTGCGGGGAGCAGCCCCTGCCCCCTTACGGCGCCTGCCTGCTCGGATCCGTCAATCTGGCGCGTCTGGTCCGCAAGCCGTTCGAAGACGACGCCGGCATCGACGAAACAGAACTCGCAGACCTCGTCGCCGTCGCTGTCCGCATGATGGATAACGTGGTCGACGTTTCGCAATTCCCGCTTGAAGCCCAGATGCACGAGGCCAGGGCCAAGCGGCGCATTGGCCTGGGCGTGACGGGTCTGGCGGACGCCTTGCTGATGTGCCGCAAACGATACGGCACCAAGGATGCTGCCGACCTCACATCGCGCTGGATGGCCGTGATCGAACGGGCGGCCTATCTGACCAGCAGTGCGCTGGCCCGGGAGAAAGGCGCCTTCCCGCTCTACGAGCGCGAGGCCTATCTCGATGCCGGTCACGTGAGCGGGCTCGACAGCGAGATCCGGGACGCCATCACGCAGAACGGCATGCGCAATGCCCTGGTCACGTCAATCGCCCCCACGGGCACAATCTCCCTGTTCGCCGACAACGTGTCGAGCGGCGTCGAGCCGGTCTTTGCCTACAGCTACACCCGCAAGGTCCTGATGCCTGACGGATCGCGCGAAGAGGAAACGGTGAGTGACTACGCGGTTCGGGTCTTTCGCGAAAAGTTCGGCGAAGACGCCGGGCTTCCCGACTACTTCGTGACCGCGCAGACCCTGACGCCGGATGAGCATATTGTCATGCAGGCCGCGCTCCAGAAGCATGTCGACAGCTCGATTTCGAAGACCGTCAACTGCCCGCCGGACATCGATTTCGAAGCCTTCAAGGACCTCTACGCAAGCGCCTACGACCTGGGCCTCAAGGGCTGCACGACGTATCGCCCGAACGACGTCACCGGTTCGGTCCTGGAAGTCAGTGAAGCTTCCGAAACCGGCGGCCAGACCAGCCTGCCGCTCGACGCGCCGCAGCCTCCGGCGGCCGATGCCGAAGTCGTCTACATGAAGCAGCCGCTCGAGCGCGAGGCCGTGCTGCCCGGATTCACCTACAAGGTTCGCTGGCCCGATTCCGACCACGCCATCTACATAACGCTGAACGACATCATCGAGGATGGCCGGCGCCGCCCGTTCGAGATTTTCATCAACTCCAAGAACATGGAGCACTATGCCTGGACGGTGGCGCTGACCCGCATGATCAGCGCCGTTTTCCGGCGCGGCGGCGACGTCTCCTTCGTTGTCGAGGAACTCAAGGCCGTTTTCGATCCGCGCGGCGGTCAGTGGATGAACGGAAAATATGTGCCGAGCCTGCTCGCCGCCATTGGCGGCGTGATCGAGCGGCACATGATCGACACCGGTTTCCTGAAGCCGGAAGAAGGCGGACTCGCGCCGGCCGCCGACCTCGCCGTCCCCTCCGGGACCCCGTCCGGACTGCGGTATTGCCCGAAATGCGACAACCCCACCCTGGTGTTCCAGGAAGGGTGCCACAATTGCCTGAACTGCGGCTATTCCAAGTGCGGCTGAACAACGGATTTCTGCCAAATTCAGCGTGAAGAGCGTTTCGGCAGTCGATTTGCCGCTTGACGTTTCTGCATTTTTGTTCTACTTTTGTTCTCATGCTTCAGACACGAGAAACCCTGGGTAACATGCCTGCTTCCATCAGCCGTGAATGCCGTGCGGGCAATCGGTTTCACTACTGGCTCGGGGGGTCGGGAAAGCGCTATCTGCATACGATTTTTGCTGCCGATGAGTGTCCGTGCATCGAGAATGCCCTGTTCGTTGCGGTGAAGCGGGATTCGCGGGGCCACCGCCAGGCGATTGCAACCGGCGATTTCGGGACGGCTCCCGACCTTGTCATGCATGGCGCAAAACTTGCGGAAGCGCGCCGGCGGGGTGCCAACGAACTGCACCTTCACCTGATGGCTTGCGGTCCCGCCGAACGCCGCGAGGCGCTCCGGGACATCACCTCCCGCCAGCTCGTTTCCGAAACCGTAGAGTTGACATCGGAGGCCGCCTGATCAGCTGACGTCCGGGTCGGCCAGGCGGGCGTAGATGGCTTCCAGGCCGCTGTCGTGGATTCCGAGTTCCCTCAAGTGCTCGACCGTGTTGAAGAGGTACTCGGGATTGGCGCCCGACTGCCCGACGCCATGGCGCACCATGTCCACCTGGGTTTCGAGATCGAGCCGGCCGGCATACTGCTCATGGTCCCGGTCGACCTCGTAACAGAGCGCCCTTACCGTCGCGCCACCGTCGCCCAGGAGCGCCACGGGACGGACCACCTCGACATAAACCATGGTCACCTGTTCGCGTTCCCGAAGGTAGGCGACAGTGCTGTCCCAGTCGGACGGATCGACCCTGTACGCGACGCCCCGACAGGCTCCTCCGCGATCGAGACCAAGCACCAGTCCCGGCTTGTTCGGCGTGCCTCTGTGAAAAAAGGATCGCACGCAGAGACTGCGGTGAGCGCCATGGAGCAGGGCCGGCCGCGACTCGAGATAGTCGAATCCCGGACGCCAGATCAGCGACCCATAGCCAAAAACCCAGTGCTGCTGCATGATTGCTGTTGACCGGCCGGAGGCACAGCGGGTAGGCCGTGCATTGAAGAATTTTCAAACGTCTCTATGTGACGTTCCTATGTAAAGCAACCGCGCCCGCCGGCAAACAGCCAATGCAAAGCAGACACATTTCCCCCTGGCGGATGACCATTCCGCTCCTTCTCACGGTGCTGGTTGCCGCCGGCTGGTCCTGGTACTGGTTCCACGCGCTTGACATCGCCAAGGCCGAATTCGCGAAGCTGCGCCAGTCGGACATCCGGCTCGATTGCGCCAAAGAGACCTGGAACGGCTTTCCGTTCCGATTCACGTTCGTCTGCGATTCCCCGGATTTCAGCGCAGGTGCCGGATCAGCGAATGTCAGCGGCAAGGCCGTCCGCTTCTCCGCCAGCGTCCGCGCCTACAATCTCAATCACGTCATCGCCGAAATCAGGCCGCCATTCGCTCTGACGCAAACACTCGCCGTCAGTCCCGACCGGCCCGAAATTCCGGATACCGTCCAACTGAGCTCGGAAACCGCCCCGGTGCGCGTCGGCATCCTGTTGTCGGCCGGACGTCTTAAACAACTCACATTGCGCACAGAAGGATGGCGCGGGCGGATCCGGGCAGCACGAAACGGAGTGGAAATCGAAAACGCCGAGACGACGGCCGAACACTTCGCCGCACACTGGCAGCCGCCGGTCGACGGCTCCGATCCCACGGTGTCGCTGGAAGGAAACAACCTCAATTATTCCGGCAAGTTCGGCGCCGGATTCGGACATGAGACGCTGGCGCTGGAGAAAGCGGGCCTCCAAGTCGCATTCGTCAATACAGCCCTTACGGAGGACCTCGCATCCCGCGCCGGACTGCGTGCATGGCAGGCCGCAAAGGGTGAGCTCGCCATTCGCCACATTTCTCTGATCAGGGACGGCCGGGCAGCGGAGGGCAAGGGATCGATCCAGCTGGACGATCAGGGCCGGCTCGAAGGCCGCCTCGATCTTCTTGTCAAAGGGCTGCAGGATCTCTTCGATGAGTTCGTAGCGACTGGACGCCTGAGTTCCAGCCAGGCCACGCTGGCATCAACCGCCATCGGCCTTCTGTCCAAGAGCCAGGACGAGAAACGTCCGGGCTGGACCGGGGTCTCGGTCCGCGCCAAAAAGGGCCGCCTCTATTTCGGCCCCTTCAAGTTCGCCACCCTCAAACCAGCCTTCTAGAGCGAATTTGGGCCAGATTCACTCGAGCTTCCTTCGTCTTCCACGTGAATTGCGCCCACACGCCCGAAGTCCGGCAGGGCCGTCTCCTGGCCGGCGTCGATGATCTTGCGCCGGATGTCCCGTGTGCGGCTGAACAGATGGAACAGGCTGTCACCGTCGCCGCGCCGGATCGCCCGCTGCAGCGCCGTGAGGTCTTCCGTGAACCGTCCGAGCGCCTCGAGTACGGCCTCCTTGTTGCTCAGGAAGACATCCCGCCACATCGTTGGATCCGATGCGGCAATGCGGGTGAAATCGCGAAAGCCCGCAGCGGAGAACTTGATCACTTCCGACTGTGTCACTTCCTCGAGATCGGCGGCCGTGCCGACGATATTGTAGGCAATCAGGTGGGGCAGATGGCTTGTGATCGCCAGCGCAAGGTCGTGATGCACAACATCCATACGCTCCACATCGCTGCCGCAGGCCCGCCAGAAGCTCGCGAGGCGATCATAGGCACTCTCTTCGACACCTTCCTGCGGAGTCAGAATGCACCACCGCCCGTCAAACAGTTCGGCAAATCCGGCCTCCGGTCCGGACTGCTCGGTGCCTGCAATCGGATGGCCGGGGATGAAGTGAACGCCGTCCGGCACATGGGGCGCCACAGCCTCGACCACCGCGGCCTTGACCGAACCGACATCCGTCAGGATCGCACCTTGTTCCATGACCGGTCCGATTTCCCTCGCGATGTCGCCGAAGGTCCCGACAGGCGTGCCGAGGACAACCAGGTCTGCGCCCCGTACCGCGTCGGCAGCGGTTTCGTGAATACTGTCAACCAGCCCCAGTTCCACGGCTTTCGCACGGGTGTCGGCGCTGCGGGCATGTCCCGAAATGTGGCCCGCGATCCCCGCCCTGCGCATGGCATGGCTGAGCGATGAACCGATCAGCCCGAGACCGATCAGGGCGACTCGTTCGAAATGAATATCGGACATGGGCTCAGTCAGGGCCCTTCAGGAATTCGCCGATGGCTTTAACGACACCACGGTTGGCCTCTTCCGTTCCGATCGAAAGCCGCAAGGCATGAGACAGGTGATAGTTTTCCAGCCTCCTGAGGACAAATCCGCGCGACAAGAGGAAGGCGTCCACCTCAGCCGCGGTCCGTCCGGCCTCTTCAGAGAAATGCACAAGCAGGAAATTGCCGACACTCGGTGTCACGGTCAGGCCCAGGGCCTCGAGCTCGCGAGTGAGCCAGCTCAGCCACTTGCTATTAAAGCTCACAGCTTCGTCGGTGAAGGCACTGTCCTTGATCGCGGCGACACCGGCGGCGATCGCCGGGGCGTTGACATTGAACGGCCCGCGGATCCGGTTCAGGGCGTCGGCGATTTCGGCCGGACAATAGGCCCAGCCAAGCCTGACTGCGGCCAGACCGTAGATCTTCGAAAACGTTCGCGTCATGACGACATTGTCCGACGTCGCGACCAGCTCAATCCCGGATTCGTAGTCGTTCTGGCGGACGTATTCGGCATAGGCGGCATCAAGCACCAGGACGACATTGCCGGGCAGGCCCTCGTGAAGCCTCCGGACCTCGTCAAAGGGAATGTAGGTCCCGGTGGGGTTGTTGGGATTGGCCAGAAAGACGATCCGTGTCTTGTCGGTGACGCAAGCCAGGATGTTGTCGACATCCGCCGTAAAGTCCGTCTCGTCGGCGACGACCGGCACTCCGCCATTGGCACGGATCGCGATTTCGTAGACCAGGAATCCGTGCCTGGTGTGGATCGCCTCGTCGCCGGCCTCAAGGTACGCCTGACTGATCAGCGAAAGGAGTTCATCCGATCCCGCGCCGCAGACAATGCGGTCCGGGTTCAGGCCGTAATGGGCGCCGATCGCCTCGCGCAACGCCGTCGACGCGCCGTCCGGATAGAGCTCGAGCGATGTAGCGCAGTCGGCATAAGCCTGGCTGGCCAACGGACTCGGACCAAGCGGCGTCTCGTTGGATGACAGTTTGTACGTCGTGCCACCGCCGGACGCCGTGCTCTTCCCCGGCACATAGGAGGCGATGTCGAGCACACCGTTTCTTGGACGCGGCTTCAGATCAGACATGGTTCACTCACTCTCCGTCAGGCGGATGGGATTGGCATATGCGCCGGCAAGACGGACGCCTTCGACCTCGGGCAGTCCGTTCAGCGCTTCAAGACGGGCGTCATCGGCGTCGATCCAGCCGGCAACGGCAAACAGGGTCCACGACTTCCCCTCCGCAAGAACCGCACCTTCCAGTCCGGCTTCCCGCAACGCCGAGACCGCGCGCCCGTGATTCCCGCCCATACATTTCAGGGCAAGCACGGTACTGTCGTCACCCGTTCTCTCGGCGTCGGCATGTCCGACGACGAGGCCTCTGGGCGCCGCATCGGCGCTCACAAACGGCAGTGCCGCAATGACCTGGGGTGTTCCCGCCTCTCTTGACAGCAGGTGATCGACCCATTCCGCGACGCCATCCTGCGCCGCCGCGACCACGCCCACTTCAGTAATTCGGCCGCTCACCGCATCGACGACCTGAGCGGCGGTCCCGTGTCTCGTCATCTCACCGCCTGCACCGAAATGCTCCCGGGCAAGATCGGGAATTGCCCCGCTCCCGGCGTCATCGGAAACATGCAGCGGCAGCGGTCCCTGCAGGCGCGTCGCGCTGGCAATCACCTCGCGCCAGAGCCGCGCGACGAGCCCCGCAGGAACGCCTTCGCCCCGCGACGCCACAAGTCTGCGCAGGATCATTGCTTCTCGACCGGGACGCATCGCCGTCGACTGTCCGTTTTCGAGCCCGCCCTTCGCGGCGCGAACGTCATAAACTGCCTGCATCCGCTCGCCAATCAGCGCCAGAATAGCATTATCAATCTCGTCGATGCGCTGCCGGATATCTTCCAGCGTCTTTTTCTGATCGGCCGTCAATCCCGGACCCTTCCGCTCCCTGTCACCGCTTTTTCAAAGGAAATCGCGGCGTATTCTTAAGGTCGCGCAATCTCAAAATCAAAGAAAACATTGAAGCACGCCGCAATCGAACTTCCGGCGGCGCAGCCACTCCCAAGCCCTCGGCGAGCATCAGACCGGCCGCGTCGGTTTCAACGCGGGCGGGATGGCCGCGCTTATGGAGCGTTTCCGGCATCCCGCGGCAATACCGGCTGTCGGGGCGTCGCGCCGGCCGGCCGGAGCGCAGGCCGCAGGGCCCCTGTCCAGCGGCGCACCCGATGCCCGGGTGATACTGCATAGACCTGCTTCGTCGCTTCGACGATGATCACGCCCGAGAAAGCCGGCCACATCCAGAGGCCCAGCCGCTCCCATGCCGTCGCAGAACGCCGCAGGAATCCCCGATCGAACGGCGGGACGAACAGGGCCTGAGACCAGCCGCTCGGGCTCAGCATGGCATTACGGAGATACTGCGTAAGCTGTCCCCTGCTGAACGGGCGTCCGTGACCGAACGGGGTGCGGTCGAAACGCGCCCACATCCCGCGTCTGTTGGGAACGACCAGAAG